>JBALXM010000055.1:10237-25745 GCA_036960695.1 Sneathiella sp.
TCGTTGGAAGAGAGACTGATGGCAACAGGAGATTATGACAAAGCGCGGGCCCAATTTATCGCCCGCCAGCCCATGGGCCGGCTTGGCAAGCCGGAGGAAATTGCAGCACTGGTGGTTTATTTAGCAAGTGACGCCTCTGCCTATACATCTGGACAAGCCCATGTAATTGACGGTGGCTGGACGATCTGAGCGCCAACCGGGCGAATGATACTAAAACAAGAAATTCAGGGAAAACTAAAAATGAAATTATTACGGTACGGCCCCAAGGGGCAGGAGAAACCTGGGTTGCTGGACGATGCGGGTCAGATCCGGGATCTTTCCGGTATGGTCGGCGATATTGATGGTGCGTGTTTGAGTAATGGTGCTCTTCAAAAAATAAAGGAAGCAGATCCTGAGAGCTTGCCGCTGGTTACAGGCAATCCTCGGATTGGTGCATGCGTTGCGAATGTGGGTAAGTTTATCTGTATTGGCTTGAATTATTCTGACCATGCGGCTGAGACAGGTGCGTCTCTGCCGGATGAGCCGATCATCTTTATGAAAGCCACTTCTGCAATCACTGGCCCCAACGATCTTGTTCATATCCCGCGCGGGTCAGTAAAAACTGATTGGGAAGTGGAACTTGGAGTGGTCATCGGCAAGGACTGCAAATATGTCAGCGAAGCGGAGGCGCTTGAATTTGTCGCAGGATATTGTGTGATCAATGATGTGTCTGAACGTGCTTTCCAGACTGAACGCAGTGGTCAGTGGGTTAAAGGTAAGTCTGCGGACAGCTTTGGACCAATTGGCCCCTATCTGGTAACCAGTGATGCCGTTGCCGATCCACAAAATCTGAATATGTGGCTCACGGTGAACGGTGAAAGTCGTCAGAATGGCTCAACCAAGACAATGGTTTTTGACGTGGCGCAGATCATCTCGCATCTCAGCCAATTCATGAGCCTGCAACCGGGTGATGTGATATCGACTGGAACACCGCCTGGTGTTGGGATGGGGATGACGCCGCCCACTTATCTCAAAGCCGGCGACGTGATGGAGCTAGGCATTGATGGTCTGGGGACCCAACGCCAGAATGTTGTCGCTGATTAAAGTTTGTCTTTGAAGAAGGGAAAGATCCATGGTTGAAACACAAAACTGCACTATTCTCGATCGGCAGGATAATGTGGCGATTGCAATGAGCGCCGTTGAAGCGGGCCAAGCCATGGGCCCAGACCTTGCAAAGGCGGGAGAGTTTATTCCGGCCGGTCATAAGGTGGCGCTGTGTCCCATCAAGGCAGGGGAGCGAATTATCAAATACGGTCAAGTGATTGCTGAAGCCATCCATGACATCGCCGCGGGCACACATGTTCACGTTCATAACGCGCAAATGATCGATTATGACCGGGACTATGTCTATGGGAGTGAGCTACCAAATGTCGATTATGTTCCGGCTGGACAGATCCCGACCTTCCAAGGATATGCCCGGCAAAATGGAACTGTCGGGACGAGAAATTTCGTTGGCATTGTTACAACTGTGAACTGTTCGGCAACGGTGGCAAAAATGGCGGCGGAAGAACTGTCTCGCGAAACGGCGTTATCAGACTTTGCCAATGTAGATGGTATTTTGCCGATTATCCATGGATCTGGCTGCGGCATGGCGTCCAGCGGAGAAGCCTTTGATATGCTTAGGCGAACCCTTTGGGGGTTCGCCAGTCACCCAAATTTTGGTGGTATTGTTCTTGTGGGTCTTGGTTGCGAGGCGCTACAGATTTCCTTCATTATGGAGGAATACGGCCTTAAGGAAGGAGACTTGTTGCGGTGCTTTACCATTCAGAAAGAAGGGGGTACGCGCAAAGCAATTGATGCGGTCAAAGGGGCAGTTCGCGATATGCTGCCCATAGTCAATAAAGTGGGTCGCAGCACCCTGCCGATCAGCGAATTGAAACTCGCCCTGCAATGCGGTGGATCTGATGGCTATTCGGGTATTACGGCCAATCCAGCTTTGGGAAGTGCTTCTGACTTGCTGGTGGCCAATGGGGGAACGGCAATATTAAGTGAGACCCCGGAGATTTATGGGGCAGAACATCTATTGATACGGCGCGCCGCATCGAGGCAAATCGGAGAGAAGTTGATCGAACGCATCCGCTGGTGGGAAGACTACACCAGCAAGCTCGGCGGTGAGTTGAATAACAATCCATCCCCGGGCAACAAGAAGGGGGGCTTAACAACCATATTGGAGAAATCCCTGGGGGCGGTTGCAAAAGGGGGACGTTCTCCATTGATGGGTGTTTATGAATACGGTCAGACCATCACCACCAAGGGCCTCAACTTCATGGACAGTCCCGGGTACGATCCCTGTTCGATCACTGGACAGGTGGCGTCGGGGGCAAATCTAATCTGTTTCACCACCGGCCGAGGATCGGTTTACGGAAATAAACCGGTGCCATCGATCAAGTTGGCGACCAATAGCGAGATGTTTAATCACATGGAGAATGACATGGACATCAATTGCGGTGTGATTGTTAGCGAGGGCAAGTCTGTGGACGAAGTAGGCCAGAAAATCCTGGACAAGATCATTTCTGTGGCCAGTGGCACCCGCTCCAAATCTGAACTCAATGGATTTGGTGATTGTGAGTTTGTACCCTGGAATATTGGCGCTGTAATGTAGGTAAGGCCTTTGCTTGTCTGGCACAATTCTAATATTCTTGCAATTCACTTCAAACCCTCTAATTGTGGCATAAGCCATTTTATAGGATTTGAAGCCTAAAACGGGCTTGTTTAATCGCTTGAGTTTGCCATGATCTCCTTCAAACCTGTTATCGAGATATTTGATCTTTCGATGAAGAATGGTTTTGGGAAGAACGTTTTCCTTTATCAACTCCCTGATAGCGGCACCATAAGTTGGGGCTTTGTCTGAGGAGATAGACAGGGGAGCATGGAGCTTATTGTTTTTTACTGCTTTTTTCAGGAAATGCTTGGCTGCTCTTGTGCTCCGAGTGGCAGTGAAACAGAAATCAAGAATATCCCCTCCTAGTCAATTGCCCTGTATAAGTGCTTCCATTTCCCGTTAACCTTTATGTAGGTTTCATCAACGCGGCAGGAATAGGGACGGCTCTCTTTTACCACTTGAGGGCATTGCTTTCGGTGAAGATTATTGTGGCCCCATAAAAATTAAAAAATACCTAATGTAGCTATGCATAATTCGCATAGATGCTGTGAGGTAATTAAGCAAGTCAGCGTGAATTTTTCCGACTAGATAGGGGTTATCAAATTAATTGGAGGAGAGAGACATGAACGTACTAACACCAACACCTGGCTTCATTTCTGAAGGAATTCAGCGGACTACTTTTGTTGTTCTGTCTTCCATCGAAAGCCTTTACGCAAAAATCCAGCAGCATCTAAAATACCGTAAAACTGTTTTAGAACTAAGCGCACTGGATGATCGTGAACTTTCCGATATCGGCTTGGTTCGCGGCGACATTGACCGTGTTGCGCAAGGCCTGAAATACTAAACTCCTAAATATCCCCGATATTATATGGTTTAGACAGCGTTAAGCAGGGATTACCTAGCTGAACGCTGTCATTGTTTTTCGGGAAATAGTTGGCATGAAGTTATGTGCATGGATACCCATTTAGGCATAAAATAATGGGGTCCCAAGAGGACGCAATGGATCGATGTTTTATTACATCGACCATTCCATCGAGAATCATCCCTGCTCAGACTTCAACATCGGCAGGTGACAAACCTACCAGTTTTTCATAGATAGCCGGATCTGTTGCCCCTTCTGTTCCAAAAACCAGAATACGGGAGGACTCAGTTAGGCCAAGTTCTGACCTCAGATCGGTGTTCATCCTCGCAGCAATTGCGCCGGCAAGTCCAGCAACAGCAGATTCGCCAGCGACGAGCCGTTGATCATCTCCAATGCCTTTTGCCAATAGTTTCATAGTCGGCGCAATCAGTTCATCCTCAATAGTCATAAAATCATTGGTGCCGCCCAGAAGGATTTGCCATGCCAGGCTGGAAACTTCACCGCATGATAAACCTGCCATAACGGTCTCTTCTTGGATGGAGACATCCGTCATCTCCCCGCGAAGGCCGCTTTGGAACAAGCAATCGGCACGGTCGGGCTCGACAATCACGAACCGAGGGCGTTCGGGCCCCAATGATTGCCATAGATGTGAGCAAACGGCTCCCGCCAATCCGCCAACGCCTCCTTGGACAAAGACATGAGTAGGTAGCTTGTTTTTAGGCAGTTGTTGAATGATTTCTGTTGTCATTACCGTGTAACCCGCCATGACATTTTTGGGTAGTTCTGTATAACCTTCATAGGAGGTGTCGGAGACGACGAACCAAGCGTTCTTTGTGGCAGCCTCTGCGGCCTCGTGGACGGACTGGTCATAATTTCCATCGACCCAGACGACAGTAGCGCCAAAGGCTTCAACCGCTTTTGCACGGCCGCTACTCACGCCCGCATGCATGTAAATAAAAGAATTACATCCAAATTTCTGGGCGCCCCATGCAACAGATCGCCCATGATTTCCGTCGGTCGCGGTTATTACTGTAATTTCACGAATGATGTCCGCATATTCTCCGGAAATAATTTCATCTACTCCGACTTGCTTTGATGTTGCTTTAGAGACCTCTTGAATGAGTAATTGTAGGACCGAGTAGGCGCCACCGAGAGCCTTGAAACTGCCAAGGCCAAATCGCTCACCTTCGTGTTTATATAGGATGTCGGCAACACCGATTTTTTTTGCCAGTCCGAAAAGAGAAACCAGAGGTGAGGGCGCATAACCGTCCCATTTACTGATGGTGTGATAGGCGTTGTCACAACTCTCTTTATCTAAAACAGATGAGAGTTCAATCGAGTAATCGGGGTTGCGGTTATAATTTTCATTGTGATGGTGTTTCAAAGTTGCATCTGCGAAATCGTTTATGTCCATACCCGGCCTCGTAAAATTATAAATAACAATAAATGTAACTGTAATTTGTTTTCTGTTATTAAAAAAATACGATAATTAAGAAAATCGGTATAAAAAAGTCCAATATTACCGAATAGATGCGTATTTTAATCGATGGAGGCTTCTTTGGATGAATTTGACGTGAGGCTGCTAACGCTGGTTCAAAAAAACAGCCGTTTAACGGCTGAGCAATTGGGGGAGGCCGTCGGATTATCCCCGACAGCTTGCCAAAAGCGACTCAAAAAAATGCGTGATACAGGGGTAATCGCTGAAGAAATTGCTGTTTTAAACCGAGAGATCATTGGACGAAGTCTGACAATGATTGTGGAAGTTACGTTGGAGAGGGAGCGTCCAGAATTTTTGGATCAATTTAAGGAAACCATGCTGAACACTCCAGAAGTAATGCAATGCTACTACGTGACAGGAAATGCAGATTTTATCATGATCCTCACTGCAAAAGACATGAAAGACTATGAAGATTTTACGCGTCGCTTTTTCTTTCACAATTCGAACGTGAAACGTTTTCACACAAATGTTGTTATGGACAACGTAAAAGTCGGCCTAAGCATCCCAGTAAATATTATATAACTGACATGTTGTCCTGTTATACAAAGTTTTTGAAACGCCGGTTAGATAATAGTATTGACTGTGTGGTTCAGAACGATAGTGAGGAATTTATAAATTAGTAAATTGGCCAGTAAAAAAAGCGCAAAATATGATGTCGCTGTCGTTGGGGCCGGAATGGTCGGTATTTCCTGCGCATTATGGTTGCAGAAATCGGGGAAAAACGTTTGTCTCCTGGATCGAGGCGCACCGAGTGAAAGCACGGCAAGCGGTAGTGCCTGCACATTTGCGAATTACGCTTGTATTCCAATAAACTCATCCTCACTGCCGTTACAGGCGCCGGGCATGATTCTGAGTAAGGATAGTCCGCTTTCGGTTAAATGGCGCACTATTCATCGAATGATACCCTGGCTAGCGGAATTTCTTGTCAACTGCCGCCCCAATAAAGTGGCGTACATCATTGATGCCTTGTCAGTTTTACTGGCACAAGCAGAGAGCGGTCTTATGCCGTTGATTGAAGACGCGAATGCGCTGGACCTGATTCAGCGCCGTGGATGCTTGTATCTCTACAACACAGAGAAGGGTTATAAGGCGGCTCACCCTGATCTTCAGGCCCGCCAAGAACGCGGTGTTTCATTTCAGGAAGTGTCTGCTCTAGAGATCCATGATTTGGAGCCAAGCCTAAACCCTATCTTTCACAAAGGTGTCCTTTTTGATCAAGCTTTTCAGTTTCTATCTCCTGGCAGGTTGATCGAACGACTGGTTGAAAAATTTGTCGCTAATGGCGGAACGCTCATACGGGATGAGGTGCAGGCCATAGAGGCAAACGGTACAGAGGACATTAGTCTTCGCTATAGTGAAAACAAACTTCAGGCACGCAAAGTTGTTGTCGCAGCTGGCGCTCATTCCAAGGCATTGCTCCCGTCTCTTGCCGGCAGAATGCCGTTGGACACTGAGCGGGGATACCATCTAATGCTGAATGCAGAAAAGACGTCCCTTACTCGCCCCGTTGGTTGGGCAGAAAAGGGCTTTTACATGACCCCTTTGGGTCAACAGATTCGGATTGCAGGTACCGTGGAACTCGGGGGGCTTGATAAAGAATACACAGGGAACGTATTGCGGTATTTGGAAAAAACGGCGAAGCAAGCACTCCCAGATCTAGGCGCTACTGAAAGTCGTTGGCTTGGTTTTCGACCATCCATGCCAGATGCTTTACCTGTTATTGGACAATCACCTGTAAACAAAAACATTATTCTCGCATTTGGGCATCAACATTTGGGACTGACCCTTGGAGGGATTACCGGAAAGATTGTTGCTTCAATTGTTGGTGAGGAAAATTTGTTGTTTGATATTGCACCCTATAGCCCAATGCGGTTCAATTAGGTCGCCTAACCAAACAGGCAGATCGGTGATCTTCTCATGATGTTTAAAATCAATCTTGAGTGGCACTGTGGAAATTTCGATAATCACTTGGTAAATATCATCTAAGTAGTTGAATTGTATATTTTTTTAAACTATTTCCATTGTGGGTTGAGTAGATGAAATTCTCAATAATCCTTCAATCTTACTTTAAATGGAGCTGTATTTGAGGTCTTTGATTTAATCGAAAAAAGAAAGTTTATAATGGTTTGCGAAATTTGCGAACTGTGTGCTAACGTTAATATATGATCGTTTGCAGGTGAAGTTCTATAAAAGGAATAACCTGAAAAATAAAAGACGACATAGCAGTATAGCCGGTGGGAGCGGCTTTAAAATTCGCGGCAGAAAAAACAATGCCAGCTGGGAGAGCAAATGTCCGACTCGAATGAACCGCTTGTGCGGTTTCGCGAAGTCCAGAAGAGCTATGACGGTGAAACACTCGTCGTAAAAAATTTAAACTTAGATGTCGCACGCGGTGAATTCTTGACCATGTTGGGCCCATCCGGATCAGGGAAAACGACCTGTCTGATGATGCTCGCTGGATTTGAGCCCGCGACTCATGGTGAAATTACCTTAGATGGGAAATCAATCAATGACGTGGCGCCCCATAAGCGCGGCATTGGTATGGTTTTTCAAAATTACGCGCTTTTTCCACACATGACAGTGTTCGAAAATTTGGCGTTTCCGTTGCAGGTTCGCGGTATGAACAAATCGGAGATGGAGACTAAGGTTAAGAGAGCCCTTGATATGGTGCAGCTCGGTGACTTTGGTAATCGGCGCCCCGCTCAACTTTCTGGTGGTCAGCAGCAACGTGTGGCTGTTGCCCGAGCTTTAGTGTTTGATCCAGAACTCGTGCTGATGGATGAGCCTTTGGGAGCGCTTGATAAACAGCTGCGAGAGCAGATGCAGTATGAAATCAAACATATTCATGAAAGTTTGGGTGTAACGGTTGTCTATGTGACACATGATCAGTCAGAGGCCCTGACGATGTCATCGCGGGTTGCTGTTTTCAATGACGGGGTTATTCAGCAGATTGCGCCGCCTGACGAACTATATGAGCAGCCTGAGAACGCATTTGTTGCCCAGTTTATTGGGGAGAACAACAAACTTGAAGGCATAATAAAAGAAAAGGATGGACGTGGTTGCGTTGTCGAGATTCCAGGTGCCGGTGTTGTCCGTGCATTAGATGTGAATGCTGGAAATGTTGGCGATCGTTCCTCCCTGTCCTTACGACCTGAGAGAGTTGAGATTAATCCGGCAGATGGAAAACATCCAAATGTTTTCAGCGGAAAAGTTGAAGAACTGATTTATCTAGGGGATCACATTCGGACTCGGATAGATGTTTGCGGGCATGATGATTTTATTATCAAAGTGCCTAATGCATCTGGCCTTTCTCCGTTGGTTGAAGGTAGTCAGGTAAAGATTGGTTGGGCACTCGACGATTGTCGTGCGCTTGATGCTTAATTAGCGAAATATTATATTTCGTTACTTAGTTCCGGTAACTGGGAGTTGACGGAACAGAAATTGGGAAATGTCGCTCTTATGAGCGGCTGTATTTTGAGACAGGGAAAAATAGAATATCATGAAGAAATCACTCTTATTTACAAGCATAGCGGCAGTTGGATTATTCGCTGCGAGCACTGCTTTTGCAGACAACCTTACAATTGTTTCGTGGGGCGGTGGATACACAAAAAGTCAGGTTGAAGCCTATCACAAGCCATGGGAAGCTATGGGCGGCACCAAGATTAACTCCGAAGACTATAATGGTGGACTGGCCGAGGTGAAAGCTCAGGTTGAATCCGGTAAGGTCATTTGGGATTTGGTTGACGTTGAATTGTCCGACGCTGTTCGTGGCTGCGATGAGGGTCTTCTTGAAGAAATCGATCCATCCATTTTGCCTGCGGGTGCTGACGGCACACCTGCAACAGAGGATTTCATTGAAGGAACACTTGTCGATTGCGGTGTTGCATCAATCGTTTGGTCAACAGTCTACGCCTATGACAAGACAAAGTTTACTGGCAACGCGCCAAAAACGATGGCTGACTTTTTTAACGTAAAAGATTTCCCTGGCAAGCGCGGTCTTCGCAAAGGTCCAAAAGCCAATCTAGAAATGGCTTTGATGGCTGATGGTGTAGCTGCAGCAGATGTTTATGGCATTTTGGCTACAAAAGCAGGCGTTTCTCGGGCGTTGGCTAAACTTGATACTATTAAAGATGTCACTGTTTGGTGGGAAGCTGGTGCACAACCACCACAAATGCTGGCTGATGGTGAAGTTGCCATGACAACTGCCTATAATGGCCGTATTTTCGGTGCACAAGTCACTGAGAAAAAGCCATTTGAAATTGTTTGGGACGGACAGGTTTGGGATCTTGATCTTTGGGTTATTCCAAAAGGTGCGCCAAACAAAGCCGAAGCAATGAAATTTATTGCTTTTTCTACAGATACTAAACGAAATGCTGATCAAGCAAGTTGGATCTCCTATGGTCCGGTCCGTAAATCAGCAGCACCGCTTGTTGGTAAACATGCTGAAGCAGGTATCGATATGAAACCACATATGCCAACAGCACCGGCCAACTTCAAAAATGCATTGCAGAATGACTTTGCATTTTGGGCTGATCATCAGGATGAACTGAACGAAAAATTTAGCGCTTGGTTAGCTAAATAAAGCAAGGGCCGGGAATGACTAGATCATGCCCGGCCTTTCTTTTCCATCTGTTACCTGAATCTTTCGAATAGTCGTACTAGGAGACCAGCCGTGAGCGAACAAGTTATGGCAGCCACGCAACAAGCGGTCCTTGCAGCGGATGGAACACCGCTCAAGCAGCGTCTGCAAAAAACACTTCGCCGGCGTAAGTTGGTTGCGGCGGGATTGGTGCTTCCTTTAGGCGCATTTGTGTTTATTACCTTTCTTTTTCCTATCTTTTTGATGCTTTTTAGAAGCGTTGATAACCCCATTATTCATGATAATCTGCCTCTAACTGTCGCTATTCTAGAGCAATGGGATGGCAAGGACGTGCCTAACGAAGCAGCCTTTTCGGCGCTAGTGGCGGACTTGGTCTCGGCTCGAAAAGCTAAAACGATTGGCCGTGTTGCGACACGCATGAACTTTGAAATGAGCGGCGTTAGAAGCGTGTTTACATCAAGCGCTCGTAAAGCCAAAAAAATGCAGCCGCCCTTCAAAGAAGCCCTTATTGCAGTGAACCCCATATGGGGTGAACGGGAAATCTGGGTTACGGTGAAGCGACTGGGCGACGAATTTACAGCAACCCAGTATTTAGCAGCTGTTGATATGCGCTACGATGTGAATAACAACATTGTCGAGCAGGATGAAGATCGCCAGATTTATGTGAAAATTTTCGTCCGAACTCTGTGGATCAGTCTAGTTGTTGCTATCTTTTGTCTTGTGCTTGGCTACCCTGTGGCTTATCTGCTAGCGACCCTGCCGGTTAAATATTCCAACCTTTTAATGATTATGGTTTTGCTGCCATTCTGGACTTCATTGCTGGTGCGTACAACATCGTGGATTGTTCTGTTACAAACCAATGGTGTCATAAATGACCTGTTGGTTTGGATGCATATTCTGGATGAGGAGGGCCGACTCCAGATGATTTACAATCAGACAGGTACGGTCATTGCGATGACCCATATACTACTGCCGTTCATGATATTACCGCTTTTTTCAGTCATGAAAACCATTCCACCCAGCTACATGCGGGCGGCTTTGTCGCTTGGCGCAAATCCAGTTCGTGCATTCGTTAAGGTTTACGCGCCTCAAACCGTTCCAGGAATAGGCGCAGGCTCACTATTGGTCTTCATTCTATCTGTTGGATATTACATTACACCGGCATTGGTTGGTGGGCGAACTGGACAAATGATTTCTAATTTCATCGCATTCCATATGCAGAAATCATTGAACTGGGGACTTGCAGCAGCCCTTGGTGGTCTATTGTTGGTCGGCGTTATGATTCTGTACTGGGCATATACGAAGATCGTCGGCGTTGATAACATGAAATTAGGATAAAAAACTATGTTACCTAGTTACGCAGGACCACTGGAAACAACTTGGTATTACGGCTTTAGAGTAATTTGTGGCCTAATTCTCCTATTTCTGATCGCCCCTATTTTGGTGATTATTCCCCTCTCCTTTAATTCTGAACCTTATTTCAGCTTTACTGAGGGTATGATGAGTTTGGACCCCGACGCTTTTTCCATGCGTTGGTATGAGGACATTATCAACAATAAGCAGTGGATTCACTCGGCGAAAAACAGTGTTATTATTGCTTTTTTTGCAACCATTATAGCAACCGTTCTTGGGACTGTGGCAGCGCTCGGGTTAAGCCGACCTGAAATGCCATATCGTGGGGCGATCATGGGATTGTTGATCTCACCAATGATCGTGCCGTTGATCATTTCTGGCGCCGGTATGTATTTCTTCTATTCAAAAGTTGGATTGTCACAAACGATGGTTGGCATGGTGTTGGCTCATGCTGCACTGGGAACACCTTTTGTCGTGATTACAGTTACGGCAACACTGACAGGTTTTGACCAAAGTCTTATTCGCGCAGCCAATAATTTAGGGGCGACGCCCACATACGCTTTTTTCAAAGTGACGATGCCGTTGATCATGCCTGGTATGATTTCAGGCGGTCTTTTTGCCTTCATCACTTCGTTTGATGAGGTTGTTGTGGCGTTATTCCTGTCTGGATTCGAACAGCGGACCATTCCGCGGCAAATGTGGTCGGGTATTCGCGAGCAAATTAGCCCTACCATCCTTGCGGTTGCGACTATTCTTGTGTTGATTTCCATTGCGCTTTTGGCGACACTCGAACTCCTGAGAAGACGAAATGAGAAGCTTCGTGGGATTTCCTAAGATACTTTATTAGGGCGCATAGTCCACTCCGGAGGTTGGAATGACAGAAGCAGATTTCCAAATCAGTGAATTTGAAGCTCGACTGAATTGCTTTCAAAAAGGCCTGCATAAACTTGGTGTGGACGCGGCTCTTTTTACCAGTGAAGCAGAAATGCGGTATTTCACCGGATTTCGAACGCTTTTTTGGCAAAGCCCAACTAGGCCGTGGTTTCTAATCGTCCCTGCTGCAGGCAAGCCGATTGCGATCATTCCTGAAATTGGTGCAGCCCTGATGCAGTCTACGTGGATCGACGATATACGGAGCTGGGCTTCGCCTCATGCTGATGATGATGGCGTATCGTTAGTAACGGATGCACTGCAAGGGGTATCGCGCGTCGGAATGATGATGGGACGCGAGAGCTATCTGCGAATGCCACTCTCTGACTTTGAAAAAATTCGAACCGATTTAAAGCACACGGATATAGTCGATATAAGCCCGCTTATTCAATCCGTTCGCATGGTAAAATCAGCCGCTGAAATTGAAAAGATTTCAGAAATTTGCACGATTGCGTCCACAAGTTTTGATCAGGCATCAGAGCTGTTCTATGAAGGTAAACCATTGAAGGAGTGTTTTCGGTCCTTCAAAATAGACTTGCTGAAACAAGGGGCTGAGGATGTTCCCTATTTGGTTGGCGGCGCGGGGCAGGGCGGTTACGGTGATGTGATTTCACCACCAAGCATGAAGCCACTTGAAAAAGGGGATATCTTCATGCTGGATACTGGCGCAACGCTCGCTGGATATTTTTGTGATTTTGACCGAAATTTTGCTATTGGAGCCGCTGATGACAGCTCCAAATATGCTTATAAACGACTGTTTGATGCGACTGACGCGGCTATCCAGATAGCGCGTCCAGGAGTGACATGTCGTGAGCTTTTTGCAGCCATGGCTGAAGTCGTTGGTGACGTCGGTGGGAGTGTTGGCCGTTTTGGTCATGGACTTGGAATGCAACTGACTGAAGCGCCTTCTCTTATTTCCTTTGATGAGACCGTTTTAAAAGAGAATATGGTCATTACCCTTGAGCCGAGCATGCAGATCGGCGCGGACAAAATGATGGTTCATGAAGAGAATATTCTGATCACGGATGGAGAGGCGCGGTTGCTGACGAAGCGAGCGGCGCCAGAGCTTCCCATACTATAGGCAATTTTCAATGAAACTCCCTTTCTCCCTCGATCATGGCGCGGCTGGCAAAGCGGCAATTGGCGTCATTGTTCTGCAAAATGACGAAACACTGGAATCAGAAGTCAGCTCTGTCATCGGCAAAAGTGAGGGAGTGCTCTATCATTCGCGTATCCCTTGCGCACGGGAAGTGACGTCGGAAACCCTAGTTCAGATGGAGGCAGACCTTCCCTATGCAGCTTCGCTGCTCCCCTCCGCTCGGGAGATGGATGTCGTGGGTTATGCGTGTACTTCCGGTGCAACGGTCATCGGTCCAAAAAAAATTGCTGCTGCCATCCACCAACATCACCCAAATGCTAAAACAACGGATCCGATAACAGCCGTTAAGGCGGCTTGTGAATTTCTTGGCGTCACGAAATTGGGTTTTGTGTCACCCTATGTTGCCGATGTTTCGACGGCGATGCAGACCTTGCTGGAGGAAAGTGGGTTCACAATATCCGCTTTCGGCTCTTTTGAGCAAAGCGAGGAAGCCATTGTCGCCCGAATATCGCTTCAGTCCGTCTATGATGCCATTTGTCGAGTGGGCGAACTGGACGATGTTGAAGTGGTTTTTGCCTCATGCACAAATCTACGCAGTTTTGAGGTAATTGAAAAAGCAGAGGCAACAACCGGCAAAGCTGTTATCACCAGCAATCAAGCATTGGCATGGCATATGCTCACTCTCTCTGGTCTTCCAACGCTATCTATGGGTCCAGGCCGATTATTTAAAGCTGTCGGCGGGTAGAGCCCCTAAATTTCAGCCATATGCTTACTGGTATCTATTCGGGACAATTTTATGGACGACCCCTGCCGTAAGAAGTTCCTCGGAACTGGGAAACCAAATACTGGCTTGCGACGCCCCAAAAATTTTTTCTAGAAAATCCGTGTCAATATTCTGCGACGCATAAAAAGCCAAATCGATCTTTTGTTCGGCAACGGGATCAATATAGGGGGTCTTAAGGCGGGATTTTAGTGAAAATTGATGAAAACCCAGTTTGGCATCGGCGCCTAATATTCGTGTGCTCCCTGCGATAAACGCTGTCGCGCAGGCTGATTTGCACGCCTCGAATATATAGGTGTTGAGTTTGTTTTTCTTTATTAAACGGGCGACCCCTCGACCCTCGGTTATGCGTCCACCATTGCTGTTAAGGACAAGACCTTCTATTTGTGGGTTTTGTTTCAGTAACGTCGTTAAATTTTTTGTGACGCCTATCCTAAAGTCACCCTTCATTTCAATCCAATTACCGTTAGGCGTGACTGTCAGGGTGTATGGTTTCAGCAAAGGTGCGCTCTGTTGAATTTTGTTTTTTTGGAGCGCGCTGGGATCTTCGAAAAGCGCTTGAAAGGCACCCAGTACAAAAAATATTGTAATGAGCAAGCTTACAGCAAGACCTAATTGGACCATTAGAACTGTGATATAAGGGCTGCGTTCAGCCATGAGTCGGTCACAGGTTTTGATTACGCCTCTTGCCTGCCAAGTGTATATAATAATATGAAAGATAACGAAAAAAACAGCGGTCTGGATGATGGCCGACGTTGTTTGTCCTGTAAATGGAGGGTGGGTGAATTGTTCAAGGTAAAGAATTAAGGCCCTGACCAACACAAGGTTGATCCCGAATGCCCAAAATAACGAAAACTTACCGTGCCAGTTATCACGAATAAAATTCATGTCTCTCCTCGCGGAAGTTTAAATAGCCAAACCGAGGCTAATTAGGCATGTCGACGAAAACTAAGTGTACAACGTATTTATCAAAAAGATAAGACGATAACTCGCTATCTCGGGAATGAAATCCTTGGATTGAATATGGTGGGTGGGTGTTATTATTCAAGACCATATACAGCTCAATGGGGTTGAAAACCCAACCCGTTTGGGTTAGGAACGGAATACCAATTAAACGATTTTCCAGCCCGGTGAGAGAGCTAGCCGTTACGGATGTTTTTTAAAAACTCCGATACTGTCGTCCCCAAAATATGGAATTCCTCAGCCACCCTTTCGATCGCTTTACGGACTTTTATAGCCGCTGTTCCAGTGCTGGCAGCATCGGCCTTAGCTTTCGATATACTGTCATTGACCCGGTTTGTTCGTTAATGGTGTCGGAAAGAGATGTTGATATGCTACTTAATTGATCAACAGTTGCTGTCACATCCTTGATTGTCAAAACAGCTTCGTCCGTTGCTCTCTGAATCTGGTACACTTGCCCTGAAATATCCTCAGTGGCCTTAGGCGTCTGGTTGCCAGATTTGGACTTCCGCAACAACAATAACAGCAACCCCTTTACCAGCATCGCCGGCACATGCGGCCTCTGACCTTCTCCCGTCAGATCTAGAAAGTCGCCTGTGATCTTTATAAGACTCAGATCTCAACCTTCAATTTTCTCAACACCTTCGAAGGTTAATTCCACGCCTTCAATGTTAATTGTACCAGCAGAATCTTCGGATAAAAAGACCTCGCCATCTGCTGCTGATTCAACGCTACCACTGGTTAAAGTCAGCCAGTCGCTAACATTCCCAGAAGGCATGCCGTC
>JBALXM010000056.1:0-17424 GCA_036960695.1 Sneathiella sp.
TTGCAGGTCTTTTCCAAGCTCATAAAGCCCAGCAAAGCGAGCCTGGTAACGCCTAGGCATCATTCAAACGACATTTTGAAGCCACGAAGGTTCTGCCTTCGTGGCTTTTTTATGCCTGGTATCTGAATATTACTGCGCTTGTCTTGTATTGCTAAAAATTGTTTTGAAACACAAGACAAATGGAATTATCAAACGCCTAAACTAGTCTCTATTCCAGATAGGTTCTTTAATTTTTTCAAGGAAAGTGGCGTGCCTTGAAAGCTCTTCCTCGGTTGCGAAATGGGGGCGAGGCGGGCGGGCCACAGATTTTGCAACAAAACCCGCTTTTTGCTCATCCTCTTCAGTCGCTAAAGACAGACCCCGTTGACGCCCGCCTTTGAGCTCAAGATAAACCTCTGCCAGTAATTCAGCATCGAGAAGCGCACCATGCTTTGTACGAGAGGAGTTATCAATTTTAAATCGGCGGCAAAGGGCATCCAGATTTGCCTGTGCGCCGGGAAACATCTTTCGCGCCATGGCAACTGTATCGATAGATTGGCTCATGGAAAGGGTCGGGCGCTTCAAACGGATGAGTTCCGCATTGATAAATTTCATATCAAATTCAGCATTGTGGATAACAAGTTTGGAATCCCCAATAAATTCCAGAAACTCGTCAATTTCATCAGCAATAACGTTATGCTTTCGCAAAAATTGCTCGCTCAACCCATGAACTTTAAAGGCCCCTTCAGGCATATCCCGCTCTGGATTAATGTAACGATGGAAGACGCGACCTGTGGGTACTAAACTCTCCAACTCCACACAGCCGATCTCAACTATCCGATCCCCCGTTGACGGATCAAAGCCTGTGGTTTCCGTATCCAGCGAGATTTCACGCATACTTACTTTTCTTCCCGTAATTGAGTAACCAATTTTTGAACTTGGCCGAGAGTATCATCTTCACTGCAATTGGTATCAATGACAAAATCTGCCAATTTTCGTTTTTCAGCATCAGGAAGTTGCCGAGCGAGAATACTTTCAAACTTTTCCGCCGTCATGTCATCGCGCGCCAAAACGCGGGCGCGCTGCACATCAGCTGGCGCGCTTACCACGATAATTTTATCGAAATTCTTCTCGCCCTTTGTCTCAAAAATCAACGGAACGTCGATAATGACCATGGAGTGACCATTCTCCTCGGCGTTTGAGATAAAACCGGATCTATTCAACCCAACAAGAGGATGAACTATCTTCTCAAGCTTCTTGATCGCCGTGTCATTCCCAAGGACCAGTTTGCTTAAAATAGGGCGCTCGACCCGACCATCAATAACAGCTTCTGGAAATTCTTGCTTTATGGGGGCTACCGCCGCACCGCCCGGCATATACAGCTTATGAACTTCTGCATCCACGTTATAAACGGGGATATTCAACTTCTCGAACATCTTACCAACTGTGGATTTGCCCATTCCGATGGAGCCGGTTAACCCGAGGATTTTTATTGTCATTATTTTTTTAATCCTTCTAATACAAAATCTCGAAGTGCTTTATCCACTTGGGGCTTTACGCCATACCATGCTTCAAATCCCGCTTTTGCTTGATGCAGTAGCATACCAAGACCGTCAATCGCCAAATTCCCGGCGGCTCTAGCCTCTCTCAGCAAAGCCGTTTCCAGCGGAACATAGACAATATCGGTCACGACAGCATCTGATTTTAGCCCTTTTAAAGGCATATCAAGCGGAGGCTGCCCTGCCATTCCCAAACTTGTCGTATTCACCAGTAGGTCAACGGCGTCAAGCACCTCTCCTCGCTTTTCCCAAGCAAGAGTCTCAGCTTTTTTCCCAACATGGGCACATAAAGCCTGAGCGCGGTCTGCCGTCCGATTTGTCACATAGATTTTATCAAAACCCATCTGAAGGATGGCGTAGACAACCGCTTTCGACGCACCGCCTGCACCGAGCACCAGCGCCGTTCCCCCTTCAAACTTTCTAATGTCAGTGTGTTCAGCCAGGGAGTCTGTAAAACCAATGCCGTCGGTATTTCGGCCAATCAATTGACCATCGTCGCTTAAAACAACAGTATTGACGGCACCGATAATTTCCGCTGAAGGCTCTAAAATATCCACAAGGAGCAGTGCGGCTTCTTTTAGCGGGATAGTGAGGTTCGTGCCCCGAAAAAGACCGCCTTTTTTTGGCGCATCTTTCGCAAGGTTTTTCAAAGTCTCTTTTAAATCTTCAGGTTTAACAGCCCAAGGCTCATAGGTGGCGTCTAATCCATATTTATCAATCCAAAACCCATGAAGTCTGGGGGACAGTGAATGAGAGATGGGGTATCCCATCACGCCCGCCATTTTAATCATGACAAGACAACCTTATGTCCGCGCAGAAAATCAAGAAGAGGCAATAAAGGCAATCCCAAAATAGAGAAGAAATCCCCGTCAACTTTATTGAAAAGCTGTGCGCCGTAGGCTTCAAGCTGATAAGCCCCCACCGATCCCAAAATATCAGGACCTGCTTCCTTTAGATAAGTCTCCAAAAATTCATCGCTAAAATTTCGCATGGCAAGCTTGGCTTCATTTCCATGATGCCAGATGACCGTGCTTGCCTTTGCAACGCAGACAGCGTTTTGCAGGCTATGAGTTTTCCCCCGAAGGGCCGATAAATGAGCTTTTGCATGATCCATATCAACAGGTTTATCAAACCATACAGGACCGCATTCCAGCATCTGATCCGCGCCAATGACAAAATGCTCGGGAAAATCTTTGGAAATTCTAAGGGCTTTGAGCTCAGCCAAGGCTTGCGCCGTCTCTGCTGCACTTGCGCCTGCCGCATGCAAAGAATGTTTTACTTCTTCCTCATCCACACGCGGCGGGGCGATTTCAAATTCAAGACCGGCATTTTCCAGCATAATCCTTCGTGATTTGCTGGACGATGCTAAGATTATGGAAGCAGTTGCATTATTAGACATAGGTATATTCTTATATTGAATGAGGACTAACGGCGGTTATGTAGGGTGATGATCTGCGCAGCTGTCTCTTCAACAGAACGCCGAGAGACATCAATAACCGGCCAACCTTGTTTGGTACACAATTTTCTGGCGGCGATAACTTCTTCCTTAATGCGATCCCTATCCACATAATCTGTATCCTGATTTTCCTTCAACGATAACAATCTGTTTTTCCGTATTTGAGATAATCGCTCCGGGCTAGTGGTAAGGCCGACAACAAGAGGGTTTTTAAGATTAAAGAGTTCATCGGGGAGCGGGCAGGTGGGAACAAAGGGCACATTTGCTGTCTTAATTCCCCGGTGAGCCAAGTAGAAAGAAGTCGGCGTTTTTGACGTCCGGGACACGCCAACAAGAACAACATCCGCGTCATCAAGACCTTCTGGCATTTGACCATCATCATGGGCCATTGTGTAGTTCAGGGCTTCTATTCTATCAAAATATTCTTGGTTCAAAAGATGTTGTCGCCCAGGAAGTCCGCGACTTTCTTGCCCAAGATATCGGGAGACGGCCACCATAACCGGGTCCAAAATAGAAACACAAGGGACGTTTAATTTGCGGCATCCTTTTTCCAAAACGTCGCGCATCTCTTTATTCACCAGTGTGAACAACACTAGACCTGGATATTGGGTGATTGAATCAAGGATATCATCCAACTGCCGCAGGGTTCTTGTCATAGACCATACATGTTCTTTAGCTTCAGCCTTCTCGAACTGCACTAAAGCTGCCTTTGCCATGGATTGCAGGGTCTCCCCTGTTGAATCAGAAACCAAGTGTAAATGGAAATCAGACATATGAATTTTACCTATGCAGCGGCCTGTGGATTACGTGAATAACAGGGATAACACGGCTTAATACGGTAATCCAAAATTTTTATGCCCATGTTTGTATGATTCCTGCACCGCCTTTTAAACCAGTGAATAAGTGAAATCACCATTTGTGCTTTTTGTGGAAAACGAATTTTTACGTTCAAATTGAAAAAGTTATCCCCGTTATCCCCATAATTAGAGACCGCAGAAACAGGATATTTTCGACCACTTACTCTCAAGCCATCATAATCACTAGATTTTATCCCCAAAAACCATGTAAATGATGTGCATGAATACTAATCCCCGTTATCCACAGGTATCAACAACAACTACTACCTATTTATTTATATCTTTAATTAGATGGGATAACTTATTTTAGAAGAGAAGGCGATTTGCGGTGGCCACTTCACAGAACAAAAGATTTCTAAAAGCATTGAATGGCGAAAAGCTTGATCGTCCTCCTTTTTGGCTTATGCGCCAAGCAGGCCGCTATTTGCCAGAATACCGAAAAATCAGGGCAGAGGCGGGCTCCTTCCTCGATCTGTGTTATTCCCCAAAATTTGCTGAAGAAGTAACGCTGCAACCCCTTCGCCGGTATGATTTTGATGCCGCCATTTTGTTTGCAGATATTTTGCTCATTCCCGACGCCCTTGGCCAGCCCCTCGATTACAAGGAAGGTGAGGGACCTATTTTAGATCCCATTCGCTCGGCAAAAGAGCTCTCTACTCTTTCATTAGACAAAATACATGAGCGTTTAAGCCCTGTTTACGAGACCGTAAATCGGTTAAGCAGCTCTCTGCCCGATCATTGTGCCTTGATCGGTTTTGCGGGCGCTCCTTGGACCGTTGCCTGCTACATGGTTGAAGGACGCGGCTCCAAAGATTATGTAAATATCAAAAAATGGGCGTATTCCGATCCCACTGGATTTGCCCAATTAATCGACATTTTGGTGGTTTCAACAACAGAATACCTCCTCAAACAGGTCGAAGCCGGGGCTGAAGCCATTCAGATTTTTGATACATGGGCCGGTGTTCTTCCAGATTCTGAGATCCGTAAATGGGTCATAGAGCCCACTAGGCGGATTGTAGAGGGTCTCCGTGCGAAATATCCAGAATTACCCGTCATTGGCTTTCCTAAGGGCATGGGGGGCAATTTAATCGAATTTGTAAAGACGACAAATGTCACTGCGGTAAGCTTGGATACAGCAACTCCCTTGGAATGGGCCGCAAAAGAAATTCAACCTCATGTGGTTGTTCAAGGTAATCTTGATCCCATCAATGTGGTTACGGGCGGACAACCTATGGTGGATCGTATTCATCATATATTGGAAACGCTATCGGAAGGACCTCATATCTTTAATTTGGGTCATGGCATCATTCCACAAACGCCTCCTGAAAATGTCGAACTTCTTGCTAAAACTATCCATGAATGGCGCCGTTAAGGGGAATTATTGTGGCACGCAAAGCAGTTGTCCTCTTTAATTTGGGAGGTCCTGATACACTCGCAGCGGTTGAGCCTTTCTTGTTTAACCTTTTTTATGATCCCGCCATTATTGGGTTGCCGAAACCTTTGCGATATTTGGTTGCAAAGTTAATTTCTAAGCGGCGTGCCCCTATAGCAAAAGAAATTTATAAACTTTTGGGTGGGGGGTCGCCTATACTGGTTCAAACGCAAGATCAAGCCACTGCATTGGAAGCGTATTTGTCTGATAATAAAGATGAATATAAGGTCTTCATTGCGATGCGCCATTGGCATCCAAGGGCCGATGAGACGGTTAAAAACGTCGCTAATTTTGATCCAGATGAAGTTATTCTATTGCCACTCTATCCGCAATATTCAACGACGACGACAGGCTCTTCTATAAAAGAATGGGAGAAATTGGCTATACTGGCCAAGCTTAATTGCCCAACAACGTCTGTCTGTTGTTATCCTCAAAATTCAGGTTTTGTGGGAGCCTGCGTGGATTTAATTCAACAAAAACTATCTGAAATAGAGGGCGAGAGGCCCCGGCTTCTATTTTCAGCTCATGGATTGCCAAAAAAGATAATAGAGGCGGGGGATCCCTATCAATGGCAGGTGGAGAAGTCTGTTGCCGCCATCGTCGAGCAGCTGGCTATATCAGATTTGGATTATGGTATTTGTTATCAAAGTCGGGTTGGACCTGTTGAATGGATAAAACCTGCGACTGAAGATGAGATTAATGCCGCAGGGCTGAATAAAAAATCTGTCATGATCATACCAGTAGCTTTTGTCTCAGAACATTCTGAAACGCTGGTTGAGCTGGATATTGAATATGCGGAGCTTGCAGAAACTGCCGGCGTTCCTGATTATTATAGGATACCAACGGTAACGACCCACCCAAAATTTATTGAAGGATTGGGTGAGATGGTAAAAAGCCTTGCAATAGGGACCATACAAAGCGAAAAAGGCCCTGTAATTTGCCCCATGACATTCGGGGCTTGTGAATGCAGAAAAAGAGATAAAAATGACTGATATTCTGGCAGATATGTATGAATGGACAAAAGCATTTCATATTATCTCAGTCATATCTTGGATGGCTGGGATGCTCTACTTACCTCGGCTATTTATTTATCATGTTGATGCGGAAATTGGATCTGTGCAGTCTGAAACCTTCAAAATTATGGAGCGCAGACTGCTTCGCGGAATCATAAATCCTGCGATGTTTTTAACTTTTATTTTTGGGGGTCTTTTATTGGCAACGCCTGGGGTTGTCGATTGGTCGTCAGGTTGGATTTGGGTGAAGCTTGCCAGCTTGTTCCTAATGACAGGATTTCATGGGTCTCTTTCTAAATGGAGGCGGAATTTCGATGCCGATATAAACGAAAAATCAACGCGTTTTTACAGGTATGCCAATGAAATTCCCACTGTTTTAATGATTATTATTGTCATTATGGTCGTAACAAAACCGTTTTGAGGGCAAATTTGTCATATTACCGTTGACTTGTTCTACATAAGCTGCCATTTCTTTGGTCCAACATAAAACTACTCTCCTTATACAGATATGCAGGCTATTATTAGCGTTCATCTATTCGAAAGAGATATATTCGCTGACTTAGCGCTTACTTATCAGAATAAGTAAAATCTTATAATACCCCCATAATAACTTATTTATTAATCGGCTATTGCCAGAGATTTACATGAATCTTCAAGAACTTAAAAAGAAAACCCCCCCTGAATTATTGGCAACAGCTGAAGCACTCGAAATTGAAAATGCTTCTACTATGCGAAAACAGGAGCTGTTATTTGCTGTTTTAAAAAGTGAAGCAGATAATGGTGAAATTATCACAGGTGGTGGTGTTTTAGAAATTTTGCAAGATGGTTTCGGCTTTCTTCGCTCACCTGATGCAAACTATTTGGCTGGACCAGATGATATTTATATCAGTCCTAGTCAAATTAGGCGTTTCTCCCTTAGAACAGGGGATACAGTTGAGGGCGAAATTAGAAGCCCAAAAGACGGGGAGCGATATTTTGCTCTTCTAAAAGTTCAAAATATCAATTTTGAAGACCCTGAAAAAGGCCGTCATAAAACCAATTTTGATAATTTGACTCCTCTCTATCCAGATCAAGCCATTAAATTGGAAATTGAGGAAGATAGTAAAGAAATTAGCTCAGCCAGAGTTATTGATCTGGTATCTCCGCAAGGAAAGGGCCAGCGAGCGCTCATCGTAGCACCGCCAAGAACTGGTAAAACAGTTCTTTTGCAAAATATTGCAAATTCTATCACCACTAATAATCCTGAAGTCTATCTGATCGTTCTTCTTATTGATGAGCGACCAGAAGAAGTGACTGACATGAAGCGTTCTGTGAACGGTGAAGTCGTGTCCTCTACTTTTGATGAGCCAGCATCCCGTCACGTACAGGTTGCTGAAATGGTGATCGAGAAAGCAAAACGCCTTGTGGAGCACAAAAGGGACGTCGTTATCCTTCTGGATAGTATTACCCGTCTTGCTCGTGCCTATAATACGGTTATTCCGTCCAGTGGTAAGGTCTTAACGGGCGGTGTGGATGCAAACGCACTCCAACGGCCTAAGCGTTTCTTTGGTGCTGCTCGTAATATCGAAGAAGGGGGATCTCTTACAATTGTGGCGACGGCCCTAATTGATACGGGTTCTCGTATGGATGAAGTGATTTTTGAAGAATTTAAGGGTACAGGTAACTCTGAAATTATTCTTGATCGTAAGTTGTCTGATAAGCGGGTCTTCCCAGCTATTGATATTACAAAATCTGGTACACGGAAAGAAGAGCTTCTTGTAGACAAGAGTACATTGTCCAAGATGTGGGTTCTTCGTCGGATACTCAATCCAATGGGAACAACGGATGCTATGGAATTCTTGCTTGGTAAGCTTAAAGAAAGCAAGACAAACGATGATTTCTTCGATTCAATGAATACCTAATTGAACGATTTTAAATAATTTAAAAGGTGCTAATTTATTAGCACCTTTTTTTATGACCTTTTCATAAGCTGCCTAAACCCGCACTTTACTTATGCTAAATACCCTATTATATTTTGGTAATTACATGTGTAATTACGTATTTATAGAGTAGGGATGACCTTTATAATGGCTCAAAATACTAAATCCCTTGATCCGTTTGAGACGCGCTTGCGAAAAACAGGAAGTGCTGCCGGGGTTACTATTCCGGCTGAATTTTTGAGAAATCTCGGATATGAAATTGGCGATACGCTCCGCGTAACTGTGGAAGATAAAAGCCTTAGAATACGAAAAATTGATCAAGAATTTGATGCCTACATGAATCTCTATTTTCATTTAGAGGATCGGTTTACTCATGCTTTATCCAAGATGGTGAAAGAGGTATGACTATCAGCCTACCGTCAAAGGCTGTTATTTGCGAAATTCATAAAAAACAAAATGAAAAATTTCGAGGAATCAGTTTTGAGCCTGATCATTCCAAATTAAATTCGGCCCTCGCTTGGCCCCGTATGATGGTGACAGCTGGAGGCGGAGTTGATGTATTTGATGTCGCTGTCTCTCTTATGTCTAGTATTGTGTCTTTAAGGCCTTTTAATCAAGGCAATAGGCGTATGGGATTAACGCTGTGCCTAATGACCCTTCGTCGCAATGGGTGGGTATTGGATATAACCAATGATGAGGCGTTTAGTCTTATGGCTAAATTGGACGACAAAAATATAGAAGAGAAAGATATTATAAAATTTTGCCGGGATAAATCAGTTTATTTGGGTAGTTAATTTTCCAACTTTTATCAATCTGAGAGACTTCTACAAATGGGTATAATTTTGTAAAAATTTCTTTTTAATTTTAGTAATAATGTATGTAATTACTAAAGTATGTTGTTGAAAATACACAAATATTTTAAGGAATATATTTTCCATAAAAAAAGACACCAGAAATACGACTGGTGCCTTTTATCAATTTTTGGACGTTTTACAGAGTAAAAATAGTCGATCCTGTTGTTTTTCTACCTTCCAGATCACGATGAGCCTGAACAGCTTCCGATAGGGGGTAGGTTTGTCCTATATTGATGGAAAGTGTACCATCTTCTACAAGTTTAATAACATCTCCGGATGACTGTTCCAGCTCCGCGCGGGTCGCTGTATAGGCCATCAAGGATGGGCGGGTTACATAAGCGGAGCCTTTGGCCGTCAGAATAGATAGGTCTACATCTTTTACAGGACCTGATGCATTACCGTAGGACACCAGAAGACCGCGCATTTGCAGACAATCAAGTGATTTTTCAAAAGTGTCTTTTCCAATGCCGTCATAAACAACAGGAACACCTTTTCCGTCTGTAATGTCTTTTACCCGCTCCACAAAATCTTCTTTTTGATAATTGATCGTGTGATCACAGCCATATTTTTTGGCAAGGGCTGCTTTCTCATCCGATCCAACAGTACCAATAACGGTGGCACCAAGATGTTTTGCCCATTGGCAAGCCATCAGGCCAACGCCGCCTGCTGCCGCATGGAACAGGATCGTATCACCCGGTTTCACCTGATAGGTTCTTTGAAGAAGATATTCGGTTGTCATTCCCTGTAGCATCATGGCCGCAGCTGTTTGATCACTAATGCTGTCAGGAATTTTAATAAGGATTTTTGCGGGCATTACTCTTGCTTCGGAATATGCTCCAATTGGTGCACCTGCATAGGCCACCCGATCGCCAACAGAAAACCCAATAACATCTGGTCCAATTTCTTCAATTACGCCAGAGGCTTCCATGCCAGGAGTATTTGGATATGTCGTAGGGTAGAGGCCGGTTCTGAAATAGGTATCAATATAATTAAGGCCGACAGCTGCGTGACGAACTCTAACTTCACCGATGCCAGGATTACCCACTTCAACATCTTCCCAGGTCATAACCTCAGGGCCGCCTGGTTCACGGAAAATAATAGCTTTTGTCATATTTTAAATCCTTGAGTTTGCGCCCCAAGAGGGAGGGTACTTTATAAATCCATTTTTATTTGTAGTGGGGGCAGAGCATTTTCAAGTGTTAGAAGTGCTTGTTTGGTCTCAACGCCCCCTTGCCCAGAGAAGCCGCCTATTTCCTTACCAGCAGCAAGGACACGGTGACAGGGGATAATAATCGGAATGGGGTTTAAACCACAAGCATTTCCAACGGCTTGGGCGGAACTCTCTATTTCTTTTGCTATCTGACCATATGATTTTGTTTGACCGCCGGGGATTGCGACCATGGCATCACAGACCTGTTTTTGAAAATCCGATCCTGGTGGATTAAGAGGCAGGTCGAAGTCTAACCTGTCCCCATCGAAATACTCATTAAGCTGATCAATTGCTGTTTGAAGAAGAGGGGTCTGTGATTGCCATTCTTCAGGCACCCATCCCCAATCCAAAGAGATAATAAATCCGTCTTCTTCGGTAACTGTTAAATCACCAACAGGGCTATGCATGGAAAGTTGTGACATTTAGTCCTCTTTTCGTAAAACAGATCGAAGAGCGAGCGGTGAGTTGGCCGGATCAGAACACACAGGACCCGTGCAGATATACGCTGTTGGCTTCCCGTCTTTTCGGGTTTTCCCTTGTGCGGGGTGATCGAAGGGAAGGTTTTCTGTATCTTCAATTATATTCACCACTTTTGTGGGCAGACTAAAGTCATTTAAAGTGGCAAGTAAATCGAGGGTTTCCCGCTCATCTCTGCGACCGACAATAATTATTTGCATGCCTTCAATAAGAGTTTCAAAATTATTGAGGAAAGTGGCCAGAGGGAAGAAATTTCGCCCAAGTTCGCTCGAAAATGTACGGACGATGTCTGTGGCTTTCTCAAATGGCTCGCGTTCCCCTGTTAAATAATGGAGTTTTGCCAGAACCTCCAAAACGCTGCCATTTCCAGACGGAACAGCGTTATCAGCAGCATTTTTTGATCTAACAATGAGGGCTTCTGCATCGTCGGCAGTATAGAAATAACCCCCATTTTCGTCCCAAAAATGGGTATTGAGATGAGCAACCCATTCCTGAGCACGCTGTAGATAGAAGTTTTTACCAGTTACCTCAAAAAGAGCGAGGGCGGCTCTGCTCATATTGACATAATCGTCGAGAATACCGGAATGCTTGGCAGTTCCTAGGCGATAGCTGTGATAAAGCCTACCATCCTCTGTCATGGAATGGGTGGTAATGGCAGAAAAGGCGTTTTCAGCACTCTCTACCCAGCTTATCTCACTGAAATATAGACCGGCTTTAGCCAATGTGGTGATCATTAAGCCATTCCAGTCCGTAAGGACTTTGCTATCAAGTCCTGGACGTATTCTCTTTTCACGCTCAATAAAGAGTTTTTGTGAGAGTATTTTAAGTTGTTCTTCTGTCTCAGGGTCTAGCAAAGTAGGGTAATTCAAACGGTTGAGAATATTAGTATCCTCCCAATTTCCATCCTCTTTAACACCATAAAATTCAGAATACTGCGCTGCTTGTTTGCCTAATATAGTGTCAATTTCTGACTGATCCCACGTATAGAACTTGCCTTCAACCCCTTCACTATCTGCATCAATAGCTGCCGAAAAGGCGCCATTTTCTGCAATCATTTCTCGTTTTAGCCAGCCAACGGTTTGGTAAATCCGCTCTTTAAACAAATCATTCTTCGTCTCCCCGTGAACAAGAAGAAGAAGATCGAGGATCAGGGCGTTGTCATAGAGCATTTTCTCGAAATGGGGGGCAAGCCAAGCAGCATCCGTAGAATAGCGTGAATACCCACCACCAAGATGATCATAAATACCGCCTTGGGACATGGCGGTGAGAGCTTTTGTCACAACTTCTTCTAGGGATTCGTTACCTGTACGGAGATAACTTCTCCACAAGTTTTCTAAAACATAGGTTTGCGGAAATTTGGGGGCGGAGCCAATACCGCCAAATTCCGGGTCAGCTTCTTGTGCGTACCTATCGCTAATTCGATCCAGAACTTCCATGGTTAGCTTTGGGGCATCACCTTCAGGGGAGGCATTGTGCTTTTTTAAGGCTTCTTTCAATATATCGCGGTTTTTGGTGATTTTTTCGGGCTCATTTTTAAAAATACCTGAGACAGATTCTAAGACATTTGGAAATCCTGGCCGGCCATAAGATTGCTCTTTTGGAAAATAAGTACCGCCCCAGAAGGGCTCCCCTTTAGAATTTAGGAACATGGTCAGGGGCCAACCCCCTTGCTCCCCTAAAAGGGCTAAAGATGTTTGATAAATCTGATCGATATCAGGGCGTTCTTCCCGATCCACCTTGATATTGATAAAAAGATCATTCATCAGGGCGGCAACACCTTCATCTTCAAAGCTTTCATGGGCCATAACATGGCACCAATGGCAGGCAGAATACCCAACGCTTAAAAGGATTGGTTTTCCGAGCTTTTTGGCCAGATCAAGGGTTTCCTCGCTCCACGGTTGCCAATGAACAGGATTATCTTTGTGTTGCAAAAGATAAGGACTGGTTTCTTTGCCAAGGATATTTTTCATTTCATTCCCCAAAAAACAAGTAAACGACCCATCCAATTGATTGATCATAGAAGTTATTTCACTTACCTTCTATAGGAACACCTCTGCCCAACGCAATAAGGAGCCGCTTTCAATGAAGATTAATCTAGATATTGACTGTACACCACAAGAAGCAAGAGTATTTTTCGGTTTGCCGGACGTTGAAAAAATGCAAGAGATGATGATGAAGGAAATACAATCCAAAATGATGGAAAATATCTCCAACATTGACGCCGATAGCATGATGAAAACCTGGATGCCTGAGGGCATGAAGGGTCTTGATCAAATGCAGAACGCATTTTGGTCATCCATGACCGGCGGTAAAACCGACAACAAGTAAAGAGTTCTAACACTATGAGCCTTGATACCATCTTTGCATTGGCTAGCGGCCGGGGACGGGCAGGTGTTTCTGTCATTCGTCTCTCTGGTCCGGCTTCCTTTTCTATTGTTGAAGCCCTGACAGATAAACCATTGCCACCGCTTCGTCAGGCAGCCGTGCGGGATATATTCAGTTTGGATAAAAGTTATCTAATTGATCAGGCACTCGTCGTTTTATTTAAAGGCCCTGCGAGTTTTACCGGTGAAGATGTCGCTGAAATACACTTACATGGCGGCCCCGTTTTAACGACGTCTCTTTTTGATCAAATTGCTCAAATTGGGAATACACGCCCGGCAGTGCCAGGTGAATATACACGGCGTGCGTTTGAACATGGAAAGCTTGACCTGACTGAGGCTGAAGGGCTTGGGGATCTGGTTAATGCAGAAACTCATGCACAACATCAACAGGCTTTACGCCAAATGCGCGGCGAGCTTGGGGGAATCTATAACGGCTGGCGGACAGATTTGATCAATAATCTTGCCCATTTAGAGGCAGATATAGATTTTCCAGATGAAGATCTTCCCGGCGGTGTTGCCCAGGCTATCCGTCCAAAGATAACGCATTTACGGGATGCCATAGAAAAACATCTATCCGATGGTCATAAAGGCGAGAAAATTCGGGATGGGCTCGATGTCGTTATTTTGGGTGCCCCAAATGTAGGGAAATCCAGTCTTTTGAATAAACTTGCTCGGCGGGATGCAGCGATCGTGTCGGAACAGGCGGGTACTACACGGGATATTGTTGAAGTTCATATGGATTTGGCGGGATATCCGGTAACAATTGCTGATACGGCGGGAATTCGGGATGCTGATAATGCGGTGGAGAAGGAAGGTGTTCGCCGGGCGCGAGCTCGGGCGGAAGCTGCTGATATTCTGATATTCATGACTGAGCCGGGCGATCCTGATCTGAAGGACACAGAATTTGGGGATCTTGTTAAGGGGACTTACTATCACCTGATAAACAAGCTCGACTTGGATCAAAAAAACACTGAACCTCAAAATGACAACGAGTTCTTTCTTTCCGTTAAAACAGAACAGGGGTTGGATTTATTCCTTAAACAGTTGGAAAAAGATGTCATTTCTCGATTGGATACATCCGGCGCCCCATCCTTAACCCGGCTTCGACATAGGTTAGCCCTGGAAGAATGTTCAAGCGCTCTTAAGCGCTTCGACCTTGCTCCTGATCCAGAACTTGCAGCAGAGGATGTACGGCTCGCAGCCAGGGCTTTAGGGCGAATCACTGGGCGGGTGGATGTGGAAGATATTTTGGATGTGGTCTTTGGTGATTTCTGTATCGGAAAATGATGCGGTTTTTGTAATGTTTCACGTGAAACATGATGAATAACCAAATGCTGAACAATTGCTTTGACATTTACGCCCCAATTCATAAATTGGCCTCATGATTTTATATGACGTAATTGTAATTGGCGGCGGTCATGCTGGCTGCGAAGCGGCTGCGGCCTCTGCACGCATGGGGGCAAGCACCCTTCTTATAACCCACAAACTGGACACTATAGGGGCTATGTCTTGTAACCCCGCTATTGGTGGGTTAGGAAAAGGCCATTTGGTTCGTGAAATTGATGCTCTCGATGGCATCATGGGTCGCGTTGCCGATGCGGCCGGTATCCAGTTTAGATTGTTAAACAGGCGGAAGGGGCCCGCTGTTCGCGGCCCTCGCGCGCAATCCGACCGCAAACTCTACAAAAAAGCCATGCAGGAAATCTTGCACGGGCAAGCGAACCTTGAAATTAAGCAAGCCGCTGTTGAAGACCTGATTGTGAATGATGGTGAAGTACAGGGTGTCATTACTGCCGATGGGACAGAAATTCGCTGTGGCAAAGTAATCCTGACAACGGGCACTTTCTTGCGGGGTCTTATCCATATGGGAGAGACCAAAATTCCCGCCGGACGCCTCGGGGATCAGCCCTCTAATGGTCTATCAGACACGTTGGAACGGGCAGGCTTTGAATTGGGACGCCTAAAAACAGGAACGCCGGCGCGTCTTGATGGTAAGACAATTAACTGGTCGATTTTGGAAGAACAGCCTGGCGACGAAATACCAGTACCCTTTTCCTTTTTGACTAAAGATATTACCACACCGCAAATCAGTTGCCACATAACGGGAACGACGGAGAAAACACATCAAATAATCCGAGATAATCTTCATCGTGCCCCAATGTATTCTGGGCAAATTGAAGGAACAGGACCCCGCTATTGCCCATCAATCGAGGATAAGGTTGTTCGGTTTGCTGACAAAAAAACCCATCAGATCTTTTTGGAACCTGAAGGGTTGGACGTGGATACGATTTATCCAAATGGAATGTCCACATCCTTACCCGAAGATGTTCAAGCAGAATTCTTACGTTCAATTCCGGGGCTGGAGAAAGTAGAATTCTATCAGCCGGGTTATGCCATTGAATATGATTTCATCGATCCCAGGGAGTTAAAACCAACCTTGGAGACTCGGCGCCTTAAAAACTTATACTTGGCGGGCCAAATTAACGGCACAACGGGGTATGAAGAAGCCGCAGCACAAGGTTTGATGGCCGGACTTAATGCCGCCCGCACAGCTGGCGGGGCAGGAGGCTTCATTCTGGACCGTGCTGATGCGTATATAGGGGTAATGATTGATGATCTTGTCACTAAGGGCACCAAAGAGCCTTATCGGATGTTTACCTCCCGGGCTGAGTATCGACTGATCCTGCGGGCGGATAATGCCGATACACGCTTAACAGGGCTTGGTTCAGAAATTGGCTGTGTTGGATCAGAACGGATGAATGTCTTTTCAGAGAAGCTCACAAATTTGGAAGCGGCGACCCTTCTCTTTGATGAATTGCGTATGACGCCTAATGAAGCCCGGAAACACGGACTTAATGTTAATCAAGATGGTGTTAGACGTTCGGCCTCCGATTTACTCGCTTATCCTGATATAGGCATTGAAGAGATCACAGGCCTTTGGCCAGAAGTTCAGAAATTCGATCAGGATATTTTGGAGCAGATGGCAATTAATGCTCAGTATAAAGGCTACCTTGATCGTCAGAACGCGGATATTAAAGATTTCAGGAAAGACGAAGCCCTTATTCTCCCTGTTGATTTAGACGTGGATAAAATCGGCGGTCTATCCAATGAAGTTCGTCAGAAGCTGAAAGAAGCACGACCTGATACATTAGGGCAGGCGGCTCGGATTTCTGGTGTGACACCTGCGGCTTTGACTGCTTTGTTGTCATATGTGAAACGCGGCGATCACCGCAAGCGGGCAGGGTAATCGGTAATAATGTCTAAAAGTGAATTTCAATCAGCCACCGATGTTTCACGTGAAACATTGGAAAAGTTAGAGATCTATGCGGCCCTTCTAGAAAAATGGCAGAAGGCTGTAAATCTAGTGAGTAAGTCTACGATACCAGATTTGTGGAATAGGCATATGCTGGATAGTTTTCAAATACTCAAATTTGCAGATGCGAAAGCTGGAACCTGGATTGACTTAGGAAGTGGTGCTGGATTTCCAGCGATAGTCGTCGCGATAGCGAGTGACTTTGATGTTCACGTTGTAGAAAGTGATATGAAAAAATGCCTTTTCATGCGGGAGGTTTCACGTGAAACATCTGCGCCGATCACTGTTCACAACAGCAGAATTGAAGCTGTAGAACCTTTTAAAGCTGATGTTATTTCTGCTCGTGCCCTTGCACCCCTCGATAAATTGCTTGGATATGCCATCCCTTTTGCAAATGAAAAAACTGAGTTTTTGTTTTTAAAAGGGCAAGATGTAGATGGTGAATTGACCAATGCCGCAAAATGTTGGAGTATGGAGCCCATAAAACACCAGAGTTTATCCAGTAGTGAAGGCTGTATTCTTAAAATCAAGAATGTAAGTCTTCTTTAAATTTAAGGGGGCTTGGTTATGGAAAAAATTCATATTGTCGGATCTTCCAGAATTATTGCGATTGCAAATCAGAAGGGCGGCGTCGGTAAAACGACGACAGCCATTAACCTTGCGACGGCCCTTGCAGCTGTTGGCCAATCTGTTTTAGTTATCGATATCGATCCCCAAGGAAATGCGAGTACTGGCCTTGGTGTTGGTCGTGATGAACGTGAAAACAATGTCTATGACGTTCTTATGGGGGACATCACCTTAGAAAAGGCGATTTGCCCTAGTAAAATCCCTAACCTTGATCTTGTTCCTTCAACTGCAGACTTAACAGGCGCAGAGATTGAACTTATTGAGATGGATAGGCGAAGCCATCGACTTTTCGATGCGATTGAGCCTATCAAAGAAAGATACGATTATATTCTAATCGATTGCCC
>JBALXM010000056.1:17524-24651 GCA_036960695.1 Sneathiella sp.
GAGACAGTTATTCCGCGGAACGTTCGCGTGTCAGAAGCGCCCAGTCACGGAAAACCAGTATTGATTTATGACCATCGTTGCGCGGGAAGCCAAGCTTATATAAAATTGGCTAGTGAAGTAATCCGCCGGGAAAAACGCCTTAACGCAGCTTAATTTATAAGAAAACAGCGACTATGACGGAAAATACAGGAAAAAAGAAACTTGGACGTGGTTTATCAGCTCTATTGGGAGATGATGTAGCGGCTGATTATTCTGAATTGGATAAAGTTAGAACCTCCAAAGAAGTTCCCGTAGAGCAAATGCGCCCCAGTAAGTTCCAGCCCAGACAGGATTGGGATGCGGAGGCGTTACAAAGTCTTTCTGACTCTATTGCTGAAAAGGGCATTTTACAGCCTATTCTTGTGAGACGTGATCCCATTGATAATGGGATGTTCGAGATCATCGCAGGGGAGAGACGGTGGCGCGCAGCGCAAATGGCGCAGCTTCATGAAGTCCCTGTGATTATTAAAGAACTTACAGATTCAGATAGCTTAGAGATCGCTATCATTGAAAATATTCAACGAGAAGACCTATCTGCTATTGAAGAGGCGGAAGGGTATCGTCGCCTGTCTGAAGAATTTGAATATACTCAAGAAACACTTGCCAAGCAGCTTGGAAAAAGTCGGTCTCATGTAACAAATTGTATGAGATTATTGAACCTTCCGGCGAGTGTTCAAAAGATGATCCGTGCTGGTGACCTAAGCGCCGGAGCTGCGCGTACTCTTGTGACAGCAGATAATCCAGAAAAGCTTGCCAAGAAAATTGTGGAAGAAGGGTTATCCGTCCGAGCCGCAGAGAAATTAGTCCAGAAAAAACCCTCGATTAGAGCGAGCTCAGCGCCCCGTGCTACGAAGGATCAGGATACGCTCGCCCTAGAGGGGGATCTAACTGCCGCGATTGGCATGAAAGTTAGTATCAATCACAAAGGTGAAAGCGGTTCTATAACAATAGCTTACGGTCATTTAGACCAGCTTGATGACATCTGTAGAAAGCTGACAAAGCAAAAAATTCAAGGCAACACAGAAGAAGAGAGCTTTGCGGGCGATCCAGAGGCAGCCTTAGACGAAGACTTTCAATAAAATCAAACCCTTAGGGGTTTTATAAGGTTAAATTTTTGATTTCTGAGGAAATCGGAGCATTAACGTTTGTTATTTGCCATGCCGATCCGTAAAAGGGCGCGGCGGCAAATAGCTTCGTCAGGATTGCCTGTGGTTTTACAATCCATTTCGGCCTTCAATATGATATCCAGGCAAGTGGCAAAATGTTTAGATCCACGTCTGCTGAGTTGTGCCTGTGCTTTTTGGTGATTGAAAAATGGGATGCCCGATTTCTTTAAGGCGTCACCGGAGCTAATACCTTTATCAATAAATGAAGCGGCTTTGTGCAACTGTTTTAGCTGATTTTGAATCAATCTGAGAAAAGTGATTGAGGATTCGCCAGAGAAGAATGCTTTATTCAGTGTTTTCTCTAAGACAGGTAAATTTCCAAGAAGAGCAGCATCGACCACATCGAACACACTTTCTGCGGACGAATCGCCAACCATAAGGCGGACATCTTCCAGATTTATGGCTCTTTTTTCTTTGCCCATATAAAGAACAAGTTTATCGAGCTCTTGCCGGGAAATAGCGCGGTCACTGCCGAGATTCTGTCGGAGATATTCTGAGGCGGCAGTGTCAGTTGTTAATCCAGCAGCACCCAATATCTCGCGGATCAAAGCCGTTACATCTTGTGTTTTATCCCGAAAACAAGGAATAACAACACCAAATTTCTCAGCCTTAATAGCCTTTACGAGAGAGCCGTCTTTTCGAAGGTCGCCCGCTTCAATAACCAACATAGTATGGGAGTAATCAGCCTCAAGGACGCTTTTTACCAGATTTGTTGTGTTATTGCCGGCCCCGCGAAGGCGAATAGCACGCTCTCCGCCCATCATGGAAATGGCGCCAATTTCGTCCATCAGACGGGCAGGGTCATCGCTTAGATCGGCGGCTGTGAGTTCAACATAACAAAAGGGGTCATCTAAGCTCTCTACTACTGTGAGGCACAAGGCTTTTGATCTCTCCCTTACCAACCCCTCATCCTGTCCATAACACAGAAAAACCCGCAAAGATTTATCCGGGGATTTTAGGAAACTGGTGAGTTGAGGGGCTTTGAATTCCAAAAGAAATTACCGCGACAAATAAACAGAAAGTTGGCGGTGGATTTCTTCCGCTACAACAAGGGCAGATCGCTTTCGCGCATTTTTTTCTGCCGTAAGGTTGGCAAAATCAGAACTTACCACGTTATAGGAGGCAATGGACTGTGCTGTTCCTCGGTAAATAACTTCTTTTCCTGTACTATTTAACAGGCTGTATTTCGCAAAAATAGTCAGATTATAACGGTTTGTTGAATCGTCAGTATCAATGGCAAGCCCTTGTTTTTTCTCAGACAATCTAACCTTCAACCGATACTTTGATTGGGCGGGAACGCCTTTTGGGGTTACCCGGTCCAACAACTCGTTTCGCACGATCTGCCCAACGCGACCATCAATGGGCATTACATAGGTGGAGGCAAGTTTACCCTTAACCTGTCGGTTGCTGGTCTGCTCACCATAAAGGGGCTGGAAACCGCAAGCGGTTACCAGCAACAAAAGAGCAAAAGTGGGTAATGTTTTAAATAACGACATTTACAATCCGATTAGGAACCACAATGATTTTGCGAATAGGGTTATCACCAATAGCATTTTGCACGGAGATTTGCGCCAAAGCAATTTCTTCTACCTTTTTTGCATCCTCATCCTTAGCCACCTCAATTGTCGCCCGCAATTTGCCCTTCACCTGAACGGCCATAGTGACAGTATCATCAACGGTGAGGCTTATATCAGCTTGTGGCCAGGGACTATCTGCAAGCAGGCCTTCCCCTTCCAGCATTTCCCATAACTCTTCAGATAAATGGGGCATCATTGGACCGACCAAGTGTACCATGATCTCCATAGCTTCCCGTAATGCCCAAGGGTCACCCGCAGTATCTGATACTTTGAAATCCCCTAGGGCTTTCATAAATTCATAAATACGCGCGATGGCATTATTGAAATGAAGTTTTTCAAGATTGTCAGTCACCTGGAGTGCGGCTTTGTGAGCTTCTTTCCGTAAAACCAGAGCGCCTTTAGAGAAGTCGCTCGGTTTTTCAGTGCCCTTGATCGCAATTTTGTCAATATTCTCAGTGATAAATCTGAAAAGGCGTTGCTTAAACCGCCAAGCACCAGTGGCGCCGGCATCCGTCCATTCCATATCCCGATCTGGCGGGCTATCGGACAGCACAAACCAGCGGGCAGCATCAGCACCAAACTTGTCGATAATTTCGCCGGGATCCACCACATTTTTCTTGGATTTGGACATTTTTTCGATGCCACCAATTATAACGGGCTCGCCCGTCTCAATATGAACAGGGTCGCCATTGTCATTATGAATAACTTCTTCAGGCAGGAGCCACGCGCCAGATTCTGAACGGTAGGTTTCGTGAGTAACCATACCTTGTGTGAATAGACCGCTGAACGGCTCGTCGATCTCTGATGCACCCGTAATCTTCATGGCACGCGTGTAAAATCGTGAGTAGAGAAGATGCAAAATGGCATGTTCAATGCCGCCAATATATTGATCTACGGGAAGCCAGTAATCCGTATCTTCCTTACTGATGGGCAAGTCGTTGCGGGGCGCACAAAAACGCGCGAAATACCATGAAGAATCGACGAAGGTATCCATCGTATCCGTCTCACGGGTTGCGGGCTTATTGCAGGATGGGCAGTTGACATGCTTCCAGGTTGGATGATGATCCAAAGGATTCCCAGGCTTATCGAAGGTCACATCATCGGGAAGGATAACAGGAAGATTTTCGGCTTTCTCTGGTACTGTTCCACATGTGTCGCAATGGATAACCGGTATCGGGCAGCCCCAATAACGCTGACGGGACAGGCCCCAGTCGCGCAAACGGTAGTTTGTTGTGGCAGAACCCAATCCTTGACCTTCAAGGCGCTCTATAACGGCCGTTTTGGCGTCGTCGCTTGTAAGGCCATCAAGATATTCTGAATTCATCATGAGGCCGGGGCCGGTATAGGGCACATTTTCGATTGGAGATTGCTCGTCATCCCCCTCAGCCACCACACGGATGACTTCAAGATCATATTTACGAGCAAAATCAAGATCTCGCTGATCATGTCCAGGACAGCCAAACAAAGCGCCGGTGCCGTAATCCATAAGCACAAAATTGGCGACATAGATGGGGAGCTTTTTGCCTTCAATAAGAGGGTGATCACAAGTAAGGCCCGTATCCACACCTTTTTTATCAGCCTTCTCAATGGCCTCTTCGCTGGTTCCCATACGGTGGCATTCTGCGACAAACTCAGCAATGGCAGGATTATCTTTTAACAGAATATGCGTAAGCGGATGATCGGCAGAGATTGCCATAAAGCTCGCACCAAAGAGGGTATCTGGGCGTGTGGTGTAAATTTCAAGGGAGTCATCACTATCTGAGATTGAGAAATTGACTTTTGCGCCTTGAGATTTACCGATCCAGTTCTCCTGCATAAGGCGAACCCGTTCAGGCCAACGATCCAAAGTACCAAGGCCTTTGAGCAACTCTTCACTAAAATCAGCAATTTTAAACATCCACTGATCAAGCTTCTTCTTCTCAACCAAGGCACCAGAGCGCCAACCACGACCGTCGGTTACCTGTTCATTGGCAAGAACAGTCATGTCGACTGGATCCCAGTTGACCCAGCTTTCTTTTCTGTAAACCAAGCCTTTTTCAATAAACTCTAGGAATAATGCCTGTTGTTTTCCGTAATAACCGGGATGGCATGTGGCAAGTTCCTTACTCCAATCCAAGGAGAGGCCCATGCTTTTTAGCTCGCGTCTCATGTTGGCTATATTGGCAAAAGTCCATTCGGCAGGGTGGACATTCTTGTCACGGGCCGCATTCTCAGCGGGAAGTCCAAAAGCATCCCAGCCCATTGGGTGAAGCACATTGAAACCTTGTGCCCGTTTATATCGTGCGACCACATCGCCCATTGTATAGTTTCGAACATGGCCAATATGAATGTTCCCAGACGGATAAGGGAACATCTCCAGCACATAATATTTCGGGCGGGTGACATCCGCGTGGGCTTCAAAGGTCTTTTTGTCTTCCCAGATGGATTGCCATTTGGTTTCGACTTCTTTCGCATTATAGCGGGACATGGTTTTATCCGTCTGTCTTCAAAATTTGTATACATCACGAAAAAAGGTCGACTTATGCAAGCCGCACCTTTTTACGAAATTCATTTATAGTCGAATTCTTCCGCTCGAAGCATATTTGCCAATCGAGCCATTAAGAGCCGCCACTGTTAATTATCGCCTTCTCTGGCAATTCGCAGCTCCCGTGCCCGTGTCAGAATGGCATTCTCCAAATTAATAACCGTTTTTGGAGTCAACTCCACAGGGATCCAATTACTTGTTGTATCCAGGTTTTGCTTAAAAGCTGAAACACGCAATCCATCTGCCCGAAGGCGCCGGTCTAGAATGTAGACGGTTACCTTAAATCGCTCACCCGGGGATTCCGGTGGTGTATACCAATCGGTAATGATGACGCCACCAAAAGGATCGGCAGAGGATAAGGGCATAAAGGATAGAGTATCGAGAGAGGCACGCCACAGATATCCATTAACACCAATACCGCCCCCGCCACCTTGACCATCTTTCAGGCCTTTCTCACTTCCAAAAAGCCCACCGTCGCCAAATATAGAATCCTCGGTTTTTTTACCATCCTGGTAGATTTGACCCCCACTTTGTTCTGGAAAGGAGGATTCTGTACCCAAGTTACTACTACAGGCAGATAGTATCGAGAGGATAAGCAATCCAAGTAGAGAACTTAGCGATAGGCGACGAAACGACATTGTAACTCATCCTTAAACTACACAAAACTGTGTTGGTGTGTCTGCCCTATATAAAAGTAAGGCCATATTCTGCCGACAGTCTAATGCAGCTTATGCAAACGAACAATATAGGAAAGCCCATTATGAGCGGGAATCTGGTAATTTTATAGAGTGTTTGGGTAAACAAGGCAGAAACTGAATGATTGTGCATTTTGATTTTAAGGTATTTTAGAGCATTTATTTGGATACGATCGCATTTGTTGTGACTTTTTCAGCACAGTTTGTCCAAATCTAAAAAAGGGTGATGGCTGTAGCACTTGACCCGGATGCCTATAAAGTCTTTTACTCATCTCGGCTAACAGGGACATGGTGCCTTGCGTCGTTACTTATTTTTAGTTCTCTAGCTTTTTTTAAAGCAAGAGGGGAGACAAAATGAAAAAAATTATTCTAGGCACAACAGCTCTTGTAGCTGCGACTGCATTCACAGCTGGTTCAGCTTCTGCCGCTGACAAAATCAAGCTGAACGTTGGTGGTTACCTGCAAACTTCATTCGTTGCAGCATCTTACGACGATGATGACCGCCTACCAACTAACATCCGTCATGAAGGCGAAGTTCAGTTCACAGGTAAAACTACTCTAGACAACGGTCTAGAATTTGGTGTGAACATCCAGCTCGAAGCACGTGAATCAAGCGACCAAGTCGACGAAACTTTCATGTATGTTGAAGGTTCATTTGGTCGTATCAACATGGGTTCAGAAGATTCTGCTTCTTACCTAATGCATTACGGTTCACCATCTCCAGTTCCAGCTTGGGGCTTGAACTCACCAAATGCGAACGCGAGTGGCATGACTACTCCTTCAACTTTGACAAATGAGCTAGGTGATAAAGACAAGATCACTTACTTTACACCACGTTTCTCTGGCTTCCAGCTTGGTGCTTCTTACACTCCAGACGCTGGTTGGGAAACTGCCTCTTTCGGCGCAGGTACTGGCCCATACAACCCGAACGGTCTTGAAGGTGCTAAAGAAGAAGCATACTCAATTTCTGCCAACTATGTGAACAAATTCAACGCAGTTAGCGTAGCAGCTTCACTTGGTTACCAGTACATCACAGTTGAAACAGCTGGTGGTGACGATACTGAAGAATTGTCTGCTGGTGTTTCTGTTGGTTTCTCAGGCTTCACAGTTGGTGGTGCTTATAAGT
>JBALXM010000004.1:0-40486 GCA_036960695.1 Sneathiella sp.
CTGGTGGCGCTGGTAATGACGATATGTCCGGCGGTGGCGATAACGATATTATGTCCGGCGGGGCTGGTAATGACGACATGTCAGGCGGTGCTGGTAGCGACTTAATGTACGGTAACAGCGGCGACGATGTCATGGATGGTGACGGCGGTGCTGACACTATGTATGGCGGTTCCGGCAGCTTCGATAGCATGAATGGCGGCGCAGATTCTGACCTTATGTATGGCGATAATGGTGATGACGCTGAAATAGGCGATGACGACATTATGTCTGGCGGAGCTGGTAACGACACTATGTTTGGCGAAGGCGGTGCCGACGCTATGTACGGTAACAGCGGTGATGACGTTATGTCAGGTGGCTTCGGAAACGATACCATGTCCGGTGGATCCGGAAATGACACTATGAGTGGTGATGCTGGTGCCGACGTGATGAGCGGTAACGGTGATGATGATCGCATGTCAGGTGGCGCTGATAATGACACCATGATCGGTGGCGATGGTAACGACACCCTGTTTGGTGATGCCGGTGATGATCGTATTATTGCAGGTGAAGGCAACGACATTGTTTGGGGCGGAAGTAACAATGCTACAAATGCACCAACAGATGATCGTCCAGGCGGAAATGACTATGTAGAGCTTGGTGATGGTAATGACACGTTTGATGATTATGCGAACTACAGTGGATCGGATACGGTCTTCGGTGGTGCTGGTAACGACAAAATGTGGACAGGCGATGGCAACGATCTTCTTGTCGGCGGCGATGGTAACGATAATCTAAAAGGTGAAGGCGGAGATGATACACTTCGTTGGACGATGACCGATAACGTTGGCTCCACTGTTGATAGATATGATGGCCAAAGTGGCACAGGTGATACGCTTGAGCTTTACTTCACTCAGGCTGAATTCGAACTACCTGGAGCCGAGGACGCTATCGCGGAATTTGCTAACCGAGTTGAACGTGGTGATACGAATGCCAAGTTGGAAATCGGTGGTCGTACGCTTTATGCCAATAATATTGAGCATGTAGCGGTTCATGTTGATAATGTTGAAATCCCGATCTTGCTTGATGACTTAATCGTAGTGGATGAAAATGCAGACGTGATCGCGACAATCACTGATACGAAGACAACAGCTAATGTTGATACTCCGGATCAAGATTTTGTTCCAAATGCTCCGGTTGTGACGACATTTGATGCACCAAAGGCTGTCGAATTGACAATGCCGAACGGCGCGCCTGCCTTGTTCTTTGCTGCATCTGAATGGGCAGAAGGGCCTGCCAACATCTGGACACTGGATCTGTTGGATGGCGCAGTTGACTATGGTGTCCTGACTTTCAATGCGACAGATCCTGAAAACGTGACTGTTAAATTGGTTGTTCCGGAGGGCGGCGATACTATCTACGATCCAATGGATGATGGCGAAGTTGCAACTATCGTGTTTGATTACTCAGCAAGTGTTGAGGGATCGGAAGAGGCGACAGTTACAATCAACATAAACGGCGTGAACGATGCCCCCGTTGCAAATGACGATATTGTCATTACCAACACATTGGGTGAGATCTACATTCCGAAATATGCGCTTCTTAAAAACGATACGGACATTGAAAATGATCCTCTGCAAGTGGACAGCGTAACACCGCCTGCAAGCATGCACGAAGATTATGACGCTTACGTTCGTACCATTTCTGTAGGAGCCGATGGTAATCGGGTTATTAATGGTAGCTTTGAGGATCAGGGCGATGGCTCTAATGTCAATGTGAACCATGGCTCTTGGGCGACATATGATGACCTTCCTGGTTGGAAAATCCATACTCCTGACCCATCTGATGATCCATCAGATCTAGGGACAGATGCTCCGATCGAACTACAGTTTGGCGGTACAGGCGGTATTTCTGCTCAGGACGGCAACGCCAAGATGGAGATGGATTCTCATAATGAAGGTGGCTATACATCAAGTAATGCTCACGTTTATCAGGATGTTCCAACAGTTTCTGGTGAAGCCCTCAAAGTCAGCTTCTGGTATTCACCAAGGACCACGTCTACAACCAATGATGTGAATGTCTTCTGGAATGGTGCCCTTATTGCCGAACTCAGTGGAACAACACCAGGTTGGACCGAGTACACATTCGATGTTGTGGGTACGGAAGATACAACAAGACTTGAATTCCGCGGGGAGCCAAGTGAAGATACATTGGGCGGTTATATCGACAATGTCTTTGTCGGCAATCCAGACTTCGATGATGGGTCCTTCACTTATACCGTCTCTGACGAAGAGCCTCTTATCGATGTACCGCCGCATGATCATTATGATGATGCAGATGTTGATGTTACCTACAATGGTGGCCATTCTGTACTAGAAGGCGGTGCCGAAAATGAAATCGTTGTTGGCGGTGACGGTGCCGATACCATTCGCGGTGGCGATGGTGACGATACGATTATTGGCGGCGGCGGCGATGATGTGATCTCTGGTGGTAGCTTTGAAAATGGTGAAGGTAAAGATACTTTCCATTATATGGACACCGATGATGGCCATGATGAGATTTCGTTCTTCGATGGTAGTGAAGACGTTATTAATCTCGATGAATTGTTTGATGAGTTGGGTATAGTCAACGATAGTGCAGAGGCACGGGCTGACTTGATTAATCTGGACGTAACAACCTCTAATAATCCATCCAATCCATTCGAGACGAAAATTACGATTGATGGGACAGAGAGCGAGTTCTCTATCACGTTGAAGAATGTTGATCTTGGCGATAGCAATGGGGATCTCACTGCTGAACAATTGAATTTGGCTGGTATCTTTGTCGGCGACGAAAGCTAATTGTTTCAAACAATCTTAAGATTAAAAATCTGAGACTTAAGAGCCCGGTGGAAACGCCGGGCTCTTTTTATAGAATGGTACTGGTCATATAGTGACTGCTGACTATATGATTAAGTTGGTTTGATTTATTGAAAGCGGATGGAGTTTATGCCAAAAAATACGGGATCCCTTATTGTTAAGCTGGTGGTTGGCTCGTTTTTGGTTGGATGGCTTCTAACCCTCTTTGATATTACGCCCCTTGATTTACTAGAAGATCTTACCGGCACCATTGGCCAAATATACTCTACGGCGCTTTCCGCAGTTCGTTGGGGGGCAGACTATATTCTGCTTGGCGCGGTTATTGTTGTGCCTCTTTGGGGAATTATTAAAGGCCTCAATTTTCTTCAGGAAAAAAGTAGAAAATCTAAGTCAAAAAACAAGACTGAATGACGTTTTGAAGGCAGTCGGTTTTGTTAAAGAGAGGCGCAATCGATGCAAAGGGGAGTGCTGGGGTCCAGTAAAAGACGCTCTTTCCGGATCTCTTCATCACAATTGACGCAGTACCCAAAATCTCCGGTCTCGACCCTTTTCAAGGCTGTCATAATACGGCTAAGTTCGTTTTTCCGCCGCCTTGCTGTATCTAAGGCCATCGCTTGACCTTGCAGCGCATCCATTCTTGATAACCGGCCGACGCGGGATTGATCCAACTCTACAGGGGCTTGATCTTCTTCACTAACCCGCAATATATCTTCCAGCTCTGATTTGCGCGCTAAAAGAAGTTCTTTTGCATTGGTAATTGGCATGAGCTCTCCCTTCTCCTCGAATAAAGAGTAGGGGACAATTTTATCATATGCAAAAAAAAACCGACGAAATCTAATTCGTCGGTTTTCTCAGTCGCTAAAATTCTTAGGTTGTTAGACTTGCCAAGTATGGCCCTCTCGAAGCAAGGCATCCATGGACGGTGCCGCGGATTGCTCTTTTGCCAAAGTCATCTGATCTTCAACGCTTTCCTCGTAAGACTGAGCGGGATCGCAATACAGAATACCAAAGGCGGTTGGTAAATCTACTCTGTCCATGTCAGCGAGCATTGTGGCTAACGCTTTGTTCTTTTCGTCATGGACAAGAATGTCAGCTTCTGTAACGCCATTTTCACCAATAATTACGGCTTCAAGAGTAAGCGTTTTGGTATTCAAACGGATGCCCTTATTTTTCTCGGCACCGAAAATCAGAGGCTCACCATGTTCAACATGGAGCTGCTTTTCAGAGGCGACATTCCGGGCTAAAACGTCATCAAAAACAGCATCATTATACACAATACAATTTTGTAAAAGCTCGATCATTGATGTCCCTTTGTGTGCATGTGCACGCTTGAAGATCACTGGTAGAGTTTTCTGTGTATCAAAACCGCGGGCTGCAAATCGAGCTCCAGCTCCAAGGGAGAAAACCAGCGGCTTCAAAGGGCTGTCAACCGACCCTGTTGGGGACGATGGTGTTTTAAGGCCGGGGGCTGACGTCGGAGAGTACTGTCCTTTCGTCAAACCGTAAATTTCGTTGTTACACAAAAGAATTTGGATATCAACATTACGGCGCAGAACATGAAGCATGTGATTGCCGCCAATACTGAACCCGTCACCATCCCCGGTAATCATCCACACATCCAATTTAGGATTATTCATTTTGATGCCCGTTGCAAATGCTGGAGCACGTCCATGAATGGTGTGGAAACCGTAAGTAGACATGTAGTATGGGAAACGCGAAGAGCAGCCAATGCCGGAGACAAAGACATAATTCTCTTTTGGCGTATCCAGATCGGGCAGAGTCCGCTGAACTGCTTTCAAAATTGCATAGTCACCGCACCCTGGGCACCAGCGAACTTCTTGATCAGAAGCAAAATCGGCTGGCTTCAATTTATCTTTTGTAGAAATAACATTCATCTTAATTCTCCAACGCGGAATCGATTGCGTCTTCTATTTCTTCAATCTTGAAAGGCTGACCCGTAACCTTGGATACTGGCTGGGCATTAATCAGATATTGATCCCTTAGAATGGTTTTTAGCTGTCCATCATTCATTTCTGGGACGATGACCCTATCATAGCCTTTGAGGAGTTCTTCCAAGTTCGCAGGCAACGGCCAAATGTAATTCAAATGAATTTGTGCAACATCTACGCCATCAGCAATTTTGTTGCTGACCGCGCGACTGATTGGACCAAATGTCGATCCCCAACCAACAACAGCAAGTTTACCCGTCGTTTTGCCTTGCTCAGGGGCTTGTTTTGGAATGTCATTTGCAATACCAAGAATTTTGTTCCGGCGTAGGTCCGTCATTTCCTGATGATTGATATCATCGTAGGAAATATGACCTGATCCGTTGTCTTTCTCAATGCCGCCAATACGATGTTCTAGTCCAACAGTTCCCGGAACAGCCCAAGGTCTTGCAAGGGTTTCAGGGTCCCGGCTATAGGGCAAGAAGCCGTCGGCTTCAGTTGCCTGCTTTACTTTGAACGATGGCCGGTCAGCCATTGAAGGGATGAGCCATGGCTCGGCAGCGTTACCAATATAACCGTCTGTTAGTAGCATGACAGGCGTCATATATTTTGTGGCGATCCGGCAAGCCTCAATAGCGACTTCAAAGCAGTCTGATGGGCCGCGGGCCGCCAGTACGACGAGCGGCGCATCTCCATTTCGACCGTAAACGGCTTGATAGAGATCAGATTGCTCTGTTTTCGTGGGAAGCCCTGTGGATGGCCCCGCGCGTTGCGAATTGACAATCACCAACGGTAATTCCGTTGAAATGGCAAGACCAATAGCCTCCCCTTTCAGAGCAATTCCGGGGCCAGATGAAGATGTGATACCCAAGGCACCTGTAAAGGATGCGCCGATTGCAGAACAAATAGCCGCGATCTCATCTTCAGCTTGGAAAGTCTTTACGCCAAAATGTTTTAGTTTTGCTAGTGAATGGAGAATTGGTGAGGCTGGCGTGATGGGGTAGGATCCGAAAAAGATGTTAAGGCCCGCGAGCTCAGCACCCGCGACCAATCCCCACGCCAGAGCTTCGGCGCCCGTAACTGTACGGTATAGTCCGGGATCCATCGTCGCAGCGTCAACTGAGAACAGACCCACGCTATCAGAAAGCTCAGCAGCTTCGCCATAGACATGGCCTGCATTTAACGCGGCAATGTTGGCATTAGCTATTTCGGGGCGTTTAGCAAATTTTGTTTTTAGCCAGTCAACTGTTTCGATGCGTTTGCGGCCGTAAATCCAGAAGACAAGCCCAAGAATCCAGAAATTTTTGCATCGTAATCCGTCTTTTTGGCTCAAGCCGAATTCTTTGACGGATTCCAAAACATGTTTGGTAATGTCTATTTCCAAAAGCTTATAGGAACTGAGAGATCCATCTTCCAACGGATTTTCTTCGTAACCCGCTTTCTTGAGATTTCTTGCAGTAAAAGCGCCTTTGTCAACAATCAGGCTACCGCCCTTTCGCAAACGCGCAATATTGACCATCAGGGCAGCCGGGTTTAGGGCGACTAAAACATCTGGGCTATCGCCATGTGTTTCAACGCGCTTGGCACCGAAATTGATCTGAAAAGCGGACACGCCAAAAGTGGTTCCAATAGGAGCCCGAATTTCGGCGGGAAAATCAGGGAATGTCGCAAGATCGTTACCTGCTAATGCCGTCGTGTCTGTGAAGCGACTACCAGTGATTTGAATCCCATCTCCAGAGTCTCCGGCAAAACGGATTACGACGGAAGGGACCGACATTCTGTCAGCGGCTTGGCTCGACATTTTTATATTTACTTCGTTCAACTTCACTACTCGCTTCCTACCAGAAAAACTCTGTGCGCAGGCTGATAAATTGCAATAAAGAGCAAACGGTCACTGCGTTGGTCCGACAATCAGACCGATCTGAAATCAATACTCACGATAAATCGACCGCTGCCGATTACGTTTACATGAATATGCGATTTCTTCAGCGATGTTTCAACCTTTTAGCAGAGTCCAATTTTGTATGCCTGCATACAAATTACTGCATTAAGGCCCAACTATATTTTATCGGAGTAAAATGTAAATAGAAAAATACAACAAATTTACTGTGTGGAATGAAAATCAGTCGTAGATAATCCTTCTCGTATCAACCGAACAAACAGGGCCGCGATTTGAGTTGGGCTGTGTCCGCCGGGACGATACCAGCTGCTGGACCAGTTGAGGGATCCCAGCAAACTAAGGCGTAAAAGTGTGGGATCTACATCGGCTGGGAGGGGGAGGCTTTCGATCAAATCCATAAACAAAGAATCGTAGCTATCCCGGCTTTCGATTAAACGAATTCGCAACGTTGGTGCCGTTCTGGAAATGTCTGCGCAGAGCAGAATTGAGAAGTTGTTTCCGCCAAAAAGGGTGTTCATATGGGCGATGGCAGCTTTTTCAAGCCGATCCCACGGATCCTGTATATCCCTTATAGCTTCAACGACCGCTTCGGTGATCAGACGAGTGCCTTCTTCATAGGTAGCAATTATCAGGTCATCTTTTGACGGGAAATGGTAATACATGGATCCGGCAAGCATACCGGCCTCTTTTGCAATATCCCGCATGGAGGTCGCATCATAACCTCTTTGATTGAAGAGATGGGCCGCCGACGCCATTAATTCCTGACGTCGGTTGTCGCTCCTATAAGGGCCGTCTTCTGCTTTATCGATAGAATTCGCCACAAATCATCCCTAACAAACAGTTGTTGTCCTTAAGTTATGCACGCTCCGTCAGAGAGCAGCAACACAAAAATTAAACTGATTCGCTAGATGGCTGATAAGGATAGTTATGTTAGGCGATATGAAGATGTTTATCTAAACAGATAAAGCATCCGATCCATCCTTCATTATGGGAAGCTCTGGAGTCTTCGTTCGCCAAATTAACATGGAGCATTTTTAGGCGCGTTCGGTTCTCACTCAAAGGCTCGAATTCCAATGAAATATGCATGGGGTGACCAATTGAGCCATCCTCTTGTATCCAGCTCCAGGTGAAAGCCAATCGGGTGGGGCGGTCAATCGTTGTATAGGTTCCGACCACTGTTGAGGTGTCACCGTTATCCGCTTCCATGGGAAAGCAATAGTCCCCGCCAACAGCAGGGTTGGCTTCCGCATTTGGGCACGATCTAGATACGGGGCCCATCCATGCTTTTAAGGCATCGACATTGGTCCAAGCATCAAAAACCATTTCCGGCGGTGCGTCAAAATCGCGGATGATTTCTAGCTCCAAACCCGCTGCGTATGTTTCACGGCTCATGTTACCCATCAGTTGAACTCCCTTTTTCTTGAATATCCTTCAAATAATCGTCCAATGTAGAAAACCGTTCCTCCCAGAATTGTCGATACTGGGATACCCAATTATCTGCGAGCAACAATCCCTCAGCCTTAAGAGAGCAGCGTCGCCACTGCGCATCCACTTTGCGTTCAATGAGGGATGCTTTTTCCAAGACCTTCAAATGTCTAGAAATTGCAGGTGCCGACATCGAAAAGGGTTTTGATAAATCGCCTGCTGATTTTTCTCCGTCGGCTAAAAGTTCAAGAATTTTTCGGCGGGTCGGATCAGAAAGAGCGAAGAAAATTTGAGATAACGGGTCTGGTTCCATATTTAACGATCAATTTAATTAACTTATTAGTTAAATAGAGTTTATGGGAAGGCGAGTCAAGTGCTTTACCTGTTAGGGTTTTGTATTCTCTATTGGTTCAGTAGGTTTTTTAGAGATTTGAACGCGTTTTCAGTTTCATCCATAGCGCCATTTAGAATGTTCCGAGTTTTATCGGAAAGACTCAAGTCTGTCTTCAGGGCGGCAATGGTTGTTTGGCGTAGGAGTGGTAACAAAAGGCGTTGCATCATTTCTGCAGGCACAAGACCGTTTTCCGCTCTCCCAATATCTTTTAATTGGATATCAGAAATTTGTGCAGTCTTCTTTTGACCTTTGATTTCGGCTGCTTGGACAACAACGATCCCATTCCGTACAAAGAAGTTCTCAATAATGATTTTTTTACCCGTAAAGGGTTGTGAGGTTGTTTTTTCGAGTGAGTTTTGGATGTAATTTTTTAACGCCCGAAGATTGTCAGCGGACTCGTTAATTTCATAAATTATTTCGGGCGCGACCAAAACCATACTTTTGATAACAAGAACGTCGCTCGCCAGTGTTTCCGGATCGATCCAAAGCTCAATGGTATCGAAAGAGAAGGCGTGTTTCGATTCAAAGCCAATTGGATTGGCGATTTTCAATTGCACTAATGTGGTGACACCAGTGCTTGGGGAAAAGTCAGCTTCTTTTAGAGTGACTTTTGTTTGCGTAATCTGAGATCCCTTGGCTTCAATCGTGTCAACAATGACCGAGCCGATAGAGATATAGATGGTAATGATGGCCGCACAGAAAATAATCAGTCCGGCGGCCATCAATATAGTGAAGCCACGTTTCATTTACTAAGCATTCCGTATTGTTGAAGTTTTCCTATTCATTAACAATACGATGACTATGGCCGGTACGGCAAGCATCGCGGCAAGAATTTTCAACTGAATATCCTCAATTGGAACCAGACCGCCCCCAGGGGTGGCTAATGCAAGTCCCGCAATCAAAAGAGCAGCCCGAACAATCCATCTCCCGAGAGGATGAATATCAAGTTTTCCAACCCAGGCCAAATAGCCTTGGAGTGCGCTTGCGATAAGCCATGTCCCAAGAAGGGCTGTGCTTACTACTTTCACGATTTCGCTCCATTCCCCTTGTAGAATCAAGGCAGGGTTTAAAACGAAAAAGAATGGAATGAAGTATATGATCGACCCAAGTTTCATTGCTTGTAAGCCAGTCTCCATTGGTTTTGCGCCAGCAACAGTTGCCGCCGCAAAAGCGCCAAGAGCTACCGGAGGTGTAATGAAGCTGAGCATTCCCCAATATAGAATGAACAGATGTACAGCCAACGGATCTAGCCCCGCCGATATCACTGCTGGTGCAAGTGAAATCGCAAGAAAGATGTAGGCTGCGGTAACTGTCATGCCGATGCCGAGGACAAAGCTGGTCAAGGCTCCCATGAACAAAAGAACAAGTGGATTGCCACCGGCGAGGAAAATAAGATCATTTGCGATAGTGCCGGACATGCCCGTTAAGGCAAGAGCGCCAACAATCAAACCAACTCCGCAGAGAATTCCTGCAAGTTCCGCAAATAATGAAGCTGTGCCGTTAATAAACTGCTTAAGCTCTCGCCATCCCCAACGTGAGTAAGGGAAGATCTGGTTGATCAGAATTAGGAGGCCAGTGGCATAGAAGGGAGCCACAGATTCCTGTTTCAAAAAGATAAGAAGCCAAACCAGAACAGCAAAAACCGCAATAAAGTGCCAACCTTCTTTTAAAGTTTTTCCGATAGAAGGGAGTTCTTCTTTTGGAAGGCCTTTTAGATCATTCTTCGCGGCATACGCATCGATTTGTACAAACAAACCGAAGAAATAAAGCACGGAAGGAATAATTGCAGCAATGGCAATGTCGATATAGGGGATTTCCAAGAACGTCGCCATAATGAAGGCGGTAGCCCCCATGATTGGCGGCATTAATACACCACCGGTTGACGCGCACGCTTCAACGCCACCAGCATAGGATCTGGAAAATCCAACCCGTCGCATGGCTGGAATTGACAAGACACCAGTCGTCAGAACGTTAGTGATAACACTTCCGCTCATGGAGCCCATCAGGCCACTGGAGAAAATAGCAACTTTGGCTGGACCGCCCCGAACGTGCCCTAAAAGCGCAAAAGAGAAATCGATAAAGAATTTTCCGCCGCCTGTATATTGCAGGGCAACACCAAACACCAAAAACCCAATAACCAGATTAGTAAAAGCACGCAAGGGAATCCCAAGAACACTTTCCGAACTCATCGTATGGAAAATCGCAGTGTCAGATAATGAAGCTGCTGCGCCGGCAATTGGGCCTGGCATAACGTCTGCAAAAAGAGGGTAGAAGGACACAACAACAACAATGACAAAAATTGCCATGCCGCCAGCACGCCTTGTGCATTCAAAGATCAATGCCCAGAACAGATAGCTCATATAAATGGCGTGATCAGGGGCTGCATATTCCCAGCCTTCATCAAGAATTTGCGCACTAATAGCCGCAAAATAAAAACAGATCCCCATCATAGCTGCCGCAAGAGCCGCATCGTAGAAGGGAACCCTCCTCATTGGTGAGCCTTTAAAGGCAGGCCATAGAAGGAAGATGAGGGGAAGCAGGAAGCCTGCAATAATGTAGGAATACTGGTTCGATAGAAACGTATATTCTACAAAAAAGCCGAAATTGAAAAGTTGATTAATGGAAAGCAGTAGAACTGTGATCGCTGAGATATAAGGGATCACTGCCCAGCCGCGAGGAAGAGTGCGGCGACGGGATGTTTCCGCCGCCGCACTCTCTTGAGAAATGGCACTCTCTTTCATGACAAATTTAAGTCAGAAAATTAGTTAAAGTTTACTGTCAGGTTAGCCGCAGCTAACGCTTCTACGCGTGTTTTAGTCCATGCAGCCTTAAACTCATCCTTAGATGGGTTTGTTGATTTGAAGGCTTTAAACGCGTCTGCAAGAACAGTTTGGCGATTAACCAAGCGATCTTGGTTCTTTTGGGCCGCATCTGTCCATTTACCAATTTCTTTGAAATATTTCACAGAACCTTCGTGGTAAGGCAAAATCCATTCAAAGTTCTGGTTGTCAATATTCCACCCTTTAGCGCCTGGTGCGTTATCTTTAAACGCATCAAAGTTTTCGACCATTGCTTTAGTCAATGTGTAAACTTCATCAGCAGACTGACCTGCATTTGTCACCAAGATTGGGTAAGGGTAACCTGCACCAACCCATGGGGCATCTTTGCTGATTTCAGCGCCAACAGTTGCTGTAACCGGCGATAGGTATGGAGCGACAGAATGTAAATTGTCCCACGCAGCTTTGTCGTCTGTGGGGAGAGTAGACCAGGTAACTCCACGAGGGCTTGCCGCTAGGCGCTTGATATGCGGAGAGACTGTTGAGGTGAAGGCTGCATCAATTTGTCCATTAATGATTCCATCGATGGAATCTTTAAAGCCTGGAAATTCAACTTTTTTAACGTCATCCCAAGTCAATCCACCGTAGGCAAGGAAAGCAGTAGTCCCAATATTCAGCGCATCAGAACCACGAACCCACGCAACCTTCTTACCTTTAAGGTCGCTAAGCTTAGTCACACCAGCATCTTTAGCGATGGCAAGACCAAGACCAAAGGAGCCTTTTGAAGTCATAATTGCGCGTAAAGGTTGAGGACCCCAGCTACTTGTTGCAAACTGCATTACGCCTTCTTGGCCGAAATAACTGGCAATACCGCAAGCGCAGTAACCAGCTTTACCGATTTTCAGGGGCGTCATACGAGAGATATCATTTTTACCTGGCAAAACCCGTAAAGATGTTCCGTATTCATTTTTAAGAATATTACCAATGGCAACAGCTTGCGCGTAACCGCTGGACGTCGTGCCATAGGCTGTCCAAATCATGGATTTAGGGAGCCCTTCAGCTGAAACTGTTGCAGCAGAACTCATAACGGCAAGACCAAGCGATACCGCAAGGCCTTTGAAGAGTTTATTTTTTGTTGAAGCGTGCATCTCGTTCTCCTGTAGTTTTTAAATTGGAGTATTTTTGTTATTTGCGTTTCCAATGCGGTCGGCATTCTGCATAGCGGAATGCTGTTCTGCAAGCTAATTTAATAAAAAATTCTTGGGTGAATTTATTTCAATTTGATGGGGATTTTATAAATTGAGAAAAGTCAGGAAAGCTAAGGGTTTCAGCTACTTAATTCTGTTTTACTAATGTTTTTTTGGTAAGGTATAAAAAAACCTCCACAAGTTCAGCGAGAGCTTGTGGAGGTAATTTTCTTCAACGGATACGAATTTCCGTTGCGTTGATAACTGCTTTTAGGCGAGTAACTGACTTTGGTATCGCCGCTCTAACAGGTAAGCGAGAAGCGATGCTGATCCCGCTAAGAGAAGCGCTGCCGTTGCAAGCTGCAAATCACTAAAAGGAATTAGTTTGCTGCCACCTGGTGTTGCAAGGCATAGCCCTCCAACCAGAATTAGCAATCGAATTGGCCATCCAAGAACCGCATTGCGATGTAAATTGCCGATTCCAATCAGATATCCCTGAAGAGAACTGGCAATAAGGATGACGCCACCAACTGCGCATACAAATAATAATGCAGTACGACTCGGCTCTCCTTGTAAAATTAAGGCTGGATCCAGAACAAAGAAAAAAGGCACGAAATAGATGATTGATCCAAGCCGCATGGCCTGAAACCCAGTTTTCATTGGACTTGCCCCGGCGATAGACGCTGCGGCAAAAGCCCCAAGCGCTACAGGAGGGGTGATAAAGGATACCATTCCCCAATACAGGATGAATAGGTGAACCGACATTGGGTTCAAACCACCTTGTATTAGAGCGGGAGCCAGAACAATGGCAAGGAAGATGTATGCCGCTGTCACTGTCATCCCAATTCCCATAATAAAACTGGTGACAGCACCCATTGCAAGAAGAACCAACGTGTTCCCACCTGCGATAAAGATCAGATCATTAACAAGTGTTCCCGCCATTCCAGTAATTGAAAGGGCGCCAACAATTAGCCCAACCCCCACAAGGATAGCCGCAATTTCAGCAAGTAACTTTCCTGTAGCTTCAATGAACGAAAAGAAATCCTTTATAGTCCATCGAGAGTGGGGAAATAGCTGGTTAATCACGAGTAAGAGGATAGTGGCGTAAAAAGGTGCCAGCACTTCTTGTTTAAGATAAACCAGCATAATAACCAGCAGAACGAAGACAGCAATAAAATGCCAACCTTCCAAAAGTGTTTGTTTTATACTTGGTAGCTGCGAGCGCTCAATGCCCGGCATCTCGTTCCTTGCAGCAAATGCATCAATTTGAATGAAGAGTGCCAAATAATAGAGAACGGACGGAATAATCGCCGCGACGGCTATCGTGATGTAAGGAACATCCAGAAAAACGGCCATAATAAAAGCGGTTGACCCCATTATAGGAGGCATAAGGACACCGCCAGTGGACGCACATGCCTCCACTCCTGCTGCATAAGAACGACTAAAGCCGGTTTTACGCATAGCCGGAATTGTGAGAACGCCTGTTGTAATCACATTGGAGACGACACTTCCGCTCATAGAGCCCATTAGGCCCGATGAAAAAATCGCAACTTTAGCTGGGCCGCCTCGCACATGCCCTAAAAGCGCGAAAGCAAGATTAATGAAGAAAGCACCGCCACCTGTTTGGGTTAGCGCTACGCCAAAAATCAAAAAGCCGATGACGAGATTTGCCAAGGCTTGCATGGGAATGCCCAGCATGCTTTCAGCACTTAATGTGTGATAAGCCAAGGTGTCTGCGGGGCTGCTGGCGAGGCCGGAAATTGGGCCTGGCATTACGTCCGCATATAAAGGGTAAAGTGATATCAGAAATACAATGGTGAAAAGGGCTATTCCGCCTGCGCGGCGGGTCGCTTCGAGAACCAGAAGCCACAGAATAAATCCAAGTGTTACCACATGTGTCGGCGCGCCCATTTCCCAACCGCTATCAACAATCAATTCTGCATTGAGAAAGAAGAAAACCAGAAGGAAAAACATGGTTACGGCGGCGATTACGTCGTACCAGGGAACTTTATTCTTATTTGCCGCACTTGATGCCGGAAAAATAAGAAAGACAAGAGGTACAAGCAACCCAAATAGTGCGTACTGATACTTATTATCTAGCCAGATATGTCCAACAAAAAAACCCAAATTGAACAGCTGATTAACCGCAAGGTAGGTGACTAAGATAGTGGCACCCATCAGGACCCACAACCACCCTGTGCTTAGAGAGCGGTGACGGCCACCCTCATTGGTGACCGCCTCCGTATCTATTCCGTTATTTGGTGCTTCCATTACGGATTCATGCCCTTTGCTTTAAGTGCAGCGGCACGAACTTTAAGCCATTCGGCCTTATAGTTATCATCATCAACGTTCATTGACGCCATCGTTGCCCAAGCTGCTGCAAGAACATTTTGACGATCAATTAGGCCGTCGTTATGGGCATCCATATCGGCTGTCCATACGCCAACTTCTTTCCAGTATTTAATCGCAGCTTCATGGTAAGGAACTGCCCATTTAAAGGTCTGGCGATCGAGAGCCCAACCTGGCATTGCTGGAAGTGCGTCTTTATAATTGTCGTATTCGGAGTGGATAGCTTTCGTCATAGAATAGACGAGGGTTGCATCTTGATCGTCACGCGTAATCAGGATTGGGTACGGATAAGCACCGGCTTCCTGTGGGTTATCTTTAGAAAGACCTGAGCCGAGTGTCGCAACATGACGCACCATATAAGGCGCCACTTTCAGAACGCGATCCCAACCTGCTGTATCGGAATGCGGCCAATCGGGCCAAAAAATTCCGCGCGGTGAGGCTTGAAGTTTCTTCGTGGGGCCGGACACAGTGGATGCAATCGCAGCATCAACCTGACCACTGACCATTCCTTTCCACATAGCGCCATAACCGCCAAATTCGATAACTTCAACATCATCAAATGTGTAGCCAGCGAAGGCTAGAGCTGCTTGCGCACCAATAGTCAATGCTGGAGAGCCACGAACAATACCAACACGCTTGCCCTTAAGATCTTTCATGGTTTTGATGTTTGCATCAGCGGCTGTTCCAAGGCTGATATTCGCATCAGAAGTTGCTGTCATCAAAAGACGCAATTTTTGTGGGCCCCATGATTTTGCAGCAAAATTGTAAAGACCTTCGGATGCAAAGTAAGTGCCACCGCCATTGGCAATAAACTGGACTTTATTATTGCGTAAAGGGGCCATCCTAGAAATATCGTTCTTACCTGGAACAACGCGGAGGCTCACACCGTATTTGTCCTTTAAGGTTTTGCCGATAGCGACAGCCTGATTGTAGCCTGTCGTGCCGGTGTTATATGCGCTCCATGCTACAGTGCTTGGTAATTTTACTTCATCTGCTGCGGCAAAGCTGGTGATGCCAAAAACAATTGCAGACGCTACGGAAATTGTACCTAATTTCATTCGCATTTATCTCCTCCCAAAAAAACAGAACTTTTTTTTCTTTTGCATAATCTGTTAGAAGGGTATTCTGCATAGTGGAACAAGGTTCTGCAAGAAATTATTACGTTTAATCTAAATTTCGGTAAAATTATATAACGTCAAAGACAGGCAAATCAGTTGAAAATGATCGGTGAAGATATAGAAGATCAGTCGGAGAAAGATCGTCATTTCGTAACTTCCTTAGCAAGGGGGCTTGGGATACTTCGGGCTTTCAAACCGGGAGAAGGAGCCGTCGGAAATAATGAATTGGCAAAGCGAACAGCGTTGCCACGTTCTACCGTGTCACGCCTTACCAGTACGCTTGTTCAACTCGGTTATTTGATACATCGCGAAGATATTGGCCGGTATGAACCATCCCCGGCTGTTTTGTCTTTGGGGTACGCGGTTTTGGCGAATAGTCGCATACGATTATGTGCTTGTCCTGCTATGCGTGAAATGGCGCGTCAAACAGGATATAGTGTCGCCCTTGGGGCCCGCGAGAAACTGAATATGCTTTATGTGGAAGCTGTTCGTGGGGCAGTTTCAAGTACGCTAGTTCTTGATGTCGGATCCTATATTCCTATGGCAACAACGTCGATGGGACGGGCCTTTTTATGTGCCTTGAAGGATGAAGAGCGGGATTTTTTGCTTGATAACATCCGCAGACACGCAGGAAGCGATTGGGATCGTATTAAACTTGGCTTCGAAGTCGCCCACAAAGAGTACACAGATTATGGATTTTGTGTCTCTGCTGGAGAGTGGCAACGAGCGACTTACGCTGTTGGGGTCCCGATTAAGGATAACAATAACGGAGACATTATGGCGTTCAATTGTGGAGGCTCAGCCTATCTGGTTTCGGAAGAGAAATTACGGGAGGAAATTGGCCCTCAATTAGTCGCTCTTGCCAGAGGAGTCGAAGTTATGTGCGGGACTGGTTGAGCGGACTTGCTCAAGAGGATTCCATGTTATATGTACAGCCAGAAAAAAATAAAAATAAAATAGTAAAAGGATCATTCAAATGGCTTTAGATTCGGAAACTTTCTCTTTAACGAAGGATGCTGTGAGTCGATTTGTGCGCGAACGACTTGTTCCAGCAGAGGATATTGTCGAAGAGACAAATGAAGTTCCAGAAGAAATTATCAACGAGATGCGAGAATTGGGCTTGTTTGGCCTTTCCATCCCAGAAGAATACGGGGGAATCGGCCTAAGTATGAGCCAGGAATGCGAAATCATTCATGAGCTTTGCCAAGCGTCCATTTCTTTTCGTTCTGTGATCGGGACAACCGTTGGCATCGGCAGCCAAGGGTTGGTGATGACGGGCACCGAAGAGCAGAAACAAGAATATCTTCCGCGCTTAGCGTCTGGTGAGATCAGTTCTTCTTTTTGTTTAACAGAGCCAGAAGCCGGATCTGATGCGGCTTCTTTACGGACAGTTGCGATAAAAGATGGCGATTTTTACGTTCTAAATGGGACAAAACGTTTCATCACGAACGCCTTGCGCGCAGGTATGCTGACAGTGATGGCGCGGACCAATCCAGATAAAAAAGGGGCGTCCGGCGTTTCTGCTTTTTTGGTTGATCCAAAAATTCCAGGAATTACCATCTCTAAGGCAGATGATAAAATGGGTCAGCGGGGCACTAAAACCAGCGATATTATTTTCGATGATGTTCGTGTCCCGGCTTCCTGCTTGATGGGTGGTGAAGAAGGACAAGGCTTTTATACTGCAATGAAAGTGTTGGATCGCGGACGGCTTCACTTAAGTTCTGTCTCAACCGGAATTTCTCAACGTATTTTGGAAGAAGCATTGAACTATGCCTCTGAAAGAAAACAGTTTGGGCAGGCTATTGGTGAATTCCAGCTTGTACAGGCAATGCTTGCGGATAGCCAGGCTGACTTATACGCGAGTATGTCTATGACCAAAGATGCGGCGGCAAGATATGATGCTGGCGAAGATATTCCAATGCTGGCTGCATGTTGTAAAATGTTCACAACAGAGGCCGCAGGGCGTATTGCCGATAAAGCCGTCCAGATACATGGCGGTGCAGGTTACATGTCTGAATATAAAGTGGAGCGTTTCTATCGGGATGTGCGCCTGCTTCGTCTTTACGAAGGAACAACACAAATTCAGCAGCTTGTCATCGCGCGTAATATGTTGAAAGCTGTTAATAATTAAATTGGACAGGGTAGGAGATAAAAATGGGTATGGATTTGATTTCGGAAATGGTCCCAAGCATCAAAGATAAGGTGTCTGCAGAAGAATGGGCTGTAAGAGTTGATTTGGCTGCATGCTATCAGTTGGTTGCTCATTATGGCATGACAGATCTCATCTTTACTCATATCTCTGCGCGAATTCCTGGAACGACGGATCAGTTTTTAATTAATCCCTATGGCCTTTTCTTTGATGAGATTACGGCCTCTTGTTTGGTTAAAGTCGATGTAGAGGGAAAAATTCTCGACGAGACACCATTCAAAATTAATCCGGCAGGATATACGATTCATAGTGCGGTTCATGGTGCTCTCCATGAAGTATCTTGTGTTCTGCATACGCATACAGCGGCGGGTATGGCCGTCTCTGCTCAGAAGCACGGGTTGCTTCCCCTAACGCAAAATTCTTTGATGTTTTACAATCGCCTCGCTTATCATGGATATGAAGGGATTGCCCTTAATTTGGATGAGCGTGAAAGGCTTGTTCATGACCTCGGGGACAGTATCGCTATGATCCTGCGTAATCATGGATTGCTGACTGTTGGGGGTACTGTGTCAGAAGCCTTCCGGCGGATTTTCTATCTTGAAAAATCGTGTCAGGCACAGATTAATGCCTTGGCTGGGGGCGCCGAAGTTATTTTCCCACCAAAAGAAGTGTGTGAGACGGCTGTCGCTCAATTCACAGACTTAGGATCAAAAGATACCCTCGAATGGCCGGGCTTACTCCGTTTGCTCGACCGCAAAGGCAGTAATTTCCGTCACTGATTTTGATCGGGCGGGTAGAATTGTTTTACATCCCCTTTTTTAAATGTACTCTGACATTAATAAAAAATAAAAAAGGGGATATGAAGCATGCGTTGGAAAATCCGTCCAGAGGGCTCTAATTGGGGAGATTTCGGTGTAGATGACCAAAATGGACGTCTTAATTTTATTACTCCCAAACATATAAAAAAAGCCGCCGAAGAAATTCAAGCTGGCGAGAGGTTTTGTTTAAGCCTTCCCCTTGACCTGCCAGGTGGAAATGCCTTGAATTCTGGGCGTTTCCCTCCGGTATTAAAACCCACCTTGCGGGCTGGGATACCCAATTCTAATTATCGCTTATCAAACGATTTTCCAAATTTTACAGATGTCATCAGTGATGATGCTGTTCTTCTTCACACACAATATTCTTCTCAATGGGATGGATTATCTCATGTGGGGCAAGAATTTGATGTGAACGGAGAGGGGATACCTGAAGCTGTTTATTATAATGGGTATAAGGCTGGGGAACATATTCGAGGACCAGAAGATGAGCAGGGTATGTATGCCCATGCGCTGGGAATCGAGAAAATGGCAGAAGTGGGCGTTCAAGGGCGCGGCGTTATGATCGATTTGGAGGGGGCCTTCGGCCGTGACAAAAAAGCAGTGGGATATGACGATCTTATGGGAGTTCTGGACGCTGATAATGTGACGGTGTCAGAAGGTGACATGGTGTGTATTCATACAGGTTTTGCTCAAATGATTGTGGAAATGGGCGGTGTTCCTGATAAAAATAAGCTTCACAATGCCTGCTCTGCTCTAAATGGCCGTGATAATCGTTTGTTGAATTGGATAACGGATTCAGGTCTTTCTGTCTTAATTGCAGATAATTACGCGGTAGAAGCTTATCCGTCTGAAAAAGGGGAGGGATGTTGTGCTGCATTGCCACTCCACGAGCATTGTCTTTTTAAACTGGGTATCCATTTGGGAGAGCTCTGGCATCTTACGCCGCTTAATAGTTGGCTTAAATCTCACGGAAGGTCACGGTTTTTCTTGACGGCACCCCCTCTGCGTTTGCCGGGGGCTGTAGGATCTCCTGCTAATCCAGTCGCGACCGTATAAAATTGCCCTATTGTATATTCGTGATACAAGCTTATCTCAAGGTTACCCCTTGCCTTTAATGTGCTGATTTGATAGCTCAGAGGCAATTGATTAGCGAATTTTTGTATTTGGAGTCTTTTCTTAATGTTCATTCAAACTTTACCGCAGTCGGATGAAGATAAAATGCAGTTCCTGCCCGGACGGCAGGTTATGATCCAAGGCTCCATTGCATTCGATGATGCAGACGAAGGTGCGCGCCAGTCTCCTATGGCATCCAGGCTTTTTGATATTCCGGGTGTCAGGGGTGTCGAGCTTGGTGAGGATTATGTAACAATTACAAAAATACCTGCGTCTGAAAAAGGACCTATGTGGATTCAGTTGAAGCCGATGGTGTTGGCTGCGGTTATGGATCATTACATGGCAGGTCTGCCGATTCTGAACGGTATCGCTAATGATTCTCAGGAAAACAGCTATTCTGCTGAGGATATGGAAATTGTTAAATCCATTGAGGAGTTGGTGGAGGAGAGAATTCGCCCGCAATTGCAAGATGATGGCGGGGATATTGCCTTTAAGTCTTTTGATACCTCCGATGGCACTGTCATTCTCGAAATGGACAGCTCTGGCTTAAGCACGCCAGCCTTTGGGACGCAGATTAAGATTGAGAATACAGTTAAGCACTTCATTTCAAGCATATCGCGCGTGAAATTTGAACGCATGCAAGAAGAAGTCCCTGTAACGGGTGACCGTCCCGGATTACAAACGCCTGAAGCTGAAACTATCCGTATCTTACTCGAAACCAGAATTAATCCAGCCATCGCCGCCCATGGGGGATATATCACTCTAATCGATATTCTGGAAAACACGGCTTATGTGGAGATGGCAGGCGGCTGCCAAGGCTGCGGAATGGCTGACGCAACATTAAAACAAGGGGTCGAGGTAGAGGTTATGAAATCTGTACCCTCCATTGAAGCTGTTTTGGATGTCACAGATCATGCCGGGGGCGCTAACCCCTATTATTCAGGCTAATAACCTATTCTGTCGGTTCTATGGCTTTAATGACAAAGCCATGGTCCCGGCGGTATTTGCGCTTGGTTTTTGTCCAGGCTTCTTCGAGCGTTTCGGCATAGACGTCAAAATAATGGGTGTCGGCCCAATTATCGTCTAGGTCCTTATGATGCTCACCATCTTTCATGGCATCTAAGACTTGCTGGTTGTATATGGCAGCTTCAAATTTAATGATCATGGTACATGTAATTCTATTTTGAGTGTGTTCATATAGTTTTGCCAGAGAACGGTTAATAGAAGATTAGCTTGATTGATTTTGTCGGGTTATATCGTGCATTTTTTCACATTTGCGAGAGGATCACGAAAAATCATTTACAATGACGTTGTTCTTCATATTTATGTCTTTTGGCAAAACTTGTTTTTGAAAAGGACTGATATTAACCAGTATGTTTGACGCAGCCCTTCGAAATATTATTGATCCACCCCTTAATATGCTTGGATCAAGACTAGCCGCTAGTGGAATTAAAGCGAATACAGTTACTGTCGTTGGCTTTGCTATCGGTATGCTGGCCATCCCATTCATTGCATTCGAAGAATATTTTATCGCGCTGGTATTTATCCTGATCAATCGGGTGTTTGATGGTTTAGACGGGGCCGTTGCACGGCAATCGCTTTTATCTGATTTTGGCGGTTATCTAGACATAATTTGCGATTTTATCTTTTATGGGGGGGTCGTTTTTGGATTCGCGCTTGCCCAGCCAGAGAACGCTCTTCCCGCGGCTTTTTTGATTTTTAGCTTTATGGGAACAACGTCTACATTCCTCACCTACGCCATAATGGCGGAGAAGCACAAGATTACGACTGAAATACGAGGAATTAAATCTCTCTATTATCTAGGCGGGCTAACAGAAGGCGCTGAAACCATAGTTGCTTTCATCCTTATCTGTTTATTCCCCGCCTATTTCGTGGTGATTGCCGTGATCTTTGGTTTTATGTGCTGGGTTACTACTGGAACCCGTATTTATGCAGCCTGGATTTCATTTCGCACTCTAAGCTAACAGGTTCTATTTTGCGCGGTCGGTCCAGCTTTTCAGATCAGATTTTAAGGTCTCTTTGGCCGGTTGACCGAGTGTTTTAAGCCACACTTGAAAACCACGCTTCAAGTCTTTTGACGTTAGTTCTTCATCGTAAGCATTAAAGAGCATCTCTTGGAACTCTTCGACGCTATCGCATTCGAAGTCATTGTTCTTTGGATCAAAGTTTTTAATTTTTTCGGCAGCTTCGGGCTGCGAAATAGCGGCATAATAGGGAATTTCTTCTTCAAGAGCAAAACCACCCCATTCGAGCCACCAAGCATCGCTGTTTGATTTACCTAAATCCCAAGCATAAGAGACTTCAGCTTCAATCTCTTTTGCGGTCTCTTTAGCCACTCTCTCAAGTTCTTCTTCACTGTCAGTTACGCTCAGTTTGATGGATCCAACTTTGAAATAGCCGGTATCTCCTTCATTCCACGCCGTGAAATATTCCTCTAACATGTTCTGGCTCACACTTTTCGTTAATGTTCTTCTGGGTTTTGACGTCTCGACGTATCGCTAAACGTCAAAGTTATTCTTTAAACTATCCATGGCCCGTCTATCGACTTTCGTCGGTCGGCCGGCGCCTTTGTCACGCCGAGGAATAGCCGCTTGAGAGTTCGCATCACTCCCCGCCGTTTTGTCTTCAGGCGGTGACAGATCTTCATATAACATTTGAGCTTCAACGGCAGGGCCGCGTCTGCTACCGATATTCAAAATTTTTACCACCCGAATAGCATCTGCCTGCGGAAAGGTTAAAACATCTCCGGCACGGATATTGACGCTGGGCTTGGCGATGATAACGCTATTGATACGAACTTTTCTACTCTGCACCAATTTAGCCGCCAAACTGCGACTTTTAAAAAAACGAGAGAACCACAACCAGCGATCAACGCGTATTGTGGTCTCCCCGTTCAGTTTCTTTACCGTATCGCTCACTTAGTATTTAGATTTTTCAGCACTGCAAACGGTGAATGCGGATCAATCTCTTTTACTTTGACCGGAGCAGCTTTTCGGAACGGTCCCTTATTTTGGGGAACTCCATTTTTCTTCGGCTGATGCTTTTTAGTAGAAGTCGGCTGCTGAGCCCGTTTTCTCTTTTTAAAGGAGATCTTCTGGTAAATAAGCTCTTCACCTTCTCCTTTTGCTTCATATCCAAGATTTTCAAGAATCAACGTAAATTGTTCTCTCGTTGTCCCCACAAGAGACAACATTTCATGGGTAGGCTTGAAAGGGAGATTGCGAGGAAGTTCTTTTTTCTTCTGATCCTGTTTTGGATCTACTGCAGTAGCTTTATTTTCAGATTCGCTTTCTGTGGGTGCGATCTCAACTGATTTAGCTGGTTCTGCAGGTGCTAGCTCGGCCTCAGAAGGCGCTCCTTCGGCATCGACGCTAACGGTCTCTTCCTTTGGCGCATCCTCAATTATGGTAGGTGCTTCTGCTACAGCTTCTGTCGGTACAGTCACTTCAACAGGTGCCGCTTCCGCATTTTCTACTGGTGTTTCAGCAGTTTCGGGAACGACAGCAGTTTCGGGAGTAACAGCGCTTTCAGCAGGTTTAGCTACAGGTTTTTCTGTGTTTTCAAGTAAACCACGAGAGGCACGTCGCAACATGCCGACAAGGCGATCCAGCATGTCCAAGCGGATTGCCAATTTATTAAACAAGGCATAACCAGCCGTTAGATAATACTCTCGGGGTAATGTTTCTGTAACATCAAAGGATACGCGTCCAGGAGGAGGAGGAGCCGGCATAGTGGCTCTTTCTTCATGGATCCCCCAGAGTAGGCAGCGGAGCGCAGTTGGATCTGGTTTGAGCAGAATAGGCATGAACACATGTTCAAAACCAACCCGCAGGCCCCCAAATTTCAAGCGACCGAAGTCTTTTTTGTCCAAGTTACGGATCTGGTCATTGACCTTGAACCGCGGTAAAGCACCGAGATTCTCACTAACCTGAAATGCAATACCGCGAGCCGCGCCTACGAGTGGCAAGTCCGCTAGTTTTACAAGAGGGGTAAGGCGCTTGGAAATTTCCTGCGCAATCCAATCAGACAATCGCTTGGTACTTGATTCTAATGCAGGGCCATTGAGTTGTTCACTAGCCAGCAAGATTACTTTCGGTTTCAAGACCGACTCGCCCTTAGCTAATTTTCCAACCAACATCCCATCCCAGATGATCTCGCCATTCTCATTTAGAGAGAGAGCGTCATCCTCCGCAGAACCCAGAGATTGTGCTCGCGCAGCAATTTCTTTAGCGATGGCCTTATTTCCTACGTTTCTCAGCGTTTTTGCTTCCGTATTATTGACGGAAATATCTGCTGTAAACCGTAGTCCGTTTAATGTACCGATGAAATGGCCCTCTACGTGGACATCTCCGGTCTCGTTAATCACTGCTTCCAATTGACCACTGTCTTTCAGTTTTCGCACCAGCACAATGGTGCGGCGATCTACAAATCTTTGTGTTAATCGCTCGTGAAGAGCGTCAGACAAAGTATCTTCTATGCTACGTGCGGCGTCCTGCCAATGTTTATAATCATCAACCCAGTCAGGAATGTGCGAAATATACGTCCAAGTTCGCGTATGAGCAATACGGTTCGCAAGGGTATCTATATCACCATCCGTTTTCTTAAGGCCCTGCAATTGCCGGGCAATCCAATCGGTTGGTAATTTTCCCCCCGGTCCCTGCAGCTTAACAAATATCTCTTTTAATAGTCGAACATGAACATCATGCATAGTTTTCCGAAAATCTGGTATCTGGCAAACTTGCCACAGTTGACGGATTTTAGCGCTGTTTCGTAAAAATTTCTGAATCTCCTCATCACGCGAAAGCGATTTTAGAGCTCGATAGTCGTCAGGATCGCGTGGGGTGACTAATCCTTTATAACTCGGAGGCTTTTCAAGGCTTCTGAGTAAATCACGTGTTGTATTGAACGCCAGATCTCTATTTCGCCAAACAATAGTTTTAAGTTTATCAAAGCGGTGTTCTTCAATCCGTACAATAAGTTCTTCATCTAACGGCTGTACATTTGCCGTAACGCTAAAGCTGCCGTCATTCATATGCCGGCCGGCCCGCCCAGCAATCTGTGCGAATTCAGCGGCATGCAGGGAGCGGGAGGCGACGCCATCAAATTTGTGGGTACTGGCGAAAGAGACATGATCAATGTCCATGTTCAATCCCATGCCAATGGCATCGGTCGCCACTAGATAATCCACATCTCCAGATTGGTAAAGTTCAACTTGTGCATTCCGCGTACGGGGAGACAGGCCACCCATAACAATGGCGGCCCCGCCTCGTTGCCTGCGAATCATTTCAGCAATGGCATACACATCTCCGCTAGAAAACGTAACGATGGCACTGCGTGATGGAAGGCGCGACATTTTTTTCGGGCCACTATAGGTTAAGCGCGATAACCGCTCTCTACTGATGAAGTTTATGCTGGGGATCAGTTTTTGGATCCATGGCTTTATGGTATCAGAGCCTAGGAACATGGTCTCCATACTGCCGCGGGCATAAAGCAGCCGATCGGTAAAAACATGTCCGCGTTCTGGGTCGCCAGCAAGCTGAACTTCATCAATTGCGACAAATTGGAAGCCGCGATCCAGCGGCATTGCTTCGACGGTACAGACGAAATACGCAGCTTGAGGAGGCGTAATTTTCTCCTCCCCCGTAACCAAGGCAACATTTGCGGGGCCCTTGATTTTTACGATCCGATCATACACTTCTCGCGCAAGCAGACGTAAGGGGAGCCCTATGATACCGTCACTATGCGCCATCATTCTCTCTACGGCCAAGTGAGTTTTGCCGGTATTCGTGGGTCCTAGAACCGCGGTAATTTTCCCAATGGTCATATGTTAGATAACGCTACTTGTGTCTCATGTACCCAAAAGCACAATGGTATGAATTTATAAGTGTTGATACCAGTTATGGGGAGCTTGCGGAACCCTTTCAACCACGATGTTGGGTTTTTGTGACCTAGATATACTGAAAAGATCGCCGTTCCATTTGCCAAACGTTCGTTAGCTTTATGCTGACGGATGGCGTATAGTATCGAAAATCGATGATAATCTGATAATTTATCCGCGGCTTATGGATAAGGGAAATTGACTTTTCTATAGGGTGCCGTGCACAATTGCCGAAAAAACAGAGGAAGTAACGAGATGAGCGAGTTTCCCAAACCCAGTCGCAAAGAATGGCAAGATCTTGCCGAAAAAGAACTGCGTGGAAAAAGTTTGGATGACCTTGTGTGGGACACGCCTGAAGGCATCGCGGTAAAACCACTTTACACGTCAGAAGATGTTCAGGACTTGTCTCTAGAAGACGAACTTCCGGGTTTTGCGCCCTTTAAGCGTGGTGTGCGCGGAACGATGTACGCAAACCGACCTTGGACAGTTCGGCAATATGCAGGCTTTTCAACAGCGGAAGCCTCTAATGCTTTTTATCGGCGAAACCTTGCGGCAGGTCAAAAAGGATTGTCCGTTGCCTTCGACCTTGCAACCCATCGGGGCTATGATAGCGATCATCCTCGTGTTGTCGGGGATGTGGGTAAAGCGGGTGTTGCTATTGATTCAGTCGAAGACATGAAAATCCTCTTCGATGGTATCCCGTTGGATAAAATGTCTGTTTCAATGACAATGAACGGGGCTGTTCTGCCTATTTTGGCAAGCTATATTGTGGCCGCAGAAGAGCAGGGTGTCAGCCCGGATAAACTCGCAGGGACTATTCAGAATGATATTTTGAAAGAGTTCATGGTTCGCAATACCTATATTTATCCGCCGACCCCAAGTATGCGTATCATCGGTGACATTATCGGTTATACGACCAAAAATATGCCGCGTTATAATTCGATCTCAATTTCCGGCTATCACATGCAGGAAGCCGGGGCGACGCAAGTTCAAGAGTTAGCTTTCACTATTGCTGACGGTTTGGAATATGCGCGTGCGGCGCTGGCAAATGGTATGGCAATTGACGATTTTGCGCCGCGCTTGAGCTTCTTCTTTGCCATTGGTATGAACTTCTTTATGGAAGTAGCTAAGCTTCGAGCTGCCCGTGTTCTTTGGGCACGTGTGATGAAGCAGTTTGATCCACAAAACCCGCAATCCTCGATGTTACGAACTCATTGTCAGACATCTGGTGTGAGCCTGACTGAGCAAGATCCTTATAACAATGTTGTTCGGACAGCATATGAAGCGATGGCAGCTGTTCTCGGGGGAACGCAAAGTCTTCATACAAACGCACTTGATGAAGCAATTGCTCTTCCAACAGATTTCTCCGCCCGTATTGCTCGGAATACTCAGCTGATTCTCGCTGAAGAGACCGGCGTTACAAATGTTATCGATCCTCTTGGAGGCAGTTACTATATCGAGAGTCTGACCAATTCGTTGGTCGAGGATGCTTGGAAGATTATCGAGGAAGTTGAAGCGCTTGGCGGAATGACTAAGGCCGTTGAAAGTGGAATGCCCAAACTACAAATCGAAGAATCAGCGGCTCGCCGCCAAGCCCGTGTAGATCGCGGCGAAGAGACAATTGTCGGCGTTAATAAATACACCCTTGAAAAAGACGATAGTAATATTGACATTCTTGATGTGGATAATGCTGAAGTGTTGAGGCAGCAAGTTGCTCGTCTGAAGAAAATCCGTGCAACGCGCGATGAGGCTGCCTGTCAGGTAGCACTCGCTGCGCTGACTGAAGGGGCTGCGGGCAATGCTAATCTGCTTGAACTTTGTGTCGACGCGGCCCGTGTTCGGGCAACGGTCGGGGAGATTTCAGACGCAATGGAGAAAGTTTTCACGCGACATAGGGCTGTGATTCGCTCAATCAGCGGTGTTTATGGCGCCGCTTATGAAGGGGATGAAGGCTTTCAGAAAATCCAAAGTGATATTGAAGAATTTGCAGCTGAGCAAGGTCGTCGCCCTAGAATGCTGGTGGTGAAACTTGGCCAAGATGGGCATGATCGTGGCGCAAAAGTAATCGCGACGGCCTTTGCCGATATCGGTTTTGATGTGGATGTTGGACCTTTGTTCCAAACACCGGCTGAGGCTGCCAAGGATGCTATTGAAAGTGATGTCCATGTCATCGGTATTTCCTCTCAAGCTGCCGGACATAAAACTCTGGTTCCGCAAATTATCGAAGAACTTAAAGCGCAAGGTGCTGACGATATTCTCGTGGTGTGTGGCGGCGTTATTCCAGCACAAGATTACGATGTCCTGTATGATGCCGGTGTCGCGGCCATTTACGGTCCCGGGACAAACATCCCTGCGGCGGCGGCTGAAGTCCTAGAGCTTGTCCGTAAACAACAGAATTCTTGACCTGATCTATAATTTCCTGCCTTAAATGAAGATATAACTTACGTCTTCAATGAGGCAGGAAATGAAAATAGTTTTTAGTCCCGAGCATTCAAAACACCATCCAAAAACTTATTTTAAGGGCGGATCGTTTCACGAGCCACAGGAAGTGCCAGAGCGCGCCGACGCTTTGCTTGATGGGCTAAGAAATGCGGGTCATGAAATCGTCGACGCTCAGGATTTTGGGCCCAAGCCAAGGGCTGCTATTCACACGCCGGGATATTTGCATTTTCTAGAGACAATTTCTGCGCGCTGGAAATCTGCTGGTATGGAAAATGACGAAGTTCTGCCTAACATCCACCCCGGCCGTCACATGTCGTCCATGCCAAAAGGTATCGTGGGGGAAGTTGGCTATTATACAACGGATATGTCCGCCCCGATTGGTGATAAGACTTGGGAGGCATCAGTAGCCTCATCGAACGTGGCACTGACGGCCACTGAGTTGGTTCTGAATGACCTGGCCGCACCTAAATCTGCATATGCCTTATGCCGTCCGCCAGGTCATCATGCGTTTAAAGATCAAGCCGGTGGTTTCTGCTTTTTGAATAATATTGCAATTGCCGCACAATATGCCCTTGAGAAAACCAGTCGTGTTGCAATTTTGGATGTGGATGTTCATCACGGCAACGGCACGCAAGGAATTTTTTATAAGCGCGATGATGTTCTGACCATTTCGCTTCATTGCGATCCAACGGATTTTTACCCCTTTTTTGCAGGATATGACCATGAAAGAGGCGAGGGCGCTGGGGTTGGCTATAATTTGAACTTCCCAATTACCCCTGAAACTGGTGACGATGACTATTTGAATGTCTTGGAAAGTGCCAAAAGCGCGCTGCGCGCCTACGCCCCCGACGTTTTATTTGTAGCCCTAGGATTAGATGCCTTTGAAGGTGATCCGCTGGTTGGGTTAAAAATTACGACAGAGGGGTTCAATAAGATCGCAGCAAGCATTGCAGAGCTTGGCCTTCCTACAGTTCTCGTGCAGGAAGGTGGCTATAACCGAGAGTATCTGGGGGCAAATATCACCAGCTTTATCGCAGGCTTTGAGGGCGGTGGGACTAAAACCTAAAGCTATCGGGTAACAATTCTTCCATTGTCAGGGTAACATCTCCTTTTGTCCCCTGATAATGGATCGAGGTTTGAGCGGTTGCAAATTCTGCGATGAATTGGCGGCACGCCCCGCAAGGAGAGCAGGGAATCGAATTGCCTTCAGAGTTTTTGTTGGTGATCACGATTTTATTTATTTTAACGCCGGGTCCTTCTTTTGCCACCGCTTGCACTATCGCATTGCGTTCTGCACATATGGCAAGGCCATAGGATACATTCTCGACATTGCAGCCAGAATAAATATTACCCTTTTCCGTGATCAAGCTCGCCCCCACTGAAAAGTTAGAATAGGGAGAGTAAGATTTCTCCATAATATCATTCGCGAGGTCTCTAAGTTTTTTTGTGGTGTCGCTCATAACGTGCTCCCCTTAATTAACGCAGCAGAAAACCGCCTGCCAGCATATCGTCTTCTTCCATGATGAATTCAGCTGAGCCAGAATAATGGGCTCTGCCTCCGACCTCAACGGTTACTGCTTTGTAAGGGGATGCTTCTGCTTTCGCAACGACCTTACCGGTGAAAACTGTGCCTGTAATGCTTTCAAAGGAATGTAGCCTTCCTATGGTTGTCTCCCCCTTCGCATGGGCCACTGCCAAGCGGGCCGTAACTCCGGATCCCGTGGGGCTGCGGTCGATTTGTCCATCGGCAAAGACACAAATATTGACACTTGGTGTGCTCTTTGCCCCGCTCTGCCCATCGGTGAAAATTATGCCGTAGAGAAAGCTTAAGTCAGCTTCGCCTGGATGGGTTATTTCGATTTGCTGTCGGATAGCTTCTCCCAGATGCCTTGCGGCATAGTTCAGGCTTTCAATAGAAGAGGTCTTTACATCAAGGCCAATTGAGGATGCGTCCAGAATGCCATAAAAGGCACCGCCATAAGCGATGTCGATTTCGACAGGCCCGTAATCCAGCGTATTAACGAATTGATCAATTTTATAGGCGAAGGCTGGCACACTTTTAAAAGTTACAGTTCCGAAATGATTTCCGTCGGTCTGAACGTTGGTCTCAATATTACCGCAAGGACATTGGATGACCATTGAGGTGGAGGAGGGTTCCTTTTTAACAAGGCCTTGATCAACAGCGAACCGGCCAAGGGCAATGATGCCGTGACCGCACATGGTGCTATAACCCTCATTATGCATGAAAATCACGCCAAAATCGGCACTGTCGTTATCAGCTGGAACGATTAGTGCTCCATACATGTCGCGATGACCGCGCGGTTCGAGCATTAAAAATCGGCGGTATTTATCGGCCTTCTGACGGAGATGGCGTCGTTTTTCCAATAAAGTAAGACCTTCGGGGAAGGGGATGCCCTCTGTGACGATGCGCAAAGGCTCACCGCCTGTATGCATTTCAACAGTTTTAATAGGCCCGATCATATGTCTCTCCTGAAGGTCTTTGATGACCCTTAAATACTAACAGGAAACATTCTATTTTGGCATTCTTCTTGACGAATGCGTCGTATTTTCCCATAAAAATCGGCATGACTAAAAATAATAGAAAAACAGAACTGAACCTCCAGGAAATGGCTCAAGAGATTCTGGACGGTAATCGCCGGGCTCTCTCCCGCGCCATAACATTGGTTGAATCAAGTCGGGATGACCATCAGGAACAAGCGCAAGTGCTCCTAACAGATCTGCTACCCAAGACCGGGCAATCAATTCGGATCGGTATTTCTGGGACGCCGGGGGTTGGTAAGTCCACTTTTATTGAAGCTTTTGGACGCTATCTAACGGCGGCTGGGCATAAGGTGGCTGTGCTGACTATCGATCCGTCATCAAAACGCACTGGTGGCTCTATCTTAGGGGATAAAACCCGTATGGAGGAGCTATCACGCGATCCACAAGCTTTTATCCGTCCCAGCCCCTCTGGTGGCTCCCTGGGTGGTGTTGCGCGGCGAACGCGGGAGGCAATGCTGCTTTGTGAAGCTGCCGGCTATGACGTGGTTCTTGTGGAAACTGTCGGTGTTGGGCAGTCGGAGACAACTGTCGCTGATATGGTCGATGTGTTTCTGTTGCTATTGGCGCCCGCTGGGGGAGATGAGCTTCAGGGCATTAAGCGGGGCATAATGGAGCTTGCTGATATCATTGTTATCAACAAGGCTGATGGGGAACTTGTCCCAATAGCAAAACGCGCTGCCGCGGAATATCGTGGGGCCGTTGGCCTAATGCGTCCTAAAAGTAAGCAGTGGATGCCCAAAGTCATGATGACGTCGGCTTTAAACAAAATTGGTATTGATACGCTGTGGGATACGATTGCTGAATATCGGACCGCCAGATCCGAAGGCGATGAACTTGCAATACAACGATCAGAGCAAGCCGCGGCTTGGATGTGGGCTGAAGTCGGTGAATCACTGATGAATCAGTTGAAAAATCATCAACAAGTTTCGGCATCTCTTGGTAAAATGGAAGATAGAGTGAAGGGGGGGCATATAAGCCCTACCGCGGCAGCAAGGGAACTTTTAGCTGTTTTTCTTGGGAAATAGGGGTGCAGGTTCGTGTTCTGGGGGGAAATGACTCTTTTTTGTCCAATTGGACTTGACGGACGCCGCCCCATTACGTAAAAGCCGTCATCACAACCGGCTCAGATGCCGGTATTTCTTTTTTTGTCCAAATGGGGTGCATTATGGCTCGTCGTTGTGAATTGACAGGCAAAGGCGTACAGGTAGGCAACAATGTCAGCCACGCCAAAAACAGAAACCGTCGTCGCTTTTTGCCAAATGTGCAAGAAGTTCGGTTGATGTCCGATCTGCTTGGTCGTTTCTTTAGTCTAAAAGTTTCTGCTGCTGGTCTACGTTCTGTAGAGCATAATGGTGGATTAGATAATTATCTTTTGAAAGTCCGTGATGAGAAATTGTCATTGCAGGCTCGCCGCATGAAGCGCGACATCAAAAAAGCAACAGCAGCCGTTTCTGCGTAACGCTTTTCTGAAATACAAAATTTGAAAACGGGCTGCCTTTATGGTGGCCCGTTTTTTTGTTTGTGGTCAGTGGAGAGTATTGCTGGGAGGGTCTTAAAAGGACGAATGCCCTTTTAAGACTGCATTAAGTGCGCGGCGTATTTTACCATTTGTTGGCTGATTTCCGGACGCTTTTCTTCTCATCAAACAAATCGGCAAGTTGCTCCATCATGACGCCGCCTAATTGTTCGGCATCGATGATTGTAACGGCTTGCTGATAGTATCTGGTGACGTCATGGCCTATGCCAATGGCAATAAGCTCCACTGGAGACTTATTTTCAATCCAGGTGATGACATCTCGTAAATGACGATCAAGATAATTCCCGGGATTAACCGAAAGCGTGCTGTCATCAACCGGTGCGCCGTCAGAGATCACCATCATTATCCGGCGCTGCTCTGGTCGTCCCAGAAGGCGGTTATGGGCCCATAACAAGCCCTCTCCATCAATATTCTCTTTGAGCAAACCCTCTTTCAGCATTAAGCCCAAAGATTGACGCGCACGGCGATAGGGAAAATCTGCAGGCTTATAGATAATATGACGCAAGTCATTAAGGCGACCGGGATTTGCTTCCTTACCCTGTTCGAGCCATTTTTCCCGAGATTGTCCGCCTTTCCATGCCCGCGTGGTAAAGCCAAGAATTTCGACTTTAACCGTGCATCGTTCCAGCGTTCTTGCAAGGATATCAGCACAAACAGCGGCAATCGAGATCGGGCGTCCCCGCATAGAGCCTGAATTATCAATGAGCAAGGTCACCACAGTATCACGGAAATCTGTATCTTGTTCTTGCTTGAAAGACAAAGGGAGGGAGGGATCAACAACGATGCGCGACAAGCGTGCGGCATCGAGCATCCCTTCATCAAGGTCAAATTCCCATGCGCGGTTTTGCTGCGCCAGGAGTTTTCTTTGCAGGCGGTTTGCAAGCTTGCTAACCAATGTGTTCATATTGGAAAGTTGTTGATCTAATTGCTGGCGAAGTCGGTTCAGCTCTTCCGGTTCACTTAAATCATGGGCATGCACAATTTCGTCAAATTCAGTGGTAAATGATTTGTATGCAGGTCCTTCGATGGAATTTCTGAAATCGTCTGGATAGGCTGGCTTTCTATCTTTTCCAGCTTCCTCGCCTGAACTAGCACTTTCCTGCTCGGCGCTCTCCCCAGCTTCCGTATCCGAGCTATCGTCACCGGCGCCGTCTTGGGCTGATGCATCTTCAGCGGCACTTGCGTCTTGCGCTTCGTCGTCTCCCTCAGCCCCGCTGCTTTCAGCTTCGGCCTCAGGCTCGCCTTCGTCTCCTTCACTGGATTCGTCATCCTGACTTTGGGAGCCTTCGGCGTCGTCGTACAAATCGAGATCTTTGAGAAGTTGTTTGGTGGCTTTCGCAAATTTAGCTTGATCACCAGCCGTTTCAATCAGGGCTTGAAAGTCTTCTTGCCCTTTCTGTTCAATCTCGGAGCGCCATAAATCAACCATATGCGCGGCGCTGGAAGGAACTGGTGTTCCGGTCAGTTTCTCACGAACCAAAAGGCCAAGCACTTCTGCTAGCGGAGCATCAGCACGATCATAAACGCGGTTAAAGCCAGATTCTTTACAATGGGTGTCGAGTTGTCGATAAAGGTTATCGGCTACCCCTTTCATCCGGTTTGCACCCAGAGATTCTATGCGCGCTTGCTCAATGTTATCGAAAACGTCCCTAGCATCCCCACCCATAGGGACAAGGCGAGAATGAAGGTCAATATCATGATAGCGTTTGCGAAGCGCAAGGCTATCTGATTGGCCCCGGATTTTGTGGATATCTTCAATGGGAAGCTCACGCGCAGGGTTGGCTAGTCTGGCACGATGCGCAGTAAGGCCTGGCTGGTCATTGCTGTAAATGACCTCCAGTTCCTTGTCTTTCGACATTGCGCGCATGGTCGCGGTGACGGCCCGCTTGAATTTTTCTGCCGGAGCTTCTTTGTCTTTTGATAAGGACACTGCTTAAGTCATCGCTATATTTGCAGCAGATTCAGGTAATTCTTCGCCAAAGCTGCGTTGATAATATTCTGCAACAATTGGACGCTCCATTTCATCGCATTTGTTCAAGAATGTGAGGCGGAAAGCAAAACCGACATCGCCAAATATTTCTGTGTTCTCTGCCCAAGTAATGACTGTCCGTGGGCTCATGACCGTAGAAATGTCGCCAGCAATAAAACCAGATCGGCTCAGATCAGCGCAGGCAATCATTGACCGGATGGTTTTCTGACCTTTTTCTGTGTTGTAACTTGGGAGTTTGGATAGAACAATTTCGGTCTCAATAGCTTCTGGCAAGTAATTCAATGTGGTCACAATATTCCAACGGTCCATTTGGCCCTGATTGAGCTGTTGTGTGCCATGATAGAGGCCCGTTGTATCGCCAAGTCCAATTGTATTGGTGGTTGAGAACATTCTAAAGGCACCATGGGGGCGGATAACTCGGTTTTGATCAAGAAGGGTTAGTTTTCCTTCCACTTCCAATACGCGCTGGATGACAAACATCACGTCAGGACGACCCGCATCATATTCATCAAACACAATGGCTGTTGGGGATTGCAGCGCCCATGGCAAAATTCCCTCACGGAACTCAGTTACCTGTTTTCCATCGCGCAATACAATGGCGTCTTTACCTACCAAATCCATGCGAGAAATATGACTATCAAGGTTAATACGGATACAAGGCCAGTTAAGACGGGCAGCTACTTGCTCAATATGAGTGGATTTACCAGTCCCATGATAGCCTTGAACCATCACGCGACGGTTAAAGGCGAAGCCCGCTAGAATTGCGATTGTTGTGTCATGATCAAAAACATATGTAGGGTCCAAGTCGGGGACCAAATCGGCTGTTTGGCTGAAAGCAGGTACTTTCAGGTCACTGTCTATCTTGAACACTTCCCGAACAGAAACTTCAATGTCAGGGAGGTTTATTTCCGATTTTTTTTCGGCAAGTTCTACTGGCGTCATAACGGTTCCGTATCTCAAATTAGAATTTATTTTTACCGGTAACTTTAAGAGTTTCCGCAGGAAAGTAGGTGTGTATAGGCATGGTTTATTGTTTTTAGTATGTCTTCTGCCTCTTTATCCCCTCCCCGAGTGTCCGGGTGGTATTTTTTTGCCAACTCTTTGTGGCGGCGTTTTATCTCTTTCAAGCTACAGCCTGCCTCGAGATTAAGCGTCGCAAGAGCGTTTCGCTCTTCAGCGTCAATTGTCGACCAGGTTCTTTTACGCTGGCGGCTTGAATTTTTTTCTTCCTCTTCCTTTACGCCAGCTTCGCGACGGAAGTCAAAGGGATCGTCATATACATAGCCCGGCTGACCGCCACTAGATCGGCTGCCCAGCTTCCAGGTCGGTCGGTGCCCTGTTATATCTTCGTCCTTGTAGCGTAGGACTTGATCATCAGACATGCCATCAAAAAAATTCCATGATTTATTAAACTCACGGATATGATGCAGGCAGAACCAGTGATAATCCGCATTATTGCCTCTGTCAATCATCCGGGATTTAGGCGCGCGAAATTCTCCGGCTTCCATGCAGTCTTCGCGATCACATATGCGATCGGAAACGGGCCCGTTTTTTCGGTTTCTCTTTGGCTTGGACATACTCATGGCAAGCATTATGGTGCCAACTTCGGAGAGAGGCAAGGTCAAGGAATTGCTTCGAGCAGAAAAAATCTGAAATTGTGTGTTTCTACAGGTTTTAGTAGGATGTCGTTTGTTTTAGCAATCGCACGCAGTCTCCTGCGTGCAGTTGCGCTATTGATTTTAGTCTGAAGGAGGGTGTGATAGAGCACGGGCAAGATGGCTTAACGCATCTTGATATCTTTCATTTTCAATCATGGAAAAATTTCGGGCCATTTCTAGGCACATCCGTTGTCGTGTTGTGGTTTCAGTTGCTCCAGTAGGAGCAAGTCCATCAAAAAAATAATTAATCGGAACGTTTAAGGCCGACGCAATACTGTAAAGCCTACCCGCTGATATCCGGTTAATGCCTCTCTCATATTTATGAGCTTGCTGATAGGTGACGCCGATCAGATTAGCCATTTGTTGTTGGGTATATCCTAGTAGAATGCGCCTTTCTCGAATTCTGTTTCCAACATGCATGTCAATGTGACGTACAGGTGGCTCTTCGGCAATCTTCGTGTCAGGGGTCGTTTGTACATGTTTACGAACCTTAGCATGGACTGTCATGTTGATCTCCAGCAAATCCAGTGATTGTTTAAACTTGTACTATGGATAAATTATTTGTAACTAATATAAGATAAAATCAAAATCTCTTTCTCGCAATGATTATTTCATAAATAGAAGAAATCACATCCAATACACGCAAAAGAAAGCTAGAAACTGTAATTAGATCCGTGATAAATTTGTTTTTTAGGCAATTGAGTATGAAATTATGTCAGTAGCAAAACGAATCGAAGAGAAATTAACCGCCAATTTTACACCTGAAAGTTTAGCTGTGATCGATGAGTCTCATTTACATGCGGGACATGCCGGCGCGCGTCCACAAGGAGAAAGTCATTTTCGAGTGGAAATTATTGCAAATGCTTTCGAAGGATTGTCACGGGTCGCTCGTCAACGCCTGATATATCAGGCGCTTAGCGAAGAAATGGCGAGTGACATACATGCGCTATCACTGATTGTAAAAAGCCCGTCGGAGATTTAACCCCCTAGATAAGAGAAAATAAATATTGAAGGTGAGGGAGTAACACCTATATACACTTTTTAAGTGTGTGTTGCATTTTTATGCAATCATATGATGTATATTGGAGTTATTATGGATAGTATATCGCCGCACTCATTGGTTAATGGCAACGTCACAATTACCGACCCGACAACAGGTAATAGGCATCGTACAAGCATTCGCTTGGAAAAAATAGAATGGGATGCGTTGCGCAAAATCTGCTCTAGAAACAAAACATCAATTCACGTTTTTTGCAGTCGTGCAGATTACCATCCAAACCGTAACGAGCATTCGCGGACCTCCAGAATACGGAGTGCAGTGCTAAGACAATATATCTTGTGGGTGGATAGTCTTGAATCAAGCCAAAACGAAAATCAGCAAAGGCGGTAGCAGTAAGAAAGACAAAAGGGTGGAAATGAGTACCGTACCTGCCACTTGACTAGACGCACGTCCGTAACGAAGTGAAAATAGATAGTTAAAGACCGCAACTGGCATGGTGCTTTCAACAATGAGAACACCGCGCTGCGTTCCTTCCAAGCCAAACACTTCTGATAATCCAACACCGACCCCAAAGCCCATAGCAAGTCTTGCAAAGGACAAAATTGTTGCTGTCTTTATGTGCTTTACAGAAAGGCTCGCCAAACTTACGCCTAAAGCTATCAACATAAGCGGGATTGTGAAACCACCAAGAAGGTCGGTGGTATTTAAAACCCACTGTGGAACCGTTATTTGTGTTGCACGGAGGGAAAGTGCGATTGCCACTGAGTAAAGTAACGGCGTTTTTATTAATAGGGATAAGGAGCCGGTACCTGAGACAATCCATATCCCTATTGTGAATTGGAGAGTGGCATAGACGGCGAAGAAGGCGAGTGCCAGAGTCAAACCCTCTTCACCAAACGCAAAGTAACAAAGGGGAAGGCCCATATTACCAATGTTTGGGAATATGAGGGCTGGAAGAAAATCTCGAATATCCAGTTTCAACGCTTTTAATAGAATAAAAGCAATTGGAATAAATGCCAAGAATACGATAAACGCCAATAAGCCAAATTCCAGAAAAGCGGTCAGCTCCATCTTTAAATTCACAAGGGTTGTGAAGACGAGCATGGGAGCGCCGATATTTGTCACAAGACCCGTTATGGTTTCCATATGAAAGGCACGATTAGTTTTGGCCCAATAAAAACCAATGCCGGCGCAAATAACGACCGGGGCAATAATATTTAGTAAAATCTGAAACATAAAACTATCAAACGAGGTAAGTGGATGGGGTTATAATTTGGTTACGCGAAGTTCTGTTATTTGGTTGCGTTCCCTTTTTATGATTTCAAATTTGAAGCCATAAAAGGTGAAAGCCTGGCCAATTTCAGGTATTATTTTTGCTTCGTGAATAACCAGACCAGCAATGGTCGCAGCTTCTTCATCTGGCAGGGACCAATTACATTTTCGGTTCAAGTCACGAATTGTAACGGAGCCTTTGCTGAGAACACTATTCTCTCGCAAAATATCAACACCGGCGACTTCAATGTCATGTTCATCAGCAATATCACCGACAATTTCTTCGAGAATATCTTCTAGCGTCACCAGGCCCATCAACGCACCATATTCGTCGACAACAAGCGCGAAATGGGCATGCCGCTCCAAAAAGGCTTTCAGTTGGTCTCTTAACGTGGTTGTTTCGGGAACGAAATAAGGCTTAGACGTAATTTCCTCTATGCGAAGATCTGTGTAGTCTCCATGGAGAGGGATCACTGCGCGAAGCAGGTCCTTGGCATGGATGATACCGATGATATTTTCAGGATCATCTTGCCACATTGGAAAGCGGGTGTGGGGGCTTTTTAAGACCTGTTCAATAATATCTGAAGCCGGCAGGCTTGCATTGACTGTTTTGACATTCTTCCTATGGATCATGATTTCAGACAAATCCACTTCGTCCATATCCATAATGGTATCAAGCATGTATTTTTCATGCATGATAATACCGGCATCTTCAGAATGCAGGTCAATAGCCCCTCTCAGCTCATCTTGCGCAGCATCCGTGAGAGTGTCGGGATCACCCGATTGTTCCCGAATTCCAAACATGGCCAAAGTCGCATCAACAACGCTGTTTATCCCGATAACAAAAGGCGAGAGGATAAAGGTTGCGGGGCGCAAGATAGGGGTGACGAGCAGGGCTACCCGAATAGGTCGTCTCAAAGCATATGTTTTTGGCAGGACTTCGGAAAAAATCAAAATAAGCACTGTCATTACAATCGTCGCATACGCCACACCGATATCGCCAAAGAGTGAGATAAGGAGGCTGGTTGCCAAGGCTGATGCTAGAATGTTGACTAGGTTATTTCCGAGCAAAATAGCGCTAATGAGCTTGGTATGTTGGCTTCTAAGCTTGTTTATCGCACCAGCCCGTTTATCCCCGCCTTGCTCCATTTGGTGGAGCCTTGCGCGGGAAGCTGCAGTCAGTGCCGTTTCCGATCCTGAAAAAAAGCCCGAAAGAATGAGCAAGAGCACAATCGCCGAGATCGATAATATTAATTCAAGATCCATTGAAGGTGTCCTATTATCCTTTTGAAGATTTTAATATAAATTGTTCAAGTATGCTGAGAACATCTTCTGTTGTTACATCTTGTGTCGTAAAAGCATCCCCAATAGCCTTCATCAATATGAAGGTCAATTTGCCTTGATCAACCTTTTTATCTTGATACATATGCTGAAGAAGGGATGAAGAATTCCAGTCAATGCCGTCGATTTTCGGTAAAGATTGAAGCAATCCCACTTGGTCGTAATGAGCGCGCACTCTTTGGCAATCCTGACCACTGATCAACCCCATCTGAGCTGACAATTCCATTGCCATCAACATTCCAATTGCAACACCTTCTCCATGAACAAGGTCGCCGCCGTAGCCAACCTCAGCTTCCAAGGCGTGTCCGAATGTGTGCCCAAGGTTTAAGTAGGCTCTGATACCACTTTCAAATTCATCTTTGGCAACAATGTCAGCTTTTGCTTGGACACTAGCCTTAACAGCATAAATGCGGGACGCGATGTCGCCATCAATTACGGATGAGCCGTTCTTTTCTAGCCAGTTGTAAAAATCAAAATCACCTAATAGTCCGTATTTTACTACTTCTGCATATCCGGCAAGCACATCCCGCCTTGGGAGTGTGTCTAGCAGGGAGACGTCAGCAAGCACCAGTTTTGGCTGATAAAATGCGCCAATCAGGTTTTTGCCATAGGATGTATTAATGCCGGTTTTTCCGCCAACAGAACTGTCTACTTGAGACAGTAACGTCGTTGGGATTTGTATGAAATCAATACCACGCCGTAAGGTGGAGGCCGCAAACCCTGTCAAATCCCCAATGACGCCGCCGCCCAAAGCCACCAAGCATTCATCGCGTCC
>JBALXM010000004.1:40586-57945 GCA_036960695.1 Sneathiella sp.
TGCAATGTCTCTAGATGAAACGTGGCGACAGTTTCATCTGTCACGATACCAACACGTTTTTTTCGTAAATGAGGATCCATGTGTCGTCCCGCCATTCTCAGGAGGTCGCCGCCAATCAACACATCATAGGATCGTGTGCCCAAAGCGACAGAAACACAGGCATTTTCAACCAGGGCCGAAGGGTTTTTAGCAGAAGTTGACATTCAGTTTCCTATAGAGCCTTGTTTTCTAGATGTTTGCTCAGGGCATCTATGATTTTTGAGACAACGATGTGATGGGGACCATCCGCGCTATCAACAATAATATCGGCTTCCGCATAAATGGGATAGCGCTCTTTCATCAGATCATCCAAAATCTGCCGGGGATTACCATTCCTCAAAAGGGGGCGCGTATTTCTTTTCATGCATCTTTTTAAAATGGTGTCTAAATCCGCTCTCAACCAGACGGAAAGTCCATTTTGAGCTATTATTCTGCGGGTTTCTTCATCCATATAAGCGCCACCACCTGTGGCTAGGATGTGCTGACCTTCAGTTAATAATCGAGAAATTACTTTTCTCTCACCATCGCGAAAGGCTTTTTCGCCGTGGATATCAAAAAATTCAGGGACAGAAAGATTAGATGCTTGCTCAATTTCAGCATCGGCATCTTTAAAAGGAAGGCTTAAATCAGCGGCTAATCTGCGCCCAACAGAGCTTTTGCCAGCACCCATTAAACCAACCAAAACAATTGTCTTCGACCCAATGTTTATCCGCCCGCTATCGATGTTAGATACTGGGGGCGTAATAGGGTCGGCACTGTCACTTTTCATACTATCACTTTTCACAATTTTGTTGCCACATGATCTTATGTTACGTTAGGCAGTTGATGTAAATCACAAAGACATGTTAGTTATTTTAGACAAACTTATGACATAATCGCAGCTTAGCAAATCAAATAGCAAGAATATTGCTGATGACTTCAAAGTGTTGCCCATAAATTTAAAGGTATAGTGACGGAAAATGTCAAAATTCTCCCTCTTTCTTCTCTTCTTGATTACCGGCCTAATTGTCGGTGGTGGTGTGTTTCTGTCCGCATGGGATATTCCCGCGCCTACGGTTCCGGTAGAGAGGGTGATCCCGAATGATCAATTCCCAAAATAAAAGCTATCAATTTTTCATAGCTTTTTGGGTGTTTCTAGGCTTATCTCTGAACTCCTATCTGGTCGCAGGGCAAGAAAAGCCGCGAAACTTGGTTCCAACATTTGGGGAGGAGCGTACAGATACGCCCAAAGCGGGCGATGATCTGCAAGCCGATCCTTTCTCACCTATTGGAAAAGATCAATCGGAAAGCCCGCTTCTTCCACAGGGAAATGGCGGGGATGCATTAGTGGTCGAAAGGCTGGATGTGTTGAATCCTGCTTCAACGGGGCTGCTGAGTAATGATGGTGGCGGCTTCGGTGCGCAAATGTGGGACGGTACAGCCTCTAATCTGACCAATACTTTATTGTATAGTCTTCCTGCAAAAACGAAATCGCCACAACTTCTGGAATTGACGCGCCGTCTTCTCTTAACGGGCGCGCTATTGCCGCAAAACCAAAATGCTGCACGCCGGTATCTGGATTTGCGTTTCGAAAAATTAAGAAACGCGGGTCTTAATCAAGATGCCGCCGACTTATTTGATCGATTGCAATTTGATTCAACGTCAAATCAGCAAAGAAAAATGTCTGCCGAAATATCTCTTTTGCTTAATCAAAATGACAAAGCCTGTGAATTGGCTGTTCGTCAAGTTGGGCAAGCTGACAGCGATGTGTTCTGGACCAAATTGGATGTTTTTTGCCAACTGTTAGGCGATGAGTATGATAAAGCCGAATTAGGGGTCGCTTTATTGGAGGAGCAAGGCGAGAAAGACCCTGTTTTCTACAATTTATTCGCAAAGTTAGCTGGAGATTCTAGCTCTCTCAAGATCGATATTCTAAGGCTTAAGCCACTTCATGTCGCGATGATGCGACAGGCTAAAATGTCATATGATCTATCAGCCGCAGCTATGCCGAGTTTTGAGATTTTGGAAGCACTCATCCTTACGCCTAAATTGCTAGGGGCCAGTGGCTTGCAGGGAGCATTTGAGGCGACTGAATTTAATCGCGCGAATACAATCTATCTGCAAGAAGCATTGGTGCTTGCCTCAACGGAGGATGCTGGGGATCAGGAAACGTCAGTTTTTAAAGCCTATGCTAATCTGTATGGGGCTTTGATCGAGGCGAACAATCAGGAGCTTAAAGTATCCCGGCTCCTCGCTTTGTGGGATCTTGCGCTGGAAAATGGCCACTTCCTTGTAATATCCAGCGTAACCGCTGACGCGCTTCTCTCTATTATTCCTGCGGATCACGGTCCGGGGTTTAATGCTATAGCCTTAAAGAGTTTACTTCTGGTAGGACAGGCAGAAAAGGCTGTGTTGTGGGAGAGGGTTATTCGACGTGCGGCTTCTCAAGGTAATATTGCAGAACGACTAAAGGCGCGAACAGAAGTTGCGCATTTGGATGTTTTTATGTTGATTTCTGGTGCGAACGGGATTGCACGTTGGAACAGCAGTAGTTTTCCCGCTTGGAAAAAAGCGATGGAAGGTGACCCTGAGCAGGCAGTTAAAACTGAATTGCTACTTTCAATCCTTGAAGTGCTGGACCTGCCCGTATCAGATGATGATTGGCAGGATCTTTTGTCTATGGGGATTATTCCCGAAACGGCCAAGGGTAGTTACGGGGTTGAGAGGAATTTGACGGCTGCGGCGACCGCCGGTCGACTGGCAGAAACGGTCTCTTTGAGTTTATTGGCTCTTGGGGAAGAGGGGCCGGGAGCCGCCTCGATTACAACTTTGGTATCAGTTCTTACGAGCTTGAAAGCTGTGGGTCTTGAAGATGAAGCTCGACAGCTTGCGATTGAGGCTCTGATTTTAAAGGGTTTCTGATCAATGTCTGCCATGTTGTTGGAAATTTTTTTGGAAATGCTTGCGGCAGAGAGAAATGCTGCAACCAACACCCTGGCAGCTTACCGGAGGGATCTCGAAGATTTAACGGGCTTCTTATCGAAACGCGGATTGGGATTTAGGGACGTACCCCAAAAAGGCATCAGTGACTATATCCGTGGGCTGGCCGATGCAGGATTTAGCAATGCGACGCAGGCTCGGCGCCTGAGTGCTGTGAAACAATTTTTTGCTTTCCTGCTTTCTGAAAATATTCGTCAGGACGATCCTGCTATGAATATTGATGCCCCTAGATCAGGAAGAAAACTACCAAAATATTTAAGTGAAACCGAAGTGGATTCGTTACTTGCCGCAACGGAGGGGACCGCTCCTGATGCGGTGCGTTTAAAGTCGCTTCTGCAACTTCTATATGCGACTGGACTGCGGGTTAGCGAGCTGGTCTCTCTTCCTTTTCCTGCCTTGAGAGAGGGCGATAATTTTATTATCGTGCGCGGAAAAGGAGATAAGGAGAGACTTGTTCCCGTCAATGAAGCCGCGAAATCAGCGCTCGCAGAATACTTAAATATACGATCAAAATATTGCAAAAAAGACGAGCATTCCAAATGGTTATATCCCTCTCATGGTAAGGAAGGGCATCTAACCCGACAACGGTTTGGACAGATGTTGAAAGCTCTTGCGATGGAGAGCGGGATTCCGCCCTCTCGCGTATCGCCTCATGTGTTGCGCCACGCCTTTGCTAGCCATCTGCTTTCAAATGGTGCTGACTTAAGATCTTTGCAAAAAATGCTGGGGCATGCGGATATCTCTACGACACAAATTTACACACATGTTTTAGCAGAACGTCTTGTCGAATTGGTTCAAAATCATCACCCTCTCGCAAGCGCAAAATAATATTCTGCGATGCTTGACTCGACAACGCAGTTGCAGCAATTTCAGTAAAAACATATGATACTGCCAAATAATTAAAAAAAGTGAGGTAACGCAATGAGTTTTACAATCCCAGAATTATGCCCTTCTCGTTTGAACCGGTGTGAATTAGCCGTGCCAGGCTCAAGCCCCAAATTTTTCGAAAAAGCGGCAAAATCTAAAGCTGACGCAATTTTTCTCGATCTTGAAGATTCTGTTGCGCCGAGTGATAAAGCTCAAGCCAGAAAAAATATTATTGAGGCGTTGAACGATATCGATTGGGGCGACAAAGTTATGTCTGTTCGGATTAATGGTCTTGATACTGAATATATGTATCGGGATGTGATTGATCTTCTTGAGCAGACTAAGGGACGTCTGGATCTCATTATGATTCCAAAGGTTGGTACTGCATCAGATGTGTATGCATTAGACATGCTTGCAACTCAAGTTGAAGCAGCCGCAGGCCAAAGTAAAAAAGTTGGCTTTGAACTCATTATTGAAACTGCGCTGGGCATGCAAAATATTCATGAAATTGCCGCTGCGAGTAAGCGGAACGAAAGTCTTCATTTTGGTGTCGCAGATTATGCCGCGTCTACCAAAGCCCGGACAACCTCTATTGGCGGGCCGAACGCGCTCTATGGTGTGTTGACTGACCCTGCTGAGGACGGTTCGCGTGATTATCATTGGGGCGATATGTGGCATTATGCAATCTCTCGCATGGTTGTTGCCGCACGGGCAAATGGTCTTCGGGCAATCGACGGACCGTTTGGTGATTTCTCTGATCCTGATGGATATCGGGCACATGGTAATCGTGCAGCCATTTTGGGCTGTGAAGGAAAGTGGGCCATTCATCCAAGCCAAATTGATCTTGCGAATGAAATTTTTACGCCCGCTGAAAAAGAAATTTTGAAAGCCCGCCGTATTTTGGAGGCAATGGAGCAAGCACAAAAAGAAGGTTCAGGCGCAGTGGCTCTTGATGGTGGCTTGATTGACATCGCCTCTATCAAACAAGCAGAAGCGTTAGTGCAGCAGGCCGAAATTATCGCAGCGCGCGGTTAAATCAAATAATATACTGGGCGATAAGCTCATATTTTTTTAAATAGGCGGAACGGTTGATTGACGTAACCGTTCCGCCTATTTAATAATCAGCCTTCAATGTTGATATAAACGAGAGTTTGACCATGAACAATTTTCTGGATTTTGAAAAACCAATCGCCGATCTCGAAGGAAAGATTCGGGATCTGGAAAACTTGGACAATGGAATCGATGTCGAAATAAACGACGATGTCCTCAAACTCCGACAAAAAGCCAAGCAGCTTCTTAAAAACACCTATCAAAAGCTCTCCCCTTGGCAAAAAACACAAGTTGCCAGGCATGTGGATCGCCCAAAATTAGGGACCATAATTGCACAGTTAATCGAAGACTTCACACCTTTGGCTGGGGATCGTGGTTTTGCTGAAGATCATGCGATTATCGGTGGCCTTGGTCGTTTCAAGGGGCAAACGGTCATGGTTATTGGAACCGAAAAAGGGCGCGATCTGGAAACGCGCCTTCATCATAACTTTGGCATGGCGAGACCTGAGGGATACCGTAAAGCACAGCGGTTAATGAAGATGGCAGATCAGTTCGGTATTCCTGTGCTGACATTCGTTGATACCTCTGGTGCTTATCCAGGCATAGGGGCTGAAGAGCGGGGCCAGGCTGAAGCCATCGCCCGGTCAATCCAAGTGAGCTTGGATCTTCGCGTGCCTATTATTGCTAGTATCGTGGGTGAGGGCGGATCCGGGGGGGCTGTTGCTTTGGCTACAGCAAACAAAGTTCTGATGTTCCAGAATGCGATCTATTCGGTGATCTCTCCTGAAGGCTGCGCTGCCATTCTCTGGAAGACGCGGGAAAAAGCGCAGGATGCTGCGACCGCCATGAAATTGACTGCACAGGATCTATTGGGTCTTAACGTTATTGACCGGATTGTTGAAGAACCTCTTGGAGGGGCGCAGCGGGACACAACAGCCGCTATTACGTCATTGGGCAATGCCATTTTTGAAGAGTTAGAAAAATTACTGGTTAAAGAGCCCGGCGAACTACGGGAAGAACGCCGTCGTAAATTCTTGGCCATTGGTCGTGTCGATGGGCTTTCCTGATAAAATTTTTGGAATTGTGAATAAAGGTGCCAAGTTTGGCGCCTTTTTTTTGTGCCTAAAAAGTAGTTTGGTGGGGATACTGGCTGAGCGCGCTGGTTAAATAATGAGTTTTACATTATTATTGATCTTGAAAAGGACGCTGAATTTCAAAGAGATGCTTGTATGATTAAAGAAAAGAAACTTTTTTTTTGAACGTAAGCAGAGTAACAATATTAAAATGACAAAAGATCATGCCATAAGGGGATCCGTAACGTGCTTTATCATATAGTGATTATAGCAGCTTATGCTTTGACCGCGGTTGTCGTTGCACGGCAACTACCAACGTATTCTCCTGATATAGATCCCACTATTGGATATTGGCTTGGCGCCACCTTTTTTTTAGTGTGCGCTTTATTACATGAATTTATTATGCGCCGGGTGGAACGAACGGCTCTTCAAAAAGAGCTGAAAGTTTTACGGCGTGATTTGTCTGATGCTGAAGGTGGATTGGCACGATTCGAGAATATTCTCGGAGGAATTGCGGGTGAAGATGATGATCTTTCTGGCTTTGCTTCCGAAATGCGCATGCTGCGAAAGCTTCTAAAACAATTAACAACAACAATGAAGCCCGGAAATGCGACCGTCGCTCAGGATATTCCAAAAGAAACAAAAGTCAGTCGGCCGACTCTTGCGGCAGAAAAGGTCGTAAGTCCAGAGCCTGAAGGGCCCACTAAAGAAGAAATCCTTGAAATCGTCCGAACAGGATTGCAAGAAAACCGTGTTGATTTGTATTTGCAGCCTGTTGTCCGGCTCCCTCAACGTCGGGCGTTATTCTACGAAGCCTTCTCACGAATTCGCGGACCGCGCGGGAATGTAATTACGCCAGGTCAATATTTGGCCGTGGCGGAAGAGGCCGGATTGATTGGGACAATCGATAACTTGCTGCTTATTCGGTGTGTCCAGCTTATCCGCCGCGTTAGGCAACGAAATAATGAATTAGGGTTCTTCGTAAATGTGTCTGCACGCACATTGCGTGATAGCTCGTTTTTTCATCAATTTGTAGAATTTTTGGATCGAAACAGAGATTTATCCAAGAGCCTTATTCTAGAATTCTCCCAAGAAGATATCGACACTGCAACAGAACCTGTAAAAGATGGCTTGAAAATGCTGGCTGATATGGGGTTTTCATTTTCAATGGACCATGTGGTGCGGCTTGATATCGATTTTAGTAAATTGGGTGAAGATAATTTCCGATATTTGAAAGTTGCGGCAGTTGATCTTTTACCAGGCGGTAACGGGCTTCCAATGAACATACATCCTGATGATTTGCGTGAAGCACTGACTAGAGCAAATATCGAACTAATTGCCAGCATGGTTGAAGATGAAGACACCGTCATCGGTCTTTTAGATGTTGATGTGAGCTTTGGTCAGGGATATTTATTTGGCGTCCCTAGGCCACCGCAACAGGCAAGCTAAACTTTTTAGCATGTAGGGTAAAATACCTGCAACTGTGTGACATATAAACTTCATTTGACGAAAAACCAGCAGGGCGTTATCTCTTGCGGTCTTCTTGGTGCCCTTTAGTGGAGTTGGTATGTCCTTTAAAATTGTTTCAGGTCTGGAAACATACGCAGATCAGTATGACGCATTTATTCTCGATCTTTGGGGAGTTGTGCATGATGGGACAAAACCCTATCCGGGAGCATTAGATTGTATGGCGAAGCTCCGAGAAGGCGGGCGACCGCTTCTTTTGCTATCCAATGCGCCTCGTACTCATGATTTTGTCGCGGAGTTTTTGGAGACCATTGGCGTTCCAGCATCCTCCTACGATCATATTCTCACATCCGGTGATATGACGCGCGATGTCTTGAAAGAGCGCAGTCACCCTTTTGTTGCGGGCGGCGCGAAAAAGTTTTATCAAATTGGCGCGGAAAAAGACCGGGGTATTGATGATGGCCTTGATTATACGAAGGTTTCTGACTTAGGGGATGCTGAATTCCTCGTATGCACAGGACTTGCCAATGATGATGGGGAAACTCCCGAAGCATATCGAGAGCTTTTGATCACTGCGGCTGGTTTAAAATTGCCGATGTTTTGTGCAAACCCCGACCTTACTGTCATGAAAGGCGATAAAACTCTGTATTGCGCAGGGGCCTTGGCTGCTTTGTATGAAGAGCTTGGCGGGGCCGTGGAGCTTTTTGGAAAGCCCTATCCTTGGGCTTACAAGCTGGCTATGGAAAAATTGGGGGTGAGTGATCCTACAAAAATATTGGCGGTGGGCGATAGCATGCGCACTGATATTAAAGGGGCAACAGGTATTGGGATTGATAATGTTCTTGTCAGTGGCGGAATACATGCAGAAGAATGGGGTTTGGCACCGGGACTTCAACCGAGTGATGCCCAAGTAACGGCTATTTCAAAATTGCATGGTTTCGAGCCTACATTGGTTGTCGGTCATATGACTTGGTAGTAAAAATAAAGCCGCCAACTAAACTGGCGGCTTTATTTCTTTTAGTTAAATAGGGCATCTATATCATCTTGGTCAATATTGGTGCCTGATTCCAAATCTGGTTTGGGTTTTTCTTTTTCAGAAGCTTTTTCTGCAGACTGCTCCGGAGGCGTCTCTGCCTTATCTCCCTCTGGAGGTTCTTCAGAGAACATGTTGTCGACAAAATCCTGATCGATGCCTTCTCCCGCTAATGCGGGGCCATTTAACAGGGCTGCTTCTTCGTCTTCAGGGTCAGAAGTTTCAAGTTTTGTATCTCCTCCATGGCCCCAGGCTGAGGTTAATTGATCCAAAAACCCTTCGATATATTCCAAGGTTGAAACAACTTTACTTATCCGTTGACCCGTAATGTCTTGAAAAGAGCAGGCTTCAAAAATTTCCATACAAGCGTCGTTCACCACATCGGCTTCAGTAACACGCGCATCCATGATCTTTTCTGCAGCCGTCATTATCTGATTTGTCGCAGATTCTGTGGACTGAACAATTGCATCAAGTTCTTTACCAGCTCTAGGCAGTTTATCTTGCTTTAAGTCAGTAGGGCGAATTTGAGAAATCTCTGAACGAGCAGACACAATGAAATTGACGAGATCACGACAATCTTTATGCAGCGATGCAATCTCTTCGCGAAGGGCGTCAACTTCCTTGGTATCGTTCATTAGAAATCGCCTAATACAGCAGACATTTTGGTTTTCAATGTCGCAGCATTAAAAGGTTTAACAATATAATTGTTAACACCAGCCTTTTTGGCGGCAATAACGTTATCAGTTTTAGATTCTGCGGTGATCATAATGAAAGGAGTCGCTTTCAAAGTCTCGTCAGCGCGGACTTCTTGCAAAAGCTGGTAGCCTGTCATTGGCTCCATATTCCAATCTGAGATCACTAGTCCGTAAGACCGCGTCCGCATTTTGGAAAGCGCTGCAGATCCATCTGCTGCCTCGTCTACATTGTCAAACCCAAGTTGCTTCAAAAGATTACGAATAATCCGAAGCATTGTTTTATAATCGTCAATGATTAGGATCGGCATGTTCATGTCGACAGCCATAGAATTACCCTCTTTTAATAAATATCTTTTTTGTGTTGCTTTTAAGATTGTGACAAGGCGACTCAATCCATTCGTTTTGAAACACTACGAAGGGAAACTAAAAAAATGGTTAATGAATGGCGTCCAATGCAAATTTAAAGCAATTTTGATGTAAAAAATGTTCGTTATTAAAAATTCGGACCCTTTTTTATTTTCAATCACAGTAAATGAGGATCTCAATAGCTTGCGCAGTTAAGCTTTTTCCTTCTATATTGCACTGCAAAATAACATAAAAATGAGGTTTGCTTTGGCTGATTATAAAAAGTTGCACGGATATTTTCTTGAGGAATTGTCTGTCGGGATGACGGACAGTTTTGAGAAAATGGTTTCTGAAGACGATATCGAGCTATTTGCCAAAATTTCCGGTGATACTAATCCTGTTCATTTAAACAAGGAATTCGCCGAGCAAACCATTTTTAAAGAGCGAATTGCCCACGGCATGTTATCCGCGGCATTTATATCGACAGTCTTTGGTACAAAGCTACCCGGACCTGGTGCTATTTATATGAACCAGAATTTGTCGTTTAAAGCGCCGGTTCGAATTGGTGACGTGGTCGTCGCAACTGTGACTCTACGGGAAATCAACGGAAAACGTGTTTCGTTTGACTGTGAATGCCGTGTCGGTGATACAGTAGTGCTAGAAGGTGACGCAACTTTAATGGTATCTAAGCGTCCTTAATAAAAAAAATAATCTGGAGATAAGTCAAATGCGCATTTTGCGAAAGTACAACGAAGTTCCAGCAGAATGTCGTGGATTGGTACTCGCAATTGGTAATTTTGACGGTGTCCATAGGGGGCATCAGTCAGTAATTTCTCATGCTCAGGAAGAAGCAAAATCCAGAAATGTTCCTGCGGGCGTTTTAACTTTCGAGCCACATTCGCGTGAATTTTTCGCACCAAATGCACCTGCTTTCAGGCTGTCGGATTTAGAGACTAAAGCCGCGCACCTTAACTGGCTTTCTGTTGACGTTATGGCGGCCCTTCGCTTCGATTTATCATTTTCTCAAAAATCAGCTGAGGAATTTGTTAAAGATGTACTGGTCGATGGATTTCACGTGAGCCATGTGGTTGTGGGATACGACTTCATCTTTGGCCACAAACGACAGGGCACGACGGTAATCCTTGCTGAGCTTGCGAAGAAATACGGCTTCGGCTTGACTGTGGTTGAGCCCGTCGGTGTTGATACACTGATCTATTCATCAACTGCAATTCGGGAATGTTTAAGCGATGGCGCCCCTAAAAGGGCCGCAAAATTACTCGGGCACTGGTGGGAAGTCGAGGGACGCGTTATCGAGGGAGATAAGCGGGGTCGTACAATTGGATTTCCGACCGCTAATATCCCGATTACTCACTATCAACCACCAAAACTGGGTGTTTACGCCGTTCGTGTCGGATTGCATGAGAATCATAGCACCACATGGGTGGATGCCGTCGCTAATTATGGGAATCGCCCTACATTCGATAAAAAAGATGTTTTGCTGGAAGTTCATCTTCTTGATTTCGACGGGGATTTATATTCGCAAAAAATTCGCGTCGCCTTCGTCGATTTCATACGGGAAGAGAAAAAATTCTCTGGAATTGACGAATTGGAAGCTCAGATACACAAAGATGTAGAAACGGCTCGTATGCTACTCAAACAAAAGGGAAGCGAGCAAGGGAAATATGCCGACAAGAAGGTTACTGCGGCAGAAAACCAGGAAAAATAGAGTATCCCATTTTATAAACTGACTTCTCGACAGAATATTCCTGAATTGATACAACAGTCACTATGAGAACAATGCCGCTTACAAAATATAAAGCATACCCCTTAGGGGATGCTGTATGCCGAATTATCGGCCCGACCTTTTGATTTAAAGGTCGGGAACGTTGGGTTGTCGCCATACATTTTGCTGACAAGCTGCTTCTGGGCAACTAGATTGCCCCCATACTTCTATTTTCCGACTACTGTTAGGATCAGTTTGCCAATATGAGCACTGACTATAAATCGACACTTTTCTTGCCAAAAACAAATTTCCCTATGAAAGCTGGCCTGCCCAATAAAGAGCCTGGTCACTTGGAACGTTGGGAGAATATGGATCTGTTCGCAAAGCTGAGAGATCAGTCAAAGGACCAGGAGCAGTTTATCCTGCATGATGGCCCTCCTTATGCGAACGGCCATTTGCATATGGGGCATGCGCTTAACAAGATTTTGAAAGATGTGATTAGTCGCAGCCAGCAAATGATGGGGAAAAACGCTCATTATGTTCCCGGCTGGGATTGCCATGGCTTGCCTATTGAGTGGAAAATTGAAGAAAAATACCGGAAAGCCGGAAAAAACAAAGACGAGGTTCCGATCCTAGAGTTCCGTAAGGAATGCCGGGAATTTGCTGCTGAATGGGTTGATATTCAACGGGATGAATTTAAACGTCTTGGCATTATAGGTGATTGGGATCGCCCCTACACGACCATGAGTTTTGATGCCGAAGCTCAGATCGTGAAAGAACTTCTGAAATTTGCCATGAACGGCGGTTTGTACCGTGGCTCAAAGCCTATTATGTGGTCACCTGTTGAGAAGACAGCGCTTGCGGAAGCCGAGATCGAATATCACGACCATACATCGACGACTATTTTTGTGCGCTTCCCTGTGGCTGAAGGGCCTGAGGAGTTTAAGGGTGCTAGCATTGTGATTTGGACGACGACCCCATGGACGATGCCCGGAAATAAAGCAATTTCATATGGCGGTGATATCAATTATGTCGGCGTTGAGGTTGTGGGCGTTGAAGACGGTTCTCTGGGCCAAGTTGGCGAGAAAATTATTGTCGCAGCTGAGCTTCTAGAAGGCGTTAAAGCCGAATGCGGTATCCTGGATACAAAAGTTTTCTGGGAAGGCAAAGGGACGCAATTCAAAGGCGTGCTCAGTCGTCACCCATTTGACGGCCAAGGCTATGATTTTGATGTGCCGTTAATCGAGGGTGATCATGTAACGGTTGATGCCGGTACTGGCTTTGTGCATACGGCACCTGGTCATGGTATGGAAGATTTTGAAGTATGCAAAGATTATAACATCGAGATTCCTCAGACAGTGAGTGAAGATGGTACTTTCTTCAGTCATGTCCCGATGTTTGCGGGTGAGCATGTTTATAAGTGTAATGACCATGTGGCGGATGAGCTTGAAGCCGTCGGCCGGCTTCTTAAACGCGGAAAAGTGAAACATTCCTATCCTCATTCTTGGCGCTCAAAAGCGCCGCTAATCTATCGAAATACCAGCCAGTGGTTCATTTCCATGGAAACCAACGGTTTGCGTGAGACAGCAATGGCTGCCATCGATGATACCAAATGGTATCCACAATCAGGGCACAAGCGCCTCTCCACTATGGTCGCAAATCGTCCGGATTGGTTGTTGTCGCGTCAACGGGCGTGGGGCGTGCCGATCACTATTTTTGCTCACAAAGAAACGGGTGAAATCTTACGAGATGAAGCCGTAAATGAGCGGATTATGGCGGTGATGGAAGCCGAAGGATCTGATTCATGGTATGCATCAGATGCAAGCCGTTTTCTTGGCGATGCTTATAATCCAGATGATTATGAGATGGTTCAAGATATTTTGGATGTATGGTTCGATTCCGGCTGTTCCCACGCGTTTACACTTGAAAACCGTCCCGAACTTAAATGGCCTGCTGATTTATATCTGGAAGGAACTGACCAGCATCGTGGCTGGTTCCATTCCTCGTTGCTGGAATCATCTGGTACCAGAGGGCGTGCGCCTTATGATGCCGTGTTGACCCATGGCTTTGTTATGGATGGGAAGGGACGCAAGATGTCCAAATCCCTTGGCAACATCGTCGCACCAGAGAAAATCATAAAGCAAAATGGTGCTGATATCCTACGTCTTTGGGTGGTCGCCTCTGACTATACAGAAGATATGCGGATCGGAAACGAGATCGTTCAAGGTCAAGTGGACAGCTACCGCAGGCTTCGCAATACCCTCCGGTTTATCTTGGGGAATTTGGCTGATTGGGACGATGCTGAGAAAGTTGAAGTGTCTGAGATGCCAGAGCTGGAGCAATGGATTCTCCACAGACTATCTGTTCTGGATGGCCAAATTCGTAAAAGTTGTAAAGAATATGAATTTGGGCGCATGTTCACAGCCATTCAAAATTTCTGCACTTTGGAGCTGTCTGCTTTCTACTTTGATATTAGAAAAGATGTGCTCTATTGCGATGGCGTCAATGATACCCGCCGCCGCGCTGCACGGACAGTTTTGGATCAGCTTTTCCATTGTTTGACCTCTTGGCTCGCGCCTATTTTGGTCTTTACGGCAGAAGAAACTTGGTTGTCTCGTTTTCCAGGTGATGAAAGCAGTGTTCATTTAAATCAATTCCCTGAAATTCCTGAGAATTGGCAGAATGAAGACTTGGACAAGCGCTGGACGCAAGTTCGTGCATTCCGTCGTGTGGTTACGGGGGCACTTGAAGTTGAACGTCGTGAAAAGCGTATTGGATCAAGTCTGCAAGCTGCGCCGACCGTCTTTGTGAGTAATGAATTTAAATCTCTCCTTGAAGATCTGCCTCTTGATGATATCTGTATTACATCCGGTTTGACTTTGAGCGGCGGTAACACGCCTGAAGATGCTTTTGCATTGGACGATGTCCCAGGTGTTGCTGTCGTTTCTGCTTTGGCTAATGGCGAGAAGTGTGAACGCTGTTGGAAAACGCTGGATGAAGTTGGTACGTTTGTGGCCCATGAGACTTTGTGTGGTCGGTGTGCTGACGTTGTCGATAATATGGATGTTTAGGTAGAGCACTAAGTGAACCCAAATTTAAAGCTTGGTCTGATCGTGGCGACTATTTCGGTCGTCATTGATCAGGTCTTTAAAATTCAGATGGTCGAATATATGTCGGCCCATCCCTACGGCATCGATGTGACGTCATTCTTCCGACTCGTTATGGTTTGGAATAGCGGCGTTAGTTTCGGTATGTTCGCAGGGGGAGAGACGACGCGCTGGATCCTAGTCGGGCTCTCTTCAATTATCAGTCTTGTGCTTGTCGTTTGGCTTGCTAAAGCCGATAAAAAATTGTTGGGGCTCGCCATCGGTTTAATCTTGGGTGGGGCGCTTGGAAATGTGATTGATCGTATCCATTATGGGCGCGTTGCAGACTTTTTTGATGTTGATTTGATCTTTATGAGATGGCCTGCGTTTAACATCGCAGACATGGTCATTGTTTGTGGTGTAATACTCATGTTGCTGGAAAACTTGTTTTTTGAACAAAAATCTACTAAAAGTGACTTGTAAATTTAGGGCTTGAGAAAATGTTGAAATCTAGCAAATTGACTGGTCTTGTATTGCTTGGCTCACTCGCACTCACAGGGTGCGAAGGAACACGGCAGGCGCTTGGCATTGAAGATAAAAAAGGACCGGATGAATTTGCGGTGCTGACGAAGGCTCCCTTGATTATCCCACCTGATTTTTCACTTCGTCCTCCTGCTCCAGGCTCGAAGGGGCCGCAAGATGCGTTAATTCGTAATTCCGCTCGCAATAGCTTGTTGGGAACTTCGAATAATTCAGGCGTCATTACGCAAGAAGAAGCGAGCGCTGCCGGTACATCTGCTGGGGAGCTCGCGCTTCTACGTAAAGCGGATGCCGAGAATGCAGATCCAGCTATTCGACAGATTGTAGACTCAGAAACGTCGACACTGGCTGAAAATGATCAGACACTGATGGAACGAATCATGTTTTGGCAAGAACAGCCAGAATTTGGAACTGTTGTTGATGCATCAGAGGAAAAGAAACGCATTCAAGAAAACTCTGCTCTTGGAAATCCAGCGTCTGAAGGTAGCGAGACACCGACTATTGAACGCAAGAGACGCGCGCTTCTTGAAGGCCTGTTTAACTAATCTAACTTTTGATGAGATTACCTTTCTGTCCTAAATGTCAGGGCAGGTAGCAATAATGTGACTTCTCTAGTCCCTACCCATTATGCATTTTTGACCTCTATTTGCCTGAATGAATGGGTATTAACAAATTAGGTACTGATATGGGTATTAACAAAATCTCGCCTGCTCTGTTTTGCTTCGCTGTGCTCGTAACGATGCATGTAGGTATTAACATCAGTGCTGCAGAAACTGTCCCCCCACTTTTTGATCCGAAGACTCTAACTCTTGAAAATGGGTTGGAAGTTGTTGTGATTGAAGACCACAGGGCACCCGTCGTGACCCATATGGTTTGGTATAAAATTGGGTCAGCTGACGAGCCTTCGGGTAAATCGGGCATCGCGCATTTCTTGGAACATCTTATGTTCAAGGGCACTCGATCAGTTCCTTCTGGGGAATTTTCTTCCATAGTTGCTAAAAATGGAGGGCAGGATAATGCGTTCACATCGTTGGATTACACAGCTTATTACCAGAATGCCAGTGTTGATAAGCTGCCGCTGCTGATGGAAATTGAAGCAGATCGTATGAGTAATCTAGTTCTCAATGACGAAGTTGTCGGACCAGAATTGCAAGTCGTTCTGGAAGAGCGGTCTCAAAGAACGGATAACAATCCAGCGTCCCTTTTTGGAGAACAATTAAGTGCCGCTCAATATTTGGCTCACCCCTACGGTATTCCTGTTATCGGATGGCGCAATGAGATTGAAAAATTAACAACTCAAGACGCGATAGATTGGTACAAGAAATATTATGCGCCTAACAATGCTATTCTCGTGGTAGCAGGAGATGTGAAGGCCGATGAGGTTTTCGATCTAGCACGGCACTATTATGGCCCTCATAAGCCCATTGAACTGCCTGACAGAATTCGCCTTACCGAGCCGCCTCAGCTTGCGAAAAGAACGCTTGTTATGCGAGACAAACGAGTTCGCGAGCCGTCTTGGAGACAGAGTTACTTAGCCCCGACAATACGGAATGGTGACTTGAAAGAAGTGCGGGCACTGGAAGTGCTTAACGAGATTTTGAGTGGGGGCGTGACGAGCAGACTTTACTCAAAGCTTGTGATTGATGAGAAAATTGCATCCAGTGTCGGTGCTTATTACAATTCAGGCTCCTTTGATCCGTCCACTTTCACCCTTTATGGAAGTCCTTCAAATGGACATTCGTTGGAAAAACTGGAAATTGGTATTCATCGTGTCATTAACGAGGTGTTGAGCACTGGAGTGACCGCGGAAGAGGTTGCCTTAGCCAAAAAGCAGATGCTAGCCGCGGCTATATATGCCCGTGATAGCATTAGCGGTGCCGCTAATATTTTTGGGGGAGCATTGGCTAGCGGTGAGCTCATTGAAAATGTAGTCAATTGGCCGGCACAAATCTCAGAAGTGACATTAGAAGAGGTAAACAATGCCGCAAAAAATCTCTTTATAGAGCGCCAATCTGTCGTCGGTAAGCTTTTGCCTGAGGAGAAATAAGGATGTCTAGAAGGATTTTTCAAATGCGCACTTTATCTCTTTTCATATCTTCATTTTTTATACTGACAGCTTTACTGCCTGGCACGACTGTCGCTACAGAAATCCAAGTGATAACCAGCCCAGGCGGTATTAAGGCCTGGTTCGTTGAAGAAAGATCAATTCCAATCGTTAGTATGGAAGTCGCCTGGAAAGGTGGATCAAGTATTGAGGACGCATCAAAGGCGGGACTTGCAAACTTAGTGGCATCCACAATGGATGAGGGAGCCGGTAATTTTGACAGCCGAGCCTTTCAGAAAAGACTATCCGATAATGCGATCTCTTTAAAATTTAATGCGTCAAAAGATAGTTTTCAGGGAAGTTTGAAAACGTTGAGCAAAAACCGGGAAGAAGCATTCCGTCTGTTCTCCATGGCGCT
>JBALXM010000004.1:58045-124530 GCA_036960695.1 Sneathiella sp.
TGAAAACGTTGAGCAAAAACCGGGAAGAAGCATTCCGTCTGTTCTCCATGGCGCTAACAGACCCTCGATTTGATACCGAACCTGTCGAGAGAATTCGTAATCAGATTTTGGTCGGATTAAATCGAAAACTATCAAACCCGAATAGCTTGGCAGGACGCGCGTGGTTTGAAATTGCTTTTCCGAACCACCCTTACAGTGTTCCTACAGAAGGGGTGATTGAGACTGTAAAAGCGATTACACAAAAAGATTTAGCTGGCTTTAAGAATGATCAAATTGCCCTTGATAATATGGTCATTGCGGTCATTGGCGATATTGGAAAAGATGAACTGGGCTCGTTGCTGGATAAGACTTTTGGTGGCGTTCAAAAGGCAGCCCGGTTGGTGGAAATCCCCGATGTTAAGCCAAAGCCTCAATTGACCGCAAAGGTAATTGAGCAAGACATTCCCCAAAGTATTGTTGTTTTTGGCGGTAAAGGTATTAAGCGGGATGATCCCGATTATTACGCCGCCTACATCCTTAATTATATTCTTGGTGGCGGCGGATTTGAATCAAGGCTGACCAAAGAGATCCGTGAAAAACGGGGACTTGTATATTCTGTTTATAGTTATCTCTACCCGTTACGCCATTCAGGTCTTCAATTGGGTGGGTTTGGAACCAGCAACGCATCTGTGGGGGAGGCCGTCAATCTTCTCAAAGCTGAGCTTCGTAAAATTCGTACGGAGGGTGTCACACCTGAGGAGCTCGATGCTGCAAAAACATATATTAACGGGTCTTTCCCCTTGCGTTTGTCATCGAATTCCAAAATTGCAAATATCATGGTTAGTATGCAAATTTTTGATCTGCCTGTGCAATATCTAAATGACCGACCTGGGCTGATAAATGCGGTGACATTGGGTGATATCCTTCGAGTTGCAAAGCGATTGATAAACCCTGACGATATGATTGTGACGGTTGTTGGAAAACCAGAAGGCCTTTAGTTTTCTAGAAAACAATTCGAAAAGAATTGGTTCTACCTGAATGGTTTGATAATGTAAGGAAATGGTGTGTTTAGTAGCGTGTATACTTTGGCTTCTTGCATTAGAAAAAGGTCTCATGGCTTATACTCAAATAATAAAAAACTGTTTTACAGATACGGCAGACCCGACAGACTGGGTCTATAACGCTTACAGTAAATCATTGGGACAAGCAGAGGGGATCGCTTCCACACTTCGTTTACTGAAGGAACAAGGGCGGCTTCCTGCTGTCGATTTGTCAGCCGATAATGAAGACCTGCAACAGCTTACCCAATTACCTTTGTTTGAAAACAAAGATTTTGACAATGTCGTCGTCGTTGGTATTGGCGGATCGTCTTTGGGCGCGCAAGTGCTTGTAAGTCTTAGGCAAAATGGAAATGGTCCTGCACTCCATTTTTGGGACACTTTAGATTATCATGTTATGGCACCTCATTTAAATGTCAGTGCATTAACAAAAACGGCTTTTCTGTTGATTTCAAAATCAGGATCGACACCGGAAATACTGGCGCAAAGTCTGCTTGTTATCGAGGCTTTAAATAATATGGGCGGTGCTTCCGCTGTGAGCGCGCATGCGATGGTTATTTGCGAGCCGGGCGATAATCCTTTGGGCCGGATTGCCGATAAGTGGGGATTGGACCGGCTGGATCATGACCCGAATATTGGAGGGCGGTATTCTGTCTTATCCATTGTCGGTGCGCTACCGGCAATGATTGCTGGAATAGATATGAAGGCTGTTAGGTTAGGCGCACAAGAAGTTCTTGATGATGCATTGGTAAATCCGGAAGCACCGCCGAGAGTTGGGGCGGCAATCCATCACGCTTTGCATGAAATCTGCGGGGTTAATCAAAATGTCCTGATGCCTTACGCAAAACAATTGGAGCCGCTAACCCATTGGTTTCGGCAACTATGGGCAGAGAGCATTGGTAAAGAAGGTTTGGGGACAACGCCGCTAAATGCATTAGGCCCTATTGATCAGCACAGCCAACTGCAACTTTGGCTTGATGGGCCAAGTGATAAGTTCTTCACGTTGATTATCAACAAAGAGGACGATAGCAGTCCGCTGATGGATGTGGGTTTGGCCGATAATGATCCGGCACTCGATTATTTAAAAGATCACCGCATTAGTGATGTTGTTCACGCAGAAGCCGCGGCAACAGCGTCAACCCTTGCCAATCGCGGTAAATATTTGCGGTGTATTGAAATCGATGCGCTTGATGAGAAAACAGTCGGTGCCCTTTTGATGCATTTTATGCTCGAAACGATCTTTACATGTCACTTGTTCGGGGTTAATCCCTTCGATCAACCAGCTGTAGAAGACGGCAAGAAACTTACGAAAATGTATCTTAGAGGTGAGTAATGAGACTCCGGAGACTACCGGATAACATCGTCAATCAAATTGCAGCAGGTGAGGTGGTCGAACGGCCCGCGTCGGCTGTGAAAGAGCTTGTTGAAAACGCGATTGATGCCGGTGCTACACGTATTGATGTGGTGATGCGTAATGGTGGGCGGGCATTGATTTCTGTCGCCGATAATGGCACGGGCATGAGCCGAGATGAGTTAGAGCTTTGTTTTGAGCGGCACGCCACTTCCAAATTGCCTGACGAGGATTTAGTTCATATCCAACATTTGGGATTTCGCGGAGAAGCAATCCCATCGATCGCATCTGTCAGCCGAATGATAATTACCAGTCGAAATGCGGTGGACCAAACTGCATGGTCCTTATCCGTTGAAGGCGGCGTCCGCGGAGAAGTTGAGCCGGTGGGTGCCCAACAGGGGACGCGAGTTGAAGTTCGAGATATATTCTTTGCAACACCTGCAAGGCTGAAATTCTTAAAAACCGAGCGTGCTGAATTCGGTGCGGCCCTTGATGTGATGCGACGCCTCGCCATGGCCTACCCTTCAATCGGTTTTACACTGGCTGATGAAAAGCGTGTAGCACTGCGGGTCATCGGCGCGCAAGGAGAGCTTTTCGATGCATGGCTCGATCGGCTTGGTGCCATTATGGGCCGGGATTTTGCAGAAAACGCCTTAAAAATTGATTCGTTACGAGACGGCGTGCAGTTGTCTGGCTTCGCTGGGGTTCCGACCTTTAACCGGGGCAATGCGACCATGCAATTCTTGTTCGTAAATGGTCGGCCTGTAAAAGATAAGCTACTGGTCGGAGCTGTGCGAGGGGCTTACATGGATCTGCTTGCCCGCAACAGGCATCCGCTGTTGGCCCTGTTTTTGGAATTGCCAGCTGATCAAGTGGATGTAAATGTTCATCCTGCAAAGGCCGAAGTGCGGTTTCGTGATTCCGGCGGCGTACGAGGACTTATCGTTGGGGCGCTTCGCGGGGCATTAGCCGAAAACGGTCATAAGGCGTCTTCAACGGTCGGAACGCAAGCATTGGGATCCTTTCAGGCGCAACCCTTGCAAATGCCCTTGCAAACGCGGATGTCGCAGCCGCAGGGGCATGGTAACTGGGGACAAATTGGCCAGCCAACGATGACGCATGGGCTTGCTGAAGAAAGCGCAGAATATTACAGCCCTCTGAACGGTCCGATGGCCGTTCCGCCAAATGAAAGGGGAGAAATGGCCCCTGGTGCGGCCGTAATTCCCAATACAGCAGAGGTCAATCAACAAGTAACAGATTTGCAATCCTACCCCTTGGGGGCTGCAAGAAATCAATTGCATGAGACATATATCGTCTCCCAAACTCAAGATGGCATGGTTCTGGTGGATCAACATGCAGCCCATGAGAGGCTGGTGATGGAACGGATGAAACGCGCGGTAGCCGAGAAGTCCGTTCAGCGTCAAATGCTCTTGCTCCCTGATGTTGTAGAGATGGACGAATTGGCGGCAAGCCGACTGTGTGATCGATCAGACGAGCTGGCCGAGCTGGGGCTAGTTTTGGAGCCTTTTGGGGATGGTGCCGTGGTGATCCGAGAAACACCGGCTATGTTGGGGGAGTGTAACATTCGCGGCCTTGTTCAGGATTTAGCAGATGATCTGGCGGAATTTGATTCGGCACTCGCCCTTAAAGATCGGCTGGATGATGTGTTCGCGACAATGGCATGCCATGGCTCTGTTAGAGCAGGGCGTCGTCTGACTATAGATGAAATGAACGCACTGCTGCGAGAAATGGAAGTAACGCCTCATTCTGGGCAGTGCAATCATGGACGGCCGACTTATGTGGAACTTAAGTTGTCGGATATTGAGAAGCTATTTGGTCGCCGGTAACTAATACCTGCTTTACTTGATAGTTTTTGCCTTTGCCGTTAAAAGGCGAGGAATTCTTACAAAAATGCGGATTTCTATGCCTGAATTGAAAAATAAGTCAGTGGACGTGGTTGTTATTGGTGCAGGTGCTGCCGGTATGATGTGTGCGATTGAAGCCGGGCAGCGGGGACGATCTGTCATTTTGCTAGAAAAAGCCGATAAGGTCGGGAAAAAAATCCAGATTTCTGGCGGCGGTCGGTGCAATTTTACCAACCTTTTTGCAAGTGCTCCTAAATATGTTTCACAAAACAAGCATTACTGTAAATCGGCCTTTAAGAGCTATGATCAACACGATTTTTTGGACCTGGTAACCAAGCATAACATCCAGTATCACGAGAAAAAATTAGGGCAACTTTTTTGCGATCGAAGTGCTTCTGAAATTATAGAAATGCTGGTGTCCGAATGCGAAAGTGCGGGCGTCTCTATTTGGACAAATAGTGGGGCTGAAAAAGTGAGAGAGGGGCGTATTTCAAAATTTGAAGTAGAGACCGCAACTGACTTGATCTCAGCCAACTCCATCGTTATAGCCACAGGCGGTTTATCTATTCCCAAAATGGGTGCCAACGATTTTGCTTTTCGTGTGGCTAAGAAATGGAATTTGGAATTAACGCCATTACGTCCAGGTTTGGTTCCCTTTACGTTTGATGATGAAACGAAACATCGGTTTTCAGGATTGACTGGAATTTCTGCTGATGTGGTGGCAAAAGTCGGAAAAACAAGCTTTCGCGAAAATGTTCTTTTCACCCATAAAGGGGTGAGCGGCCCTGCTATTCTTCAAATCTCCTCCTTCTGGGAAGAAGGGCAAACTGTCCATCTTGATTTTCTACCTGATGAAGATTTGGATCAGGCGTTAAAAGAGCAACGGCGAGTGAACTCAAAAGGAGGCGTTCTCAAGTTTATGTCAAAATACTTGGCGAACCGTTTGATGGATAAACTCCTTGAGAAGGTTGGGGATCTTCCAGAATTTGGGAATTGTTCGGATAAGATGATCCATAAAATTGTTCAGTCCATAAAACATGTTCAAATTCTACCTAACGGGACGGAAGGGTATGCGAAGGCGGAGGTCACGATTGGTGGGGTTAATACAGACTGTTTGAGTTCCAAAACTATGGAGGCCAAGAATGTGTCAGGCTTGTATTTCATCGGTGAAGCAGTGGATGTAACGGGATTTCTCGGCGGTTATAACTTCCAGTGGGCTTGGTCTTCAGGTTTTGTCGCAGGACAATATGCCTGATCTTTTGCTCGAAGAATGGGAGCGCCTTTGTCCAAACTTGACTATAGGGAAACCTGTTTCGAAGAACTTTAGCCCTTTTTCGGATACCATGTTGGCTGAGATTGCCGACGGATTTTGGGACAAGGGATACTTGAAAATTCCTTCTGTTATTAAGGCCCCAGAGCTGGAGCGCCTCGTGACAGCTTTTCAGATATTTGACAAAGCTGACATACCGCCCGCCTATCTCTATATTTATGATCAACCTTGGGCGTTATTCGAAAGTCTCAGGCATCTAATTGGGCATCTTCTGGGAACGGAATATGCTTTGCTTCCAAATCTATGGGCTTGGCATTTGAGGAAACCTGGGGCTACAGGGTGGCCGCCCCATAGAGATTGTGATTCTGAGACTGTTTTCAGTGTCGGGCCTGACCAAATGCTTATGAGCCTTTCTCTTTGGGTACCTTTGACAAACGTAGATCAAGAAAATGGATGCATATTTGTTGTTGCACGCGAAGACGAGAAAAATCTGGAACATGATCAGGAATTAGAGCTGGAGATGCTAACGCCCTACGCAACACCACTCCCGGTGCCTGCAGGCTCCGTTCTCGGGTGGCCTCAAGATCTAATCCATTGGGGTGGAGTTTATAGTGAAGGTGCGAAAGAGCCTCGGATGAGTCTGTCATTCGAATTTCAAAATACTTCTTTTGCGCCCCTGGCGGAGCCCTTGCTCAGTACGGAAAACCCACCGTCGTTTGAGCAAAGGGTATCATTGATACAGGCGCAATTTGAGAAATATAAGCACATCGCGCCTGATCTTAATTAATGGCCATCATTAATCGTTGGCCGGGGCCTTAATGCCTAGAAAATATAGTTTGGTTGAGCCATATTTACGCTCGTCCATGACCTCAAATCCTTCTGGGGCTTCGAACTTATCTTTAGTTGCAAGTTCCAAAACGATAACTGTCTTCTCATAACACCATCCGCCGGCAAGTAGTCCTTCAAGGCACGGTACAGCAAGGTCTTGAGAATAGGGAGGGTCCATCAAAATAAGATCAACGGCACTGCCATTGCGTCCCAAATTCGTACCATTCCGACTATAGATATTCGATTTATGCTGTGCGTTTATTGCGGCCACATTTTGTCGAATAAGCTTGAGGCTTTCAGGGTTGTTGTCCATGAAAGTGACATGCTCTGCCCCGCGAGATAAGGCTTCAACCCCAAGGGCTCCAGTGCCCGCAAACATATCCAATACGCGGGCCCCTCTGGGGAGCGGTCCATTGTCTGTCAAATAATCTGTACCATGAGCCAAAATATTAAACAGAGCCTCTCGAATACGGTCTGCTGTTGGCCGGATTCGCTTGTCCTCGGGAATGGCTAATAGTTTGCCGCGAAACTCTCCGCTAACAATACGCATTAAGATCTTTTCCTTGTGGAGGGACGACCTGAGCCTTTGGTGATTCGATTATCTCTTTCTTTTCGTGCCGCGCCTTTAAGGACGGGTTTTGCTTTTATGGGCTTTCCTTTGGCGCTTAAAGTTTCCCGTCGTTTTCCAACAGGGGTCTCGATTTCAAGGTCATCTTCAAATTTCTCAACACCCATTTGATCCCGCAAAATCTTGGATTTCACCTCTTCGATTTCGCTGTCAGGCAGATCCCCCAACTGAAGGGGCCCATAGGATGTGCGGATCAGTCGTAAAACCGTGTATCCTAAATATTCCATGACTTTACGGATTTCCCTGTTTTTACCTTCGCGCAGGGAGATAGTCATCCATGAGTTAGCCCCTTTGGAGCTATCAAGGGTTGCTTCAATGGCGTCATATTTTACGCCCTCAATTGTTAATCCTCGACCCAATTTAGCAATGTCATTGGCACCGGGATGCCCATGAACGCGCACCCGATATTTCCGTTTCCAGCCAGTTGCAGGAAGTTCCAATCGACGCGCAAGTTCACCGTCATTGGTCAGAAGTAATAATCCTTCAGAATTTATATCCAACCGACCCACTGAGATAACACGAGGCATATCATCAGGTAATTTGTCAAAAACCGTATCACGGCCTTTCTCGTCGCGATGGCTTGTAACCAATCCCTGGGGCTTATGGTACCGCCAAAGCCTTGTTCGTTCCAGCTTTGGAATGGCTTTCCCATCCACTACAATCGTGTCAGTTTCAGATACGGTGAAAGCCGGACTATCAAGTTTTGTGCCGTTTACAACAACGCGTCCATCGGCAATCCAACGTTCCGCATCCCGTCTGGAGCATAGACCCGCACGTGCCATCCGTTTAGCAATGCGTTCCTTCTTTTGGGGTTCAGTATTCATTGATCTCTCGCTGCCTCTTGTACAAACGCATTCATTATTTTTCGGTCGCCATCGGATATCAGATATTCGGGATGCCATTGAACGCCAAGGCAAAACCGGTATCTGTTATCTTCTATTCCTTCGATCACACCGTCATCTGCCATAGCATTAATGATAATGTTATCGGGATAATCTTTAGCCGCTTGGTGATGCGCGCTATTAACAGGCATGCGGGTCGTGCCCACAATCTTATGAAGAAGCGTGCCTTCAGTCACCTTTACGTCATGTCCCGCTTCCGTTCGCGGGTTGGGCTGCTCATGAGCAATCTCGGATGTCACTTCATCTGGGATATGTTGGATGAGAGTTCCGCCCAAAATAACATGCATAAGCTGCTGTCCGCCACAAATGCCCAAGACAGGCTTATCTGCGCTAAGCATGGCTTCGGTCATGTTTTTCTCGAATGTTGTCCGCTTGTCTTTTGTAATGACGGTGGAATGGCGACTGGCCGCTCCAAACATTGCAGGATCAACGTCAAACGCGCCCCCAGTGATAACAAGGCCATCTAACAATTCAAGATAATCAGCTGTGAGTTCGGGGTCATGGGGCAGGGCAATAGGCATGCCGCCGCTCTGGGTGATTACGTCAGCATAGTTTTGACGTAACGCATACCACGGCATATTTGAATAGCCGCCCGGATCTTCCGAATCCATTGTGATGCCAATAATAGGTTTTTTCATGTCCCCTTGTAAGCTTGTCAGTGCTGCAACTCAATAGGATAGGGTGGATAGGTTAAATAAAGTGAAATTTGGGTTCTTCCTTGACGAGGTTCTTCCTTCGCGTCAGTTTATGAAAATGGATTTCGAACTTACAAATTATATGGAAAATGCCCTTCATACTGCAGAAATTTCTGCAAATCGGGGGGAAGTGCCGGTCGGTGCCGTGATCGTCGATTCCAAGACTGGGCGTATTGTCGCAACCAACGGTAATCAGATGCTTGGGCGACATGATCCAACAGCGCATGCTGAAATGCTTGCAATTCGCGCTGCAGCAAATATGGTTGGTAGCCAACGGCTTGTTGATTGTGACCTGTATGTAACCTTGGAGCCTTGCCCCATGTGTGCAGCCGCAATCTCACTTGCCCGTATTCGGCGGCTTTATTTTGGAGCATTTGATCCAAAAGGGGGCGGTGTCGAGCATGGTCCGCGTATATACGATCATTCAACGTGCAATCATAAACCAGAAGTTTATGGCGGCCTTGAAGAGAAAAAAGCCGCTAGGCTTTTAAAAGATTTTTTCGCCTCCCGGCGGTAAATACACAAGAAGAATAAGAAGCAAAAGAAAACAATAAAAAAGGGAAAAAGATGAATTTCGAATATTCTGACAAGGTCAAAGACCTACAGGCACGCGTTCAAGCCTTTATGGACGAACATGTTTATCCAAATGAAGATGTGTTTGAAGAGCAAGTGAATGAAGGCGATCGCTGGGAGCCGACAGCTATTATCGAAGAGCTCAAAGCAAAAGCCAAAGAGGTTGGCCTTTGGAATCTTTTCTTACCTGAGAGTGATCGCGGTGCGGGCCTCACTAATCTAGAATATGCGCCGCTTTGCGAAATTATGGGGCGCGTTTCTTTTGCGCCAGAAGTTTTTAACTGTGGTGCTCCCGATACTGGCAACATGGAAGTGTTTGAACGCTACGCAAATGAAGCTCTAAAAGAAAAATGGCTTGTTCCATTGCTCAATGGTGAAATTCGTTCTGCTTTTGCGATGACAGAGCCTGCTGTTGCCTCTTCTGATGCGACGAACATTGAATCTGATATCGCTCGCGATGGCGATGAGTATGTGATCAATGGCGTTAAATGGTGGACATCCGGTGCGATGGATCCTCGTTGCAAGGTTTTGATTTTCATGGGAAAAACAGATAAATCGGCATCTGTCTATAACCAACAATCAATGATCGTTGTTCCAATGGATACACCGGGCATTAGGGTTAAACGTCACTTGCCAGTCTTCGGTTATGATCACGCGCCTCATGGTCATGCAGAAGTTGAGTTTAAAGATGTGCGGGTTCCTGCAGATCATATCCTGCTTGGCGAAGGCCGTGGATTTGAAATCGCTCAAGGGCGGCTTGGACCCGGTCGTATCCATCATTGCATGCGTTTGATTGGTGTTGCTGAACGGGCACTCGAAAAAATGTGTATTCGTGTGAAATCTCGTGTTGCCTTTGGTAAGCCCGTGTCAGAACAAACAGTGACATTGGAACGTATTGCCGAATCCCGCGCGAAAATTGAGCAAGCTCGCCTTCTAACGCTTAAGGCGGCTTATATGATGGACACAGTTGGCAACAAAGCTGCTAAAGCCGAGATTGCAATGATTAAGGTTGTTGCGCCAAATATTGCGTGTGAAATCATTGATTGGGCAATCCAAGCACATGGCGGCGGCGGAGTGACAAGTGACTTTGGTTTGGCATCTGCCTATGCCGGTGCACGGACGCTGCGTTTAGCGGATGGGCCGGATGAAGTTCATCGCAACCAAATCGGACGTCTTGAGCTGAAAAAATACAGCTAAAGAAAATATTGATCCCTTTTAAAGGGTGAAGACCAAGCCCCACGCTATTAGCGTGGGGCTTGGCATTTGTAAGGAATTCAAGGATTTACTTTGCATCTGGTAAATCAGTCTTATATACAAGCGGCTTCTACTTGTAGGTATTTTCTTAGGACATTTTTATGCTCAAGACTGTGGGATGGACAACATTTGCTGTTGTCGTCGTTGTAACCGGTTTTCTATATCGGTATGAAAGCCTTGATCCGTGTGAATGGATGACCCAGGAACTTGTGGAGTTTGCAGGCGTACCAGGAGTTCAAGGACTTGGTGGGACAGCCGGTGCCGTAATGGGTAAAGGCGAGTGCTTGCAGAACTGGATGGATCTTCGCGTCAAAGGCGCAGAAAAATAGGCCGGAATTTCTCCCGACCTTTTTCTACTTATCAATCGCAGCTTTTTTATTTATTCTGAACTTTGCTCCAGCCCAGCATAGAGAGCATTTGGGCAAAGGCTCCGTATTGGGTTGCCCGCGAGGAACTGGCATTGCCATCAAGTCCCCGTTTGTAAACGCCTTGTACGATGGCGGCCAAGCGGAAGAATGAAAATGCGATATAGAATTCCCAATTTTCAATGCCGTCACGGCCAGTTCTGCGGCAATAGGCATCAATATATTGTTGTTCTGTGGGTATACCTATAGCCGCGAGATCTACGTCTACCAAGCCACCTGATGCAGGATGCATAAAGTGATAGGTCATGCAGTTATAAGCGAGATCTGCCAACGGATGACCTAACGTACACAGTTCCCAATCCAAGACTGCAGATACTTGCGGTTTTGTTGGATGGATAATCATGTTTTCTAGGCGGTAGTCCCCATGGCAAATGGTTGCGACACCGTCCTCAGGCATATTCTCTGGAAGCCATTTTATCAAGTTTTCCATGGGTTCCACAGTATCTGTCTCTGATGCACGATACTGTTTCGTCCAGCGGCCAATTTGCCGTTCGAAATAACTTCCCTTTTTACCAAAATCGCTAAGGCCCGCAGCATCCACATCAACATTGTGCATTTTTGCCAATGTATCGTTCATTGCATCATAAATAGCAGTGCGCTCAGTCGGTTCCATATCAGGAATTTTGGGTTGGCGAAAAATCCGCCCTTCCACTTTTTCCATTACATAGAAGGGGGTTCCAATAATATCGGCATCTTCACAAAGGCAGAAAGTTTTTGCGACGGGAACATCGGTCGACTGTAATGCCGACATGATTCTATATTCCCGCTCAACAGCATGAGCCGATGGTAGAAGAATCCCGGGAGGTTTCTTCCGCATGACATAATCTTGATCCGGTGTGTGAAGTAAAAAAGTCGGATTTGATTGGCCGCCTTCAAACTGATTTATAGTTAGGGGGCCAGAGAATCCATCGACATTGGATTTCAAATATTCGACAAACTTACCTTCATCAAATTTATGTGCCTCGCGTACCGGAATAACTTCATCATTGTCGCTCATATGTACCCGTCCTTTATTGTTCTTATATTTTCGTAGGCCTGTTATTTATTCAAAATTCGTTCAACCTGTTCCCAGCCTTTTATAGCAAGAGGTTTAGCCCGTTGTCCCATTTCTTTCGCATGGGCACTCGACGCTGTTCCGTCAACAACACGGCCCATGATACCCTGCAAAATAGCAGAAAGCCGGAACATATTGTAGGCCATGTAAAAGTCCCAATTTTCAATGGTGTCTCTAGCAGTGCGAGAGCAGTAAAGGGCAACATATTCGTCTTCTGTTGGAATACCCAAAGACGGTAAATCCAGTCCGGCGAGACCTCTGAAAAGCTCAGGCTCCAACCGCCATGTCATGCAATGATATGAGAAATCAGCAAGGGGATGGCCTAGAGTGGACAGCTCCCAATCCAATATCGCGATAACTTCTTTGCTGTCTCGGTCAAGAATCGTGTTGTCGAGACGGTAATCACCATGGACAATTGTGGTTTCGTCCCCTGCAGGGATATTTTGTGGAAGCCACTCCATCAAGTTATTCATGGCATCAATATTTTCAGTTTCTGATGCTTTATATTGCTTCGACCAGCGGCCAATTTGGCGGGCCAGATAGTCAGATGATTTACCAAAAGTTTCAAGGCCAGCGGCTTTGTAATCGACTTTATGTAAGGCAGCTAAAGAGGCGTTCATGGAATCAAAGGCAGTGGCACGTTGCTCGTTTGAGAAATGAGGTAGGGCGGGATCCCATTCGATGTCTCCATCCACAAAATCCATAATGTAGAACATCGTTCCGATGACAGTTTCATCCTCACAAAGACAGAAGGTGCGAGGGACCGGAACGCCAGTCCCGGCAAGGCCTGATAAAACCTTATACTCGCGGTCCACAGCGTGGGCAGATGGGAGAAGTTTTCCCGGAGGCTTGCGCCTTAGGACATATTTTCTGGAAGGGGTGGTTAGCATATAACTGGGGTTAGACTGACCGCCCTTGAACTGACTGACTTCAAGGGGGGCTTCAAACCCCTCCACATGATCTCTCATATAGCTTTCGAGCGCCTGTTTATCAAATTGAAGGCGTTCTTGTATATCCATTGTTCCTGAAAAATCAGATGATGACGTCGACATGGTTATATCCCTGTTTTATTTATTCTGTTTTTCTCTCTCGACCGCGCGCCATCCGATATCAGAACGACAAAAGCCTTCTGGCCAGTTTATTTTCTTTACGGCTTCGTACGCTTTGTTTTGTGCGTCACTTACAGATTTCCCTGTTGCTGTAACGCCAAGTACTCTGCCCCCAGTAGAGAAGACTTTATTCTCAATTTTTTTCGTACCTGCATGAAACACAGTAACATCATCAACAGCACTGGCATTTTGTAAATCGCGAATTTCAGTATTTTTTACGTAATTTCCGGGATAGCCATTTGCAGCCATGACCACAACAAGCGCTGGATCTTCTTTCCACGATAGAGAAATATCACGAAGAGTACCGTTCGCAGTTGCCCGAAGCGCCGGCAGCAAATCTGAATTCAGTCTTGCGCACAGAACCTGACATTCAGGATCACCAAAGCGCACGTTATATTCAATAAGTTTTGGGCCTTCTTTTGTGATCATTAACCCTGCATATAGAACACCTGTATAGGTGGCGCCTTTGTCCTTCATTGCGGCCACTGTAGGCTTGATAATTTTATCCAGCACTGTCTGAACCATCGTGTCGGTCATGACGGGTGCTGGGGAATAAGCGCCCATTCCACCGGTATTAGGCCCAGTATCCCCATCGCCAACAGTTTTGTGATCTTGGGCAGTGGCGAGAGATAAAACATCGTTGCCGTCGGTTAGGACAAAGAAACTTGCTTCTTCCCCTCGCATAAATTCTTCAATGACGATTTCTGCGCCGGCACCCCCAAACATACCACCAAATATATCGTCAATGGCCGTATCAGCTTCGGCTAGGGAGGTCGCAATTATGACGCCTTTACCCGCCGCGATGCCGTCCGCTTTGATGACGATAGGAAGACTTTGATTTCGCAAATAGGCTTTGGCTGGCGTTGCTTCTGAAAATCTTTCATAGGATGCAGTCGGGATATTGTAATCGCGACAAAGGTCTTTCATAAATCCTTTAGACCCTTCAAGGGCTGCAGCCGCTGCGCGGGGTCCAAAACTTTCAATACCTGCGTCTGCCAAATCGTCAACAAGACCTACGACAAGGGGAGCTTCTGGCCCAACCACAACGAAACCAATTTTATGTGTTTTACAAAAATCGATGACGTCGGCAGAATTCTCACCATCTAAGGGTACGCATTTTGCCACCTCTTCAATACCACCATTGCCCGGTGCACAGTAAAGAGTGTCAATTTCTGGGGATTTGCTTAACACCCAACAAAGGGCATGTTCACGGCCGCCTGCGCCAATTACTAATACATTCATTTCGGTGTGCACTATTTTCCTGTTTCGTTGTCCCTATGGGAAAGTGTAGAGTTTGTAGCATAGAGATTGATCGATATAAATAATCTATAGGCAAGAAGTGTCAAATTCCCAAAATCCCGACCAAAATTCTGAAATGTCTAACATTCATGAATATACCGTATCTGAACTAAGTGGTGCCTTAAAGCGTACCGTAGAGGATCAGTTTTCTCACGTGCGCATTCGGGCAGAAATCTCCGGGCTAAAGCGCGCGGCGTCTGGTCATGTATATCTCGCCCTTAAGGACGATAAAGCTGTACTCGACGGCATTATGTGGAAAGGAACGGCACAAAAGCTGTCTTTCAGGCCAGAAGATGGGCTGGAAGTTATTTGTACGGGTAAATTGACGACTTATCCGGGACGGTCCAAATACCAGATTGTGATTGAGGCGATGGAGCCTGCGGGCGTTGGCGCTCTGATGGCGTTGTTGGAAGAGAGGAAAAGAAAACTCGCGGCTGAAGGATTATTCGCGCCAGAGAAAAAACAACCTCTGCCGTATCTTCCAAAAGTAATTGGCGTGGTTACCTCTCCAACTGGTGCGGTGATTCGTGATATCTTGCATCGTTTAAGAGATCGTTTTCCATCCCATGTCCTTCTGTGGCCAGTCCTTGTTCAAGGAGAGGCTGCTGCCGCACAAATTGCTAGCGCCATTAATGGGTTTAATGACCTGCCAAGCGACGGGGCAATCCCCGTGCCTGACTTGATTATTGTTGCGCGAGGGGGCGGGAGCCTTGAAGATCTATGGGCGTTTAACGAAGAAGAAGTGGTGAGGGCCGCGGCAGCAAGTCGTATTCCTCTTATCTCGGCAGTCGGCCATGAAACGGATACAACTCTTATTGATTTTGCCTCGGACAGGCGTGCGCCGACCCCAACAGCGGCTGCTGAAATGGCAGTCCCTGTCCGATCAGAACTGCTTGCTTATGCTGATGATTTGGATCGCCGAATGCGCCAAGGGCTTAGGCGAACACTGGGAGAGAAGACAGAGCGGTTGCGCGGTCTTTCCAGGGGCCTTAGAGATCCTCAATCCATGATTGCCGAGAAGATACAGCATCTTGATCATCTGGAAAGCCGTTTGAAACAGTCTGTGACGAATGCACAGCAGCTCAAAACTCAGAAATTTTTAAACGTTCAAAGCAGGCTGCGACCTGAAATTTTAATGCGGGTGATCACTCAGCATCAGGAAAAAATACAGAGTTTTGATGGCCGAATGAACAGGGCCGTATCGGTCTATGGGCAGCGGGCAACCGATCGATTGAATGCGACAGCGCGCATGCTTGAAAGCTTGTCCTTCAAACGGGTTCTATCCCGCGGATATAGCATTGTGCAGGATGAAAAGGGGCAGGTGATTTCTTCTGTTAAAAAAGCGAAAGAAGGACGGACCTTCACTGTGCAGTTCAAAGATGGGGATGCGTCGGCAACCTTTGGGAAGGGCCGTGCATCAGTCTCTAAGCCTACTAAAACAACCGTGTCCGCCAAAAAGCCAGAACAAGGGTCTTTACTGTGATTAGATTTGTTATTTCGCTGCTTTGTCTGTTGCCAGCAGCCCTTCAAGCAGGCGAGGTCAAGCTATCTGGTAATTTGATCCAAGGAGGGCTAGTGGTTGGCATGACCGATCCCTCTGCTGATGTCCGGTTTGAAGGGACAACGGTCCGTGTATCCGATGCTGGGCGTTTTATTATTGGCTTTGGGCGCGATTTTAAAAAATTAGCGAATTTGACTGTGAAATTCGAAGATGGAAGCACGGCGACCCAAGCCTTGGAGATTCAAGGACGGGAATATCTCACTGAGAAGGTGAATGGCCTTCCGCCGGGAAAAGTGACCCCGAGTAAAAAATTCTTAAAACGTATTAGAAAAGAAAACGGTGAAATCGCTCGCATCCGCTCCATTGATACCCCTGATGAGTGGTTTCTCTCTGGTTGGAAATGGCCTGCTAAAGGGAGGATTAGTGGTGTTTATGGAAGCCAGCGTGTTTTGAATAATATTCCTAAAAGGCCCCATTTTGGATTGGATGTAGCGGCGGTCGTGGGTACGCCCGTTTATGCGTCAACAGATGGACTGGTTCGTATGGCGGAGACGGATCTTTATTATACAGGGGGCACAATCATGATTGATCACGGTCACGGCCTTGTTTCTGTCTATTCTCACTTATCCAAACTGAGTGTTTCAGCGGGTGTTTTTGTTCCGCAAGGCACGAAGATTGGAGAGATAGGCGCGACGGGTAGGGCAAGCGGTCCTCATTTGGATTGGCGCTTGAACTGGTTTAACGAACGGCTGGATCCCCAATTGCTACTCAAGAAAATGCCAAAGAAATAACTAGTCAGTTTTTATTTTTTTGCCGGCATCATTCAAAGCATCACCTGTTTTTTGCAGATTTTCGCTTGCGTCATTTTTTACGCCCTCCCACGTGCTTCCACATGCGCCTAACGAAAACGCGATAGCAGGAACGATGAGAATGCGTTGGATCGGCTTGGTGAATTTCATGTTATCTCTTCCAAAATACGGGGCCAGTTTTAACCCTGAATAAAGCCATAAAGTGGTGAAAATGTGACTAATTTTTCGGCGTAAAGTCCTTTAACAACTCCATAAGTGGAGGGTGAAGCGCGACGCCTGAGGAGATAACCGTGTCATGGACGGGCGTTGCCTGGTTATAGGTCAGGCGATCCCCTTTACTGGTCGTCGATATTCCGCCTGCTTCTGACAAGATAAGGTCTGCGGCTGCAATATCCCAGTCACTTTTGGGGGATAGAGAGAGGCTGGCATCAAAGTCCCTAGAGGCTACTTTTGCGATCCTGAAGGCAATTGAATTTAAGTGGCTAAAATCTGCATCGGGTGTCTCCGTTAGCCATTTATGCCATTCAAATGCTTTCTTACTAGCTAAAAGCTTGGTGCCTCGTAAACTGCCATTTGGGCTACAAGTCAGCTTTTCACCATTTAAAAAAGATCCGGACCCAATAACAGCTTCAAAGAATTCTTCTGTCACTGGATTGAAAACTGCAGCACAGACAGGCTTCCCATCTTCAACAAGGGCGGCCGAGACTGTAAATTCCGGTTTGCCAGCAATGAATGAGCGTGTCCCATCAATTGGATCGATGATCCAAACCCGGGATTTGTCCAAACGGGAGGAATTATCCACAGTCTCTTCCGACAACCACCCATAATCTGGATGCGTTGTTAAAAGATGTTCTTTTAAATAGGCATCGATGGCAAGGTCTGCCTCACTCACAGGATCGCCGGGATTCTTCTCCCAGCTTTTTAAATCACTTTTGAAGTATTTCAGCGCAATGGTTCCGGCATGCCTGACCGAGCTGATGAGTTCAGTATATTCGTCTGAGTAAGGATGTGTCACGTGCCAGCTACCATCATTCCTTCGATCCGAAGTGATGGCGCGTTCGTTCCAAATTTGAACTCCAAATCGTCTGCTGCTGTTATGTTTTTAAACATATCCACAAGATTACTTGCAATGGTGAGTTCAGATACTGGGAAGCAAATTTCGCCATTTTCGATCCAGAAACCGGAAGCGCCTCTGCTGTAATCGCCCGTTACGCCATTGACGCCCATGCCAATTAAACTTGTAACAAACAGACCTGATTTAATATCCTTAATCATATCCGCCAAACTAATAGTTCCGGCTTCCATATACAGGTTTGTTGTGGAGGAGCCGGGAGGGGAGGCTGTCCCGCGAGATGCCCGTCCATTGGATGTAAGGCCGAGTTGTTCCGCTGTTGATGAGTTTAATATCCAACTTGTAAGCGACCCGTTTTCGATCAAGTTTAAGCGCTGGTTTGCAACCCCTTCACCGTCAAAAGGTTTTGATCCAGCTCCCCGAATTCTATGAGGGTCATCAACGATGTTAATGCCATCTGCAAAAACAGCTTTGTCCATATGATCTTTTAAGAAACTGGTTCCGCGCGCGACTGATGCGCCAGAAACTGAACCTGCAAAATGGCCAATAATACTATTGGACACACGATTGCTAAAAATAACGGGGACACTGGCGCTGGGCATTTTTCTTGGATTTAGGTTTTTGACAGTCCGCTCGCCTGCGACCGTCCCGATGTCAGCAGGAGTCCGCAAATCTTCAAAATGGCGACGGCTATCAAAGTCATAGTCTCGCTCCATGCCTGTGCCTTCACCTGCAATGACAGATAGGCCAACTGAATGGCTGGAAGATGAGTAAGAGCCTCTAAAGCCACCAGATGTGGCAAGGGCAATAGATGAATGTCCAAAAGAGGCACTAGCCCCTTCTGAATTGGTGATGCCTTCGACTTGAAGTGCGGCCTCTTCGGCTTGTTTAGCGCGATCGGCCAATTCATCAGCACTAATTTCTGTCGCGTCATAAAGGTCAAGTTCGGGAATGCTAGTTGCCAGAAGCGCTGTGTCGGCAAGGCCGCAATACTGATCTTCTGGCATATTCTTTGCCATATCAATTGCACGATCAACCAATTGGTCCAGAACACCTTCATCTGTATCGTTGGAAGAGACAAAAGCTTGCTGCTTACCGATTAACACACGAAGGCCCAGATCATGTGCTTCTGATCTTTCGATTTCCTCAATGGCACCCAATCGGTAAGAGACATTCGTCGATGTCCCCTGAACTCGAACTGCATCCGCAGCGTCAGCGCCTTTACTCCGGGCCTTTTTGATCAAGTCATCCAGAATATTCAGTGAGTTTTGCTCGTTTGCTTTGTAATCAGCCATGGGTTCCCGACAGATATGTTCAGTTGCGATTAAGTTTAATCTAAGGAGTGATGGGACAGAATGAAATCAGAAAAAGTTGAAAAGACCATTTAATCCGTCAAAAAGTAATTTGGTGCCCGTTATAAACAACAACAAATAAGCGATTTTGTAGAATAATTTTTCTGGTAAATATTTAAGGGCTTTAACACCTAGCCAGATCCCGATCGGGGCTAGGGGAAAGAGCACAACAGAAGTTGCCAAATTCTCTGTCGAAAATTGCCCAAGATAGGCGTAGGGGATCAATTTTACGTAATTTACGACAAGAAAAAACCAGACACTTGTTCCTACAAATAACGTTTTGTCGATTTTCTGCGGGAGCATGTAAAATTGTATTGGCGGGCCACCGGCATGAGCTACAAAACTTGTAAATCCCGAAATTGTTCCCCAAAAGCTCCCTTTTAGGAAGTTCGGGCCGGATTTATTGGCCTCCGGGGTCGGGATTAACCAGTAATTCAAGGTAAATATAACAGCGATGACACCGAGTGAAAGCCGAACCATATCATCGTTTAAATATTGGAAAAGAAGAGTGCCGGCTCCAATGCCTACAATCGCACCGGGAAGGAGGTAGCTCAAATTCTTCCAGTCAGCATTTCGCCGATATGCTATGAGGCCAAAAATATCCATCAGGCACAGAATGGGCAAAATAATCGCTGCCGCCTGTACAGGAGGGATTAGAATGGACATTAACGGAACGCCCAGCATACCAAGTGATCCAGCCATTCCGCCCTTGGAAATACCAATGAGCAATATGGCAGGGATTGCGATTAAGTAAAATAGCGGATCGGTAATCATTGTTCAAACTGCCCGATCATTTCCAAATAGGCTTTCCAGTTCCGGGTAATCCTAAACGATCCCATATCTCATCCACTTTTGAGACAACGTCTGTATCCATTTTGATTTTCTCTCCCCATTCCCGCTTTGTCTCAGGGGCGATTTTATTGGTGGCATCCATAGCCAACTTTCCGCCAAGTCCGGATTCAGGGGAGGCAAAGTCCAGATAATCGATAGGCGTGCCTTCAATGGTCGTTATGTCACGAACTGGATCCATACGCGTAGAGACGGCCCACATAACATCTTTCCAGTCCCGTGCATTAATATCATCATCCACAATAATCAGGAATTTCGTATACATAAACTGGCGAAGGAAAGACCAAGCACCCATCATGATTCGTTTTGCATGCCCGGGATATGCCTTCTTCATTGAAATGACGGCAATACGATAACTGCATCCTTCCGGGGGAAGCCAAAAGTCAACGATTTCAGGGAATTGTTGTTGAATTAGGGGAATGAATAGCTCATTGAGGGCTTCTCCCAAGACACTTGGCTCATCTGGCGGACGGCCTGTGAATGTGGATAGATAAATGGGTTTCTTCCGTCTGGTAATCGCCGTAATGGTGAAAACGGGGAATTTCTCTACGGAATTGTAATATCCTGTATGGTCGCCATAAGGACCTTCATCTTCATATTCATCTAAAGATACATATCCTTCCAAAACAATCTCTGCCGTGGCCGGAACTTTGAGTGGTATTGTTTTACAATCAACCAATTCCACTTTCTTGCCCCGAAGCAATCCGGCAAATTGATATTCTGAAAGATTGTCAGGGATGGGCGTGACCGCCGCCAAAATTGTTCCGGGGTCCGCGCCAATGACAACGGCAACAGGGAGGGGCTCGGTTTTTTCTTTGCCCCAACGTTGAAAATGCTGTGCACCACCGCGATGTTTAAGCCAACGCATGATGGTTTTATTGCGACCCAGTTTCTGCATACGATAAATGCCGAGATTGTAATCGTCACTTTTCTCGTCCCCAGGACCTTTCGTGACGACCAGCGGCCATGTAATAAGTGGTGCTGGCTCACCGGGCCAACAAATCTGTATCGGGAGATCATCAAGATTGACGTCATCTCCTGTTAAAACAACTTCTTGGCAAGGGGCAGATCGAACTGTTTTGGGACGCATTGCCATAACGGTCTTTAAGACGGGCAACATACCCATGGCTTCTTTTATGCCCTCTGGTGGTTCCGGTTGGCGTAGGAACGCGAGCGTCTCTCCAACAGCGCGGAGCTCATGGGGTTTGCGGTTCATACCCATAGCGACGCGATCGACTGTACCAAATAGATTGACCAATACGGGCATGGTCGCAGGCTCGCCGGTTTCTGTGATGGGATTTTCGAATAAAACGGCTGGGCCATCTTCTGCTAAAAGTCGGGTTTGGATTTCCGTCATCTCTAGATTTGTAGAAACCGGCTCGCTCACACGGACAAGTTTTCCTTCCTTCTCCAGAAGGTCCATAAAATCTCTAAGGGATGAATAAGACATAAACTGCTTCCTTAAGCCAACATATCGAACTTGCCAGCAATAATGGCGAATAAAACAATCGCGCCAAATATTTTATTGGATTTAAATAACATCAGACATCGATCTCCGTCATCAATATCCAGATACTTCAATTGCCACAAAAGATGCGTGCCTGCACCCGCCATCCCAATGTAAAAAAGAACATAAAGACCCGAAAACCAACCGGCAAGTGTTATGGCTAAAAGGGTGAAAAGGTAAAAGCCAAAAAGCCAATCTCCGGTTTTCGATCCGAATTTTAGGGCAGTGGATTTGACCCCAATCAAGACATCATCTTCTTTATCTTGATGAGCGTAAATCGTGTCATAACCGAGTGTCCATGTGATGCCAGCCACATATAATAGAGCCGCAGTTAAAGACAACTCCCCTGTGACAGCTACCCATCCCAGCAAAGCACCATAATTGAAGGCAAGGCCTAAAAATAATTGTGGCCAGTAGGTAAAGCGCTTGGCAAAAGGGTAGATCGCCACAAGAACAAGGCTTGCTGCACCCACTATTATGGCGGTGACGTTTAACTGCAATAAAACAGCAAACCCGATTAGGCACTGAAATCCAAGCCATATAAAAGCTTGCAGAACACTCACCTGACCACTTGGGATTGGGCGTTTTTTTGTACGCTCAACCATCCCGTCGAAATGACGATCGGCTATGTCATTGAGGGTACAACCTGCTCCGCGCATGACCAAGGCACCGATCCCAAATAGAATGAACAGGGTAGCATCAGGAAATGCGCCCACATTACCCGCAAGGGAAATGGCCCACCAGCATGGGAAAAGCAAAAGCCATGTTCCTATGGGCCGATCAAAACGAGATAACTTAAAATAAGGTTGCACTGATTCCGGGGCATAGGCATCAACCCAATTTTGCCGGCTTGCATCTGCAATAATTTTGTCTTGGCTGTTTTCTGGGGTTTTGCCCATTTCGCACCTGTAATAAGATCATTAGGATAAGGGATTACCTGAATGACAAGATGACTTCAATGATCGTTTGACGTTATATCCACTGAAATTGGCTTTAGAGGGTTAAAGTAGAGCATGGCACAGAAACAGCATTCAGTACGACTGTTTATCGATGCAGATCTTACCAAAGATGGTGGGGTGGTGTTGGATAAATCGCAAACGCATTACGTGGGAACTGTCATGCGTCAGGAAGCGGGTGATTCCATCATTTTGTTTAATGGGCGCGATGGCGAATGGCTTGGACATATACAAGAAGTGAAAAAGAGTCATGCACTCGTTCATTCGACTGAACAGCTTCGGCCTCAAACATCTGGGCCTGATATCCAACTTTTATTTGCCCCAGTTAAGAAAACTCAAAATGCGATGATTGTTCAAAAGGCAACAGAGCTTGGGGTAAGTCAGATCATACCCGTTCAAACTTTGCGCACGAATTCAGACAAAATTCGGAAGGATAAAATGCTACTTCAAGTGATTGAGGCGGCTGAGCAATCTGAGCGGTTATCTATTCCTGAAATAACCGACCCATTAAAACTAAATGCCGCGCTGGATCAGTTGGAAGAAGATAGAATTCTCATTTTTTGTCATGAAAGGTTGGCAGAGGGGGCGGCACTTGTTGTTTTGGAAAAATTGACTGAACATAAAAAATTTGCGGTTCTAATTGGTCCAGAAGGCGGTTTCTCGGATGATGAGAGGACGAAGATCCTTTCCTGTGATCAGGCTCACGCTATTAGTTTGGGCCCGCGGATTTTACGGGCAGAAACGGCAGTTATATCAGCTTTAAGCTTGTTGCAGTCAGTCTGTGGCGATTGGAAATAACACATCGATCTACCCAGTAAGTAGAAAAATTCTGGTTAAAATGCCAGTTTTATTGAGATTTCTCTTGAAGCATTTTGAAGTATCAATAAATTCAAAAAAAGTGGTCGGCGGATGGGCGCAGATTTCGGCCAAAATATTGTGAAGGAAAAAGTATGTCCGGAGCGGCAATAGATATGAAGACCGAAATCGAAAACAAGGCACAACTTGTCGAGTTCGCTGAAAGCGGCAATAAAGCAAAAGACGATTGGCTTATTGGAACTGAACATGAAAAATTTGGTTTCAACTTAGAGACTCTTAAGCCTCTGCCTTATGAAGGACCAAGCGGCATTAAAGCGATGCTTACTGGATTGCAGCGTTTTGGCTGGAAACCTGAACTGGAAGGCGGCAATGTTATTGCCCTTACCATGAACGGATATTCGGTGAGTTTGGAGCCTGGTGGGCAGCTGGAGCTCTCTGGTGCCGCGCTTCATACACTTCATGAAACATGTACAGAGGTGCATACCCATTTGGCGCAAGTTCGTGAAGTGGGTGATGAAATCGGTGTTGGGTTCCTCGGCCTTGGCTTTAATCCGAAATGGTCGATTGACGAGACTCCAATAATGCCTAAAGGGCGTTATGGCATTATGAAAAACTATATGCCAACACGGGGCCAACACGGTCTGGATATGATGTTCCGCTCTTGCACTGTTCAAGTTAATTTAGATTATGGTTCCGAGCAGGACATGATCAAGAAATTCAGAACATCCCTTGCATTACAGCCAATAGCGACTGCCCTTTTTGCAAATTCCCCCTTCACAGAAGGGGTGCCAAATGGGCATTTGAGCCATCGTAGCCATATTTGGACAGACACAGATCCTGATCGGACGGGAATGCTTCCCTTTGTCTTTGAAGATGGCTTTTCTTACGAGCGGTATGTGGATTACGCATTGGATGTCCCAATGTATTTTGTCTACCGCAATGGCGAATATATCGATGTATCAGGGCAGTCTTTTAGGGACTTCTTGGATGGACGACTACCAGGCCTTCCAGGTGAAAAGCCAAATTACGTCGATTGGGACAATCATTTGACAACCTTGTTTCCAGAAGTGCGCATGAAGCGTTTTCTGGAAATGCGAGGCGCAGACGGGGGGCCTTGGCGTCGCCTTTGTGCTCTACCGGCTTTTTGGGTAGGCCTCCTCTATGACGATGCAGCTTTGGAAGCTGCGTGGAGCCTTGTGAAAGGTTGGAGTGCTGAAGAGAGACAACAGCTTCGTGAGGGTGTTATTAAGAACGCTATGCATACCAAAACGCCAGATGGACGTACAGTTCGGGACTTGGCGAGGGATATTCTCGACATTTCAAGTGCAGGTCTGAAGTCACGCAAGAAACTCGATAGTTTTGGGGAAGATGAAACTCATTTCTTGAATGCACTAAAAACTACGGTCGAGACGGGAGTGACGCCTGCCGAGGAGATGTTGGCAAAGTATAACGGCGAATGGGGCGGTAATATCGATCCAGTTTTTAAGGATTACGCTTATTAAGCTTGCGCACCCTCACTGTTTATAGATTTATTCTTCGAGGAATAAATCTTTGAGTTCTATAAAGGCCCGGTTAGCAATAATCGGGTCTTTTGTCATTTTTTGAGCTATTTTACGGAAGCTTTGGGCGGCTTCCGTCAATTTTGCCCTGTTTTCCTTTGTGACTTGTCGGCCCAACTCTTCTTTGATTAAATCGGCTCGAAATTCAAATTCAGATATGTCCTGATGTCTTAAGGGCGTGGCTAATAGATCTAAAAGATCAGAGAATTGAGGAGGATTCACATGTATATACTTGTACGCAAATTGCTCCGTTTCCAGCTGATTCATGTAATCAATAAGGGCGTCTAAAACAGTCTTTTTCGGCGGTGTTGCACCAAATTCATCAATCATGACATGACTTGTAAAGGCCGCCAGTGACGGTAAATTTAATACCCTGCCGTAGGGCGCAGTTTTACTGACCCCGCGCAGGCTGGGGATGGGGATGGGATTGAAAATGGTGTCTTCTTGCCCCGCATTCCAAAAGTCATTCGTAAGATCAATTGTACCGGGATCGCTTGAAAGTCCAGATATGTAGAAACTTGTATTTACATGTCCATTTGGATGGCAGCTGTTGCAAGAAAGTCCAATACGGACTGCTTTTTCTCCAAGCAGGGTGGGGCTGTTGAAAAGAAGGCGGCCTAGTAAGGTTCTGCCGTTCAATTTGGTGTTTGTATTTAATATCTCTGGGGGAGAGGATGAACTTGGCTCTGTCGTGCTGCCCGGCGGAAGCCATATATTCGGCTGGGCTGCGACAAGGGCTGGCAGCATTGTGATCGCAAGGGCAAAAAAGCCCGGCAGGAAAAAATCCCACCGGGTAATTTTATTTTTAAGTATTCTAGTTTGCAGTGCCGCCAACAGTTAGGCCTTCCAACAACATGGTGGGTTGACCAACACCAACAGGGACACTTTGTCCTGCTTTGCCGCAGGTACCAATTCCGCTATCGAGAGACATATCATTGCCAATGGCCTTCACTTTTTTCAAAGCTTCACTTCCCGTACCAATAAGGGTTGCCCCTTTAACTGGCGCTGTAAGCTTGCCATCTTCAATAAGGTAGGCTTCGGTGCAGGAGAAGACGAACTTACCCGATGTGATATCGACTTGCCCGCCACCAAAATTAATTGCGTACAAGCCTCTTTTGACGGAAGCCGTAATCTCTTCAGGGTCTTTATCTCCGCCAAGCATATAAGTATTTGTCATGCGGGGCATAGGCATATGGGCGAAACTCTCGCGCCGGCCATTTCCTGTGGGTTCTACGCCCATCAGGCGGGCATTCTGTCTGTCTTGCATATAACCCACAAGAATGCCGTCCTCGATAAGGGTGGTGCAAGAAGTTGCTGTTCCCTCATCATCCACACTTAAAGATCCCCGGCGGTCGGGAATTGTTCCATCATCAACGACGGTGACGCCTTTTGATGCAACGCGCTCTCCAAGCAGGTTGGAGAACACGGATGTTTTTTTCCGATTAAAATCGCCTTCAAGGCCATGCCCAACAGCTTCATGTAAAATAATGCCAGGCCAACCGGGACCAACAACAACTTCCATTTCACCCGCAGGTGCTGGTACAGCATCCAGATTGACGATTGCCTGACGGAGAGCTTCATCAACAGCTGCTTTCCATGTGGTCTCTTCAAGATAGAAATCATAACCAGTCCTGCCGCCCAGACCATGGCTACCGGTTTCGCGCCGACCGCTTTTCTCAACGACAACGGATACATTCAAGCGAACAAGGGGCCGAATGTCGCCGCTTCGCTCGCCGCCACCTCTGATAATCTCAATTGCTTGCCAAGAGCCCGCTAAAGAAGCGGAGACTTGAATAACTCGGCTATCTTTTGCTCTGGCATAGGCATCAATTTCAGCAAGTGTCTTTATTTTTGCATCGAACGGGATGCCCTCCAGTGGGTTGTCATCTTTATAAAGGGCACGATTTGCTCCGGCAGGCGCAAGCGCCAAGGTGCCGCTATGACCTTTTGTCACCGCTTGGACCGTCGTGGCGGCATTTCTAATTGCTTGCTCACTTAGTTCAGATGCGTGGGCAAACCCGGTTGCTTCGCCGCACACGGCTCGCAGGCCGAACCCTTGTGTCGTATCAAAGCTGGCGCTTTTTAATCTGCCATCATCAAAAGAAAAACCCTCAGATTGCCGGTATTCCATGTAAAGCTCGCCGTCGTCGGCACCGTCCAAGGCGTTCGACACAATTCCTTCCGCAGCTGAGCGGTCCATATCGGTCTTATCAAAGAACAATTTATTGGCAGTTTTGATGTCAGTCACGTAAAGGCTCCAGTTAATTCAAACACCACATGAATGGGCGTTATACAAATATGTGGCTTCGAGAGCAAAATGTCGAGTGCGGGGATGTAAAATTGAATGATTCAATTGAGTCTCAGCCTATTAAGCCCATATGATGCGACAAAATGTCACAACTTGAAAGAATGAAGCGCCGTCCCATCGCTTGATTTAGGGAAGAAATGTGTCTTTTAGTTTGCTCACTATCTATTTGTTTTTATAGGTAAAAGGTATTTTTTTGAGGGTTTTATGTGTTGTTTTTAAGTCTCTCAATTCGAATAATTACAGTCTTGGGCTTGTTCTTTTACTGGCCTGTAGTGTAGTTTTCGCCGCAAATTGATTTAAATCATTTTTGATTTGAAACAATAGACTGACTATAAATCAGCATGGAAGATAAATCCGTCAGGGTATTTACGACGTATTTGTTGAGCTTAGGTTAAGCGATTAGAAACAGGATTAAATGATGGCTATGGTTAAGAGGATTGTCTCTCTTTTTGCTGCTTTCGTGGCGATAGCAGCAACAACAGGAAACGCTGTTGCGGCTCAAGGGCAAGCAGTGCCCTGGCAACTAGGGTTTCAGGATGCGTTTTCTCCTGTTGCTCATGATATGCACGATTTCCACGATTTGTTACTTTATATCACCACTGCAATCGTCGTGTTGGTAATGATGTTACTTGTGTATGTGGCAATTCGCTTCAATAAAAAAGCAAACCCAACACCTTCAAAAACATCACACAATACATTGATCGAAATTTTGTGGACTGTTGTCCCAATTTTAGTTTTGGTCGCAATTGCGATCCCATCGTTTAAGCTTCTTTATTTCGCTGATCGCATTGAAAAAGCAGACATGACGATCAAAGCTACCGGATACCAATGGTACTGGGGTTATGAATATCCTGACGAAGATGGTCTTACCTTCGAAGCAGTTATGCTTGAAGATGATGAGCGTACGGAAGGACAGCCACGGCTGCTCACAACCGACAACGCGATCGTTCTTCCTATCGATACAAATATACGCCTGCTTATCACAGCAGAAGATGTTCTTCATTCATGGGCTATGCCTGCGTTCGGTGTGAAACTAGACGCCGTTCCGGGTCGCTTGAATGAAACATGGATGCGTATCGAAAAAGAAGGAATGTACTACGGTCAATGTTCTGAGCTTTGCGGCGCACGCCATGGCTTTATGCCCATTATGGTGAAAGCTGTCAGTAAAGAAGATTATGCAAAATGGCTGGTTAAAGCCAAAGAAGAATTTGCAAGCATTGATGCGCCTGCGGTGAAAATCGCCGCCGCATCTTTTGTTATGCAGTAACCGGTTAGAGAGAGGCGAGAATAAATGTCTAATAGCGCAGCAGCCGCTCACGACGATCATACCCCGACGGGTTGGAAGCGGTGGGTCTATTCCACAAACCATAAAGACATTGGAACCATGTATTTGATCTTTGCCGTTTTGGCTGGGATTATTGGTGGTGGTTTGTCAGTTTTTATCCGTGCAGAATTACATATGCCCGGTGACCAATTCCTAAATGGAAACTACCATTTCTTCAATGTTATCGTAACTGGCCATGGTTTGATTATGGTGTTCTTCATGGTTATGCCTGCTGTTATCGGTGGTTTTGGTAACTGGATTGTGCCGTTGATGATTGGCGCGCCTGATATGGCGTTCCCACGGATGAATAATATTTCATTCTGGTTGTTGCCTCCTGCCATTGGACTTCTTTTGATCTCCATTTTTGTCGAAGGCCCTGCCGGTGCTGACGGTGTTGGCGGTGGGTGGACACTTTATCCGCCATTATCCTCTACAGCAGGACAGCCTGGAATGGCCGTTGATTTCGCGATTTTGAGTTTGCATCTTGCTGGTGCATCTTCAATTCTCGGTGCTATCAACTTCATTACGACAATCTTCAACATGCGCGCACCCGGTATGACAATGCACAAAATGCCATTGTTTGTTTGGTCCGTTCTTGTTACGGCGTTCTTGCTTCTATTGTCTTTGCCTGTTTTGGCTGGCGCAATCACAATGTTGCTTACAGATCGGAACTTCGGTACAAATTTCTTCAACCCTGATGGGGGCGGAGACCCGATTTTGTTCCAGCATTTATTCTGGTTCTTCGGTCATCCTGAAGTGTACATTATGATTTTGCCAGGTTTTGGTATTATCAGTCAGATCGTCTCTACTTTCAGTCGTAAGCCAGTCTTTGGTTACCTTGGAATGGCTTACGCCATGGTTGCCATCGGCGGCGTTGGCTTCATCGTTTGGGCCCATCACATGTATACCGTTGGTATGAACGTTGATACGCGCGCCTATTTCCTTGGTGCGACGCTCGTGATCGCTGTTCCAACTGGTGTTAAGATTTTCTCTTGGATCGCCACAATGTGGGGCGGCTCAATTGAGTTTAAAGCACCGATGGTCTGGGCTATGGGCTTTATCTTCCTCTTCACTGTGGGCGGTGTGACAGGTGTTGTTCTTGCCAACGGCGGTTTGGATTCAATCCTTCATGATACTTACTATGTGGTTGGTCACTTCCATTACGTTCTGAGCCTTGGCGCTGTGTTTGCAATTTTTGCAGGCATCTACTATTGGTTTGGCAAAATGACGGGCTACACATATTCAGAGCCTCTCGCGTTGTTGCATTTTGGTGTGACATTTGTGGGCGTGAATATGATCTTCTTCCCAATGCATTTCTTAGGACTTGCAGGGATGCCACGTCGTATTCCAGATTATCCAGATGCATTTGCAGGCTTTAATGCTGTCTCATCTTATGGATCATATGTGTCTGCGTTCGGTTTCGTGATCTTCTTGATTACAGTGGCTCACGCATTCATTCGCGGCGAGAAAGCTGCTGATAACCCATGGGGAGAAGGCGCGACTACCTTGGAATGGACTCTGCCTTCACCACCACCATTCCATCAGTATAACGAACTTCCGGTTGTTAAGTAAAAGATGGAGAAACTTGTGTCTGACACAAGCGTTATAGAAAACGCACCTGCCCGCACCCCTCATGAGGTGGCGCGGGCAGGTGACTATTTTGCTCTGCTAAAGCCGCGAGTGATGTCGCTTGTCGTCTTCACCGGCTTGGTGGGTATGGTAGTGGCACCTGGATCACTGCATCCTGTTTTGGCATTCACAGCGCTGCTTTGCATCGCCGTAGGGGCTGGCGCATCTGGTGCTATTAATATGTGGTATGATGCTGATATTGATTTGATTATGGAGCGGACTAAGAACCGTCCAGTCCCATCAGGTAAAGTAACAGCAGGTGAAGCCCTTGCCATTGGGGTTAGTCTTTCTGTGGCTTCTATTGTTCTGATGGGATTGGCTGTTAATTTGGCTGCGGCAGCCTTACTTGCGCTGACCATCGGGTTTTATGTCTTTATTTACACGATGTGGTTAAAGCGCCGCACGCCTCAAAATATTGTCATTGGTGGTGCCGCCGGTGCATTCCCTCCTATGATCGGTTGGGCTGCTGTGACCGGTGACGTTAGTTTGGCGTCCGTCGCGCTTTTTGCCATCATTTTCATGTGGACGCCGCCTCATTTTTGGGCGCTGTCACTTTGGCGCGATATTGATTACGCGAAGGCCGGGATTCCGATGCTTCCCGTCGTTGCAGGGCGTGAGGCAACGCGCCGCCAGATGGTTATTTACAGTGTTTTGCTTTTCCCAGTATCGCTTGCTCCCTATTTTCTGGGATCAGCAGGTATTGCCTACGGTTTAGGCGCGGCTGTTCTGAGTAGTATTTTCCTATTCGGAGCCTTAAAAGTCTGGGTTAAGAAAGATGAGAAGAGTGCGAAGCAACTCTTTGCTTTTTCATTGCTCTATCTTTTCTTGATATTTGCCATCTTGCTTGGTGAGAACATCGTTACAGGGTTTATTTGATATGACTAAAGATGAAGAACTTAAAAAGCACAAAACCCGTAATTTGGTCGTTGGAGGCATTTTGTTTGCCTTGGTCATCCTGTTCTATTTAATCACAGTTGTAAAAATGACTGGGGCTGGCGGTACCTGATGGATAGTGCGCGGAAGTCAAAAAATCTTGCTTTTGCCCTTGCCGGTATTGCCGTGGGTATGGTCGGATTAGCGTATGCATCCGTTCCTCTCTACGATTTGTTCTGTCGTGTGACCGGATATGGTGGCACAACACAGCAGGCTGATTTTGCTCCAACTGTCATATTAGATCGTGAAATGACCATTGCGTTTGATGCAAATACATCGCGTAACATGCCTTGGAAATTCAAGCCGGTGAAGCGAACGGTCAAGTTGAAAGTGGGCGAGACGGGGATCGCGTTTTATGAAGCCTATAATCCAACGGATAAGGTTATTAAGGGCACCGCGGCTTTTAATGTGACACCCCAAAAGATTGGTCAATACTTTACGAAAATTGATTGCTTTTGTTTCACTGAACAAGTGTTGAAGCCGGGAGAGCGTGTGGATATGCCCGTTACGTTTTTCGTTGATCCTGAAATTGATCAGGATGTGAACGCAAAAGATGTTGAGACGATTACGCTTTCTTACACTTTTTTTGTGGTTGAAGACGACGACGATGAAGCAAGCGAAAAGATATCAAGTATAGAGAATGCGGATACTAAATCCGTAAAGATAAACTGACCCTATTTGGGTTAATGATTGGGAAACTCAGGATCAACCTGAGATGATTGCAGGAGTTAAAAATGTCAGATTCTCACGCTAAACAGCATGATTATCATCTCGTAGATCCAAGTCCGTGGCCGGCTTTGGCGTCTTTGTCGGCCTTTATTATGGCGATCGGCGCCGTGATGTGGATGCACGATAAAGGGTTTGCTGTCTTTACAATCGGCATGATTATGTTGCTGTATACTGCCTTCGCATGGTGGAGAGATGTGGTCAAAGAAGGTGAACATCAAGGGCACCACACGCCTGTTGTTCAGTTGGGACTGCGTTACGGTATGATCATGTTCATCGCCTCTGAGGTGATGTTTTTTGTCGCTTGGTTCTGGGCATATTTTAATGCCGCTTTTTTCCCAACAGAGGCAATCGGCGGCGTTTGGCCTCCTGTTGGAATTCAGACTTTCGATCCATGGCATTTGCCTTTGGTGAATACATTGATCTTGCTTACTTCAGGGACAACCGTTACTTGGGCCCATCACGCTTTGCAGCATGGTGACCGCAAAGGTCTTATCCAAGGTTTGACACTTACCGTTATTCTTGGTGCTGTTTTCACTTGTGTTCAGGCCTATGAATATTCCCATGCGGCATTCGGTTTCACCGATGGTATTTATGCGTCAACATTCTATATGGCGACTGGTTTCCATGGTGCCCACGTTCTTATGGGAACAATTTTCTTACTGGTCTGCTTGGGCCGGGCAATGAAAGGTCACTTCACACCAACACACCATTTCGGTTTTGAAGCAGCCGCATGGTACTGGCATTTTGTGGATGTTGTTTGGTTGTTCCTATTCGTTGCTATCTATTGGTGGGGCCAATAACCAAAAACTAAGGCTTGATCTGGGCTTAGAATAAAAATCTCTCCCTTATTTGTTGGCATAGCCTGCAAATTCCCAGCAAGTGGGGATGGGAAATAATACAGGGGCTTCCTCAGATTTGAGGAAGCCCCTTTTTGTTTTAAAGAGCCATCTCAAATTAATTATTAGAAGTATGAGGCGAGCCGTTTGTCCTTATTTCTGTGTAGGGAATAGCCAATCAATTCACTAATTGTTTAACCGAAGCTTCTCAGGCCTTTTAAAGTTGAGCTGATTGCCTTACAGTTCCGGCCCGACGCAATATCTGAAATCAAGTACCCAAAAATATGAAAAAATTTTCTCCCGGACTTTGGCCTACCGTTATGACGGTTCCTGTTGTTGGTATCATGCTCGCCTTATGCATATGGCAGCTTGACCGCTATAGCTGGAAGGTAGATTTAGTCGACCGTCTAACCGAACAACTTGCCGCGGCCCCTACTGAGCTTCCTGTTGGTCCGTTTGATTTGGATGAATGGGGATATCGCCGTGTGATCCTTACAGGGACATTTCAGCATGACAAGGAAATCCATCTTTTTGCTCATGCCGTTAAAGGCCGTAAAGGTTTCCAGATTATCACGCCCTTTATCCGCAGTGATAATAAGGGGGCTGTGCTCGTCAATCGCGGGTGGGTGCCCGAAGAGAAGAAGACCGCTGGCAGCCGTAAAGAAGGTCTCGCACAAGGCATCGTTACGATCTCTGGCGTTATCCGGAAACCATGGGAAAAAGCTTATTCGTTTTTACCCGCGAGCGACGCCGCGGCTAACGTTTGGCTCTATGGTGAATTAAGCGAAATGGCAGAGCATGTAGGGCTTGACGTGTCTCCAACTTTCGTGGAGCTGGATGACGCTCCGGTTGCTGGTGGCTGGCCACTTGGCGGGCAAACGCGAGTTTCTGTTCCCAATAACCATATCGAATATTTCATTACATGGCTTGGATTAGCCGGTGCAATGGCGTTTATTTATGTGCTCTTCGGCTTTAGCCGCGCTACGAAACAAGAAAAATAGGCAACAGATTATGACAGCGTATGAGAAACTTGTTGCGAGATTTAAGAAGAAATCTGCTTTGTCTGGTGCGAGTGCAATCTTGCATTGGGATAGTGCTGTCATGATGCCTGACGGTGGCGCGGAGGCTCGTGCGGAGCAGCTTGCGACACTTGATGTCATTTTGCATGAACTAACAACCGATGCAGAAGTATCCGACCTACTTAACACGGCCGAAGAGGAAGTCTCCTCGATTGATGCGTGGCAAGCGGCGAATTTGCGCGAAATGCGCCACGGTTGGCGTCATGCTAATGCCGTGGACGCAGACTTGGTGGAGGCCTTCTCCCTCGCGACATCTAAATGCGAGATGGTTTGGAGAAGCGCGCGCGAAGAGAATGATTTCAAACAACTTGTTCCGAGCCTTCAAGAGGTCGTCAGTCTTTCAAAACAAATGGCGACAGTAAAAGGTGAAGCATTTAACGTATCCCCCTATGACGCGTTGCTTGATCAATTCGAGCCGGGTTGTACTTCTGAGACGATTGACGTTCTTTTCGAAGATTTAGGTAGTTTCCTTCCCTCCTTTTTAAACGAAGTTCTAGAACGACAAGGCGCTGGTCCTTCTTTTGAAATGCCTGAGGGTCCCTTTCCGATCGATGCCCAAAAAGAATTGGGTATAGCTTTCATGAAGTCCCTTACATTTGACTTCAGTAGAGGACGCCTTGATACCAGTCATCACCCTTTTACGGGGGGAATTCCCGACGACGTCAGGCTAACGACACGGTATGAAGATGGCGATTTTACCCAAAGCTTAATGGGGACTTTGCACGAAACCGGGCATGCTTTGTACGAGCAAAATCTTCCGGCAAAATGGCGGGGTCAACCGGTCGGGGATGCTCGCGGGATGGCTTTACATGAAAGCCAATCGCTCTTTGTAGAGATGCAACTCTCTCGCAGTCCAGAATTTCTATCCTTTGCTCTCCCTCAGGTCCGCGCGGCTTTTAACGGGGACGGGGATAATTGGACCTACGATAATTTTAAGCGCCTATATCATAATGTGGAGCGTGGCCATATTCGTGTGGATGCGGATGAAGTGACCTATCCTCTGCATGTGATTTTACGCTATCGGCTTGAAGTGGCGATGTTATCAGGTGATCTTGCGATTGAGGATCTTCCTGGTGCATGGAATGATGGGATGGTTGAGCTTTTGGGGATTCGCCCGCCAACCGACAAGCTCGGGTGTCTGCAGGACATTCATTGGCCTGGCGGCGCAATTGGCTATTTCCCCACCTATACAATGGGGGCGCTGGCCGCAGCGCAGTTTTATGATACGGCAATGACGGCTATTCCAGATGTGACCTCGCAGATTGAAGCCGGAGAATTTTCGAATTTGATTGAATGGCTGTCTGTCAACGTTCATCAGTTGGGCAGCTTAAAGTCAACGGACGAAGTTCTTAAAGATGCGACCGGTGCAAAACTTGGTACTGGCGCCTTTAAAGAACATTTGAGAAAAAGATATCTACAAAATTAAAGCCGTTTTGGCTCATAGACGATGATTTGATAAACTAGGGACTTGTGCCTGTGGGCGGCGTATGCTTATTGTTTTTCGCCCAAAATTCTGAAGAGGAGAGTGCCGGTGCGGTACATCAGTACGCGCGGAGATGCGCCAAGTTTGAGTTTCGAAGAGGTTGTTCTGACAGGCCTTGCCCGTGATGGCGGTTTGTATGTTCCAGAAACTTGGCCGCAAATGTCTAACGACGATATTCGTGCATTAGCCGGTAAAAGTTATGCAGAAGTAGCCGCAGAAGTTTTGCAGCCTTTTTTGGGCGATTCAATTTCGCCTAAAGATTTCCGGGCGATGACTGAAAAAGCCTATAGCAATTTTTCTCATGACGCTGTGGTTCCATTGTCGCAATTGGGGCCGAACGAATTCCTTATGGAATTGTACCATGGCCCAACCTTGGCTTTTAAAGATGTCGCATTGCAGCTTTTGGGACTCTTGTACGATCACTTGCTTGGAAAGAAAAAGAAGCGCGTCACTATCGTCGGCGCGACGTCAGGGGATACAGGGTCAGCTGCAATTGAAGCTTGCCGAGGTCGGGATGCCGTTGATATTTTTATCCTGCATCCAGCAGGTCGCGTATCGGATGTACAGCGACGCCAAATGACCACCGTTTTAGACAGCAATGTATACAATATCGGTATCGATGGTGATTTTGATGATTGTCAGGCTTTAGTGAAAGCCATGTTCAACGATTTGGAATTCCGGGATGAATTACGCGTTTCTGCCGTCAATTCGATTAACTGGGCGCGGGTTATGGCTCAGATCGTTTATTATTTTACAACGGCAGTAAGTCTAGGATCCCCTGAGCGTCCGATTTCTTTCTCAGTTCCTAGTGGAAATTTTGGCGATATTTATGCGGGCTATTGTGCGTTCAAAATGGGTCTGCCTATTGATCAGCTGATTGTTGCAACAAATAAGAACGATATTCTTTCTCGTTTCTTTAATACAGGCGAATATCGCAAAGAAGGCGTTGATCAGACAGTCAGCCCCAGTATGGATATTCAGGTTTCTAGCAATTTTGAAAGATTCCTGTTTGACCTTTATGGACGAGATGCAAGCCTTGTAAAGACTATGATGTCCCAATTGGATAATGACGGTGGGTTCTCCGCGTCTATGTCTCAATTGAACCAAGCTGTTTTCTCAGCTGATAAATGCACTGAAGAGGAAACGTTAGCGACAATTAAAGAGACGCTTGCAGCATCCAACAAATTAGTTGATCCTCATACGGCGGTTGGGCTAAATGTCGGACGAAAATGTCGTAACGATGGAAATGCACCGCTTGTAACACTTTCGACAGCGCATCCGGCCAAATTCCCGGCAGCGGTTGAGAAGGCCACTGGAATTCATCCGGAATTGCCTGCGCATCTTGTTGATTTGTTTGAGCGCGAAGAACGATTGGCTCTTTTGCCCAATGATTTGGCAACAGTTCAGTCCTATATAAAGGAAAGAGCTCGGATTCTGAGCTCAGTTTGATAGAAAGCTAATTAATGGACTTGAAAGTTTCTACATTAAAAAATGGCATGCGGGTTGTGACTGATCCTATGCCACATCTTGAAACTGCGGCTGTTGGCATATGGGTGAATACGGGGGCACGGCATGAAACTCATGCTGAAAACGGAATCTCTCACGTTCTTGAACATATGGCGTTTAAAGGGACTGAAAAGCGGTCTGCCCTTGATATTGCCGAGTCTATTGAGGCCGTGGGCGGGCATCTGAATGCCTATACCAGCCGGGATCAGACAGCGTATTATGCGCGTGTTTTAAAAAACGACGTTTCTTTAGCAACAGACATCCTTGCTGATATCTTGCAAAATTCAACTTTTGATGAAGAAGAATTAGTGCGAGAGAAGGAAGTTATTGTTCAAGAAATTGGGCAAACAAATGATACCCCAGATGATGTTATTTTTGACCATCTACAGGAAACAGCATTTCCAAAACAGGCAGTGGGCCGATCTATTCTTGGAACGGCTGAGGGTGTTCGCGGTTTTGAGAGAGAGACAATTGCGTCTTATTTGAAAAACAGATACCTCGCACCTAAAATGGTATTGAGCTCGTCCGGTGCCGTTGATCATGATGAACTTGTAGCCCTTGCAGAAGAGAAATTCTCTAAGTTGGAAACTGAAGGTCAATCATTGCTGGAGGCTGCAAATTATCAAGGCGGAGAATATCGTGAAGAGCGGGATTTAGAGCAAGTTCATATAGCCCTCTCTGTCCCCGGTTTATCTTACACTGATAAAGATTTTTATGCGGTTCAGATATTATCTGGACTGCTTGGCGGCGGCATGTCATCCCGCTTGTTCCAAGAGATTCGTGAGAAGCGAGGCCTTTGCTATTCTGTCTTTGCCTTCTCATCCTCTTTTGACGATACCGGTCTGTTTACTGTTTATGCAGGAACTGGTCAGGATCAAATTGCTGAATTGAGCGGCGTTATTACGGAAGAACTTTTGAGGGCGACTGCCGATATCTCTGAAAGTGAAATCCACAAAGCACGAGCGCAGCACAAAGCAGGTTTACTTATGGGCTTGGAAAGTCCAGCGGCACGGTGTGAAGTTCATGCGCGGCAAATGTTAATTTATGGTCGGACTATTCCCACGGCAGAGATTTCAGCTGAAATTGATGCCGTTACAGCTGAGCAAGTGATGCAAGTTGCCAGCCGCTTGTTTACAAATGTGAAGCCAACGGTTGCGGGATTAGGTCCTATAAAAAACCTTGAATCTTTTGATCAAATTGCGGCAAGGTTCAATTAACGGGTGAAAGGTCGTCCGCCAATTGTTTATCTTTTCCTGTGAGGTTGGCGTGCTGGGGCGATATCTAAAATTAAACCAAGAAGATCCGATCCAGTCCGCGACCCTTTATTTGCGATCAGCCAGACTTTCTGACTGGAAAGACTGGTCAGCACTTAGGATGGAAAGCCGACAATATTTAATTCCCTGGGAGCCAACCTGGGGAATAAATACCCTTACAAAACCTAGCTTTAAAGCGCGGCTTCGACAATATTCAAAAGATTCAAAAAAAGACATAGGTCATGCTTTTTTTATTTTCCGTAAAAGCGATGATCAGCTAATTGGCAGCATCACTTTGAGCAATATTAGGCGAGGTGTCGCAAACACTGGAACTATTGGTTACTGGACGGCTCAACGATATGCCCGAAGCGGGTATATGTTCGAAAGTATAAAGGCACTTGTACCCGTGTTGTTTACGCGATTTGGATTGCGCCGAATTGAGGCAGCCTGCCTGCCAGAGAATATCCCTAGTGCCTCTTTGCTTAAAAAAGTAGGCTTTCGTTACGAAGGAAGAGCACGGCAATATTTATGCATCAATGGGGTGTGGCAAGATCATCTTCTTTTCGCCCTGTTAAAAAGTGATAGGGACGGTATAGAAGACTAAGCATGTCCAAATTCGCTGGATAGAAAATTGGGGTCAATTCCTAGCTTCTGGATTGCTCTTTGCCATTTTTGCTCAAGTTTTCCTCCAAAGACCAGATCTGGATCCGCGTCGACGATGAGCCAGCCGTTATCTTGAATTTCATCTTCCAATTGGCCCGGTCCCCAGCCTGAATATCCTAGGGCTAGAAAGCTATCGCTAGGGCCTTCACCTACAGCCATCGTTTTTAGCATGTCTATGGTTGCGGTAAGGGCGATGCCGTCCCCAATTTTCATGGTACTTTCATGCATAAGATCTGTGGAGTGTAGGACAAACCCTCTCTCCGTCTCAACAGGACCGCCAAAATGAATCGAAGTTTTCTGACCCTCAGTATTTGGTGTAAGATCAAGTTGCTTCAATAACTCTTTGAAAGATATGATGTTGATATTCTTGTTTAAGACAATGCCCATGGCGCCGTCACTGGAATGTGCACAGAGGAGGATCACTGCTTTTCGAAAGCGAGGGTCAGACATCGTTGGCATTGCAATCAATATTTGCCCATCAAAGTATCTATGTTTTTTTTCAATGTCACTCATGATCAAACTGGCTTAATTGTTGAAAATTGACGGAAGAACACGACGTAATGATGTAATTGTTACCTGAAATCTATTAACAATGCTTTATACTCGACGAGAAACCCTCATCCGTACGTAACTTGGTGACACAAGTGGAAAAAATGAAGCAATTTTATCGAATATCGATCTTGTATCGCCTTTTTATAGCGCTTTCTGCATATGCTTTAGCAGTCTCATTCGTCGTGGCTGAACCATCAGAATGGAAACGGACCGAATTTTCTCAAGCAAGACTAATTTCTGCCACTACGGGTGTTGGAGGGGCGCGTGAAATTCTTCTCGGCTTTCATGTTAAGCTTAGCCCAGGCTGGAAAACATATTGGCGCAGTCCCGGCGATTCTGGTATCCCTCCGCAATTTAATTGGTCAGGGTCTGAAAATCTTGAAAAAGTAGAGATTTTTTGGCCCAAACCCATGGCCTTTGACAGCTATGGTTTGCTTGCCTGGGGATATAAGGACGAAGTGGTTTATCTTCTGAATGCTACTTTGGAAGATCCCGAACAACCTCTTCAAATCGCTCTGGAGATGTTTTATGGTATTTGTGAAGAAGTCTGTATTCCTGTGAAGCAGGATTTTCAACTGACAGTGCCTACTGGTGCTCAGGGTGTTTCTCCAGAGGCCGGCCTTTTGGAGGCTTATTTAAAGCGCATTCCAGCCCCCATTGGTGATAAAGCTGCGGTGACGTCGCTAATTTTTAAAAATAAATTGGAAAACCTTTTAAAAATTGAAGCATTCTCAACTGTAGATTTTAAAGATCCACACTTAATTCTAGAAGGACAAGAAGGGGATTACTTCACTGTAAAGGAGACGCGAATTTTCGACGGCAAAAGAAAAGTTGTGTTTTTAGTGGAAGCTGATCTTGTCGATAAAAGTACGCAGCTTAAAGGCCAAGACTTCACGGCAACACTATTGGACGCTACAATAGCCGTCGAAGGGCGGGCGACCGTAAAATAAATCGATAGCCATCCTTTCAAGGGCGAGCGGTTAAGAAAATTACAATGGTGTTTGATTAATGAACACGAAATATACCATATAAGGGTAGAAAAATGACAATTAGCATTGGTGATAAACTTCCAGCATCTGATCTGATGGAAATGACTGACAAAGGTCCTTCTAAAATTTCGACTTCAGAGATATTTGCTGGTAAGAAAATTGCACTTTTTGCAGTTCCTGGTGCATATACACCGACATGTTCAGCAAAACACCTTCCTGGATTTGTTGGAAACTTGGACGCATTGAAAGGAAAGGGCGTAGATGAAGTTATCTGCCTTTCAGTCAATGATCCATTTGTTATGGCTGCTTGGGGAAAAGCACAAGAAGCGGGTGCAGTTCGTATGGTTGCGGATCCTGATGCCGCTTTTACAAAAGCAATGAACGTGGAATTTGATGCGTCCGGCGCAGGCCTTGGTGTCCGTTCACGCCGTTACTCTATGATTGTTGATAATGGCGTTGTTTCTCAGTTAAATCTTGAAGAAACTGGCGGCTTTGAAGTTTCAGATGCGGAAACTCTATTAGGTCAAATCTAATAATTTTGTGAAGGGGAGGGATAACCTTCCCCTTCATTCTCATCTTACTTAAATTCACTCATGCCTTGGTTTGCTAGCGCATCGGCTTTTTCATTTCCCGGATCTCCGGCATGCCCCTTGACCCAGTGCCAAGAAATTTGATGTCTAAGAATTGCTTCGTCTAACATTTCCCAAAGATCTTTATTCTTAACCGGTTTCTTTGCTGCGGTTTTCCAACCGTTCTTTTTCCAGTTTACCATCCATTTAGTAATGCCATCTTTTACGTAAGTGCTATCTGTATGAAGGGCGACGGAAGATGCGGATTTCAATTCGTTTAAAGCCCGAATTGCCGCGGTTAATTCCATGCGATTATTCGTTGTCTCACTTTCTCCGCCACATAGCTCCTTCGCTTGGCCATTAGAACTTAAAAGAGCTCCCCAACCACCGGGGCCAGGATTACCTGAGCAAGCACCATCTGTGTAAATTGTGACAAGTTTATCTGACAAAGTTTCACCTATTCTTCAATTATGCGTCAATTTTTATGTTTACCATAGGTGAGGTGAAAATTGAGTGCATAAAGTTCGCGTGGTTAACTGAATATTAGGTGCTTATGTTCATGATCGGCTTATGAGCAATCTTGTCGCAAAAAAAATACATTCTGAGGAACAGTGAGTATGACGCAAAAGAAAATTTTCTCAGCCGAAAAAGGACAGCTTGGTGATGATAACGGTGATTTACCTGAACCTGTAGCCTCTGAAGGCGGGATAAGTCATGCGCAGTATGAAGAGTTACTCAGTGCTATTCATTCTGTTAAAGAAGATATCGCTTCAGGCATGAGCGAGAATAATGTCGCTGCGGTCAATGAAGCAGTTCTGGCGGATTTTAAGAAGGATTTTGCAGATTCGTTTGAACTGAAAAATGAATTGGAAGCATTATCAGCTGTTATTCTTGATACCAGGCGAGAGATTGCCTCGTTGCAGGATGCGGATACTGAAGAAAAGAAATTCCACGCTATGACGGATCAGCTGGATGCGGTTGTTGGTGATACTGAGACTGCTACAAATGCAATTTTAGCGGCGGTTGAGTCAATTGAAGATCAAAATGAAAGTCTTCAACTAAATGCAACGGACCCGGACGAGCTGGAAATAACCGAAGCAATTAGTAAAGCGGTGATGAAAATTTACGAAGCGTGTAGTTTCCAGGATATTACAGGACAGCGAATTACAAAAGTGGTGACAACCCTCAAATTTGTTGAAGACCGTATTGGGTCAATGATTTCTATTCTTGGTGGTGATGCTGATTTATCAGACTTAGATAAAGTTAAACAAGACGTTCATATGGATGGTGAAGTTGAGCTGAGCGGACCGCGTGCTGAAGGTCAGGAGATTTCGCAAGATGAAATCGATGCCCTCTTTGACTAACCCGTTATTAATCAATTCCGTAGGCTGCAACGGTTTTAACATCTTTCAAAAAGCGTAATTTTTTAAGATATTCAAGGGGGGTCTTTGGTTTTACAAGAGCCCCTTCTACTTGATTGATCCAATCATACAGGCGGGTCAGATAAAAACGAAGAGCGGCTCCTCTGCAAAGGAGAGGGAGGGCCTCGAGCTCAACATCAGAAATGGCGCGGGCTGATCTGTATCCGTTGATCAATTTCCGGGCCTTCGTGACGTTGAAGCTGGCATCGCTTTCAAAGCACCATGCATTCAGGCAGATTGCAATGTCGTAGGCAAGAAAGTCATTGCAGGCGAAATAATAGTCGATTACGCCGCTCACCTTTTCCTTCAAAAAGAAAATATTGTCAGGAAATAAGTCTGCATGGATGACCCCTTCGGGTAATTGTTTCGGCCAGTTGTCTTCTAAAAAACGGAGTTCATCATCAATCTCTTGCAGTTCGTTTTCTTTTATATGGCCGCCCAACATGCCAATTTGACAGCTTTCAAGAAGCGGGCGCCAACTGTCGATTGAGAGCGCATTTGGCCTTCTAATAGAAAAGTCGCTAGCAGCTAAATGCAGTTTTGCAAGGCTTTCCCCAAGCAAGGCGCAATGTTCTGGCGCAATCCTTTTAACAGACCGGCCTTCCAAAAATTCGATAATTGCAGCGGGCTTACCAGCGGTCTCAGTTATTGTTTCTCCTGTTTTTGAAGCGATTGGTCGCGGAGATACAAATCCATTGCTTTCCAGATGCTCCATTAAACCGAGGAAAAAGGGTAAATCCGCTTTATTCATGCGTTTTTCGTAAAGGGTTAGGATGAAGTACCCCTTTTCTGCATGCAGAAGAAAGTTTGAATTTTCTACACCTTCAGCAATTCCTTTGCAGGACAAAGCTTCTCCCAAATCATATTCAGAGAGTAGAAGATCAAGATCTTCATCAGAGACTTCAGTGTAAACAGCCATTGCACTATCAATACTTAATTGAGCTTAAGGTGAAACCGGAGCTAATGTTAGTCAGCTTCCAAAATACGGGGAAGTTTAAAAGTTACGTTTTCTTTTCCAGTAATAACTTCCTGAATATTGATTGTAAATTTATTTGAGAAAGCGTCAATCACCTCTTCAACGAGCTCTTCAGGCGCAGAAGCACCTGCTGTGATCCCAATGGTAAGGCAGGCGTCCAGTTCATCCCATGGAATGTCCTTTGCCCGTTGAACCAAAAAGACTTTAGAGCAACCCGCTTTTTTTCCAACTTCAACCAATCGCATAGAATTTGATGAATTAGGGGCACCAATCACGAGCATACCATCGCACCCTAACGCTAATTCTTTAACGGCGGCCTGCCTGTTTGTTGTGGCGTAACAAATATCTTCTTTTTTCGGACTCTCAATATAGGGAAACCGGTCTGACAACACGTCAACAATGTCTCGAGTCTCGTCTACAGAAAGAGTTGTTTGGGTGAGGTAGGCTAGTTTTTTACCTGGTTTTTTTTGAACGTAATTCAGTGCGTCATCCACAGTTTCCACTAAACTAATGGTGCCCTCTTCCAATTGGCCCATTGTCCCAATAACTTCTGGGTGTCCTCGGTGGCCAATAAGGATTATCTCCTGTCCATCTTTCTCATGCCGCTCAGCCTCTCTATGGACTTTGCTGACAAGGGGGCAGGTGGCATCGATATAGAACATTTTTCTATCTTCAGCTTCCAATGGGACCGATTTTGCAACCCCATGTGCTGAAAAAATAACAGGGACGTCTTTTGGCACATCCGTTAATTCGTCAACAAAAATGGCGCCCTTTTTTTCAAGATTTTCAACGACATAGCGATTGTGAACGATCTCGTGGCGCACATAGACAGGGGCGCCGTATTTATCAAGGGCCTTTTCAACGATCTGGATTGCGCGATCCACGCCGGCACAAAATCCGCGCGGGGCAGCTAAGAGAAGTGTTCGTTCCTGTCTCGACATAATATTACCTTCGATTCAACAAAAAGCTTAAAAAGCGCGCTTTTGGCAAATTTATTAGAAGCCTACATACTGTGCGACTTGCTAAAAGAAGCGGACCATCATAAATTCGGCGGATTAGTACATCAATTTTGTTCAGAATACTAGAGTTTGGCCAAAACCTCAAAAGTGAAGATGGCTAAAAAGAAAGAAATTTGGAATGGTACGTATTTTCAGTGGCTGGAAAACTAAATTGGCGCCAGTTGGTTTCCTGTTGCTTTCTGCATGCAGTGGTGGAGCTGATACAGATCTTGGGGGGATCTTTGGCGCATCAAAGCCGCTTCTACCGTGCCCCGTAGTAACGGTTCTACCTAATGCTGATAATATTACTATATTTCAAGACGGACCAGGCCGAGACTTAGTGGATGTTCAGTTTGAAGGTATTATTGCCCCTGTCAGTGGTGAATGCCTATATGCGAATGATGATGCAGAATTGCAAATTGAGTTGATCTTGAGGATAGGCGCGATTAAGGGACCTGCTGCTCTATCCCAGATCCAAGATTTTCCATTCTTCGTTGCTGTCGCCGATAAATCGAAAAATATCTTAAATAAGAAGATTTTTTTAAGCCCTATAGAAATTCCAGCTGGGCGCCGACGCGCCGCTGTACAGGAAGAGATGGCGCAACGGATACCTCTGCCAAGTGGTCGTTCAGGCCGCGATTATACGATTATTGTGGGCTTTCAATTAACGCCGGAGCAGTTTTCCTTTAATCGAAATGCCGTAAAATAGGATAAGGCAGAATAAAATTCTCCCTTATCCCCAAATTGTAAAATGGCTTCACAACCGTTCGTACTTTAGTCAGAAACTCTGCAACATTACTTTCCAGTCCCTTAGACTGGGTTTGCAATATGTTCGCCTCTTTTAAAAGACCAGAGCTTGTCTGAGTGGTTTCTTCTGCTGAAGATTGTACGTCACTGATATTCGTTGATGGCCGGTTGGGCTTACTTCTGGCCTCATGAATTACACCATACTATTAGTCTAGTTTTTTAATTGAGGTTGATAGCATTTATAATCGTATAAACAGGTTAAAAATGGGTAAGCGAAAATGATTTAGATAGACATTTTTTGGTATCACATACAAAGCAGTTCTCGCATTTAACCGGTATCGTTTTTACCAAGCATTTGACAGATTGAATTGCATGGCTATTATCTCCGTTATTCATACAGATGATCTCTGCGGGAGAGATAACCTTGAGTTATCGCCGAAGGAGCAACCACCCCGGAAACTCTCAGGCAACCGGACCGCAGGGGGATGATTCTCTGGAAAGAAAACCAGCTTTGGTTTCACCGAAGGGGTAAGTAATAAGGGAAGAGATTCTTATTTCCTTATTGTCAAATCTCTCAGGTCCACAAGACAGAGGGGGTCTCTTTCGGCGCATGTCGCGTCGGAGTGCGAACCTTTTTGTGGAATGAGAATATTATGGATGATGCATCTACACCGAAACAAACGGCCTTATACCAGCTCCATGTAGAGCTTGGTGCCAAGATGGTCCCCTTTGCGGGCTATGATATGCCAGTTCAATTTCCAAGTGGTATAATGAAAGAGCATCTGCACACACGGGATGCCGCAGGCTTGTTTGACGTGTCCCATATGGGACAATTGATCATTTCCGGCGATGATCCGGCAAAGGCAATTGAAACCCTTATCCCTGGTGATATTCAAGCCCTGAATTCTGGCCAAATGCGCTACAGTTACCTTACGAATGAAGCTGGCGGCATTTTGGATGACTTGATCGTCACTAGGCGTGACGATGATTTGTTTGTGGTTGTGAACGCTGGTTGCAAAGAACAGGACATCAAAATCCTGAAAGATGGATTGGATGGGGTGGCAACAGTTACCGAACTTGGTAATCGCGCCCTTGTTGCGCTGCAAGGACCCAAGGCCGTCGAAATTCTTAAAAAATTCAATCCCGAAGTGGCCGAGATGCCCTTTATGACATTTCGAGAGATTGAAATTCTAGGTACCTCCTGTTTTGTTACCCGATCAGGCTACACAGGGGAAGATGGCTATGAGATTTCAATCCCTAACGAAAATGCTGTAGCAATCTGCAAAGCATTCTTGGCGGAAGAGGGCGTAGAACCTATTGGCCTTGGCGCTAGAGATTCTCTTAGATTAGAGGCGGGCTTGTGTCTCTATGGCCATGACCTGACTGAGAATACGACGCCAGTATCCGGTGGCCTTTTATGGGCCATTAGTAAAAGGCGGCGCGAAGAAGGGGGTTTCCCCGGCGCAAAAGTGATTTTGGAACAAATTGCCAATAAACCTGTTTTGAAGCGGGTTGGTATTCTTCCCGAAGGCCGTGCGCCCGCGCGAGAACATACAGAGATTGCCGATATGGATGGAAATATTGTCGGAGAAGTAACATCCGGTGGTTTTTCTCCAAGTCTGCAAGCCCCTATTGCAATGGGCTATGTTCCCTTAGCGCTAGCAAAGGTTGGAACAGAAATTCAATTGGTCGTTCGCGGCAAACTTAAACCAGCAAAAATCGCAAAAATGCCTTTTGTTGAACAAAGATACTATCGAGGCTAATCGCCTAATTCTAATAACTTACAAGTGGGAAAAGACAATGAGTTTGAAATTTACAAAAGACCATGAATGGATTGCCATCGAAGGTGATGTTGCGACTATTGGAATTAGTGATTACGCGCAAGAACAATTAGGCGATGTCGTTTTTGTTGAGGTTCCAGATGTTGGTGCTGACCTCTCGAAAGGTGATGAGCTTGCTGTCGTTGAAAGTGTGAAAGCAGCTTCGGAAGTATATGCACCTGTGTCTGGCGTGGTAATTGAGGTTAATTCAGAACTGGAAGATGCCCCTTCAAAAGTAAATGAAGATGCCTTCGGTGACGGTTGGTTTGCGAAAATTAGACTGACTGATGTCGATGAAGTCGCAGAATTAATGGATGATGACGCGTACAAAACCTATATCGAGGGTCTTTCGTAATGAGGTATATGCCGCATACAGCCGACGAACGGCAGGCTATGCTGGAGAAAATTGGTGTTGGTTCAGTAGATGACCTTTTCATCGATATACCAGAGAAGGCGCGCCTGAATGAATTATTAGATCTGCCCTTGCACGCAACCGAAATGGATGTGGATGCGAGTATGCAGGCCTATGGCGCGCAAAATCTGTCTCCCTCAGTAGCACCCAGCTTTCTTGGTGCAGGGGCTTATCGCCATCATGTACCAACAGTCGTGGACCATCTCATTCAGCGATCAGAGTTTTTGACAGCTTATACTCCCTACCAGCCTGAAATCAGTCAAGGGACGTTGCAGGCTTTGTTCGAATTCCAAAGTCAGGTGGCTTTGATCACTGGAATGGATGTTGCTAACGCTTCAATGTATGACGGTGCAACCTCTTGCGCCGAAGCTGTTTTAATGGCTTGCCGGGTAACGCGCCGCAAAAAAGCGCTTTTGTCTGGAAATCTGCATCCCCACTATCGGGAAGTGACGGGAACAACGGTTCAGTTTACTGATTTCTCTGTAACAGAATTTGATCCGCGCCTTGATGGCGAAGAGGATTTTTCAGTTAAATTGGATAAAGATATTGCATGTGTTGTCGTTCAGAATCCTGATTTCTTCGGGCGCTTACAAGACTTCACTGCCTTGTCTGAAAAATGCCATGAAGTCGGGGCCTTGCTGGTTATTGTTGTAACTGAAGTGGTTTCTTTGGGAGCTGTTTTATCTCCCGGTGAAATGGGCGCGGATATTGTGGTCGGTGAAGGCCAATCCATTGGTGTTCCCCTCTCTTTTGGCGGACCCTATGTGGGACTTTTGGCAACACGTCAAAAATATGTGCGGCAAATGCCTGGTAGGCTTTGCGGTGAGACGGTTGATCAAGAAGGAAAACGTGGTTTTGTTCTAACCTTATCCACCCGTGAGCAACATATTCGTAGGGAAAAAGCGACCAGTAATATCTGCACGAATGCGGGCTTATGCTCTCTTGCTTTCAGTATCCATATGAGTTTGCTGGGAGAGACTGGTTTTACCAAGCTTGCGGAGATAAACCATGCTGAGGCCGTCTCGTTAGCTGAGGCTTTATCTGCGATAGACGGAGTTGATGTTGTTAATGACACTTTCTTTAACGAATTTACAGTGACGCTTCCAATGCCCGCTGAAGAGGTTGTTGAGCAGCTCGCGGCAAAGGGTATTCTTGGAGGCGTGCCCGTTTCAAGGCTTATGCCTAACAACAGTGAATTTAAGAACCATTTACTAGTAGCGGCAACTGAAACCACGCGAAGTGATGATGTAGAACGATTTGTATCCGCATTGAAGGAGATTGTCTGATGCTCAATAACGTTGGACGCCCAACTCAGCCAAATGCGGCATCGGATGCTGCAATATCTCAGGAAACCTACACAGGGAATAAGGCTCTTAATTTAGAGACGCCTTTGATCTTCGAACAAGGTGTGCCTGGCCGGATCGGTGTTGATTTCAAAGAACCTAAAAAGGTTAAGAGCAAACTTGGTGCTTTGGCCAAAAAATCCAAAATTGGATTGCCTGATCTGTCCGAACCACAAGTACTTCGTCACTATGTCCGGTTAAGCCGTCAGAACTATTCCATTGATGCAGGTTTCTACCCACTGGGATCGTGCACAATGAAGCATAATCCACGCATCAATGAAAAGGCTGCGCGGGTTACGGGGCTTGGAGATATTCATCCTTTACAGCCAATCAGTACGGTTCAGGGAGCTCTTGGCTTAATCGATGAGCTAGCTCATTGGCTTAAGACGATAACAGGAATGCCTGCCGTTGCTATGTCTCCCGCTGCGGGCGCGCATGGTGAGCTTTGTGGTGTGATGGCTATTCGATCTGCACATGCAGCGAAAGGGGAGGCGCGGGTTCGAATTTTGGTTCCTGAATCTGCCCATGGTACTAATCCAGCCACTGCTGCACTTTGTGGATATAAAGTCGATGCCGTGCCGGCACGAGACGACGGCCGGATGGATATGGAGGCCTTTAAGGCCAAGCTTGGTCCTGATGTGGCCGGTGTCATGCTTACAAATCCAAATACCTGTGGTTTGTTTGAAAAAGACGTGAAAGAAATTGCCGACCTAATTCATGGTGTGGGCGGTTATTTTTATTGTGACGGCGCTAATCTCAATGCCATCTTGGGGAAAACACGACCGGGTGATTTGGGGGTTGATGCAATGCATATCAACCTTCACAAAACCTTTTCAACGCCTCATGGCGGTGGCGGCCCGGGCTCTGGACCTGTCGTCTTATCCGATGCATTGGCACCGTTTGCACCGGTTCCTTTCGTAGTAGAAGGCGCAGAAGGCTTTTATCTCCAAGAAAATGTGGAAGGGGATGCTGAGAGTAGCTTTGGTCGAATGAAAACCTACCACGGTCAAATGGGTATGTTCATCCGGGCACTTGCTTATATGAAAAGTCATGGATCCGATGGGTTAAGACAAATCGCCGAAGATGCCGTGTTGAACGCCAACTATATTCGTGTGGGGCTCAATGATTTGTTACATGCGCCATTTGAAGGTGTTTGTATGCATGAGGCGCTGTTCGATGATAGCACGCTTAAAGACACAGGCGTCACCACATTGGATATTGCAAAAGCGATGATCGATGAAGGGTATCACCCTATGACAATGTATTTCCCACTTGTCGTTCACGGTGCAATGTTGATTGAGCCGACGGAGAGCGAGTCTAAAGACACGTTGGATATGTTCATCGGTAGCATGCGCTACCTTGTCGAGAAAGCTCAGAGCAGTAATGATGCTGACTTCTTCTTGCAAGCCCCTATCCATGCGCCAAGGCGCCGTTTAGACGAGACTGGAGCGGCACGTAAGCCGATCTTGCGATGGAATGCCGAAGCATAAGGCATACAAAGCGTAGAACCACTATTAAGGCCTTGCCATCTGGCAGGGCCTTTTCTTTGTGCTAGCCGCATTTAGACACAAAAAAACCCGCCATAAAAGGCGGGTTTTTTAAAGCGTTGAGCTTGTATTAGTTAAGCTGAGAGCCAAGGTCCTTAATCGACTGATCGATAAGTGCGCCAGCTTCTTTTGCTTTTAACTCATCTGTCATCAATTTTTGGGCAACTGAGATTGCGACATCAACCGCAATATTTTGAACTTCAGCGAGGGCCTTTTCTTCAGCCTGACGGATTTTGTCTTCCGCAAGCTGTTGACGGCGTGTCAGTGAAGCTTCAAGTTCAGCTTCACTTGCTTTACGGATGATTTCAGCATCTTCCTTAGCCTTCACCACAATCTCTTCTGCTGTGGCCAAAGCGTCGCGCTGACGACGTTGGTAATCAGCAAACAGAGCTTGCGCATCTTCACGCAATTTCTGTGCTTCTTCCAAGTCAGTCTTAATCCGACTAGCCCGTTCATCAAGCTGCTTTCCAATGAGGGAGGGAAGCTTGAAGTAAATGAGGACTGCAATGAAGCCAACAAAGGCAATCGCTACCCAAAAAGCGGGATCTTGTAACATTAAGCGTCCCCTTTAAGATTGGCATCGACTGCAGCTTGTAGGCTCGCATCGGATACGTCAATTGAGATAAGCTTAGACACAGTAGCCTTCGCTGCCTGACCTGCGATAATCCGCACGTTTGAAAGTGCAGTTTCTTTGGTCTTGGCAATGCTTGCTTCGGCGGCTTTCGCTTTCTTGGCTATCTTGGCATCAAGTGCGGCTTTACTGGCGTCTTGCTCAGAGGCCAAAGTTGCTTTTAATTGAGCAACCATACCATGGGCTTCCGCCCGAGCTTTTTCCAATGCGGCTTCGTATTCAGCCTTTGCTTTGTCAGAATCGTCGCTAAGCCGTTTAGCTTCATCGAGATCCCGACTAATGCGATCCTGGCGACCTTCCAATACCTCAGAGATGCGAGGGATCGCAATTTTTGCCATTGCCAAGTAAAGGACAATGAAACTAATCGCGAGCCACACAAGCTGTGGAGGAAAGTCTGCAATATTTAGCTGCGGCATAACCGTTCCTAAATCCTAGTGTTCAAATTAACTTCTGAAAAACCGAAGTTTATTAAGTGAACAGGATCAAGAACGCGATAACCAGAGCGAACAGAGCAACAGCTTCTGTCAATGCGAATGCGAGCAGAACGTTACCGAAAACTTTCGGAGCTGCTGCAGGGTTACGCAATGAACCTGAGATGTATGAACCAAAGATGTTACCCAAGCCAATGCCAACACCAGCAAGCGCTACAGTGGCAATACCGGCACCAATCATTTTTGCTGCTTCTACTTCCATGATCTTCTTCCTTCTTTAATCGAGAATAACGTAATCGTTAGACAATATTTAAAAATTAGTGATGCAGATGTATGGCATCGTTTAGATAGAGACATGACAGGATTGCGAACACGTAGGCTTGCAAAAATGCCACGAGAAACTCAAGACCGGTTAGAGCCGTGATAAATGTTAGGGGTAGCCAACCACCCCACCAGCTCAACGCAATAACAAACGAGCCAAATACTTTCATCAGCGTATGGCCTGCAAGCATGTTAGCGAACAAACGTACAGACAAGCTGATTGGACGTACAAAATAAGAGATGATTTCAATCGGAACCAAAAGGACCAGCAAAACCATGGGTACGTCTTTTGGAATGAAAAACCCAAGAAACTTGAACCCGTGCCGAAAGATGCCAATTAGGGTTACAGTTAGAAATACAATAAGGGCTAGTCCGAAAGTCACAACAATGTGGCTTGTTACCGTGAAGGCGTAGGGGATCATGCCAATAAGGTTACAGAACAATACAAACATGAAGACTGTAAAAATGAAGGGGAAATATTTTCGACCTTCAGAACCTACATTTTCTTTAAGCATGTTGGCAATGAACTCATAGCTCAGTTCTGCCATAGACTGCATCCGGCCTGGAACCATTGCGCGACCGCGCATGCTAACCGTCAAAAACAGAGTTATTGCAGCAACTGCAATAAGCATGAAAAGGGAGGAGTTTGTAAACGAAACATCTATCCCGAAAATATCATGCGTAATCAGTCGTTTGATCTCGAATTGTGCTAAGGGGCTATGACCTTCTGCCACGATACTATTCCCGCCTTATTTGTTTATACGAAAGGTAAGCGAATTATCCGCTCGCCTCAATTCTCAAAATCTTCCGGGTTCATTGCTTTGGCGACTTTGAAGACGTTATAGACTCCAACAGCCATTCCAATGACAACAAACACCAACAAAAACACTGGCCGGGTCTCTAACCAAGAGTCAAGAAACCAACCAAATCCGCCGCAAACCAGAAATCCCGCGATCATCTCTACAGATAATCGCCAGGCCCTGCCAACAGCGCCGCTTCGCTCTACCCTCAAAGTTCCGTCCCAGGATGTGTCTTCCTGCTTTTGACGGGCCTCTTTAAGCCGAGCCTTAAATTCTTCTTTCGAGTGATGGTTTGGTTCAGTCATTTCCGTGACATACACGAAAAAATAACCGGACACAATTCCCCCTACTGAAATCGCGGGAAACATACGGTCTGACTATCCTACTGTCAAGGTCGAAACCGCAGGCTTGCGCTCCTCTTTAAATTAAAACATTTTCAAACAGGTATTGAGGGCCTGTTCATGTTTGTGCTGTTCTTTCTGTCATTAGCCGGGCTTTGCCTAAATCGACAGAAACCAATTGAGAAACTCCACGTTCAGCCATAGTCACACCAAACAATCGATCCATTCTTGCCATAGTGATGGGATGGTGAGTGACAACAAGAAAACGTGTCTCGGCATTTTCTGAAATTTTATCAAGTAAATTGCAAAGACGTTGCACATTCGCATCATCCAGCGGGGCGTCGACTTCATCCAGGACACAAATAGGGGCAGGATTAGTTAAAAATACGGCAAATAACAAAGCGACTGCAGTCAGGGCCTGTTCCCCGCCTGAAAGTAGGGACATAAGTTGCAAGTTTTTACCCGGCGGGCTTGCCATTATCTCTAACCCTGCGGCAAGCGGATCGTCTGATTCTGTTAAAGTTAAATGGGCATGACCTCCGCCAAAAACCTGTTTGAATAGATTCTTAAAATGAGTATTTACATGATCAAAGGCGGTGAGAAGGCGCTCGCGCCCCTCTTTGTTTAAGCTCCCTATCGCTTGGCGAAGGCTCCGAATAGCGGCTTCCAAATCCGCTTTCTCATGAATAAGGGAGGTGAGCTGTGCGTCAACTTCTGTCGCTTCTATGTGAGCCCGTAGGTTCACAGGCCCCATGTTGTCACGTTCTGTCTTAAGCCGATCCAGTTTCTTCTGGCTTACTTCTAAAGGAGGAATTTCCATCCCATCCTTAATTCCTCCGGCTTTTTTGATATGTTCAGGTGGGCATTCCAGTTTTTCGTAGATTTGCTCAGCTAGGCTCTTTAAAGCGTCTTCTGCGTGCTCAACTTCAGCCTGATGCCGTACTCTCTGCTCACGGCAGGTGGAGAGAGAGTTTTGGCTAAGAAGAAGGGCTGCATTACAGTCCATCAAAATAGAGTCTGCTTCAGTCAAATTTGCATGGGCAGAAGCCTGAAGTTCTTTTGCACGGGAGGCTTGTTCCACAAGATGCCGCCTGTCGGCGGCAATTTTTTCAGGCTTTTTTTTCAAATCGTCTAATTCATCTAGGATTGAGATGAAGCGCGCTTGAAGGAGTGTTTTGTGCCCCGACATATTTTCTAATCTCTGACTCCAATTCGATTTTTCGACTTTTATCCCTTTCAGCCGATCATTCCGTGCGTATGATTCGCGTGTGCTAAGATCATATGTCCTCGTATAAGAATCGAGTTCTTTTTGGTGAAGCTCGAGATTCTCTCGAAGTTCGTTATGCTCGGCTTGAGATGCGTCGATGTCTGAGAGAGATTGAATGTCTTGTGATAATTCTTTTAACTGGTTTTCAATCTCTGCAATCTCTTCAGTCAAGGCGCCCGCTAAGTCTTCTAGTACTTGTAACCTGAATTGTTTGGTGGCGGCTTCTCGAATTGTCTCTTCATTGTTCCTCAGCATTCGAGAGAGTCTCTCCTCGTTTGATCGCCGTGTAGCTCTGAGGCTTTTTTCTTCTGCACTAATCTCTGATAAGTTCATGGATGCTGCGGATAGTTTTTCTTTCGCCTCTTTTGCCTTAGATTGTTCTATCTCCAAGGAGGTTTTTAAGCTGCCTAACTTGTTGTGTTGTTCAAGGCGGAGGGCGGATGGTGTCAATGCACCGGCTTTTCGTACATAGCCATCCCAACGCCACAAATCTCCTTCTTTGGAGACCAATCGTTGTCCTATGCTAAGCATTGCAGCAAGCTCAGGTCCCAGATTTTGTGCGACAACTCCGACTTGACTGAGCCTTGCTTGTAACGCGGGCTCTCCAGTGACAAATTCGTCTAGTGTAGGAATGTTTTTTATAAACTCAGACTCGCCCTTTAAGGCACATGCGGGGCCCCAATAGGCTGGCGCCGTCTCTTCAAGCGAGGCTTCAAGTTCCTCTCCGAGCGCCGCGCCTAGTGCAGCCTCAAATCCTCGTTTAACCGTGAGGCTAGCTAAAACAGACGCCCACTCTTGTTGAGTGTCGTCGTAAAGGAGTGATCGGAGCGCACTAATTTCAGCATTTGTGTTCGCAGCTTGTTTTGCAGTCTCTTGATAGAGATCCCTTAGCTCTCTCTCAAGCAGGTCGGCTGCAATGTGGTTTTTTTCAATTTCTAATATTGCCTTGGTGGCAGTCTCGATGTCCGTCGTTAAAGTCGATATTCTATCCGGCATTTCTGTTGATGCGGCCTCACTTATCCGCGCGCCCTTGAATTTTGTTATTTCAGCGATATTTTCATTGTAGCGGGCTTTCAGTCGATCAAGTGAGCGGGTCAGATTTGACTGCTGAAACGTCAGATTGCTAGATGTCGCTTTGTTAGCCGCAAGGGTTTCGAAGTTTTTGTCAAAATCCTGTTGAAGCCCGTGAAGGGTCTTTTGTTGACTTTGAACAGTTTTTTGCTGAGCTGAAAGGAGCGGGGCGTCCAGATCTCGATTTGCTAATAGTTGCGTATTCTCGTCTTCAAGACTTCCAAGGGCGAGCGCCGCATCCCTTTCAAGGGTTTCTTCGCGTGCGATATCACTCGCTGTTTGGGTCTTCCTGTTTTCCAGTTGCTCATGTGCTGTTTTTAATCGTCCCTCTTCAGCAATCAAATTTTCGAGGGAGAGTGATATTTTTTGAACCAAAGCAGTCGCGTCCATCTCTTTCTGCCTTAAAGGCGGCAAAATTGCGGCTGCTTTAATGGCATTGGCCTGAGCCGCTGAAACTTGTTCGGTGAGGGTTTTTACGGCCTGATGAGTGTCAGCTAAATGAGCTTTCGCAGTCTTCTCAATTGTACAGGCCTGTTCTTGCTTGCAGTAAAGCAAGAGCGCATCAGTCATTCGAATATGACTGGATAGATTACTGTATCGCGTTGCTTGGCGGGATTGGCGCTTTAAACTGTCTAGTTGGACGTTCAGATGTTCAGTATTGTCATCAATCCGTTCCAGGTTGGTTTCTGCAGACTGTAAGCGCAGTTCTGCTTCACGCCGGCGTGCATGCAAACCTGTTATTCCTGCGGCCTCTTCTAAAAGATGCCTTCTGTCGCGGGGCTGTGCATTGATGAGAGAGCCTACGCGCCCCTGACTGACGATGGCGGTGGAGTGGGCACCAGTTGACATGTCCGCGAATAATAATTGCACGTCTTTTGCGCGGCAAATTTTTCCATTGATCCTGTAGTCAGACCCTGCATCTCTTTTAATTCGGCGCGTTACGTCGATGTCCGGAAGGTCGTTATAGTGGACCGGTGCATTTTTCTGATTATTGTCGAGGGAAAGAGAGACTTCGGCCATGTTGCGGGGAGGTCTACTCGTGGTGCCCGCAAAAATAACGTCATCCATTGCGCCGCCGCGCATATTCTTGGCTGAAGCCTCCCCCATTACCCAGCGGAGTGCTTCAACAAGGTTCGATTTGCCACACCCATTCGGTCCAACAATGCCGGTGAGGCCGTCTTTGATCAATAATTCCGTCGGTTCCAAAAAAGATTTGAAACCCGCCAGACGCAATTGATTAAACTTCACGGCCCCTCCGTATTTATCTCAAATTATAAATTTTCCAAGTAAGCATCCAAATCGGCAAATTCACGGCTACCTTCGTATTTTTCACCATTGATAAACAAGGTGGGTGTGCTGCTTACGCCATAATCAGTTGAGCCAACCATACGATCAAGCAATATACTCTCTCCAAGTTTCTCGTCCGCAATACCTTCTTCAAATTTTGCTTTGGAAACACCGACCATGTTTCCAATCGCTACAATCGCGTCGGTAGGATTAGAAGCACTTGTCCATTCTTTCTGTTTGCTAAACAGGATTTTTAGAACGGCAAAAAACTTATCTTTACCTGCGGAATGGGCAAGAACGGATGCTTGAAATGCGTATTGATCAAGAGGGAAATCCCGATAAATGATGAAGGCTTTCCCTGTCTTCACGTATTTTTCTTCTATCTTACTGAAGGCATTTTCGTGAAAATAAGCGCAATGGGGGCAGGTCAGGGATGCATATTCGACAATGCCAATGGGTGCTTTAGGATCCCCTAACACATTGTCATTTTCCAAAATGTCCATTACAGAGTTAGAGGTCCCCGTTGCGGCGCTTTTTGTTTCTTGCGTTTTTGGACTGTTTTGGGTTTTGTACCAGTCATAAGCAGCATACCCTATGCCAAGAAGTGCGACGCCGGCGCCTGCTACAAAATGTCTGCGTGATAAGGCCAATTTTTAATCCTTCATACTAGATGTGGTGTATTATAAGTGAATGCCATGGAATTCTCAAACTATTTTGGATGAGATGCACAGGGCTTGTGATACGAAATTTTACATAATAATGGATGTGGCTTTAAACAAGGTCAGGCCGGCTTCGTGCCAACAATGGCCTTGCCTAAAGCAAGCAGGTTTTTCTTCAATTCCTTGTCTTCTACGTTGTTCAGGGTTTCGGCAAGCCATTCCGCTTGTTCGTGCGTAGGTTCAGGGATAGCGACTTTCTTAACCAGTTTTGGTCTTTTTATCGGCGCTTGAATGATTTGTAAGCGGCCAACAGCGCTATAACCGAAGAAGCTATTGATTCGCTCCACGATGAGAGGTTCAAAATGTTGAAATTCGGGTGCGTGGCCGGGAGACACCCGAACCTTTAACGTCGCATCTCTGTTGTTGTGGCGAGAAAAACTCAGTCTTTCCGGGCTGGAGACGTTATATAAGTTGGGTCCAACGATGCTGGCCCATTTGGATAGAATATCTGCATGAGCAAACCCCCTCCGAACCAATGCGGCACGGGCGGTTTTTCCCACATAACTTCCAATGGCTTTTGGGCCTACTACGCGTCTGACTTTTCTCAATGGATAATTTTCTCTTTCACAATTTGATCTTGTCATAGCATAAAGAAGATCTTCACCAAGATGAGAATGATATGATCTGGGCCCGATGAACAATCACTTTTTTGAGAAAACAGAATTTTCCGACAAAATTCTTGACTGGTATGACGAAAATGCGCGGGCTCTACCCTGGCGTAGTCTTTCGAATGTGCAGGCTAATGCCTATCATGTTTGGCTGAGTGAAATTATGCTTCAGCAAACAACGGTGGCAACAGTTGGTCCGTATTTCAAAAAATTCCTAAAACTCTGGCCGACAGTAGAACATTTAGCAAACTCCCCTCTTGATGATGTTTTAAGTGCGTGGGCCGGTCTTGGTTACTATGCGCGCGCAAGAAATCTGCATAAATGTGCGGTAGCAATTTGTCATGAATATGGCGGTGTTTTCCCCACAACGGAGGAGGCGCTGCTAACCTTGCCGGGAATTGGTGCCTACACGTCCGCCGCGATAGCAGCGATAGCCTATGGTCAAGCCGCTGTCGTGATCGACGGTAATATTGAGCGGATTATATCGCGGGTTTTTCGAATTTCAGAACAATTGCCCGCAGCACGTAAGAAGATCAGAGAAGGGGCGACTGTTGTCTCTCCTGAAAAACGTCCCGGCGATTATGCTCAAGCCTTAATGGATATCGGGGCGACAATTTGTACACCGAAAAAACCGCTCTGCCATTTGTGCCCGGTGTCTCAATTTTGCTCCGCATTTGATGCAGGGGATGCTGAAACATATCCTGTTAAAGCCCCGAAAAAGATTAAGCCAACAAGACGGGCCGCTATCTTGTGGATCGACGGTGGGGCAGGGGATATTTTAATGCGTAGAAGAGAAGAAAAAGGGCTTCTTGGCGGAATGATGGAATTCCCCTCTACCGAATGGGTGGTAGAGACCTATGATTATCAGGCAGCCTTAAAGGATGTTCTGTCGGGGCTTGGGCTCGGAAAATTAAAGGTTCCTGAAAATTCCGTGGGCAGTATCAAACATACTTTTACCCATTTCCATTTAGTGTTCAGCATTTATTCGCTGACGATCCCTGAAAAGACACGCTCAACTTCAAACGAAGCCCGCTGGATTAACCCTGCGGACTTCACGTCAATTGCAATGCCAACTTTGATGAGCAAAGTTGCAAAGGCTATTTTAGCGGATCAAAAGACATTAGCGTTTTAACGCGAACTTATAGGCCGGGCGATTTGAATTCAGCTTTTGAGATTTTGTGATCTTTGTTCTTATCTAGGGCTAAAAAACGGGCCCTGCCCACATTCAGGAATTCGTCCCTAGACAACTTAGTATCCTTGTTGGTATCGGCTTCTTTATATTCATCTGTCTGGGGAACAGGTTTATTGGGATCAGAGACTGCGCTTCGCAGGCGGTTTGCCTGAACATATTCTTCGAATTCAACGGTTCCATCCCCATTGCCATCAAGAGTTTCGAAATATCGCGCGCGATAGTCCTCAGCCTCGGAAGGGGAGATCATATTATCGGCATCGCGATCAATGCCGATAAATTGAGACGAGTTGAAGGTTAAAGCAATAGAAGGTGCCGCCACAAGAAAACTGGCACAAACCAGTGAAAGCACGGTAAGTTTTCTGATCATTCCATATCCCTTTCAAAAAGAAGGAGATAGTCCCCTTCTAGTTCATTTCTGCTCGCACTTGTTGGCGAAGCACGTCTATTGAAACTGATTTTCCTTCAACATCAAAGTGCCAGAAAGTCCAGCCATTGCAGGTACTGGACCCTTGAAGTTGGGCCCCTACTTTATGGATTGATCCAGAGACATCAGAGGCTATAAGGCTTCCATCTGGGCGGACTTTCGCTTGATAGCGCTTTCTTGAATCAAAAAGAACTTGCCCAGCTGACAGCATTCCACGTTCTACAACTGACCCAAAAGGCACGCGAGGTTCTTGGCGCTTGCTTCTTGTAACTTCCAGATCTTCCGGTCCCAACGCTTGAGCTTTCCGAATTCTTTCTTCCGCGACTTTAATATATTTGGATTCTCTTTCACATCCTATATAGTTGCGTCCAAGTTTTTTTGCAACCGCACCGGTTGTGCCAGTACCAAAGAAAGGGTCTAAAATTACATCGCCCTGATTGGATGCTGCCGTTATAATACGATAAAGAAGACTTTCTGGTTTTTGTGTTGTGTGGGCTTTCTCGCCGTCTACCTTTAACCGCTCTCCGCCACTGCAAATTGGAAGAACCCAATCGGAGCGCATCTGGATATCATCGTTCATGACTTTCATAGCATCGTAATTGAAGGTCATACCTTTTGAGTTTTTATCTTTTGCGCACCAGATGAGCGTTTCATGAGCGTTGGTAAAGCGGGTACCTCTAAAGTTTGGCATAGGGTTGGATTTACGCCAAATAACGTCATTTAGCATCCAGTATCCAAGATCCTGTAAGGTGGCACCGACCCGAAAGATGTTGTGATAAGATCCGATTACCCACAAAGTTCCACTGTCTTTGAGAACGCGTTTCGCAGCCTTTAGCCAGTCGCGAGTGAATTTGTCGTAAACTTGAAAACTTTCAAACTGATCCCAATGATCGTCGACGGCATCGACTTTGCTGTCGTCCGGGCGACGTAGGTCACCTGACAATTGCATATTGTAGGGAGGATCCGCGAATATCATGTCCACTGACTTCTCAGGCAGACTGTTCATGAGTTCGATGCAATCACCTTGCAATATTTGGTTTAGAGGCAGCTTGTTTTTATCAGTCATCAGATCTTCTTTATTAAGTCGGAATACCCCAATACTGATTCGGTCGATTCGCACAGTCAATATATTTGTTGAATCAGCACCTTACGGATGGGAGTTAACATTGAGCCTTATCTGCTTCCAAGATCTTTCTAATGGGTGCGAAACTTCGCCTATGTTGTGGTGTCACTCCGAAGAGACTCAATCCCTTGCGATGTTCAGCTGTTCCATATCCCGAATTTCTCTCCCATCCGTAATGTGGAAATTCAGATGCTAAGTCACACATTTTTTGGTCGCGTGTCACTTTTGCAACTATAGAAGCGGCTGCAATTGATAAAGAAAGACTATCTCCTTTCACAATAAGTCGGGTGGGGATGCCCAGTTTTGGGTCGCGATTTCCATCCACTAATGCGAAATCTGGCTGGAATTTTAAATTGTCCGTCGCGCGCCTCATAGCGAGAAAAGTTGCTTGCAAAATATTAAGCTCGTCTATTTCGGTGACGCTGGCATAGCCGATCCCAACTTGGGCTTTTGCGAAGATTTCTTCGGCTAAAATCTCTCTCCTTGCTTTAGAGAGTTTCTTGGAATCTTTCATTCCTATCGGATAATCGTGCTGATTGAGAATAACGGCCGCTGCAACAACGGGTCCTGCAAAGGGGCCCCTGCCAACTTCATCGATGCCGACAATAATACCTGTTTCAAGGTTCTCGAAACTGAAATCAGGTTTTTGCATTTAACTCCGCCTTGGTAATCCCCTCCTTCATTTTATAAATGAAGGAGGGGTGTGATCTAGCGACCCATCGTAAAGAACTGGTCGTTGGGTCTCATGGATGTCAGGTTGGCCATTCGGTTGCTTAGACCAAAGAATGCCGTAATTGCGCCGATATCCCAAATATCTTCTTCGGTGAAGCCGTGGATTTTCATAAATTCGAAGTCGTCATCACCGATGGAATTGGCATCGTTCGATACTGTCAACGCAAAGTCGATCATGGCTTTTTGTCTGTCAGTCACATCTGATTTGTGATGATTAGTTGCTAACTGATCGGCAATAAGCGGGTTTTTTGAATAGATGCGCAAGATTGCACCATGGGAGACAACGCAATAAAGGCACCCATTGTCTGACGATGTCGCGACAATGATCATTTCTTTTTCAGCTTTAGTGAGACCGCTTTCGCGAAGCATGATCGCATCATGATAGGCAAAGAAGGCGCGTAACTCGTCGGGTCGATGAGCCAACGTTAAAAATACATTTGGAACAAAGCCCGCTTTTTCCTGAACCGCTAGGAGCATTTCCTGTAAGTCTTTTGGAAGGTCGGCGATTTCCGGGACGGGGTATCGGCTGATTGGATGGTCGGTCATTTGATCGTCTCACTTATGTGTTCACATTAACGATTGTGCGGCCTCTTACGGTGCCATTTAAAAGATCGCTTGCTGTTGTAATAGCCTCACTGAGAGGAATTTCATTAGTGATCAGGTCCATGTGTGTCGTGTCCAGATCTTTTGCAAGGCGGCTCCACGCTTCAATTCGTTTTTCTTTCGGGCAATTAACACTATCGACCCCATGTAATATAACGCCGCGCAGGATGAAGGGCATAACGGTTGACGGGAAATCCATACCTTGCGCAAGGCCGCAAGCGGCGACGACACCGCCATATTTAAGGGATGCGCAAATATTGGCAAGTGTGTGACTGCCGACAGTATCAATAGCGCCAGCCCACCGTTCTTTACCTAAAGCTCTGCCGGGTGCAGAGAGCTCAGCGCGATCGATGAAATCAGCTGCTCCTAGCGATTTTAAGTATTCAGCCTGTTCTGGTCTGCCGGTCGATGCAATGACGTTGTAGCCAAGCTTGGATAACAGAGAAATCGCGAAACTACCAACACCGCCAACCGCGCCGGTGACTAGAATGTCACCTTTGTCAGGCGTTATGCCTTGGGATTCTAAAGCCATAACGCAAAGCATGGAAGTGTAACCGGCCGTCCCAATTGCCATTGCTTGCCGTGTTGTAAAAGCATCTGGAAGCGGAACTAACCATTCTCCTTTAAGGCGCGCTTTCTGGGCAAGGCCGCCCCAATGTACTTCGCCGACACCCCAGCCATTTAAAACAACTTTATCGCCTGCTTTAAAATCTGGATTTGTACTTGTCTCAACCGTTCCAGATAGATCAACACCGGGAACCATTGGGAATTTTCGAACAACTGGCGATTTTCCTGTGATCGCAAGGCCATCCTTATAATTGAGCGTGGAGTAGTCGACTTGAACGGTAACGTCTCCTTCGGGCAATGAGGCTTCATCTACATCAGTCAGTGTTGAAGTGTAGGTATCATCTTCCTTGTTTATAAGGATTGCTTTCATCATCTTATTCCTTGAATTGTTAGTTGTTATTATAATTGTTTTTGTAAGCTGTTGAAGAAATGCTTAGCGAAAAGATCAAGGGGGGCGCTAGATTTTACTAGTTTCGCACGCAATATTGCGCCTTCCCAGCCGATCCAGAAAAAGGCAGCTTTTTCCTCAACGTTAATTTGGGATGAAATGTGGCCACTTGCTTTTGCCTTCTCAAGACATTGGGCGATGCGGTTTTGCCAGTCCAAAAAAACGTTTTCTAAAGGCTCGCGGAATTTTTCGCTTAAAGCACCAAGTTCCTGACCAAGATTGCCGATTAAGCATCCGCGCTTAAAGGCGTGCTTCGCCATTCCATCTTTGGCATCTTCAATGAAATCGGCAAGACAATCCAATGGCGCCCGTTCTTTGTTTAATAAACTATGATCCAGTTTATTGGCAAAATAGGCGCCATAATTTTGAATAACGGCCAAGCCAAACTCATCTTTACTGGCAAAATAGTGGTAGAAGGATCCTTTGGGGACACCAACAGTTTTCAGGATTTCATCAAGACCAGTACTGGCGAGCCCTTTTTCGGTCAGGACAACTGTGCCATAACGAAGGAGTTTTTCTTTAGTCGCGAATTTTGATCCGTCAGTTTTGAGAGGGCGACCTCTTCTTTTTGTCGGTGTTGAATTTTCCATATTTATTTATAGACTGATCGTCTAGTAAATTTCAACATTCTTTTCAAATTGCTATGGAATATTCTAAAACAAGTCCAGCTGATCGCCGCAGATGATAGGCTTCTTGAAGTGATGAGTGGCGAGATTATATTTCCTTTTAGAAAAGCCCAATTTTTTGCTGGCCAGCACAAACCGCCTTTCAATCATGTCGGCATAGGGGCCTTGGCCTCTCATACGAGATCCAAAATTGGGATCATTTTCTTTTCCCTCTCTTATGGACCTTACAAGTTTCATAACTTTATCGGCACGATCTGGAAAATGCTCAGCAAGCCAGGCTTTAAAAAGGTCCGAGACTTCGAAGGGAAGTCTTACCATCAGGTAGATTGCACTTGTTGCCCCATACTCTCGAGTGGTTTGCATGATTTTTTCCAACTCCATATCATTTATCGCTGGAATGACAGGGGCGATTTGAGCAACAACAGGAATACCGGCCTCGCTTAATGCTGCAATAGTATTTAATCGCTTCTTCGGTGCGCTTGCCCGAGGTTCCATCACGCGGGATAGTTTGTGATCAAGGCTGGTTACTGAAATTCCGACAGCCACGAGTTTTTTTTCAGCAAGGGGGGCTAGGATATCCAAATCCCTTAAAACAAGATCAGATTTGGTGGTAATAGTGAACGGGTGCTTGGCTGCGGCTAAGACTTTCAGGATCGATCTTGTTATCCTTCGTTGTTTCTCAATGGGCTGGTATGGATCTGTATTTGTCCCAAGGGCAATGGGTTTGCAAATGTAGTTCTTTTTTCTGATCTCTTTTGTCAAAAGCTCAGCCGCATTTGGTTTGGCAAAAAGTTTCGTCTCAAAATCCAAGCCTGGTGAGAGATTGAAGTAGGAATGTGTTGGCCTAGCAAAGCAATAGATACATCCGTGTTCACATCCACGGTACGGATTGATCGATTGATCGAAGGGTAAGTCTGGGGATTTATTTGTGGTTATTATGGATTTAGCATGTTCTTGAGTTACTGTGGTTTGAAGTCTCTCTTCTTCATGATCACTGCTTTCCCATTCATCCGACACTAAAAATCGATCTTGAGTATCAAATCGACCCATGGGGTTGATGGTTGCACCGCGACCACGACGTTGTTTCTCTGTTGGGGGGAGTGGGGCAAAGGATTCCATGAACCATCATAGTTGATGAATTCAGAACAAATCAAGAACAAAATATATGCAGCGAAGACATGACGGTTTTCTAAACACCTTGTTATTTGCAAGGCATGTGGGGCAATGTCGGCCTAGCAGCAGTAATCTTAAATCACTAGTGACACGAAAAAATGGGGTAACCTGATGACAGGCTCTTCTACGAAATTTGGCGCGAAAGTCGATCAGAAATTCTGGCCATTTCCTCGCCTCGACAAGATTGAGGGGAGCGCCATAACGCTCGAGCCTTTAGGAGAAACGCATTTGGCGGACCTTTGGGTTTCTGCATCTGCGTACCCAAACAGCTTTGATTATCTTCGCTATGGCCCTTTCAACACCAAGGATGAACTCGGTGCTCTTCTTGAAAATTTATCAAGTCGAGCCGACCAGCCCTTTTGGGCTGTCAGACCTCGGGGAGGCGTGGCAACTGGCTGGTTGTCAATTTGTGATGTTTATCAGAGCGATGGCAGTATCGAGATTGGCAGCATTTGGTTCTCGCCCACGCTTCAAGGGACGCGCTGTGGGCGCGAGGCTATATTTTTATTGATGTGCCAATGCATGGATGAACTGGGGTATGAAAGGCTCGTATGGCGATGCCAGGCGCAAAATGAAAAATCGTTTCGGGCAGCTGAAGGTTTAGGTTTCAGGCATGAGGGAACATGGAGAAACGCCGCAATTGTTGATGGATGGCAGCGCGACGTAGCATGGTTTTCTATTCTGAAAAGCGAATGGCCAGTCTGCCGAGAAGCATTTTTAAAGTGGTTTTTACCAGACAACTTTGATGATAACGGAAAACAGCTAAAGAGCCTTCGTGAGCTGCGAGCGGAAATAGTGCTTTAGCGGATAATACGGACTTAAAAGCTGACTGTAGGTGCCCACCAAACGGAAAGGTTCTGTTGAAAGTCATAATTTTGTGTGTTCAGCAAACTCAACGCTCTAATCGGTAGGGCTTCAAGGACGGAGTGATCCCGCCCTTGTTTGTTGCCTCAAGTGCCGGCTTTCTTAAACTTAACATCTGGGTAAGCGCCAGCCCTGATATGATGGGCTATCATGACCTGAGCATCGTCGCGACAATAGTTTCAAGGGGGGTACTTCCTCTGCGGCGATCGACATTTGACTTACCAGTGAAAGTAATGTGCTTGGAATTGAGGCCTTGTGTCATTTCGATGAAGCCTATGATAGCCGTAGGCGAGAAGCCTTGTGGTAGCATCTGTGCCCAATCTGATTGAGGTATTGCTTTCGGATCTACAGGATTCTTGAGTGCAAAGGAGAAAGCTTCAGCAACGTCATTAGGAGAATAAGATGAGGGGCCTTCTAATTCAATTATTCGGACTCCGCTCCAGATTTCTTGCAAAGCAGCGGCTGCAAAGAGGCCAATGTCAGCCGTGGCGATCATTGGGGTTTTCTGATCAAGCGGAGAAAGAAAGCTTGGTAAAATATTTTGTGTGGCAGCAATGCTAGCCACGGAATTCCAGTTCTCCATAAAGTACGCTGGGCGGAGAAAGGTTACGGGTATCTCTATTTGTCCTAAAGATTGTTCGAGGATCCGGTTCATCGCAATCCAACCAGTACCATCGGTTTGATCCGCCCCGATTGAGGATAAGGCAACGATTTTTGGCAGATGTACTTCGACCGCAGCTTTTGCTATAGCATCTGCCATAATTCCAGCTTGAGCAAAAAGAGTATCCGAAGAATATTGTGAAGGACTGATAATATAGGCCCCGTCGGCACCAAGTAGCGCATTTTTTAGTGCCTGCACGTCTGATAGTTCTGCTATGGCGACCTCCGCCCCTCGGGTGGCCCAATAATTCCCTTTGGCGGCATCGCGGACAACAACACGCACTCGCTTACCAGCTTCGAGTAGGGCACGAGCCGTTGACGCGCCAGTTCGTCCACTGGCACCGGTGACAACAAACAATTCTTGATTACTCATATTTTTTCCTACAAATGATGGAACCATGGTGGATCCGATACCAAGGATAATATATGGTGGCTCACATAACTCAAATGCATGGAAATTATAGTCTGTATGCGTCAAATGGATTTTAGTAACGTTGATCTTAATCTTCTAAAGTTATTTGACGCGTTATTGAAAGAACGTAGCGTTACCCGCGCTGGCCAGCGGCTTGGTCTCAGTCAACCGGCAGCTAGTCGCGCTTTAGGCCGTTTACGCCAGTTGTTAGGTGACCGGCTGTTCGTGCGGACAGCGAAGGGGCTGGAGTTGACTCCACGAGCCGTTGCTCTAGCGGAGCCAGTGACGGAATTGCTAGAGAATGCACGGTCAATCGTTGCGCCAGCTGTCTTCGAGCCCGCAACAGCATTCGGTTGT
>JBALXM010000057.1:0-24028 GCA_036960695.1 Sneathiella sp.
CTTTTCTGACGGTGCAGTAATTTTAGGCGTAGCGCATTCAACTTGATGAAACCTTCTGCATCCCGTTGGTCATAAACTGTGTCTTCTTCGAAAGTCACATGTTCCATGGAATAAAGAGAGAATTTACTCTTACGGCCCACAACGCTGACATTACCTTTGTAGAGTTTTAGACGGACAACGCCACAGACTTTTTCTTGGCTTTTGTCAATCAAGGCTTGGAGCATCTCACGTTCAGGCGAGTACCAAAGGCCGTTATAAATTAGCTCAGCGTAGCGTGGCATAATTTCATCTTTAAGATGCATTGCGCCGCGATCCAGTGTGATTTGTTCGATGCCGCGATGGGCTTCGAGCATAATCGTGCCACCAGGTGTCTCGTAAATACCGCGTGATTTCATGCCCACAAAACGACCTTCAACAAGGTCGAGGCGACCAATGCCATTATCGCCAGCAAATTTGTTAAGGGTTTCAAGCATGGTTGCCGGGCTTAAGCGTTTTCCGTTCAAGCCAATAGGATCCCCTTTTTCATATTCAATTTCAATATAAGTCGGGGTGTCTGGCGCATCTTCTGGAGAGACTGTCCGAGAATAGACATATTCGCCCGCTTCGTCCCACGGATCTTCCAGTGCTTTACCTTCGGCAGACACATGAAGCATGTTAGCATCCACAGAGAAAGGCGCTTCGCCGCGTTTGTCTTTTGGAATAGGGATTTGGTTCTTTTCAGCGAAATCAACAAGCTTGGTCCGTGAGTTCAAATCCCATTCGCGCCAAGGCGCAATAACCTTGATGTCTGGGTTCAGAGCGTAATAGGCCAGCTCAAAACGAACTTGATCGTTTCCTTTGCCCGTTGCGCCATGTGCCACAGCATCAGCGCCAACTTCCCGAGCAATTTCAATTTGCCTTTTGGAGATGAGCGGGCGCGCAATAGCAGTGCCCAGCAAATATTGTCCTTCATAAACCGCGTTTGCCCGGAACATTGGGAAAACAAAGTCACTGACAAATTCCTCACGCAAATCATCGATGAAAATGTCTTTGATGCCCATCATTTCAGCTTTTTGGCGGGCAGGCTCTAATTCTTCGCCTTGTCCAAGATCGGCTGTAAAGGTAACGACTTCACAGTTATAGGTCGTCTGCAACCATTTAAGGATAACAGAGGTGTCCAGACCACCGGAGTAGGCGAGGACAACTTTTTTAATGTCTTGAGACATGGCAGAGCACTTTCAATGAAAACAATGTCTAAATCTGATTTTAAGCGGGCAAAATAGGCGAAAAGGAAAGCGCAAGCAAGCGAAAGCCGAAGGCCGCATCACCCATCGTATCAAAAACCGATATTATTGGCGCAAGCGAGCTTATGACGCGGCGTTTGCTCGTCTCTCAGATGCCCGTTGTTTTGTGCTTTCGGATTTTAACTGGCCGCAAGCAGCCATAATATCCCGACCGCGCGGCACGCGCACAGGAGACGAATATCCGGCGTCATTTATGATTTTAGCAAACCGATGAATGGCATTGTTGCTGGAGCAAATATAATTGCTTCCGGGCCATGGATTGAAGGGGATAAGGTTTACCTTGGCCGGAATGTCTTTGAGTAAGCGCACCAATTCATGAGCATCTGCGGGGCTATCATTAATACCGCTCAACATTACATATTCAAAGGTAATGCGACGGGCATTATTGCTTGATGGATAGTCTTTGCAGGCTTGCAAAAGCTCCTTGATTGGGTGGCGTTTATTAATAGGGACAAGGATATCACGAACATCATCGGTTACAGCATGAAGAGAGATTGCCAAATTGACACCTAGTTCCTCACCGCATTGATGAATTTTTGGAACAACGCCAGAGGTAGACAACGTGATGCGACGTTTGGAGAGAGAGATGCCTTCCCCGTCCATAATAATCTTCAAGGCTTTTGCCACATTCTCATAGTTGAGCAACGGCTCCCCCATGCCCATCATGACAATATTGGAGATCATGCGATTGCCTTTTGGGCTTGGCCATTCACCAATTGTATCTCGAGCAACCATCATTTGCGCGATGATTTCCCCGGCTGTCAGATTACGAACAAGTTTCATTGTTCCTGTATGACAGAAACTGCATGTCAATGTACATCCAACCTGGCTGGATACGCAAAGAGCGCCGCGATCTTCTTCTGGAATATGAACTGATTCGACTTCCTGTCCGTCCGGGAACTTCACCAACCACTTGCGCGTTCCATCAGTGGATTCTTGTAAACTGGTAATCTCAGGCCGGTCTACGGTGAAATGATCAGGAAGCTTCGCACGGAGGGTTTTCGAGATGGATGACATATCTTCAAAATTGGACGCGCCCCGGTGATAGAGCCAATGAAATAGCTGTTTAGCCCGCATTTTGGCAGGCTTTTCAGCCTCGCCAGTTTCCACAAGAGCAGCGGCGATTTCATCGCGCGAGAGGCCAATCAGGTTTTTACGAATAGCCAGCAAATCGGGCTGTCTGTCGACGGCCTCTACATCCGGAATCAAATGATCCATAATTCTACAATACTTCTATTTTTAGGGGCTGCTTAAGGCATTAAGCTTAACTGCAGCTTTTTCTAATCTGCTTGTGGGCTGCTGTAAAGCCCTGCAGTGAATAACTGTCTGTCGTTAAAGTGTCGCGTGAGGATCTACCCTTTACAACAAGCTTAGATCCTTTGCGCATAGCGCTGATTAATTTGGTGTCACTTTCGCCTTCGGGGACCCAAGCCACATCACTGTCGGTTGCCAGTTTGAACTGGCGTTCCCCAATGGCCAAGGAGACGACCGACTTGTCTTTATAGGTGTAGCCTGTAACGTGACTAACCTCCTCCTTCGATTTGGATTTGGGCCGATACGTGATCATTAAATATATATCGCCGCGCTTTACGCCTTTGGGAAGTGATTTTGTTGGCCGGCTCAGCATGTAACAAATTTTCTTGCCACTCTCACTCCACGTATAGGCTTGCCAGTCTTTAAAGACACCAAGCGCACGAGGATCAGAAGTGGCAGCAACGGAGAGTGTTGCTGTAAGACAAAGGGCAGTTGCCAAGGCCGCTGCAGATAATTTACGAATAAAGAGCGTTTTCATATTTTCAGAGTACCGCTTTTTTGTTTTTGATTCCAGTGATGTTGTTGAACTGAGCCAAGAGGACTGTTTTTTCAGAGACAATTCTTATTTGTATTAAAATTTACCTGTTCGCGAAATCGGTTTTCCTTGTACATGATCAGGCATAGGAACAGCTTTACCCAATTCGCCTGCGGGCCTGGCTGCAAATCTTCCATGGGTCACGATCCTGTCATACATAACAATTGCCCCTGCGGTTGCAACGTTCAAACAAAATTTTGTTGGAATTTTGATAAAATAATCACATTTTTCCTGCATGGCCGGAGAGAGGGAGCCTCGTTCACGCCCCAAAACATAGGCTGCATTGACGGGGTGGAAAAAACTAGGGAGCTCTTCAGCTTCATCTAGAAGCTCGACACCGACAATTTTACACAAACGAGGAAGTTGCATCTCTTCAATGTTATCGAAATCGTACCAAGGGATATTGCGAGGGGCGACACTTGTATCGGATCTAGCCTGCCTTACAGAATATTCAGCGCCCACCGTAAAAACAAAGCTTCCGCCAAAAGCGTTGGCTGTTCGAAACAGATTGCCTGCATTCATCGGTTTACTAACGCCTTCTATACCGATACCGAAATAGCCTCTGCTCGTCATGAATTTATCTCACTTTTATCACAAAATAGGGTACTATATACAAACGTTCATATGTAAATTCTCAAGGTACTTCGATGATTAAGCATTCCCCAAACGATTCTGCAAGCTTTCCTGTGCAAGTTCATATCACTAGAGGCTCAATGGTAGAGAGCAGGCATCTTGTTAATGCCGCGGTATCCGACGTGTCAGGGAAAATTGTAAAATCTTGGGGGGATGTGCAAGCCCCCGTTTATTTGAGGTCAGCCATTAAGCCTTTGCAAGCAATCCCGCTATTTGAATCGGGAGCCGCTGACGCTTTTGATCTTACTGATCGAGAAATTTCTTTGGCATGTGCTTCTCACACAGGGGAAAATTTACATGTGCAAACCGTTTTGGCGTGGTTGAAACGCATTGGATTGTCGGTTGACGACTTGGAATGCGGAAGTCATTGGCCGAGCTTCCCTGAAGCTGAGCGTGCTTTGGCTATATCTGGGGCGGAGCCAACGGCAGCCCATAATAATTGTTCCGGAAAACATACAGGTTTTTTGACAACATCCTTGCATCTTGGGGAAAACTACAAGGGATATATTGGTCTGGACCACCCTGTGCAGAAGCGTATCGTGAAAGTCTTAGAAGACTTTACAGAACTTGATTTATCCAATGCCCCCATCGGTATCGACGGCTGCTCAATCCCCACCATCGGCATCCCGTTGGACAGCGCCGCCTTTGCGATTGCCAAATTTGCGGATCCTTCTCTTTTGAATGACGAGCGCAAAGAGGCCTGCCGAAGAATTCAAAGCGCTATTAAAAATGAGCCGGATATGATTGCAGGATCTGATCGCATGTGCACACCGCTTAACCGGGCGGCAAAAGGAAGAGTGATTGCAAAAGTCGGGGCTGAAGGTGTCTATCTGGCTGCTATTCCAGAGCTCGGTTTAGGGGTTTCACTGAAAGCCATAGATGGCACTACGCGCGCCGCTGAAATTGCTCTTGGCGGAATTTTGGAAGATCTTGGTGTGATGGATGATGAATTGCGAAATGCGATTGCAGAATTTACGCATCCCGTTTTAAAGAACCGGAATAATATGGAAGTTGGCGGGGCTACCGTCGATCTGGGATAAGCTTAAAAATCTGATTTGACGTAATAGGGATATCAGGGCTAATTTGTTTGCAGCGCAATAATTAGTCTTGCAGCGCAAGACATAACAAAAAAAATGGGAAAATCATGAAAGCACTTGTTTGTAACGAATTTGGCGAACCAGACATCCTTGTAATGGAAGACATTGCGGAGCCTCAAGTTTCTGAAGGGGACGTGAAAATACAGATCCATTCTGTAGGGTTGAATTTTCCTGATACTTTAATGATCGCTGGAAAATACCAGTTTAAACCGGCCTTCCCTTTCTCTCCTGGTATGGAGTCTGCGGGTGTTGTGACCGAGATTGGTACTGGCGTTACAACTATTAAAGTTGGCGATCGGGTGATGGCAAATCACGGTTTTGGTGGTTTTGCTGAATATGTTGTGGCACCTGAGGCCGGCACCTATGTTATCCCTGATATGATGCCTTTTGATCAGGCTGCGGGCTTCCCTGTTACTTATGGTACCACCTATCATGGACTCGTTGATCGGGCTGAGCTTAAAAAAGGCGAAGTTCTATTGGTTCACGGTGCCGCTGGCGGTGTTGGTTTGAACGCTGTTGAACTAGGCAAAGCGCTTGGGGCCACAGTGATCGGTACCGTGGGGTCCGATGAGAAAATGGACATCGTTCGTCAGTATGGTGCGGATCATGTGATCAACTATTCGACGGAAAGCATTAAAGACCGCGTTAAAGAGCTGACGGGCGGTAAAGGCGCGGATGTGATCTATGATCCTGTTGGCGGTGATGCGTTTGATCAGTCAATGCGGTGCATTAATTGGGAAGGGCGCTTGCTCGTGGTGGGTTTTGCATCCGGTCGGATCGCGGAACTTAAAACCAACTTGGCGCTGCTCAAAGGCTGTTCTGTCATGGGTGTATTCTGGGGCGAATTTGCCCGCCGTAGCCCAGAGAAGAATAGAGCAAACTTCAATACTATGCTCAAAATGGTGGAGAAGGGAGCGCTCAAGCCTCACGTATCGACACATTTCCCATTGGAAGAGGGCGCTGCCGCAATGAAGGCACTCCTGTCACGGAAAACCACTGGTAAAGTGATTATTACTGTAAAGGATTGATTTGTGGCGAAGGGGAGTGGTAGCCGGGATAAGGCTGTTAAACGGCAGTATGAAGATTTTCCTTATCCTCCCCGAGCTCCGGAAGATGAGAAGGGGCGGCTTATAACGGGCAGCCCCAGCCATCTTGACGAGCTAAATCACTATATATTTGCAGGAAAACGCGACTTCTCAAAACCTTTCCGGGCGCTGGTCGCCGGCGGTGGTACGGGGGATGCAGCCATTATGTTGGCGCAGCAATTAGCGGATCGCGGAGATCAGGGGTCTGTCACTTATGTTGATTTATCAAAAGCAAGCCGGTCTGTTGTAGAGGCACGCGCAAAAGCCCGTGGCTTGAGTAATCTGGACTTTCATACGGGGTCTTTATTAGATCTGCCAGATATGAAATTTGAACCCTTCGATTATATCGATTGTTGCGGCGTTTTACATCATCTGGAAAACCCTGAAGCAGGGCTAATGGCTTTGAGCCAAGTTCTGGCCGATGACGGTGGTATGGGGTTGATGGTTTACGCAACATTGGGGCGCACTGGTGTCTATCACGTTCAAAATGCGCTAAAATCCTTGTACGGGGAAGAGGCTCCTGCGCGCCAAGTTCAGCTATCAAAGAAATTTGTAGAAAATCTGCCCTCCACCAATTGGCTCAAACGTAATCCTTTTGTTGGGGATCATCAAATGGGGGAAGATGCCGCCTTCTTTGACTTGTTGCTGCATCCTCGAGACAGAAGTTATTTGGTGCCGGAAGTCGTGGATTTTTTGAATTTTGCGGAACTCGATCTTGTCACCTTTATTGAACCCGTAAAATATGACCCTGCTGTTTATATTTCTGACAAGGATGCATTGAGTCGTATTAAAAAGATGTCGATGGTCGATCAGGCAACCCTTGCGGAAAATATTCTGGGAAATCAAAAGACGCATATATTCTATGTGCGGAAAAAAACCGATGGTAAGCCAACCGTTGCCAAAATAGATCCCGATATGATGCCTGTTCTAAAGGATGGAAATACGGCGGAAGGTTTGGCTCAGTCATTCCGAGGCCGGAGCGAGCTTGTTGTGAATTTCGACGGTGAAAAAGTCACCTTCCCACTACCGCCGCGCATTGCAGAAATAATTTCATTGGTTGATGGCACGGTAAGTTTAAGGGACATTCAAAACAAACTCTCTCTCAATTGGGAGGGGTTTCGGCGTCTGTTCGCGCCGATTTTTAAGTTCCTGAATGGGCTGAACATTATGTGGCTTCGCAAAGCCTAAAAGCGTGCCTTTATTACAGAACCGCCAATACCAAGTTCGAACGTGTACTTAAATTAGTGTGCGACTGCGAAGAAAAAACCGATTTTGACGGGTTTATATGGAATTAAGGCTTCCCCTAGGGCACTTTCTGGCTATGCTCTATTTCGATTTTGACGCCAAGTTGGGCCGCATAATTCAACATTGGAAGCCCGACTAAGTTCCTAAACTGACGGCGAAACTTCATAACAAGGAAGAGGTAGGAGTCATTAATGGCAAAGAAGACTTATTCAGATGCAAGCCAAGCTTTAGAAGGCTTGCTATTTGACGGAATGACAATTGCCGCAGGTGGGTTTGGCCTCTGCGGAATTCCAGAAAACCTGATCGCTGCGATCCGGGATTCCGGCGTCAAAGACCTAACAGTTTATTCGAATAATGCAGGCGTGGACGATTTTGGTCTTGGTGTGCTTTTGCAAACTAAGCAAGTCAAAAAAATGGTTTCATCCTATGTTGGTGAAAACGCTGAATTTATGCGCCAGTATTTGTCTGGTGAGCTAGAGCTGGAATTTAATCCACAAGGAACGCTGGCTGAGCGCATGCGCGCTGGCGGTGCGGGAATTCCTGGGTTTTATACGAAAACTGGCGTCGGAACTCTCGTTGCTGAAGGCAAAGAGACTAAAGATTTTGATGGCGTAACCTATGTTTTGGAACGCGGCATCGTGGCCGACCTTTCTATTGTGAAGGCATGGAAAGGGGATACACAAGGTAATCTGATTTATCGTAAAACTGCGCGTAACTTTAATCCACTTGCCGCCACTTGCGGTAAAGTCACCGTGGCTGAAGTTGAAGAGTTGGTCGCAGTCGGTGACTTGCAGCCTGATAATATTCATACGCCAAGTGTTTACGTGCAACGCCTGACTAAAGGTGAGCATGAAAAGCGCATTGAACAACGGACAACTCGGGTAGCCTGATAGAAGGAGTAGATTATGCCTTGGGATCGTAACCAAATGGCTGCCCGCGCAGCTGAAGAATTACAAGACGGAACATATGTGAACCTTGGGATTGGTATTCCAACCCTTGTGTCCAACTATATTCCAGAAGGCGTTGATGTGACGCTTCAATCGGAAAATGGCATGCTCGGCATGGGACCCTTTCCAACAGAAGAAGACATCGATGCAGATTTGATTAATGCAGGTAAGCAGACAATCACTGAACTGGATCGTACAAGCTACTTTAACTCGGCAGATAGTTTTGCCATGATCCGGGGAGGGCATATTGCTTTGTCCATTTTGGGTGCCATGGAAGTATCTGAAGAAGGCGACCTTGCAAACTGGATGATTCCAGGCAAACTTGTTAAGGGAATGGGCGGCGCTATGGATTTGGTCGCGGGCGTACAGCGCGTGATTATCCTAATGGATCATGCCAACAAAGCAGGCGAATCCAAATTGCTCAAATCTTGCTCTCTTCCCCTTACAGGCAAAAAGGTCGTAAACCGGATTATCACTGGTTTAGGTGTTTTTGATGTCGTCGATGGCGGCTTGAAGGTGATCGAGATTGCCCCGGGCGTAACGCTGGATGAGATTAAATCGAAAACAGAAGCGACGTTAGTTGACTGACGGACTGGCGCTTGATGTAATCAAAAAGGCTCCCTTCATTGGAGCCTTTTTTTTGTGGTTCTGGGGTGATTTTTAGAATAATTTCAATAATTTAAGGGTTTGCAATGCTGCATTGCAAAGTTAATGCTTTTAGTTTGTTCGCAAGCGAACTAAAATGCCCGGATGCCTTCATATCGCGCTTTCCTACGACCTCTTCTTGAGGCTCCCGCTTCACTTCAAGCCGCAATTTATATGACTATCGGATGTGCCTTTCTATCAATCCTTGCAGGATTGATCAGAACGTTATCTGACAGTGGTTTACATGTGTTTGAAATTGTTTTCCTGCGCAATGTTGCGGGATTGCTTGCTCTTGCTCCTTGGTTCATCAAAAATGGTGTCTCGGGCCTAAAAACACAAAGGCCTCGGTTGTTCTTAGTGCGAGGCACTTTTGGGTTCCTATCCATGGTCGCTTGGTTCTACGCCGCAAGCACAATTCCACTGGCAGAAGCGGTCGCGCTTAATTTCACCGCCCCCATCTTTGGCACCTTGCTTGCCATTATCATTTTGAAAGAGGTCGTGCGCTTTCGTCGTTGGATGGCAATTTTTGTGGGCTTCGCGGGCGCTATGATAATATTAAGGCCCGGCGCCATTGAAATGAGTAGTGGTGCTTATGCGGCGATTTTTGCGGCAGCGACAATGGCCTGCTCAGTCACTTGCGTTAAAATGCTGTCCTCCACTGAAAGCACGCCGTCTATTGTGGCTTGGACACAAATAATCATTTTGCCCATGTCTTTTATCCCTGCGCTGCTTTTTTGGCAGACGCCCACTATGGACCAGTTAATTTTAGTGGCTGGGATGGGTGTCTGTGCAACCTTGGGGCATTTGTTTTTTACCCGCGCCTTTGCGGTTGCTGATGCCACATACGTTTTGCCTTTTGATTTTTCGAGATTGGTTTTTTCCGCCATCATCGGCTTTATAATTTTTGGTCAGGAACCGGATCAATATGTTTGGATCGGTGCCGGAATAATTTTCTTATCAACAATTTATATTGCCATGCGTGAGGCAAGGCTGAATAAAAAGCAAGACGCCAAAAAAAGTGCCGGCGTTGCAAATGCGACTGCTGAAAATATCGGGCAGGGGCAGTGAGCGATCTCATCGATCAAAAATTAAAATTGCACCATTTTTGGGGCACTCTTCCTGATAACACGAAGGGTATTCTGTGGACGCTCTTGGGGGGATTTCTTTTCTCCTGCATGGGACTTGGGATCAAGTATCTGGGGCAGGAGTTGGATAGTTTCCAAATCGGGTTTCTGCGAGCCTTTTTTGGTCTTATCGTTATTCTGCCTTTTGCGTTACGAAAAGGGTTCGCCCCGCTGAGAACCTCAGTCTTCAAGCTGCACCTTGTTCGAGCCTGCGTTGGCATTACGGGGATGTTGAGCATTTTTTACGCTATTACAAATATGCCCCTCGCCGATGCCGTCGCATTGACTTTTACGCGTCCCCTATTTTTGATTGTCCTTGCGGTTCTTTTCTTGGGGGAAGTAGTTCGGTGGCGACGTTGGGCGGCAACGTTGGTCGGGTTCTGCGGTGTTTTAGTCATGATGCAATCGAGTACTGAAATTGGGCTTGCATCTGCAGTGGCACTTTTTGGGGCTTTTATGGTTGCCGTCGTTTCGGTGCTTTTAAAAAAGCTGAGTAAAACTGAAGCGCCGACCACCATGATGTTTTATTTTGGCATTATTGGATCCTTAATCAGTTTAGTCCCGGCAAGTCAGGTTTGGATCACGCCATCTTGGGAGCAACTCGGGATTTTAGCCATCGCATCCGCTGTTGGGTCCGGTGCAAATTATTGTATGATTAAAGCGTTTAGTGTTGGGGAGGCGACCGTTGTCTCTCCCTTTGATTATGTACGCTTGATATTCTCTGGAATTCTTGGGTTTTTCGTTTTTGGCGAGATACCGGGTGGATGGGTCATTGTTGGCGCCATTATCATTGTCTGTTCCAGCATCTATATTTTACGCCGGGAAGCGGGCTTGAAAAAGATCACGAAACCTGCGGTCACGCCGCCCGTTTAGTCATTTTTTTCTTTTTCTAAAAAAGCATTCGCCTTTACCCGGTGCTCGTCAGTAATGTGTTTTTGGACGGTTTTCATTGCCGCGAATAATACGCTGGCGTCATCAGTAAAACCAAGACCCGCAATGAAATCAGGGATCACATCCGCGGGCATAATGAAATAAGCCAAGGCACCAAAAAGAATGGCTTTAACGAAAGCGGGGCTTTTCCCGTCCATGGCACAATAAAAGCTTGCCGTGACATCGTCGGCAAAAGGGACTTTGCCAAGATTGCTTCTTAGTTTTTGTCCAAATTCGCGCATAACCAACATTTTGTCAGTGCGCATTTTGTCAGCATCAAAAGCTGATATATCTTCATCATCTGTTTGCATAACCCTGTATATGACGATCAGATAAGCTTTTGCAACACGCGGCCTTTTCTTTTTGCCTCAAGAGGTGTATTTAGAAGGCTAGAATAATTGAACAAACGTTAGAATAGCTGGAGGCGAAAATGGATATTAGCGGAAAAGCTGCCATCGTAACAGGCGGTGCATCTGGTCTTGGTGCGGCAACTGCACGTAAGCTAAGTGAAGCTGGAGCGAAAGTTTCCATCTTTGACATGAACATAGAGCTCGCAGAAACAGTCGCCGCAGAAATCGGCGGTACAGCAGTGTTTGCCAATGTCTCTGACGATGCGTCATTGGATGCGGCCTTTGCGGCTGCGCGGGCAGCAAATGGCCCCGCACGCATACTGGTTAATTGCGCTGGTATTGGACCGGCCGCAAAAACCGTGTCCAGTCGCGGTATGCATCCCCTTGATAAGTTCGAACAGGTGATCAGTGTCAATCTTGTCGGAAGCTTTAACTGCTTGCGCCGTGCCGCTGACGACATGTCCAAATTAGACCCAATGGAAAGCGGAGAGCGCGGAGTTTGTATCAATACAGCATCCGTTGCCGCCTATGACGGTCAAATTGGTCAAGCTGCCTATGCCGCATCAAAAGGCGGCATTGTTGGAATGACACTTCCTATTGCCCGTGATTTGGCATCACTGGGTATTCGCGTTATGACAATTGCACCTGGCTTGTTTGAAACCCCGCTTCTTATGGGCCTTCCGCAAGACGTTCAGGACGCGCTGGGAGCCAGTGTTCCTTTCCCAAGTCGTCTTGGGATGCCAAAAGAATATGCATCGCTCGCGCAGCAAATTTGTGAAAACCAAATGCTGAACGGCGAAGTTATCCGTCTTGATGGTGCTATTCGTATGGCGCCTAGATAGGATACGAAAGCTGGGCGGCCTTTATCGGTCGCCCGCTTTATCCATAAATTTTGCAAGCTTAATGTCTTTATGACTTAAACCATCGGCATCATGGGTCGTTAGAGTGACATCGACCCTGTTATAGACGTTGAACCATTCTGGATGATGATCCATTTTCTCTGCCATCATGGCAACTTCTGTCATGAAGCCAAAGGCGCGGTTAAAATTCTTGAACTTGAAACTTTTTTCAATGGCATCGCGGCCTTTAGACCTGCTCCAACCCGATAATTGCTCAATTTCAATATTGGCGGTTTTTTGATCTAGCTTTTCAGTCATTTTCGCTCTTCGTATCTATGAGTTTACATAGTATATGTTGCCAAAGCATGGTCTTGTCCAGACAGGAGAGAGTAATGGTCAATGTGTTGTTTGTCTGCCTTGGTAACATTTGCCGCTCCCCCTCCGCCGAAGCTGTTTTTCGGGCCTTGGTTGAAAAACAGGGATTGTCCGCAGAAATCCACACGGATTCTGCGGGAACGGGCGCCTGGCATTTAGGAAATCAGCCCGATGCACGGGCTCAAAAAATCGGAAAAACAAGAGAAATCTTTATGTCTGATTTGAAAGCTCGGCAAGTGAGCGCAGACGATTTTGATAGGTTTGATTACATTCTTGCCATGGATAACAGCAATTTTAAGAATCTAGCGCAAATGAAGCCATCACACTATGATGGGCAGCTTAAATTGATGCTTGATTATAGTGATGAGGATAGCGGTGAAGTGCCAGATCCTTATTACGGGGATTTATCGGATTATGAGCATGTGTTTGATCTGTTGGAACCTGCCGCGTCCGGATTACTCTCCCATATTCTTTCAAAAAATAATTTTAAGTGAAACCCGATATCATGACAAAAATAAGCGAAATTAGCCGTAACTGGTGGCACGAAGAAACTGAAGGGATTGCCTTCACCCATGCGCTTGATATGGAAAAATTGCATGAAGAGCAAAGCACCTATCAGAAAATAGAAATTTTTGAGCATGAGACTTTCGGCCGTGTTCTGACGTTGGATGGGCTTGTCCAAGCATCAGAGGCCGATGAGTTTATGTATCATGAAATGGCAGTCCATGTGCCGCTGCTAGGCCGGGTTCGTGAAAATGCGAGTGTGCTGATTGTGGGCGGCGGCGATGGTGGTATTCTTCGTGAAGTGCTTATCCATGATTTTGTGACCCGTGTTGTCATGGTGGAAATTGATGAGCGTGTTGTTGAGTTGTCGAAAGAATATTTGAACATACACGGAAATTATGAAGACCCACGGGTGGAGCTGGTCATTGGGGACGCCGCTGATTACATGCGAAATGCGCGGGCGACTGGTGATAAGTTTGATCTGATCGTTTTGGATTTGAGCGAGCCCGTAGGCCCGTCCTCCACTGTCTTTACCGAAGAGTTTTGTGAGAATTTTTCTGCCTGCATTACAGATACGGGCGTGATTTTGGATAGCGACAGCATTTTCGTTGGAAAAGATCGTGCTTATTTCCTGCAAGAGTTATGTGGTGATAAAGATCAGAATTTAGTGAGCATTATGCAAAATAAAAAACTGCTGCCTCACGTCGCTGGTTTTCGCTCCATCGTGCAACTTTACCCCGCAGCTGAGTTCGGGTTTTTCCTCTATAGCAAAGATGGGCATGATTATTCAAAACCCGTGTCAGACCATGAAGGACGCCATTATAATGCCGCTCTTCATACAGCGTCTTTTGCTTTGCCTACTTGGTGGAAAAAGAATTTAGGCTTTTAGATCGGCGTGACTTCTAGCTCTTTTGTTTCAAGATCAAGAACCATTTCTTCGGTATAGATAGCCCCGGAATGGGCTAGATGACTAGAGAATAAGGTGAAATTTTCGATGGTTATTGATTTGGTTTTAAAAAGGGCATTGTCTGAGAGATATTGGCGAACTTTCTCATAGGGAGACATGTGAACCCGAGCGAGTGTGATGTGAGGTTTGAATTTTCGATCCTCCAGTTTTATGCCGAGATTAGTCAAAGTCTTGGCGACTTTTTGCTGTAATAACGAGAGCGGATCAGAGGGCGACACCCCGGTCCATAAAACCCGGGGACGCTTACTATTTCCAAAGACACCGACACTGTCCAAATGAAGCTCAAATTCAGGATGTTTAATTCGGCTCAATGCAAGACCTATGTCCATGACATCGGCATTAGGCGCATCCCCGATAAAGGCCAAGGTGATATGGGCATTATCGTCAGAGATCCAACGGGCTTCGGGAATGCCGCCGCGTAAAGTCGAGATTTCTTGTTTAATTTCCTCAGGGAGTCGAAGGGCCACAAAAAGTCGCATGAGCGGGATCTCCTTTTAGCCAAGGATCGGTTGGATCGCTATTTAGTCCATCCTCTAGTGATCTAAATTTGAGGTTACGGGCTTTGAAGTCAATAGGTCGATTCAAATTTTACGCAATCTTGTCGGTTGTAGATATTTTTAAAACAGACAAGATTGCATGTAAAATTAGAGGCTTAAGGGCATGGGTAGGGATGTTGATTATGGATATCCTCTATCGCTTTAAGAACGTCATCTGAGAGGGTTATATCGATACTTTCAATATTGGCTTTAAGCTGATCCAGATTGGTGGCACCAATAATGTTGGCGGTGACAAATCGCCGGGAGTTGACATAAGCCAAAGCCATTTGAGCCGGATCCAAGCCATTTTCTTTGGCGAGTGCCACATATTGTTCCGTATATTTGTAGGCGTTCTCCGTCACATATCGAACAAAACGTGTGAACAAAGAAAATCTTGATCCTTCTGGCATTTGTCCGCCAAGATATTTACCGCTCAACATACCCATTGCTAACGGTGAATAGGCAAGCAGGCCGCATTCTTCCCGAATAGAAACTTCCGCAAGGCCGACTTCATAGGATCGGTTCAGAAGGCTGTACGGGTTCTGCACTGACGCCACCCGTGGCAAGTTATGTTTTTCTGCCAGCTGGAGAAATCGCATTGTCCCCCAAGCACTTTCGTTGGAGAGGCCTATTTGACGTATTTTACCGCTTTTAACCAATTCGCCGAGTGCTTCCAGTGTTTCCAGAATATCAACGGTATCTTCTTCTTCGACATGCTTATAGCCGAGTTTTCCAAAATAGTTGGTTGATCGTTCCGGCCAGTGAAGTTGGTATAAATCGATATAATCGGTCTGCAAGCGCGCTAAACTCTTATCAACAGCTTCTTTTAGGTGGCGCGCATGGAGGCGGGCTACTTCTTCATTGTTCCGAAAATAGGTGCCATCAGATTTGCCAACCGCTTTTGTAGCGAGAATTATTTTCTCCCGATCTTGGCGATCTTTAAGCCAAGTGCCGATATATTTTTCAGTTAAGCCGTAGGTTTCAGCCTTGGGGGGCACAGGATACATTTCCGCGGTGTCGATAAAATTGACGCCGTGATCGGTTGCAAAATCCAGTTGTTGGTGAGCGTCACTTTCGCTATTTTGCTCCCCCCAAGTCATTGTTCCAAGGCAAATAACACTGACATCTACATCTGATTTGCCAAGTTTTCTATACTGCATTTAATTTCCTGTTTGTAAGTGGGGGCGCCCCAAAAAATCTTATTTGTTTTTAATAAAAGTTATTAAGGATGGCAACATTCTCTCAACAATTATTGCCACACCCTCTTTGTTTGGATGAATGGCATCATCCTGGTTGAGGGCAGGGTCCGCTGCAACCCCGTCCAAAAAGAAAGGGTAAAAACCAAGGGAGTATTGACGAGCAAGGGTTGGATAGATGCCGTCAAATTCATGAATATAGTCGGCTCCCATATTGGGAGGGGCTTTCATTCCCGTTAAGAAGATAGGTATGTTTCGCGATTGTAATTCTTCCACAATGGCTGTCAGGCTGGCCTTTGTGACGGATGGCTCGATCCCGCGAAGGGCATCATTTGCCCCCAGTTCCAATAAAATCAGATCAGTCCCATCGGCAATGGCCCAGTCAAGGCGTTGCATCCCACCCGTGGAGGTATCCCCGGAGACACCAGCGTTCACAATCCGAACATCCAAGCCGGATTTTTGCAAAGCAGCCTCCAACTGAACCGTGAAGGCATCTTCTTGCGGAAGACCATATCCGGCAGTCAGACTATCGCCCAAGGCAACAATCGTGATCTGATCCTTTGCTATTGAAGGCGAAATTTGCCAAAATAAGGCAATAAAGAGTGTAAAAACGTTGAAAAACCAAACGTGTTTGCCATATGCCAATAAATCAGCTTTTTGTCTCTGCATTGGAATGAATGTGCCCCAGTCGCCTATAGTCAATTTAAAATCGGTCTCTCTCACACTTAAGTCAGATGCCGGTCCTGTCAATATCTTACGTGGCATAGACATGTCTATTAATGCGGGAGAGACTGTCGGGATCGTTGGCCCATCAGGGTCCGGGAAATCAACCTTGATGTCCATTATGGCCGGATTGGAGCGACCAAGTGGCGGTCAGGTTTCAGTGGCAGGCAATAGCCTTGAGACATTAAGCGAAGATGACTTAGCGCGGTTCCGCCGGGATAATGTCGGTATTGTTTTCCAATCTTTTCATTTGATTCCCACAATGACGGCGCTCGAAAATGTCGCCATCCCGTTAGAGCTTAGTGGGCGAGCTGATGCATTTGCCGTCGCTGCTGAAAAATTGAAGTCGGTGGGACTTGGGGAACGGTCAAGCCATTACCCCTCTCAATTGTCCGGCGGTGAGCAACAAAGGGTCGCCCTTGCCCGTGCTGTCTGTACGGAACCCAAAATACTGCTGGCAGATGAGCCGACGGGTAATTTAGATGGTGCGACAGGCGAGCTGATTATTGACTTGATGTTCCAGCTCCATGACGCTCATGATACGACACTGGTCTTGATCACCCATGATGACGAACTGGCGCGGAAATGTGATCGTGTCATCCGCGTGGAGGATGGTCGCGTCACGGAATTAGATAGGCAAGATGCCCCCGAATTGGAAGGGCATGAACTGTGAGTAGTCAAGCCGGATCCGAAACGTTTTCACTTGCCGTTAAATATGCCTTTCGTGAATTGCGTGGGGGCCTAAAAGGGTTCCGCATCTTTGTCGCCTGCCTTGTTCTTGGGGTTGCTGCCATTGCGGGTGTTGGCACTTTATCCAGCTCAATCAGCGAAGGTTTGCGTGCGAACGGTCGCGTGATATTGGGCGGTGACGTCGATGTACGGCTCACATCGAGGTTTGCGAGCGCTGATGAGCAACATTGGCTTCGAAGTAAGGGGCAGGTGAGTGAGATACAAGTGCTGCGGGCTATGGTCGGCGCGCCAGCATCGGATCAAAGATTGCTGAGCGAGCTTAAAGCCGTTGACAGTTTATATCCGCTTTTTGGATCCTTGGAGCAGTCTTCCTCTCAAAATCCAGATACTTCTTTTCAGGCTTTATTGGCAAATGACAAAGGTGATTTTGGCGCGCTGGTGGAGCCGACACTTCTTGATCGTCTTGAAGTAAAGATCGGGGATAGTTTAAAAATTGGTGGCCTGCGATTGGAAATTCGAGGGGTCATCTCATCTGAGCCGGATAAAGCCAGCCAAGGTATGAGCCTTGGTCCCCGGGTCATCATCTCGTCCAGTGCCTTACAGGCGACCGGTCTTGTACAGCCGGGAAGCCTTCTTCGATATCACTATCGTTTGGCCCTCAACACACAAACCACCATTGCCGATTTTCGGGAGGATGCAAAGCTTTCCATGCCTGACGCCGGTTGGCGTATTACCGATAGCTCGAACGGTGCGCCGGGCATAAAACGGTTTGTTGAACGGGTTGCTATGTTCCTGACGTTAGTCGGCCTTACGGCTTTGATCGTTGGGGGCGTCGGGGTAGGTAATGCGGTGCACGCGTATCTTGATGGAAAAATCTCGACTATCGCCACAATGAAATGTCTGGGTGCTAGTAGTGGACTCATTTTTCGTATCCATTATTTACAAGTGTTGGTCTTAGCGTTTTTGGGGTCAATTGCCGGCCTGATCCTTGGTGTAGGCCTTGCAATTATTGCATCGCAATTTTTAGCATCAGCACTTCCCGTTCCAGCAATTGTCACATTTCAAGCGGGGCCTCTCGTCTTGGCAACCGCCTATGGGCTATTGACGGCGACTCTTTTTGCCATATGGCCATTGGCCCGCGCACGCGAAACGCCGGCGGCATCCTTGTTCCGGGACGTTGTCGCCAAAAGGCGCTGGCCCAGGCCTTTTTACTTAGCGCTGGTTCTTGTTACGTTTGCCGCCTTGGTGGCGCTCGCGATTTTGACAGTTGAAGAAAAGGTATTTGCAGCCGGTTTCGTTGTGGCGGCGATTGCTATTTTCTTTGTTCTTTTGCTGATGGGATATTTGATTCAACTTGGAGCGAAATATGCTCCTAAATTCCGTATACCAGCTTTGCGATTAGCTATTGCCAATTTGCACAGGCCCGGCGCTGCAACAGCGAGCGTTGTTCTGTCCATGGGGCTTGGGCTTACGCTTTTTGTGACCGTAGCGTTGATCGAGGGAAATTTAAGAGAACAGGTACAAGACCAGCTTCCTGAAAATGCGCCCGCCTTTTTCTTCATTGATATTCAAAATAACCAATTACCCGACTTCGTAGGCACTGCCCAAAAGATTGAAGGGGTTAGTGATGTGAACCACGTTCCCAATTTACGGGGACGAATTGTTAAAGTGAACGGTATCCCCGCGGCGCAAGTCAATGTTGCAAGTGATGTGAAATGGGTTTTGCGGGGGGATCGCGGATTAACATATGCAAAAGAAATTCCAGTAAATGCAACTGTGGTTGAGGGAAAGTGGTGGCCCGAGGATTACCAAGGTGCCCCCCTTATCAGTCTTGATCAAGGGGCTGCTGTTGGTATGGGTATTGGGATTGGCGATACGCTGACTGTTAATGTGATGGGCCGGGAGGTCACGGCTACCATTGCCAATTTACGTGAAATCGATTGGAGTACTTTGGCTATCAATTTCGTCATGGTGTTTGATGAAAATACGTTGGCCGGCGCCCCGCACAGTCATCTTGCCACAGCCAAGGCTGGCACAGATGCAGAAGTCCGTTTGTTTCGGACGATAACCAAAGCGTTCCCCAATATATCGGTCATCCGTATGAAGGAAGCCCTTCAAACAGTCTCGAAAATCCTAGAACAGCTCTCCTCTGCTGTAACGGCAACGGCCTCCATTACGTTGGTTGCAGGGGTATTGGTCCTTGCAGGTGCGTTCGCCGCGGGCCATCGGAAGAGGGTGTATGATGCGGTTATTTTGAAAGTTCTTGGGGCCACGCGGCGGGATATTTTTAAAACATTCTTGTTGGAATATGCCATTCTTGGGCTCATAACATCGCTCATTGCGGCAGGCGCAGGCTGGCTTGCAGCTCACACGGTGATCACTGAAATTCTGGAAGCCAAATGGATTAATCTTCCCTATACCGTGCTTGGAACCATTGTAATTAGCGTGTGCGTAACTCTTTTGTTTGGTCTGTTAGGGTCTTGGCGCGCTTTGGGGGAGAAAGTGGCTCCAGTATTGCGTTCAGACTGATGTGCGGATTTTCCTTGTAATTTCTCATCAATCACCCAATATTCTGTTTAAATGTAATTCCTTAGGGTAGGGACATATGGCAACTGATTATTCACGACACACTTCGACAGGCGCACGGGCTCAAGATCAAGCAGTACTTGACGAGGGCCTTCGCACTCACATGATGAAGGTTTATAACTACATGGCGTCCGGTTTGGCGTTAAGTGGCGCAGCGGCGGCTTTCACGGCATCAACACCGGCATTGTATAATGCTGTGTTTGGCACGCCTCTTCAGTGGGTTGTTATGCTCGCGCCTTTTGGTTTCCTTTTCATGATGTCTAAGGGAAGCGCTAAAACGGCGAAGATGCTGTACTGGGCAATGGTTTTGACCTTGGGAGTGTCCATTTCATACATTTTTCAGATTTATACATCTGAAAGTGTGGTCAGGGTCTTTTTCATAACGGCAGCCACCTTTGGTTCAGCCAGCCTTTATGGTTATGTGACCAAGCGTGATCTGACGGGTATGGGCTCCTTCATGATTATGGGATTGTTTGGCATTATCATCGCGTCCGTGGTGAATATATTCCTTGAATCAACCATGCTTCATTTCGTGGTCTCTGTCATCGGTGTGCTTGTCTTTACAGGCCTAACAGCCTTTGATACCCAGCGTATTAAATCACAATATTATCATGGTCATGATCAAGAAGTCCTTGAAAAAGGAGCTGTTATGGGAGCTGTCTCCTTGTACTTGAATTTCCTTAACATGTTCCTGATGCTCTTGAGCTTGCTTGGAAATCGCGACTAGATTTTCTAGTAATTGAATTTTTGATTAGTCCGGCCTTTGTGCCGGGCTTTTTTTTGACTTGGCATAAACGTTCAAGCTGATAAACTAGTTTGAAAGCAAACTATTTGAGCCAAGGGACATAACCTGCATGCGCATCCTAATCGCAATGATGAAGCACGAAACCAATACTTTTTCCCCTATCGTTGCCGATTGGAAAAGATTTAAAGATTGGAGTGCTTATCTAGGGGCCGACGCATTAAAAGCGTATGAAGGCACAGCAATGCCTATGGGCGCGTATATTGAGCTTGCCAAATCTGTTGGCGCGGAAATTGTAACGCCGATCGCTGCAGAAGCAATGCCGGCAGGTCTTGTTACAATCGATGCCTATAACAATCTGATCAATCCTATCCTTGATGCCGTGCGCGAAGGCGTCGATGCGGCAATGTTGGATTTACATGGCGCTATGGTGTCTGAAATGACCCCCGATGGCGAGGGGACACTTTTAGAGAAAATCCGCGAGATTGACCCGGACCTTCCTATTGCGGTTACCTTGGATCTTCACTGTAATTTGACCGAAAAAATGGTGAGTAATTGCACCACATTGATTGGCTATAAGACTTATCCTCATGTGGACATGTATGAGGTTGGCAAACAAATTGGCCAGTCTTTACTGGATAATATGGCCGGGAAAATCGATCCTGTTATGTCTTGGGGAAATATCCCACTCATCAGCCAGACTTTATGTCAGGGAACGGATGATGAGCCGATGGCGACCCTGATCCGGATGTGCAGGGAGGCGGAAGAAGAGCCGGGCGTTATCGCCGCAACGGCTTTTGGTGGCTTTGCGTTAGCGGATATTAAAGATTCTGGTAATTCTGTCATTGTGGTGACGGACGGGGATAAACAAAAGGCAGATGAAATTAGAGATCGTATTCTTGCCAAGGCTTGGTCGTTGCGAGAAGACTTCTCCTATAAGCATACTGATTTGGAAGATCGGGTTAGGGAAGCCAAAAAGATTGAAGAGGGTCCGGTTATCCTCCTTGATCACGCCGATAATTGCGGCTCAGGCGGAACACAAGACGTTATGACCGTGATTGCTGAAATCTTGCGTCAAGATTTACAGGATGTGGCTGTTGGCGCTGTATGGGACCCGGAAGCGGTACAGCTTATGCAAAAAGCGGGTATTGGGCAGAAGGTCACGTTGAAACTAGGCGGTAAGACGGATATGCCGTCTATCGGCGAAGTTGGGGAGCCGCTGGTCTTGACCGGAACGGTTAAAGTCCTGACAAATGGCGAATGGATTGTACGGGGCCCCATGTATACAGGGGTTAAGGTCTTCATGGGACCAACCGCTGTATTGGAAGTGGGCTCCATGGAAATTGTTGTTGTGTCGAACCACCATGAACCTTGGGATACGGGTGTTTTCACATCTGTAGGAATTCAGCCAGAATATAAACGCTACCTTGTTCTGAAAAGCAGAATTCACTATCGGGCAGGTTTCTCGCCACTGGCAAAACACACAATGACCCTTGATGGGAAAGGGGTCACGACATCTGATAACAATTTGTTGGACTATCATAATGTTCGCCGTCCCGTATATCCACTGGATTTAATAAACGAGGCTTGATCTTATGTTGGATGCCTATGGCAACGTCGTTACAACAAACTCTGCCCAGACCATTGATGCAATCAATAGGTTTTCGAAGAGCCTGATCGGCTATGGGACAGATTTCGGCATTGTGTTCGAGGCATCGGATGATGACCCTGATTGTGCTTTGGTGGCAGCCCTTGGCGGATTGCTCTGCCTCTTTATGGAAACACCTGACCGATTGGAGCTTGCCGATCGGTATTTCGCGCGCGCGACAGAAGGGGCCCATGGCACTACTGAGCGCGAGCAGTTATTCATTGAGGCAATCGTTTGTTGGCGGAAAAATGACATTTCAAAAGCTTTAAAATGTCACAGACAATTGGCTGAAGAATATCCAAGGGATTTATTATCCGCGAAAGTCGGCCAGACGCATTATTTCAACCTTGGTGATGACGAAGGCATGTTGTGGCTTGCTGATAAAATCATCGATGCCCATGCTGATACGGCATATGCTCACGGTATGCGCGCCTTTGGGTTGGAACAAATGAGCCGGCTGCCGGAGGCAGAGAGAGAAGCTCGTAAAGCTGTGGAGATGCAACGGTGTGAGCCTTGGGCCCATCATGCCGTCGCCCATGTGATGATCACGCAAGGGAGAACCGACGAAGGTATTTCCTGGATGAAGGATTTATCATCAGAATGGGAGGGGTGTAATTCCTTCATGTATACCCATAACTGGTGGCATCTGGCGTTATTCCATTTGGAAAATGAAGATTTTGATGAGGTCTTATCCCTCTATGATCAGTTCGTCTGGGGCCGTGATAAAACATATAGTCAGGATCAAATAAATGCCGTGTCGCTTCTTTGGCGATTAGAGCTGGCGGGAGCCAATGTGGGGGATCGTTGGACCGACTTGTCCCGTTGCATTGGGAAGCGGACTTTTGTTAATGATCAGCCATTTTTAGATATGCAATATGCTTTTGCTCTCGCTAAAGGCGGTCAGAGCGACGCCCTGTCTCATTTATTGATAGGAATGGAGACAAACGCAAAGGAAGGCCCTGTCTTAACGCGGGATGTTTGGGCAACCGTTGCACTGCCCGCGGCGCAGAGTTTTGTCTCTTTTGCTGAGGGGGATTATGAAACCACTCTTGAGCATTTAAAGGGCGCTCGCGCGCAAATGCAAAAGATTGGCGGAAGTCACGCTCAGCGAGATTTGTTCGAACAAGTCTGGATTAAGAGTTTGCTGGAAGAGAAAGACTTTTCAACGGCATTGCCCTTAATCGAGGAGCGAATTGCCTTCAGGACGCCAGTAAAGCAGGATAAAACTCTTTTGGCGTCGGCCATGGCAATGTCTGCGGATAATTAAGTTTTTAATCCACCATTTTGAAGCGTTTTTTGTCAAAAACCTTTAAAACAATGGTCAAGGTTTTTCCCCGCTTAAGAATGCGTCCCGTATGGGCAATAACAGAGAATTCCCCTTGTTTACTCGCAAGTTTTGGCTCTTTTACGATGCGATATAAGGGTTTTTCTGTTGTTCTGTGGAAAACGGCGAAGGTGCAACTGTGTTTGGCTTGCCCGATGGCATAGTCTCGCCATTCAGATTTGGCGACCATTTGGCCGTAAACTTGTAAGATTTGACTGAGTTCAGGGCGACTGAAAAAAACAGGTATCGGAGTTGTCCCGGACCTCATACTGTTTGATGACCGGGCAAGGTGGTGTTCGTCGAAACTTACAACCTCACTCATTACTGCTCCTGTATTATAATAATATGATTCTTATCTATCTTTACCAATACGTCAAGTATTGAGTTGCACGACTATCTAGCGGGAGCCATTCCATGGAATTTGTCCGAACTGGTATTATTCTCTGCACGGAGCGATATACCGAATGCGTCTCTTTTTATGGACGAGTCTTCAAGCTCGAAAAATTATTCGAAAAGAATGAGCAGGGCTTTAAACTGACTTGTTTCGATTTTTCAGGGTCTTATCTGATGATTGAAATGGGAGGCGTTGCAAAATCCAACCCAAAAACGGTGAATGAAAATCCCACCAAGCTTCGCTTCAACGTCGAAAGCCTGCAAGAGGCACAGCAAAGCCTACGGGACCAAAAAATAGAGTGCGAAATTGAGCATTA
>JBALXM010000058.1:0-23660 GCA_036960695.1 Sneathiella sp.
TTACATGCGTTCCGGGACTTCGATACCAAGAATGCCCAACACCGTTTCAATTTGACGTAACGTAATGGCACATAATTTAAGGCGGGATGCCTGAATGGCTTCGTCTTCTTCACCCAATACATGACAGTCGTGATAAAACGCGTTGAATTCTTGCGTCAGCGTATAAACATGATCGCAAAGAATATTAGGCGTATTTTTAGTGGCAGCACCAAGGGCAGCTTCTGGAAGCATGGCTATGGCAAGCATAAGATTTCGTTCTGCATCTTTCGATGCAATTAGCGCGCCTTCGTTCAAATTTTGATCTTTTGCTTTTCTGAGCATAGATTTGATGCGAACCGCGGCATACATTTGGTAGGGACCAGTCCGTCCTTCAAATTTGGTGAAACGCTCCAGATCAAACACATAGTTAGACATGCGCTGGTTGGACAAATCTGCAAATTTAATTGCTGCAATACCGACTTTGGTTGCAATGTCTTCAAGCTCAGCAGTATCAAAGCGCTCTTCAAGGCCTGCTTCAATTACAACTTTTCTAGCTTCTGTGACAGCGTCGTCAATGAGGCTTCTTAAGCGAACCACGCCGCCGTCCCGAGTTTTTAGAGGTTTGCCGTCTTTACCGTTTACAGTGCCAAAACCCACATGTTCTAAATGGACATGTTTGCCGACACTCTCACATTTGCGGGCGGCCCGGAAAACTTGCTCAAAATGAAGGCTTTGACGGGCGTCCACCACATACAGAATAGAATCGGGTTTATGGGTTTCTTGTCTGATCTCCAGTGTTGCAAGGTCTGTTGTGCCATACATCACGGCGCCATCTGATTTTTGTAAGATCAGTGGCGGCATATTCTTGTTGTCAGTCTCTTCTGCAATAGCGACAACAACAGCGCCTTCTGATTTTTCAGAAAGTCCGCTGGCCTTCAGCCGTTGTAACATGCCGGGAATATGCTCATTCGTGTCGGCCTCCCCTTTCCATTCACTGAATTGGGCACCCAGAAGATCAAAGTCGATCTTCGTCTCTGTAATGGAGATATCCAGCATATGTTTCCAAAGAGCTCGGTATCCTGGGCGGCCACTTTGTAATTCAAAGGTCGCTTTTCTGGCTTCTTCTAAAAAGGCCGCATCTTCTTTCATGCGGGCGGAGGCTGCGGGGTAGAGGATTTGTAACTCAGCGACTGTTACGGGCGATTCTTCAGGGAAGCCGTCTTTAATTTCTTCCTTGAAATACGGGAGGTCAGGTTGTGCTCTCTCAATTTCTTTGATCAAAAGGCCCATGGGTAGACCCCAGTCACCAAAATGGACATCACTGACAACCGTATCACCCAAGAATACCCGAAGGCGCCGCAGGCTTTCTCCAATAATGGTGGATCGCAGGTGACCCACATGCATGGCTTTTGCCACATTAGGGCCACCAAAATCCAAAATGACGGTCTCAGGCTTTCGGCCATGCTGCGCACCAAAGGCGGGGTCAGCAGACAAATCATTAATATGGCCAGTCAGAAAATCATCCGTCAGGGATAAATTAATGAAGCCGGGCCCAGCGATCGAAAGTTCACTGAAATGACCAGTGGCTTCCAACGCTGCACGGATGGTCTCGGCAATCTCTCGTGGGTTTTTTTTCGCTATTTTTGCTGCAGCCAAGGCACCGTTGCATTGAAACTGGCCCAATTCACGCCGTTGGGAAAGGACTACCTTGCCATGCTTAGGGTCCAGTTCACATTTAGCAAAGGTCTGCCCAACAAGCTCACTAAGCTGGTTTAGAAGGGAAATAGTCACGGGTGCCTCATTTTTTGATAATATGGCAATCAGAAATGCATACTCTTGCAATCACACTGCGCCAACAATATATATGGCGTTCTGTCTACTGGAAAAAAATATAAACGCCAAGGAAATTGGCGATGGGGCACGATTTTCTGTGAAGAAAATGAATGTTTTATTGTGCCCTCCCTTGACTCCCTATGACTCATTGCATACATCGAATAGGAAATTTGTTAGCACTCTCCGCATGTGAGTGCTAAACATGGTATCAAGTTACTTAGGTAAATCTCAAAACTAGGAGAATTGTTAATGTCATTTCGTCCACTGCACGATCGTGTGCTGATAGAGCGTCTGGAAAGTGAAGAAAAATCTTCCGGCGGAATTATTCTTGTCGATAGCGCACAAGAAAAACCAATGGAAGGCAAAATCCTTGCTGTTGGAACTGGCACAATCAAAGAAGATGGTTCTGTCCGTGCTCTTGACGTTGCTGTTGGTGATACTGTTCTGTTCGGCAAATGGTCCGGCACTGAAATCAAGCTCAACGGCAAAGACCTGTTGATCATGAAAGAGTCCGACATTATGGGCATTTTGGGCTAATCATTTCTACAGATTTAAGGAACTAATAGAATGGCTAAACATGTAAAATTCGGTGCGGACGCACGCGGCCGTATCCTCGAAGGCGTAAATATTCTCGCTGACGCAGTTAAAGTAACACTTGGACCAAAAGGTCGTAACGTTGTTATCGACAAATCTTTCGGCGCACCACGCGTAACGAAAGATGGTGTTACTGTTGCAAAAGAAATCGAACTTGAAGATAAGTTGCAGAACATGGGCGCACAGATGCTCCGTGAAGTTGCTTCCAAAACCAACGAAACTGCTGGTGATGGTACAACTACGGCAACTGTCTTGGCTCAATCCATCGTTCAAGAAGGCCTGAAAGCGGTTGCTGCCGGCATGAACCCAATGGACTTGAAACGCGGTATTGATCTTGCGGTTATTGCAGCTGTTGCAAGCATCAAAGCCGGCGCGAAACCAGTTTCTGGTACTGAAGATATTGCACAGATTGGTACAATTTCTGCCAATGGTGAAGTTGAAATTGGTTCAATCATTTCCGAAGCAATGGAAAAAGTTGGCAACGAAGGTGTTATTACTGTTGAAGAAGCTAAAGGCCTCGATACAGAACTTGACGTTGTTGAAGGCATGCAGTTCGACCGTGGTTACTTGTCACCATATTTCGTAACAAATGCTGAGAAAATGCTAACAGAAATGGAAAGCCCATACATTCTGTTGCACGAAAAGAAATTGACTAACCTGCAGCCAATGCTTCCAATTCTTGAAGCCGTTGTTCAAGCTGGTAAGCCACTTCTTATCATTGCTGAAGATATCGAAGGCGAAGCGCTTGCAACTCTTGTTGTGAACAAATTGCGTGGTGGTCTGAAAATCGCGGCTGTTAAAGCTCCTGGTTTCGGCGATCGTCGTAAAGCAATGCTTGAAGATATCGCTATCTTGACTGGTGGCCAGTTGGTTTCTGAAGAAATCGGCATCAAGCTTGAAGACGTAACTTTGGAAATGCTCGGTACTGCAAGAACCGTTACAATTTCTAAAGAAGAGACAACAATTGTTGATGGTGCTGGTACAAAAGACGATATCGAAGCTCGTTGTGGCCAGATCCGTGCGCAGACAGAAGAAACTACTTCTGACTATGACCGTGAAAAACTTCAAGAACGTCTTGCCAAGCTTGCTGGTGGTGTTGCCTTGATTAAAGTTGGCGGCGCAACAGAAGTTGAAGTGAAAGAACGCAAAGACCGCGTTGATGACGCTCTGCACGCAACACGCGCTGCTGTTCAAGAAGGTATCGTCCCTGGTGGCGGAACTGCACTTCTTTACGCTTCACGCGCAATTGAAAATGTTACCGGCGCAAATGATGATCAAGCACGTGGTGTTGCGATTATCGCGCGTGCTCTTCAAGCACCTGTTCGTCAGATCGCTGAAAATGCTGGTCATGACGGTGCGGTTATTGCGGGCAAGTTGCTTGAGCAAAAAGATGCGACATATGGCTTTAACGCTCAAACAGGCGTTTATGGCAACTTGCTTGACGACGGTGTTGTTGATCCAGCTAAAGTTGTTCGTACAGCGCTTGAAGATGCGGCCTCAATTGCTGGTCTGTTGATCACAACTGAAGCAGCTGTTTTCGATGCGCCTGCTAAAGACGCTGGTGCAGCTGGCGGAATGCCAGACATGGGCGGAATGGGCGGAATGGGCGGAATGGGCGGCGGTATGGGCTTCTAAGCTCGCCAACCTTATTGCTTATAAAAATGAAGGGGCCGCGATTAATTTCGCGGCCCCTTTTTTAGGGTCGGATAGAAGAAGTTAAGCGCTTTATTGCTTCTCGAAAATCTGAATGAAGTTATTAGAAGGCATAGGGCAGCTTTCTAGGTGAGTGAGGTCATTTAAGGCAGCCTCTTCGGTCACCCGCTCGATATCCCGAACGCCGAATTCGGAGCTTTGGTTTGTTAGCCATTTTTCAAACTGCTCATTGCTTTGCGATGTGTGCTCGCCTTTAACTTTAAAGGGGCCGTATAAAAACACTTTTCCACCGGGCCTTAAAATACGACCAGCACCCGCCAACAATCCTTGGCAGACTTGCCACGGAGAAATGTGGATCATATTCGCATTGAAGACAGCGGTAATCGGGCCATGGCTATAACGATCTTCCACAGGCCAAAGGTTTGACGTTGCGTCCAGTTTTACAACAGGTAGAAAGTTGCTGGCACCCGTAAATTCCTGCCAAGCGCGGGCACTCCTGAGATGCTCTTCGTCAAAATTGCTTGGCTGCCATTGTAGGGACGGGAAAAGCGGCGCAAAAAACGCCCCATGCTCGCCAGATCCGCTGGCAAGTTCGAGCACAGTCCCGTTTGAGGGAAGTTTCTCTTTTAGTACGCCATAAATCGCATCGCGGTTACGGGCGGTTGAGGGAGCAAAGATACGTTTGTCTTCAGTCATGTTTGTCATGCTTTTCTCTGTGATGTTCTTCTCTGTATTTTCTGAATTTCTCACCTCGCTCGTGTCTGGATTTCCAACGTTGGAATCCTGACTTGAAGAACTGGGCTCTTTTTTCCGCAGGAAGTGCTTTCGCCGTGTCAATTAAGGTCAAATTGAGCACAGCTTCGATGGCGTTCCGCCGTTTCATCATAATATCGTGTGCTTCTGTAACGTCTTCTTGATCAAGCTTTTTTGCGGATAAAAGTTTTGATAAAGTGCGTTTTGCCTTTCGATATTCTTTGAAATTCTCGCGCATATCAGATCGGTTAGCGCGCCAGATTTTGTCGATCTTTTTTTGCTCATCCTCTTCAAGAACTTCAAAAGCCGCCTTTCTGTCAAAAGTCAAACCGATTTGCGGGCCTTTCATGTCCTTATGGCGGTACCATTGCGCTGCAACAAATCCGCCTATGGACAAATTAACGGCCATAGAGATCAGGAATGCAATGAGCAGTATACGAGATTTAGAGATTGCCATTATCAAATTCCCAATCAAGGACAGTGTCGGATACAGAGAGTTCGTCAAAATTTACATCATAAGACGGGAGCAATAGATTTGGGCTGGCAACGCCAAGATAGATACCAAGGCATGCGGCGAGGATTAGACCCGGGGACGCTTTGAAAAAAGATCGGAACAGTTGCTTTAATTGACTTCCTTGTTGTCCAAGGATCATTTCCGCATCTTGCATAATTGCACCCATTAAATGAGACGGCGCGGTTAGCGCAGACACATTTTTCGCCAAGAAGACATCCAGTGATTTCTCATCCTTATAAAGGCTGTCCAATGAAGAAGATCGGGCACGGGCGCCCGCTAAATCCAAATTATCAGCTTCAGGCCATTTATCTGTGTTCGTGCCGTAAGTTTCAAGGAGTGCCTTTAAGCGCTCTGTATCGGAAGAATTATTCTTGCTCATCCTACATCTCCATCAAATTCTGGCCGAGTTGATGCTAACAAATCTCGAAGTTTTCTTCTGCCCCTTGATAGAAGAGATTCTAAAGCGTCCACAGAAATATCCATTATGCCTGCGGCTTCAATATTTCCGCATTGTTGAAAATGAACCAAAGTTATAGCGGTCCGTTGGCGAAGCGGCAATTTTTGTAATGCGTCAGAGACGGTATCTTGTAATTGCTTTGCCTCGCGTGCCTCATAAGGGTTTGGGGCAGGGTCAGCTCTTTCAGGTACTTCGGCGCCGCTATACCGATTTTCTTTTCTAAGTCTGTCGATGCACAAATTGTGGATAACGCGGAATAGCCACGTTTTTATTTGAGCAGATGGCTGCCACTTGGGAGCTGCTTTCCACAATCGCAGAAAAGATTCCTGTGCTATATCCTCTGCATACCCTTTATCACTAACTATGCGATAGGCAAGGCCATAGGCATGATCCAGATGCCGGGCAGCGAGGGTGCGGCACGCCACCATATTGCCTTCAGCAACCTGTTGCATTAGCGCGGCATCGCTCTGTATAGAGTCCGGATGTCTCATAAGTAATAGTCATTCAATTCGGCTATTCCGTTACGGCTTTAACTTTAATACTTAGTATAACGGATGAGGTGGAGAATTCCGTCGCTGCAATTTTATTTTTTTGTGAAAGGCCAGCTGGCACAAGACAGATCTAATTTTCTGCCTTGTGGTACAGGCGCACTGGTTTGCGTTAGTGGTGGATATTGGCGGTTGATGGGTTTTTTTCGATTTTCTGGGCAAGCGGCTTTTTGGTGAAGGAAAGGTCAGGCTGTTGGTCACTGATTTTTCCAAGGGACCCCGAAATCTCTCCGCCCGGTTCGATTTCGATGTCGCCATACTGAATTTCCCCGCTCACACATCCTGTTTTGCGAATGATAAGACGTTTTCTTGCCGTAAGAGTTCCCTCGAACTTACCAGAAATATCGGCCGTATCGATGATGACTTCACCAATGAAAATACCGCTTTCGCTGATTTCTACTTCATCCGAGTTCATGGATGCTTCCACTTTCCCTTCGACGATCAAGCGATCGCAGGCTGTAATCTCTCCTTTAAGATGGATGTCTTTGCCGACATGCAGGCGACTTGGCTTTTTAATCGGTGTGGCAGGTTGCTGATCCTTTTTTAAAGGAAAGGGAGAATGGTTCTTATAGGGCTGTGCTGGTTTCGTGTGGGATGCTGCCGTGGCGGCGGGCGCTGCGTCCTTTGCAACAGAGGTGTTCCCCATTGCGTCACTATCACTTGTTTTTTTCTTGTTAAACAAAATCGCTCTCCTGTTGAAATTTGAGGAGCCATTGAATCACCATAACATGGCAGCGCAGTGGAGTAATGTTGACAATAAAGTGGTTTTTTTACGGCAATTGTCGATAGAGTCTTCCCATTTAGAGCTGGGAAGATTATGAAGGCGAAAAGCAGGAATGAAAACTATGACTAGCCGAAAAATCGCAGGCCTCTGTATATTATTGGCACTTCTTCTGTTCTATTCAGCAGGGGCTATGATGTTGGCCGTAAATTATTTACCCGATAGCCGTTGGGCAGAGCTGGCCTATTACCCCTTTGCAGGAGTCCTTTGGATTTTCCCTGCTATGAAAATCATTAAATGGATGCAGCCTCCAGAGAATGAAGATTGATTTTTGAGATAGGGTGGGATGCAAAAAATAAGCCGGATCGAGAGGGGGGATTCGATCCGGCTTTATTGCTTTTCAGTGGGAGAGGGGAGTTTCTCACTGATCAGCAAAAAATCGTCAAACATCTTAACTCTTTAAGATATAGGGTTCTGATGTTACGAATTCCAGAGCATCTGAGCATAATTGTGAAAAACCTTCTGAAACTCCCATATTTTTTTGCCGATTTTCCTTGAAAAGCATGATTTACCAAAGGTGAATAAGGTTTGTGGGTTTTATCGCTCCAAAGCAGAACACATGCGCTCCACAGCAATTAGTAGTCTGTTGAGGTCCTCAGGTTCAGATAATCGATGGTCGCCTCCTTTAACCAATGAGACGACAACATCTTCCGTCGCCACCTGTTCCTGGATGGTGAGGGCGGTCTGCCAAGGCACGCTATCATCTTTCATTCCCTGTAAAAGATGAACTGGGCAATTGATATCAATGACACCGCCAAGAACAAAATTGCGCCGCCCATCCTCAATCAGTTTTTTTGTAATGATATACGGCTCATCGGAATATTCAGACGGTTGTTCCCAATATCCTTGGCTTTCAAGTAGTTTTAACGCCTCTTCAGGCATGTCGGCTTCCATCCTGGTTGTGAAATCTGGCGCTGCGGCAATGCCGACAAATCCCTTCACGCGATCTGGGCGTAGAAGGGCCATACGCATCCCAATCCATCCCCCCATTGAGGAGCCGACGACAACTTGCGGCCCTGCGGTGCATTCATCCAAAATAGCAAGTGCATCATCGGTCCAACGGCTAATTGTTCCGTCTTTAAATAAGCCTGTCGATTGTCCGTGCCCTAAATAGTCAAAACGTGTATAGCTGCGCCCAAGATCATATAGTGCCTGTTCCAGAGCAACCGCTTTTGTGCCTTCCATATCTGACATGAAACCGGAACAAAAAATAACACCGGGTGCGTCGCCGGGGATGTGGTGATAAGCTATAGAATGGCCGTCAGGTCGTTCAAGCATGTCTGGTAAGTCTAGGTTGTTCATAAAGTAACCAACAAAGTAGTTTATGGAAAATATTGTGAAAGAGCATAACACTCCTATCGCCGAGGATGGAAGGCGTCTTGGTACAGTTCTTCAGGTTTTACCTAATTTGAAGGGCGGTGGTGTCGAACGGGGTACCATCGAGATGGCCGGAGCGCTTAAAGCTGCTGGATGGACGCCTGTTGTCGCGTCCGCAGGCGGGCCAATGGTCCATGAATTAACCCGCATTGGGGTTCGGCATATTATGCTGCCAGCTGCCTCTAAGAACCCGCTTGTCATGCACAAAAATGTCAAACGCCTTATGCGAATAATTGAACAATATGATGTGGATATTGTCCATGCCCGTAGCCGGGCGCCTGCATGGAGTGCAAGGGCCGCTGCCCGAAAAAGCGGCAAACGGTTTGTTACCAGCTTTCATGCGGCATACACGCGCGGTGGATTTTTTAAAAATTATTATAATTCGATCATGGTGCGCGGGGAGAGGGTCATCGCGATCTCTCAGTTCATTGCCAAGCATATCGTTGATAACTATAAAATTGACGAAAATAAGCTGATTACTATCCCCAGGGGAGTAGATTACAAAAAATTTAATCCCGCCGCCATCAGTGCGGAACGCATTATCAAAATGGCAAATGACTGGCAACTGCCAGACGGTGTTCCTATTGTAATGCTGCCTGGTCGATTGACACGTCTTAAAGGCCATGAGTTGCTTATAAAAGCATTGGCTCAAGTGGAAACTCAGAATTTTTTGGCTCTGTTTGTGGGCGGAGGTTCGGGCCGGGAGGGCTACCGCAAGGAGCTTAACAACCTGATTATTGAAACGGGGCTTGAAGGTAAAGTTCAGATAAAAGATTATTGCTCTGATATGCCCGCCGCCATGATGCTGGCGGATGTCATGGTGTCAGCCACACAAGTACCTGAAGGGTTTGGTCGCGTGTCGGTTGAAGCGCAAGCGATGGGACGTCCGATTATTGCAACCGCTCACGGCGGCTCCCTTGAGACGGTTGTGGATGGAGAGACTGGATGGCTGGTTCCTGTTGATGATGTGCAGGCTATGGCAGATGCTTTGCAAAAGGCATTAGGGATGTCCGCGTCTGAGCGAGAGACTGTCGCGACGAAAACACGCCAGCATGTAATCGATCATTTCACAGTTGAGAAAATGTGCGCTGCTACCATCGAAGTATATGAGGAGCTGCTGGCTGAAGGTGAAAAGGGAAACCTGAGTGAGTGACGCGAAAAACATACTTGTTATAAAACATGGTGCGCTTGGTGATGTCGTTCTAGCCCAAGGTCCCTTCCAAGCCATTCGCGCCCACCATCCCAAAGCCCGTATTACACTTTTGACCACAAAGCTGTTTAAGCCTTTTTTGGATAAATCAGGCCTTTTTGATGAAATCTGGGTGGATGAGCGAGCAAAGATTTGGAATTTTCTGAAAATAACTGCGCTGCGCGCCCGGTTGCGTAGCGGAGATTTTGACCGTGTTTATGATCTTCAAACGTCTTCCCGGTCCAGCTCATACTTGAAGTTATTCCCGCGAAACAAAATGCCAGAATGGTCTGGCATAGCTCCTGGATGCAGTCATCCACATACGAATAAAGATCGCGGAAAAATCCACACGATTGAAAGGCAGATTGAGCAACTGGACCAAGCAGGAATTGACAATATTCCAGATGTTGATTTCAGTTGGGCCGCTGGAGATGTACTAAATTTCCCTGACTTGTCCAAATTTGCCTTATTAGTGCCCGGTGGTTCTGCTCATCGGCCAGAAAAAAGATGGCCTGCAGAACAGTATGCGTCCCTTGCAATAACACTTCAAAAAGCGCGTATTACGCCAGCCATAATCGGCGGCCCCGCTGAGGCTGAAGCCATTGAGTTAATTATGAAAGCCTGCCCAGCTGCTGTCGATATGTCTGGAAAAACAAGTTTGGAAGATTTGGTGACCCTTGGAAAAGAGGCCCAGTTTTCTGTGGGAAATGATACAGGACCGCTTCACCTTATTGCTGCAGTTGGCTGTTCTGTCACAGTCTTGTTTTCAAAAGCGTCTGATCCTGTAAGAGCACGACCACGAGGACGGGACGTTACTGTCTTGCGCTCAGAAAATCTTGCAGATTTATCTCTGGATACTGTCTTGAAGACTTTAAAAATACCTGACATGTGCGAATAAGCGACATTATTTGCTCTTTCATGGTAAAAATAACAAAATTTGGTGGTCTATCGCTTGACATAGGATCCTATATTTTTACAGTCGCTTTTCTCGAAACATAGGTTCAGTTCAGGGTATTGTTCGGAATCCAACATATTGGCGGATAATTTTGCAAAACGGAAAAGTAAATATAACACTTCCAGATGGAAGTGTTCGGGCGTTTGATGACGCTATTACAGGTGAACAGCTGGCCGCAGATATTGGCCCGGGGCTTGCCAAAGCTGCAGTGGCACTGCGCATTAATGGTGAACTTAAAGACCTGAAAACCACCCTTGATCAAGATACTTCCGTTGAGATTGTTACCCTTAAAGAAGAGGGGGATGAAGTTCTAGAACTCATTCGCCATGACGCGGCCCATGTAATGGCGGAAGCTGTCAAAGAATTATATCCAGATGTGCAAGTGACAATTGGACCCTCTATTACTGATGGGTTCTATTATGATTTTGCCCGTAAAAAGCCCTTTACGCCGGATGATTTGGAGCGAATCGAGAAGCGTATGCACGACATTGTCGATCGCGATGAGGCGATTGAGCGGGAAGAGTGGGATCGTGACGAGGCGGTTAAATTCTTTGAAGAGCGCGGCGAGACATATAAAGCGGAACTTATTGCGGCAATCCCTGCGGATCAGCCCATTGGCATTTACCGCCAAGGCGATTTTCAAGACCTTTGTCGGGGACCACATTTACCCTCTACAAAAAAATTGGGTCATGCTTTTAAGCTGATGAAGCTTGCCGGTGCCTATTGGCGCGGTGATTCTAACAATGAAATGTTGCAGCGTATTTACGGAACAGCATGGCGGAATGAAAAAGAGCTAAAAGCCTATCTGCATCGTCTGGAAGAAGCTGAGCGTCGGGATCACCGGAAGCTTGGCAAAGAGATGGATCTCTTCCACATGCAGGAAGAGGCTGTTGGTATGGTGTTCTGGCATAGCCAAGGCTGGACGATATACCGGACCCTTGAAAATTACATTCGGAACAAGCTTGAGAAAGCAAATTATCAGGAAGTTAAAACACCACAATTGGTGGACCGTAAGCTTTGGGAAGATTCCGGGCATTGGGATAAATTCCGCGAAAACATGTACACAACGGAATCTGAAGACAAGACATTTGCGCTAAAGCCTATGAACTGTCCGTGCCATGTGCAAATTTTTAACCAGGGGATTACAAGCTACCGTGATCTGCCCCTGCGTATGGCCGAATTTGGATCTTGTCATCGGTATGAGCCATCAGGCGCACTTCATGGCATAATGCGCGTGCGCGGGTTTACTCAGGATGATGCGCATATTTTCTGTACCGAAGATCAAATTACGTCTGAGACAGAAATTTTCTGCGAGCTGTTGCTGGATATCTATAAGGATTTTGGCTTTACGGAAGTAAAGGTGAAATTCTCGGATCGGCCAGAGGTTCGCGCTGGTGAAGATGCAACATGGGATAAGGCAGAAAAATCTCTCAAAGATGCGGTTGAGGCTGCTGAATTGAAATATACGCTTAATCCTGGAGAAGGCGCATTTTACGGTCCTAAATTGGAATTTGTTCTGACGGATGCCATCGGCCGTGATTGGCAATGTGGTACTTTGCAGGTAGATTTTGTTCTGCCAGAGCGCTTGAACGCCAATTATGTGGGTGAAGATGGGGCAAAACATCGCCCCGTTATGTTGCACCGTGCGATTTTTGGGTCTATGGAACGCTTTATTGGTATCCTGATTGAAGAATATGCTGGTCGTTTTCCTTTATGGCTTGCCCCAACACAGTTTGTGGTCGCAACTATTACGGATGAGGCGAACGATTACGCCCAATCGGTTCTTGAGGCGGCTCAAAAATGCGGGCTTCGAGGGACAGTTGACCTGCGCAATGAAAAGATCAACTACAAGGTTCGTGAGCACAGCCTAGCTAAAGTACCGGCTCTTTTGGTGGTTGGTCATCGAGAGTCTGAGGAGGGGACGGTTTCCGTCCGGCGCTTAGGTCAAAAGCATCAAAAAGTCATGAAGTTGGAAGAAGCGTTGGAGCTCTTGACGGAAGAGGCAAGGGTCCCCGGTTTATAAAATTGGAACTTTTGTTGAAACTAATGGAAATTGACGAACAATAATGTAAAATAGAAAAAGGCGAGGAACTTAGGTTCCCCCTGATCTGTTTGAACTGCTGAGGAGAAGGTAAATAGCGCGCCCACAAAGAAATACGGTCCCGGTCAAAGATGGCCCCCGCACAAATGAACTAATTGAAGCGGCGGAAGTACGCTTGATCACCGATAATGGCAACAATATCGGTTTGGTTCGCGCCGAAGCAGCCTTTGGTCTTGCTGATGAAGCTGGTCTTGACTTGGTGGAAGTATCCCCGGGGCAGATTCCTGTTTGTAAAATCATGGATCATGGCCGCGCTAAGTTTGAAGCGCAGAAAAAAGCTGCTAAAGCTCGTAAAAAACAGAAGATCGTTGAGATCAAGGAAATCAAGCTTCGTCCAAATATCGACAAGCATGATTACGAAGTCAAAATGCGCGCTGTTTATAAATTCTTGGAGGGCGGCGATAAAGTTAAGTTGACGATTCGCTTCCGTGGTCGCGAAATGGCTCATCAGGAACTGGGAATGCAGTTGTTGCATAAAGTTCGTGATGAAACTGTCGAAGTTGCCAAAGTTGAATTCCTTCCAAAGATGGAAGGTCGTCAAATGACGATGGTCATCGCTCCGGTTCAAGCGAAATAGTTTTTAACTCATTTCGTTTATGTCTTGCGTAAACACATAAAGCCCCTTGCCAATGGCGAGGGGCTTTTGCGTTAGCTGGTTGGAGAGGCGAATAACCCTCGCATATTCTCGGCTCTTCTGAAGTGCAATCGCTTTCATAGTTCTTGTTAGATATGTAGATTGCTTATTGGCCATGCATTTGCTTATGTGTGACGGCCTGTTCTGGAAAGAGAATCATAACAGACCGTACTTACCGCTTTGAAATTGCCTAAATGTACAGGGATGGGAGAGGTGTCGCTTGCGCAAAGAGTTAGAATGATTTCTTTTTCTAATAAATCTTCCTGTTCCCCTTTTTGAAGAATGTCCGCCACTGTATTGAAAATGACGCCTACAGCTTTGGACGCGGAAATGTCCTTGAAGCTCAAAGCAGGAAGAAAAAAGGTGAGGAGGACTGCCCTTTTTTGACATTTCATAGTAAATCTCATTTAGGCTCGAGCCTATAATTTGGCGCCTGTTAAGTTCCAATTTATTAGACGTAAGGACTTTAAATTTTGTGACGTCTTCAGAACGGTGTAACACGCGGCTTTTGTTTGTTGAGTGCTTGCAAACTAGGGCTTGTATTCTTTGTGACCCTTCGCTATAAACGCGCTTCGTCGAGCATTCCGGCCAATTAGGGCTGCCGAGTCTGCTTATTCGCTTAAACCTTTTTTTTAAGGAAGCCAAAATGCCCAAGTTAAAGACTAAGAGCGGCGTCAAAAAACGTTTCTCTCTGACTGCCAACGGAAAGGTCCGCGCAACCCAAGCTGGTAAGCAGCATGGGATGATTAAGCGGACTAACAAACAGATTCGTAACCTTCGTGGAACCACTACTTTGTGTGCCCAGGATGCTCGGATCGTCAAAAAGTTTTTACCATACGGCTAAGGAGAGTACATCATGGCTCGTGTTAAACGCGGTGTGACAACTCACGCTCGTCATAGAAAAGTTATTAAAGCCGCGAAAGGGTATTACGGTCGCCGTAAGAACACTTTCCGCGCAGCAGTCCAAGCCGTTGAAAAAGCCGGCCAATACGCATACCGTGACCGTCGCGTTAAGAAGCGGACATTCCGGGGTCTTTGGATCCAGCGTATTAATGCCGCATCACGTGAACTTGGCGTGACATACGGCAACTTTATGCATGGTCTCAAGCTAGCTGGCATCGAAATGGATCGTAAGGTTCTTGCCGATATTGCCGTGCGCGAGCCTGAGAACTTTAAGGCATTGGTTGACGCTGCAACAAAGGCATCTACCAAAGCCTGATTTAGTCGGGCCCTCGAAATCTTCGTATTTAAATACAAGATGATTCGACGACCACTTTTTTAAAAGGGGGCCCAATGCAATGGGTCCCCTTTTTTATTTGCGAGAGATTATGCAGGATATAGAAACGCTTGAAAGTGAGTTGCTGGCGGAAATCAGTAACGCTAAAGATTTGGACGCGCTGGAAGCGGTTCGGATCTCCTCCCTTGGCAAAAAGGGGCGTTTGAGCCTCATGATGCGCGGTCTTGGTAAAATGGCGCCAGAAGAACGGCAGACAGTTGCACCAAAACTCAACATGATGAAGCAAGTGGTGACCGACGCCATTGAAAATGCGAAGCACGCGCTTAATACGGCAGCACTGGAAGCAAAACTTACCGCAGAGCGCCTTGACGTCACCTTGCCTGTGCGCCCTGAACAGGAAGGCCGTATTCATCCCATCAGTCAAGTGACTGACGAGATCACGGAAATCTTCGCGGATATGGGCTTTACCATTGAAGAAGGTCCTGACATTGAGGACGACTTCCACAATTTTACCGCGCTGAATATCCCGCTTGAGCATCCTGCGCGCCAAATGCACGATACTTTCTATCTTCCTGAGAAAGAAGACGGAACACGGCAAGTGCTGCGGACGCACACATCCCCTGTGCAAATCAGGACTATGATGGATAAAGAGCCGCCACATCGGATCGTCGCTCTCGGGCGTACATTTCGGTGTGATTCAGACCAAACACATACACCGATGTTCAACCAGATCGAAGGATTGGTCATTGATAAGACGAGCAATATGGGGCATCTGAAAGGTGTCTTAAAAGAGTTTTGCCGTGCATTCTTTGAAGTGGATGACGTCGAGATGCGCTTCCGCCCTTCCTATTTTCCGTTCACCGAACCTTCTGCAGAAATGGATATCCGCTGCACATTCGCCGGTGACCATATCAAGGTTGGTGAAGGGGACGACTGGATGGAGATTTTAGGTTGCGGGATGATCAACCCTCGTGTTCTTGCTCATTGCGGTCTTGATCCTAACGAATATCAGGGATTTGCTTGGGGTATGGGGATCGACCGTATTGCCATGCTTAAATACGGTATTCCCGATTTGCGGGCCTTCTTTGATTCAGATTTGCGCTGGCTTAAACATTACGGTTTCGTTCCAATGAATATCCCAACGCTTGGGGGAGGGCTGTCTCGATGAAATTCACCGTCTCATGGCTCCGCGAGCATCTGACATTTGATGCTTCCTTAGAGGAATTATCAGAAAAACTGACCGCTATTGGCCTCGAAGTTGAAGAAATCACGGATCGTGCGAAAGAGCTGGAAGCCTTTCGCGTGTGTTATGTGGTTAAAGCTGAACCGCATCCAGACGCTGACCGTCTGCGTGTTTGCCAGATTGATACTGGTAAAGAAGTTGTACAGGTTGTCTGCGGGGCGCCGAACGCTCGTACCGGCATGAAAGGCGTATTCGCGCCATCCGGCGTTTATGTACCCGGCACCGATTTGCTTTTGAAGCCTTCGAAAATTCGGGGCGTAGAAAGCAATGGTATGCTGGTGTCTGAACGTGAAATGGGCGTGTCCGAAGATCACGACGGTATTATTGAGATGCCAGAAGACACTGAAATCGGTCTTCAATATGCACCACTTGCCGGGTTGGATGATCCGATTATTGAAATTGCTATCACGCCCAATCACCAGGACGCACTGGGTGTTTATGGTATCGCGCGTGATTTGGCAGCCAGTGGCTTGGGTACGTTAAAACCATTAGATACAACGGCAGTCGCGGGGACCTTTGATAGTGATATCAAGGTTGAGCTGAAGTTCGATGGCGATAGTGCGCCTGTCTGTTCCAAGTTCTTGGGACGGTATGTACGCGGTATTAAAAATGGCGCCAGTCCTAAATGGATGCAGGATCGTTTGACCTCCATTGGACTGCGCCCTATCTCTGCCCTTGTCGATATCACAAATTTCGTGACGTTTGATTTGGGTCGCCCGCTTCATGTTTTCGATGCGGATAAAATTAAAGGCAATATTCAGCCGCGTCTTGCAAAAGAAGGTGAAAAACTTCTTGCCCTTGATGGCGAAGAATACACCCTGTCTGCTGACGATTGTGTGATCGCAGATGATACCGGACCGCAAGGTATCGGCGGCATTATGGGCGGGGAGCTTAGTGGTTGCACGGAAGAGACAACGAATGTCTTTATCGAGGCGGCCTTATTCGATGCAATCGCTGTTGCATCGTCCGGGCGTAAGCTCGGTATTGAATCTGATGCCCGTTATCGGTTCGAGCGGGGCGTTGATCCTGCTTTTGTTGAAAGTGGGATGGAGATTGCTACGCGGCTTGTGCAGGCGCTATGCGGCGGTGAGGCTAGCCATGTTGTCTCAGATGGCACGGGCCCTGAATGGAAAAAGAGCGTTGATCTTCGCAAAACCCGCGTGAAAGCGCTGGGCGGTATCGATGTGTCAGTTGAAGACACAATGACTATTCTTGATCGTCTTGGCTTCGCGCCGACGGATAATGGCGACGTTATTAGGACGCAAGTTCCTTCTTGGCGTATGGATGTTGACGGTGAAGCGGATCTTGTGGAAGAAGTGATGCGTATGCATGGCTATGACGCAATTGAAGCCATACCATTGCCGCCATTAAGCACAGTGGCACATCCTTCAGTAAATCTTGCTCAGCGGCGTGTTCGCTTGTCAAAGCGCTTTCTTGCAGGGCGTGGCATGATTGAGGCTGTGACATATTCATTCTTGCCACGGGCACATGCTGATCTTTTCGGTGGTGTTAGCGACGAGATTGTTTTATCGAACCCGATTAGTTCAGATTTGGATGCTATGCGTCCATCATTGTTGCCAAATTTGGTTGCCGCGGCGAGCCGAAATCAAGCACGGGGTTTTAGCGATATTTGCTTGTTTGAAGTGGGCGGCGAATATCACTCTGATCAACCTGACGGTCAGTTGACGGTTGCCGCCGGCATCCGCATAGGATCGACGGGAGAGCGTCATTGGGCTGGTGCAGGACGCGCATATGATACGTTCGATGCAAAAGCCGATGTACTGGCACTGCTTGCTGAAGTGGGCGGTCCTGCGGCCTCAGCGCAAATCGTGACGGGTGCGCCGGAATGGTATCATCCTGGTCGTTCTGGCGTGATTCAACTTGGTCCGAAAAATCGTTTGGCTGTCTTTGGAGAACTCCATCCAGCTATTTTGGATGCCATGAAAGTCAAAGGCCCCGTTGTTGGTTTTGAGCTTTATCTGGACAATGTTCCAATGCCTAGAGGCAACCGCAAAACGGCTAAAGATCCGTTGAGTGTGTCTGCTTATCAAGCGGTTGAGCGTGATTTTGCCTTTGTGATGGATACAGATGTATCCGCTGATAAGGTTTTGCGGGCCGCTAAAGGGGCTGATAAAAAACTCATTTCGGATGCGAAAATATTTGATATCTATGAAGGCGATAACGTCGGGGAAGGCAAAAAGTCAGTTGCTCTCTCTGTTCGGTTGGAGCCAAAAGATCGCACACTTACCGACGATGAAATTGAGGCCGTGTCGATCAAAGTTATACAAAATGTTGAGAAAACAAGCGGCGGTATTTTAAGACGCTGATTGTCATGAAACATTAGGGCGGGGGGCAATAACGGCTCCCCCGTTGCTTTTGTCAGGAGTAGAAGTGTTGGATTTGACTATACCCGATGGGTTCGAGTTGTTTGCCGGTAATGTAGGGTTTCTTGAAACGACGGGACCTTTATATGTGAAGTTCGCGGATGGAGAGGCTAAGTTGGGCTTACGCATTCAGGATAAACATTGCAATATCGCTAATATATGTCATGGCGGGATGTTGATGACATTTGCCGATATGCAGCTTGGGATCGGTTCTCAGTTTGCGAATAAAATTGGCAAGTTCCTACCGACAGTTCATATGAGCTGTGACTTTGTATCTCCTGCCCCCAATGGTGCGTGGCTTGAAGGAACCTGTCTGGTGGTCAAGCAGACCCGAAAAACAGTTTTCGCTACCTGCCTTTTAACTGCCGATGGGGAGACAGTCTTCAGCGGGTCGGGTATTATGAAAATACCGAGCGATACAGGCGGGAAGTTTTCCGATATTGTGTTGCCTTCTCGAAAATAAAGTAAGATTACGATGCGCCTCCCTTCATGATCCTTTTGCGTTAGATTAGTAAATACGATGACAGACCTTAGCAAAATCAGAAACTTTTCGATCATTGCCCATATTGACCACGGTAAGTCTACCTTGGCTGATCGGCTAATTCAGGATTGTGGCGGCCTTGATAAACGGGAAATGCAGCAGCAGGTTCTCGATAGCATGGATATCGAGCGGGAGCGGGGGATTACAATTAAATCTCAAACCGTTCGGCTCCTTTACAACGCGGATGATGGTGAAACCTATACGTTGAACCTTATCGACACGCCGGGCCATGTAGATTTTGCCTATGAAGTGAACCGTTCTTTATCGGCCTGCGAAGGGTCTTTGCTGGTGGTGGATGCCAGTCAGGGCGTTGAGGCGCAGACGCTTGCTAATGTGTATCAGGCTATTGAAGTAAATCACGAGATTATTCCAATTCTGAACAAGGTTGATTTACCTGCGGCTGATCCCGATCGCGTTGCAGAACAGATTGAGGACGTGATTGGCATCGACGCGTCGGGCGCCATCATAGTCTCGGCAAAAACGGGCCTTGGTATCAAGGAAGTTCTTGAGGCCGTTGTCACCCAGATGCCGGCCCCTGTTGGAGATCGCGATAAGCCTTTGCAGGCGTTGTTGATTGATAGTTGGTATGATGCCTATCTTGGCGTCGTGGTTTTGTTCCGCGTTCGCGAAGGAAGTATTCGCAAAGGGCAAAAGGTCCGTATGATGGAAACTGGTGCGGCCTATCTTGTGGATCGCGTTGGTGTCTTTACCCCAAAAGGGTTGATCGTTGACGAACTTGGGCCCGGTGAAATTGGCTTCATGACGGCAGCGATTAAGGAAGTGGCCGATACCAGTGTTGGTGACACCATTACGGATGACCGCAAGCCTGCGGACAAGCCGCTACCCGGATTTAAGCCTAATCAGCCTGTTGTTTTCTGCGGTCTTTTCCCCGTGGATTCTGCCGAATTTACTGAGTTGCGGAATAGTCTTTCCAAGCTTCGCCTGAACGACGCGAGTTTCTCCTTTGAAGCCGAGACGTCTGCGGCTTTGGGATTTGGATTCCGCTGTGGTTTCCTAGGCTTGCTCCATCTTGAAATTATTCAGGAACGGTTGGAGAGAGAATTTGATCTTGATCTGATCACTACCGCCCCGTCTGTTGTGTACCAAATGTTCATGACAAACGGTGACATGGTTGAGATGCACAATCCTGCTGATATGCCTGATGTGATGAAAATTGATCATATTAAGGAGCCTTGGATCAAGGCAACTATTTTGGTGCCTGATGAATATTTGGGCCATGTTCTTAAATTGTGTGAGGACAAACGCGGCGAACAGATAGATCTCACCTATTCAGGCGACCGGGCTATGGTTGTCTACAAGCTCCCTCTCAATGAAGTGGTGTTTGATTTCTATGATCGTTTGAAGTCTGTGTCTCGCGGTTATGCCAGTTTCGATTATGAGATTTTCAGTTATGAAGAAAGTGATCTGGTAAAACTGTCTATTCTGGTCAACTCAGAGCCCGTGGACGCCCTTTCTATGATTGTTCATAGGGATCAGGCTGAGACACGCGGCCGTCATCTGTGTGAGCGCCTGAAGGACCTTATTCCCCGTCAGCTTTTCAAGATTGCAGTTCAGGCAGCTATTGGTGGTAAAGTTGTCGCTCGCGAGACTATTAGCGCTATGCGTAAAGATGTGACCGCAAAATGTTACGGTGGTGATATTACCCGTAAGAAGAAACTTCTGGAAAAGCAGAAGAAGGGTAAGAAGCGCATGCGCTCTGTTGGGAATGTTGATATTCCTCAAGAAGCATTCTTGGCGGCCCTTAAAATGGGTGACGACTAGTTAGCCATTAATCCAAATATTTTTTGGGCCCAAATCTATCGTCTTTTTTCCTAAAGAGAAGAGACAATAGAATGCCAGGGATTATAAATATGACCCAAGTGGGCCATAAAAGTGCCGTTAGAATAACGGGATCCCAAAGGGCGGGTAGAAGATACCGCTGAACCACGGCCTGAACTATATTGAGACTTTCTGAATCGAATTCAAACCAAAGCTGCCCTAAAAGTTGGGGAGCCCATTCTCCGGCTTGAAAGGAAGACAGCATTTCGGCTCCGAAAAACATCAGACCAATACAGAATAAAATCCAACCTAAAACACGTCCGATAATCACGGTAAACCTCAATATTGTTCAATCTTTACAAGGTGCTGACGAATAGACGCCTTGTATTTTGTCCCCACCCTATCGTCAAATGCTTGTTCCGTAAAATGATTTTCGACGCTTTCCCTCTTTGTGTACTTGCTTTCTTTGTCTTCTTGGGTATATTCCCCCCGTCCCGGTACTTCTCGGGACCCCCTGCGGAGGGGTGGCCGAGTGGCTGAAGGCGCACGCTTGGAAAGCGTGTATGCGGGCAACCGTATCCGGGGTTCGAATCCCCGTCCCTCCGCCAAATTTTTTCCAAACAAAATAAAATTAACAAATTGCCTGAATATCTCTAAGCTTGGATCATGAACTGGATTGTCTATATTCTTAAATGTGGTGATGGAAGTCTTTATACGGGCATTACAAATAATGTCGTAAAGCGCCTTGCGGCCCATGAGGCTGGAACGGGTGCTAAGTATACTAAAGGGAGGGGGCCTTTACTGCTTGTGTACGAAGAGCCTTGCCTCAATCGTAGTGACGCATCTAAACGAGAATTGAACATCAAGAGCTTAAGCAAACAACAAAAACAGAAGCTTGTTACGACCGCGGCTAATTCAATTTGTATTTAAGGAGATCTCCTTTCTGATTTTAGGAGCAATTTTATGAGTATCCGAGCATTTACCTTCTGGATTGGATTTCTCTTCCTATCCCCAACGCTTGCGGCAGCCAATTGTATTGGCGTTGTTACGGCAGGTGGCGGAATAGGATTTTGGGGGGATGTGAAAAAAGGCGCGGAGCTGGCCGGTAGAGAGCTTGCTATTCCTGTTCATGTGAGAGGCGCGGTTGAGGAATTAAACCATTCAGGTCAGCGATCAATTATTGATTTTATGGTCTTAAGTGGATGTGGCGGGCTTGTCCTAGCGCCGACGACTTCAGAGCGGAAAAAAGACGTTCTAAAATTGAAGGCAGACGGTATTCCAACCGTTTATATTGATCGTGATATTGGCGGTGCTTCTGTCAGTGTCATTAAAACCAACAATTCACAAGCGGGGACACTTGCTGGGGTCGAAATGGCGAAAGCTTTAGGCGGTGAGGGGCGAATAGCAGTTTTTAGGCAGAACAGACAAGTTACAACAACACGGAGGAGAGAAGATGCCTTTATCAAAGCCGCGATTGCTGGTGGCCTTGAAGTTGTTATGGATGCGTATATCGGGTCAAATGTTGGAGACGCGCGCAGTCTTGCTTTTGAGCTGCTTAATAAAGAGATCAGAATTGATGGAATTTTTACGCCCAATGAATCAACTAGCCTAGGCGTGATTAAAGCCTTGGAAGCGCTCGGCCTTTCAGGAGAAATTGTTCATATAGGATTTGATGTAAGTAAAGATATGATTGCTGCCATCAAATCAGCTCGTATGTTTGGCGCAGTTGTGCAGCAGCCGTTCCAGATGGGGTATCAGGGAGTGCGCGCTGTGCATCAAGCTATGGCCGGAAAACGCCCTGAAAAATATATTGATATTGGCGTCGTTTTTGTTCAAAAAAATAACATTGAAGATGCCAAAATAATGAATCTTCTTGGACTAAATTAAAGGCACGTTTGAAGGTTTTTTAAATCGCTTTTATAACTGATTTTGTTATTCCCAAATTAACTGGCGGGTTCTATTTTCCGCAATGCTGGCCTTGGTTCTAATTTTCAGTGCCTCTCTTGTTCATGCAGAGGATAAAAAAGTGGACGTTTTAGCGTTGATGGATAAAGCCGTTGCGCATTTTGAAGCAGTTGGTCAAGCCGCAGCTTTTCAAGGTTTTTCCAAAGATGGTGGAGAATACAAGTTTGGGGAATATTATATTGTTGCCCAGCATCTCGACACCGATGAAATTGTCTTTCACGCGACAAACGAAAGACTCGTTGGTAAAAACCTGATGAAGGTGAAGGATACTGACGGTAAAATGATAGCTGCTGAAATGACAAAAGTTGTGCGCACAATGGGTAAATGTTGGGTTGATTTTAATTGGCCACATCCACTGACAAAAAAATTACACCTAAGCACATGTTCGTGATGCGGTCTGGGCAGGTGTATTTGATGATTGGTTATTACGACTAATCTATTGTCTGCATGTAAGAGATGTTCATTAAAATGGTCGGCTGAGTTGTTAATTTACGTAAGTCGACCATTTGTTCATTTTTGTAAGGTCGGGAATGTTACTCCTTGTTGATTGCAGTCTCTACAAAGAAAATGCCCCTTTTCAGGGGCATTCGAAAATGGAGAAAGCTATTTTTTATGCGGCGTTGCGACGGCGCATAAGTCCTAATACTACAAGACCTGCACCAAAGAGTGGAAGGGCAAAAGGTAGAGGGATCGCTGAGATTTCCCTCACAACAAGGCTTTCATAATGACTCGATGAGCCACCGGCTGGGTTAGCCCATAGCCCTGCGACACCGTTACTCCAGTCACAATGTTTGTGGATAGAACTGAAATAAGGTGCTGCACATGCGGCTGCACCACCAGGAGCTACATTAAAGGTTGCGCCATCAGCGCCAACACCGCCATTAGGAACATTCGCTCCTGGGAACACAAAATCAGCAGCTACTGGATGGCTGGCAAATTCTGCAGCTGAAGGTAATCGCCATCCCAATGGCCCTTGAAAGGATAGGTCAATTATCCCGCAACTGGGTGCCGTTGGTGCGCACGGCGCGGCCCAGGCCCAATTCAGATTACCTATAGAGATATAGGCGTTCGCTGGAACTGCAACATTTAGGGGGGCTGCTTGAGCTGGTACCCAAAGTAAACTTAACGCGAGTGAGGTAAGTA
>JBALXM010000059.1:0-1860 GCA_036960695.1 Sneathiella sp.
TCGAACCTGTGACCCGCTGATTAAGAGTCAGCTGCTCTACCAACTGAGCTAAGCGCCCCCGTAGGGAATATTGGCGGGACTATACAGACGTGCTAACGGCTTGCCAATCAATTTCCCAAAAATTGTTTCTTTATTCGTGAATACTTATCTTTAGGCTGTTTTTTTAGCCAGATGTTGTTCAACTTTACTTAAATGATCTTCAACTGAGATGTCAATTTGGCTCGTTACTTCCAGTTCTCTGTCTTCAAAAACATCCCGGTCGGGGTATTTCGTCTGCCACTCTTTAATGGACCGGTCTCGTTCCAGTATTAGTTGAACGATCACAGGCTTATAAAGGCGAATTAAGTTTGTCATCCAAATATTAACAGCCCAAGACGGCGGAACAAGATCGATTTCAAAATTGTCGATCAAGGAAATCACATCTTCAGCAGTGTACCAATTTTCTGCGGTGACCCAACGGTTTGTTGTAAAAAGATTAATTGGAAAACCTTTAGCGTCCATGGATATTGCGATCAGATGCGTGATGTCGTCCTCCCGCTCATCCATAAAATCCTGATGGGACTGATCCGGAATAGGGCGGATTGTATCTGGAATACCGTCAGAGCGAATAAAGGTATGGAAATGGCCATGCTCACCGGCGCGATGAGCGTGGTAGTAATATTGGCTGTCGCTCTCGGGATCAAAAATATCACCAGGCGGGTAATGCTCCATCTCAAAAAAGGTTCCCTGCCCCTTCAAGATTTCCCCCACTAAATTGTCATTGGATTTTGTAAGCACACGGTAGCAATTGATTACTTGCTGCCCTGCTTCGGCCATATTTTCCAACTCTGCTTTCGATAAAGCATCCCAATCCAGCATTCTTTAATTCCGTTTCCTGAAAGTCATGAACCCAACATAGCATCACGCGGGCCACTGATGCGACCCGCGTGATAATCTTTATTGTTCCATCATCATCGATGACGAACATATCGCTAGAGTATTAGCTTGCTTTACAAGGGTTCTTTTTTGCAGCACATGGGTTGCAAGGGTTTTTAGCAGCACAAGGATTCTTTGCAGCACATGGATTACAAGCGTTTTTCTTGGCGGCACATGGGTTACAGGCATTTTTCTTCTTTGCTGCACAAGCGCCGCAAGAAGCCACAACAACACCATCAAGTGATGTTGCATGTGCAACTGGTACGGTTGCAATTGCGGCTGCTGATAAAGCTGTAAGACCAAGGGCAGTTACTTTGAGTGATTTTGTAAACATTTTATTCTCCTAAGGGTTAAGACTAGTAATTATTGAATGGGAAGAACTAGAAGCTATTTGCGGCTTTCTTCGGGCAACAACATGAGGAAATCTTGTTCATCAGCGACGGCGGCATGACATTCTTCACAAAAAGCAACGCCCGCTGAGTTCTTGCCCTTTGTTCTACCAAAGACTGTGCCATCAGGCATGACCATGCTATATCGCCAATTGCCTGATGCTGGCGCAAATCCGTTCGCCATTTTTTCCATCAAGAACATCGGACCCGCAGATACATATCCATTACCACCGACTGAAAAACTGTCTTTGGCAACGACCGATCCAACGGGCATAGTTCCGATTTCTTCATATTTTTTATATTCTTCGAGGCCAATTTCATTGACATAATTGTTGACGTACCGATTTCCATGAGTCCCTGCGATATAGGGGCTGACGGCCACATTTTGCCAATCCGTATAATTTGCCATCTCCGATACTTTCCCTTTTGCATAACCTGCGGAAAGATCTGCTTTCAAGCAATCATAAGCGGCAACGGCTTCTTTTGGCGTTAGCTCGGGCGCCTCCGCTGCTGAACATGGATTACAGGGGTTGCACGGATTGCTTGCAGCACATGG
>JBALXM010000059.1:1960-22901 GCA_036960695.1 Sneathiella sp.
ATAGCCGCACGCGGGACGGCGGGTGGTACGATGACGAATTTCCCAGAACCAAAAGCACCCTCAAATCTTTTGAGATAATGACCAATCTTGTCAGCAACGCCGACTATAATCTTTTCGTCCAGAAAACCGGGCACCCTGCCCCAGGTATGAATAAAAAAACCTGGGATGCTTATGGTCTAATTCATCCCTTTAAAGAAGCCGTGCGGTTTATTTGGAAAGGCGGTGTTATTCCCAAAGGAAGAGAGCGCCATCCTGTTGTTTTGGTTTCCTGGTTGGATGCAAAAGCATATGCCAGCTGGCTTTCTGTAGAAACTGGTGAGAACTGGCATCTTCCATCGGAACTTCAATGGGAAAAAGCGGCTAGGGGGACTGACGGACGATACTTCCCTTGGGGAAATAATTTTGATCCTCAGAACCTAAACAGCCACGATGCGGGGCCGTTCGATACTTTACCTGTTGGGCAATTCCAATTAGGCAAGAGTCCCTTTGGGATGTTGGATGGCGCGGGTCAAGTATTTGAATGGACGCAAAATCAATCTTCGAAGGGTCGGTATATTGTTAAAGGCGGATCCTGGGATGATCGGGGGTGTGGCGTATGCCGCGCTGCTGCACGCCATAGCCGCCCCCAAACATTAAAGCACATTCTTGTAGGCTTTCGCCTCGTTCGCGAAATGAACTAATCTATCCCTTAGTTTTCAGTCACGATCAAGCTGTAGTCAGGTGTTGTATTTAAAGGGCATGAAAACAAATACTCGCCAGGTTCTAAAGTAACCTTGTATTCAAGTGTTTTCCCCGTATGCATACCACCGCCAGAGATACTTATTTTGGTCAATTTATGAACTGGATTGGCCCAGTTATAATCTTTTTCGCGCAACCAAAAGCCCAATTCGTATGGGACATTTTTATTTGTCACCTTAAAAATATACTCGCCAGGTTTTACGGTCATGACCTTTGCATCAGCAAGCCTTGCTTCAGCCGTTTCCGCGTTAATCGCTTCACAATCTGCCTTTTTTGTTGTGCTATATCCTTGATCTTTTTCTATATCAAGGAACTGACACGGTACTTGTACCAATTCAATGATTTGGGGAGAGGCTGCCAGTGCTATCGAAGTGGTCCCAAATAGGAGCCCCGCAAAAGCGGCGCCAGTCAGTGTCGTAGAAACTAATTGTTTAAGCATTTTATTCTCCTTATTTCGTCGAAATCTTTAAATAGTTCAGTCAAGCTGGAAGGGGCGCCTTAAATGCATCCCAAGCCAATTTCCCGGCAACGCACATAAAATCCAAACCCACCCATGTAAACTGGTAGATGCAGCACCACTGATAAACGCACCAATGTTGCAGCCGTAAGCGATACGGGCGCCATATCCCAGCATCAACCCACCAAGAATAGCGGCAGCGATAGGTCGCCACTTTCGGCTCATTGCAGCGGCTTTTCGCCCTGCCAATAACATGGCGAGGGTAGCACCGCACAAAATCCCGAAATTCATCACAGATGTTGTGTCTTGCCACAAATATTGCTGAAGCGCCTGTTGCTGAAAACCGCTTGCCCAAAAGTCACTTGTCATCGGATTCCAGCCGAGCAAAGTTGCCGCCTTGGCACCCCAAAGCGTAAAGCCCCAAGTAATAGACCACGGATGTCCGGCACTTAACAAAGTCACCAAGTTTAAGAACCCTAGCGATATCCCTCCCCAAATAAGAGGCCATGGCCCTTGAATTAGCCTTTTGAATAAAGGCTGTTCAGAAGACTGTGGTCGCCTCTTTTGTCTTTTACGACGAAGGACATGAAGCCCCGCATATAAAAGGAGCAAAACACCCAGTTGGCTGGGGAACACCACTTCCCAACCCCACTTATCCGCAAGCGATACAGCGCCAATTCCCGGCAGCTCCTGCCACCATCCCAAGTCAAGACTTCCCCAAAAAGCACCAATACAAAAGAAGACCAAAACAAGCATCATACGAGGATTGCCAGAACCCGCGGTGTATAAGGTTCCTGACGCGCAAGCGCCGCCAAGTTGCATCCCAATTCCAAATAAGAAAGCTCCGAATGCCATCCCAATCCCGACCGGTGCGATGGCACCACCCAAGGATTGCCCAAACATTTCGCCTTTCATAAGAACGGGGCCGAACAAAATCATCGTAACAGCCAATAAGACTATCTGCCCGTCCACCCCTCTCGTATCGCCTTTTCTGAAGAGATTGCGGTAAGCCGCGCTAAACCCAAAAGAAGCATGATACAAAGACACCCCCATTAAAAGGGCCACGACAAATAGCCAAGCATTATTGCCATCGGACATCGAAAGCAAAAAGGCGGCCAAGATTATGGCGCCCCCCATGATTGATAGTGCAAAATGCCTATTTTTATTTAACGGCAAGGTATCAGAACTCATAGCGTGTCTAGTCCCTATTGGGTTGCGCTTTTAGCAATCCGCTCCAAGATGAGATCTAACTCCTTTGCCATTTTTGCCAGATCACCGGATGATGAATAAGGGGCAAAAACATCGCTGGGTTTTCGATAAGAAAGTTGAGATCCTGATGCTGTCTCAATGACATACAAACGCAACGGAGCCTCGACCCCAGCCTCCACATTCGCCTTTAACATTCGGACAGCGAAGTGTGGATTAAAAATCATCACCACTCTGTTTCCTGGAATTTCAACACCAATTGACCGGGCACCACAGTCGGCACAGGCTTCTGCTATAACGCCCATTTTTTCTTGTTTGATAGCTGCTTTCAGCTCTACTAAAAAGGCACTAAATTCTAGATTACTTTTGTATATTTGTGTGGGCTTCATTTCATCACCAGCCAAAACTGGTTTATTTAAAGACAGGAAGACAACACATACTGCAAAAATTAAAGACCCAACTTTTATCAACGATGCTGAGGAATTTCTCATCCTAGACTCTCCCATTTCTTGGTTATAATTAGGAACCTAATCCATATCTCGCTCACTTACAGTTCAAATGAATGAGAGATTTACTGTGAGCGTTCATTGCGCCAAATCCAAGGCAGTTGAAATTGCCCGGCCCAAAGGCCGTGTTTCTTTTTCATAGCCTTAATCTGATAAGGCTCGAATGCAGTCCCGGTTACAGGGTCCGGCAATGCCCAACCCGTATAAACCATGCCTTCGGCAAGATCGTATCCATCCACATCGCAGCGCGCGAGAATGGGAGATTTTATTATATCATCAAGGCTGGTACAGCGAACTGTAGCCCCTGCCGTCAAGTCCATTAATGCCGTTGCCGCAATGCGACCACAGTCAAATTCTTTTCCTGATTTATTATTGCAAATTTGCCCAACTTCGGGGGCATCGATACCCGCCAACCGAAATACTGTCGATCCAATTTGAAGCGTTTCTGCACTGATAATTCTGGCATTTCCAGTGACAACGTCCGCCAAACCGATTGTAGGTACGAGCAGAACCAGAGTTGCGCCGTAGAGTAACTTCAATAGAGATTTCATAAGCGTAGCCCTCCATAAAAGGAGATTTAACACAAATTCCGAAAAGGGCACTTCACAATGCCATGATCACATTGTGACCCGATCAAGAATTGGGCGCGCGGGCTAGTAAGTTTTGGAGTGAAGTTCCAAATCCCGATGAAGGTAAACACTCATTATCAACCCAAACCCGACAAGCAAGGTCAGCATAGAAGTTCCGCCGTAAGAAATAAGGGGAAGCGGCACGCCCACAACAGGGACCAACCCCATTACCATGGCGATGTTGATGAAGACATACAAGAAAAACACCCCGGTCATCCCAATGGCAAGTAATCGTCCAAAATGGTTTCGCGACCGATAGGCGATAGCATATCCATATGCCATTAACAGGATATACAAGGAGAAAAGAACTAGGCCACCGACCATACCAAACTCTTCAGCCAACATACTGAAAATGAAATCCGTCCGCATTTCGGGTAAATAATTAAGGTGACTTTGCGTCCCCTGAACCCAGCCTTTTCCAAAAACGCCACCGGAGCCTAATGCGATTTTGGATTGCATGATATGATATCCTGAGCCTAATGGGTCTGACTCAGGGTTCAAAAAAATTAAAATACGTTTTTGCTGATATTCATGAAGAAATTGGTACGCAAAGAAGGCAGCAGGGATCGCACTACCGATAATCAAACCAAACTTCCACAAACTAACGCCGGCGGCAAAAAAGACAATGCCCGCGCCCGCAACAAGCAGGAGAGTTGTTCCCAAATCAGGCTGCCGCAAGACTAAGGCAGAGGGCAAAGCGACCAAAATAATCGGAATAATCAACCATCGCACTCTGCGTACATACTCAATAGGTAATCCATGGAAATAGCGTGCGATAGCCAAAACCAGCGTGATTTTCATAATCTCAGACGGCTGTATTTGGATGGGCCCAATTTCCACCCATCTTTTAGCCCCCATGCCCACAACACCCATCACTTCGACAGCGCCCAGCATAAGCAAGGAAATAGCGTATAAAGGATACGCCAATCTGAGCCAAATTCTGATATCGACGAGTGCCACGACAAACATAATGACAAGACCAGCGGCAAATCGGATCATTTGGCGTGAGGCCCACGGATCAATGTTTCCATCAGCCGCAGAATATAACATGACGAAACCAATGGAGGCTGTTGCACAAATCAGCAGCACAAACCCCCAATTCATGTCCCATATTTTTTTTGATAAAGGGAGAGAACCCTCAGGTGCTCCAAGCTCTTTAAGCATTCTGATCCCCATCATCCGGTGTATTCGCGCTGAATTTCTGGCGCGTTTTATTCCCAACAGGATCTAATCTCAACGCTTCTAGTAAAAGGTCTCTGGCGATAGGCGCTGCGACACTTGATCCGCCGCCTCCATGCTCGACAATAACCGCCACGGCATAGCGTGGTGCATCATAAGGGGCGAACGCCACGAACAAGGCATGATCTCGCTCTTTCCAAGGACGTTCAGCAGATTTTAGTACACCTGTTTTGCGCTCTTTTTTAGAAATCCGTCGAACCTGTGCCGTCCCTGATTTTCCGGCCATTTCCCAGCCTTCTTGCTTTATCCGAGATTTTCTGCCTGTGCCACGCTTGCTATTAACCACATCGAACATACCTTCAAGAACCTGGCGCATCGATGCCTTACTAACCCCGATATCAGGAATTTCAGTTTCTACAGGGATATCTTCTCCATCAGGGGCGACTTTCTTTACAAACCGGGGTGTTACGGCCTTACCGCCATTTGCAAGACGTGCTGTCATTACGGCAAGCTGTAGCGGGGTTGCCAAGACAAAACCCTGGCCGATGCCTACATTAAAAGTATCGCCGACCTGCCATCTCTGACCGCGCACCGCGCGCTTCCAATCCGTTGTTGGAATAAGCCCAGATCTCTCTCCCCGTAAATCGAGATCCAATTTATGGCCCAACCCTAACCGATTTGCCATTTCCGCTATTTTATCAACACCCACTTTTCGGGCGATATCATAGAAATAGACATCACAAGATTGCTCGATCGCTGCCCGTAAATTCAGTTTTCCATGCCCGCCCCGTTTCCAGCAATGGAAACGACGCTTACCCAAATTGGTACCGCCATTACAATAGACTTCATGGCCCCCAGATATGACCCCTGCTTCCAAGGCTGCAAGAGCGACAACCATTTTGAAAGTTGATCCCGGCGGGTATTGCCCAGCAACGGCTTTATTGCTTAAAGGATGCTTGGGGTTATTCTGCAGTCCTTTCCATTCTTTCGTACTGATACCAGTTGTAAAACTATTTGGATCGAAGCTTGGCACTGAAACCATTGCCAAAATATCGCCCGTATGAATGTCGAGCACCGTTGCGGCTGCACTCTCTTCCCCCATCCGGGTTGTCGCAAATTTTTGTAACTGGGCGTCGACCGTCAGAACCAGTTCATTTCCGGGACTGCCTTCCTGCCGGTTTAATTCGCGAATAACACGCCCGAAGGCATTCGCCTCTACGCGGCTTGTGCCCGCTGTGCCGCGCAAAAACAAATCATAGTATTTTTCTATCCCGTTCTTACCGATACGAAAACCGGGTAATTCAAGAAGAGGGTCTGGTGCAAGTTTTTGAAGATCTTTTTCCGAGACTGCTCCAACATACCCTACCGTATGGGCAAATAATGGACCATATGGGTAATAGCGTGTCTCCCCCACATCCAACTGAATTCCCGGCAGTTCAGGGCTATGCACATTTATGCGGGCAAATTCATCCCATGCAAGATTTTCCATCACAGGAATAGGAACAAACCCTCTTTTTCGTCTCGTCTCTTTCAAAACACGAGCGCGATCTGATGGCGTAACTGTGACCAGCTCTGACAAGCGATCTAGTGTTTGTTCTACACTTTTAGTTTGTTCTCGAATTAAAACCACACGGTAATTTTGGCGATTAATTGCAATCTCTTCACCAAATCTATCTAGAATTCGCCCCCGAAGAGGGGCGAGAAGCCGAATATTCATCCGATTGTCGTCAGCCATCATAGTATATTCATCGGACTGAATAACTTGAAGATAATATAACCGTCCCACCAGAACAGACATCAGCGTTGCTTGTCCGCCAGCCATAAATAAGGCCCGGCGAGAGAATAACCGTGCTTTCTCTTTATCTCGATTAATCGACATATTAGATATGCCTCAACAGACTATTTTGCACGAACCCAAAGCACCATGCACATAACGGAAAGACTAACATTGAAAGGACGAACTGCATAAGAACCGGTAGAATTGGTAATATTGACAAGGAATAAAGGCAGGCAATGATCCAAGACAGAAACGCGACGCCAGCCCCAACAAGTAAAAATCCCCACCATGTCACAATAAAGGCCCGCCCAACAAAAACCAGGCGTTGAGAAGCCGATATCCCGTGAACCAGCAACAATATCAGCGGTGACAATCCCATCGGTACACCGGTCAATATGTCGGAAATCAATCCAAGTAAAAACACGATGGGAGCGGACATAAGGTTAGGGCGGTGAAGGCTCCAATAAAAGACTGAAATTGTCACGAGTGAAGGCGTCACGATCGCAAAACCTTCAATTCTCATGGGGACGACACTAAGGAGGGCCAAAAAGAAGGTAAGCCAAAAGGGAATACTCCCTCGTAGTATCTGATCAACCTGATATGAAATTGAGGGTGTCATTAACAAACACGCTCCTGTCTTCTGCAAACCATCAATTACTCAATTGGCTCTCACCAAGATCACCTGGATTTGTCGCCCTGTCTGTCAAACCGGGTAAATCATACCGCAAAACACTAACAAATTCGAGTTTCGCCCAATCTGCGAAGGTTTGAATTTGTACTTGCCCATCACTCACGGATGAGACAATTCCTATGGGACGACCCGCAGGTAGCATTGCTCCGTCGCCTGAGGTAACCACACGATCACCGGGTGATACTTGCGCATTAATGGGCAGATATTCCAATTTCGGCGTCGCTGAGTTATCGCCAACCAATATGCCTTTATGCCGTGACTTTTGTAAAATTACGGGTATACGAGAATTCAAATCAGTGAGTAAAAGGACACGAGAAGATTTACGCCCGACTTCCGCAATACGCCCAACCAACCCTAATGGGCCAACAACCGCTTGACCGACCCGAATACCATCGCGCGTACCAGCGCCCAAAAGCAAAGTGCGGACAAATGGACCGCCAGAATCACCCACAACTCTCGCCGTAATCGGTAGAACCAAGGGATCAGTTAAGGCATTTAAAAGGCGCTGATAATATTCGTTTTCTTGATCCAGCTTACGACTAACGGCCTGCCATCTTATGAGGCGCTCGTTCTCACGGCGTAATTTTTCATTTTCTTCAACAAGTGTGGCTAGCTCTTTTACCCGCTCAATCCCTTTATTCAAGGCATTTACCGGCTGGGAAAGAGTTCCTAAAATAGGCGTCAAGGCATCCGTGCTAATAGTACGAACCCGTTCTAAAATGACAAGATCCGCTTTTCCAAGCACAAGAAGCGCCACAGAAACACAAATTAGAGATAAAAAGGCGAAACGCTGAAAAACAACTTTCAGCGGTAACGCAAACTTCCAAGCAGTTCCTTGACTCAAAGCCATGCTAAAAACTCCGGCAGTACATAAAACACAGTACTTTTGCCCCTATTCCTCAATCCGTCTTCTAATTATCACCCATTAATACATGGCGCAGCACTTTGATTTCTTCAAGCGCACGACCTGTACCAATTGCAACACATGAAAGTGGCTCATCACCAATTGATACCGGTAAGCCTGTTGCATTGCGAAGCACTTGATCAAAATTACCAAGCAATCCGCCGCCGCCAGTTAGGACTATTCCCTTATCCACGATATCCGCTGCAAGCTCAGGCGCTGTATGTTCTAAAGCAACTTTTACAGCCTCTATAATGGCGCCAACAGGCTCCGCGAGGCTTTCAGCAATCTGCCGCTCACTGATAATTAGCTCTTTTGGAACGCCGTTCATTAAATCACGGCCTTTAACTTCCATTGTCTCCCCATTTCCCTCTTCGGGTGGGCAGGCTGAACCAATCGTTTTCTTAATCCGTTCGGCAGAACTTTCACCAATAAGCAAGTTATGATTGCGACGGATATAAGCAATAATTGCCTCATCCATTTTATCACCGCCCACACGAACGCTTTTTGAATAAACAATGCCGCCAAGTGACAGAACTGCCACTTCAGTCGTACCACCGCCAATATCCACAACCATGGACCCAGTAGGCTCTGTAACGGGAAGCCCGGCGCCGATTGCGGCTGCCATAGGCTCTTCGATTAGATATACTTCTCGTGCCCCTGCATTCTCGCATGAGTCGCGAATTGCTTTACGCTCAACAGCAGTAGAGCCTGATGGGACACACACGATGATCAGTGGCCGCGCAAAACTGCGTCGATTATGCACTTTATGAATAAAGTGCTTGATCATTTCTTCAGCAATTTCAAAATCAGCGATAACGCCATCACGCAGTGGGCGAATAGCTTCGATATTTCCAGGTGTCCGGCCAAGCATCATTTTGGCTTCATCACCAACGGCGAGAACTTGTTTTTTACCTTGCCTGTGTATAATAGCGACAACAGATGGCTCATTCAGGACGATCCCGCGGCCCTTCACATAAACAAGTGTATTGGCCGTACCAAGGTCAATAGCCATGTCTGCGGAAAACATACCAAGCATTTTGGAAAACATTAAATTGCCTCACTCACCATATTCAACAAAGAGCAAGCCCCCTGCCCTTTAACCTAATTCCCAAATACTGAACAGCACCACTTTTTAGTCTTTAAAGGGAGAGTTATCCGTATTTGGCAACATTATTTTTTAACTTTAGTCTAAATCTATAAACACATGTTTCGACTGGCATTTACAGTTTCATTACTTGTATGCCAGAAGATAGTTAATATTTTCCGACTTTTCAACGCATCAGTATTACGATCTTTCTAGGCAGGCAAGCAACTGATTTATCGCCCATCTTCAAATGAATTAGAGTTTTCCATAATTAACCACCAATCAAACCGGAAATTTAACCTAGCCAACGGCTACAGACACAGAAAAGCCAGTGCATTTCTACACTGGCTTTTCTCATATTCTCATATTGAAGAGAAATTTTAGTTTTTAGTTTTATCAACCATGGCATTTTCGCCGATCCATGACATCATGGAGCGAAGACGTCCGCCAACTTCTTCAATCTGATGCGCATCATTCTTAGCCCGAGTTGCTTTCAAGAATGGCTGGCGCACTTTATTTTCCAACATAAAGTCACGTGTGAATTTACCCGTTTGGATATCCTCAAGAACACGTTTCATTTCAGCTTTGGTTTCAGATGTGATGATCCGTGGGCCTGATACATATTCACCATATTCCGCTGTATTCGAAATAGAGTAGTTCATGTTGGCAATGCCGCCTTCATACATAAGATCCACAATCAGTTTCACTTCATGCAAGCATTCGAAATACGCCATTTCAGGAGCATAACCAGCTTCAACCAGAACCTCGAAGCCAGCGCGAATAAGCTCGACCAACCCGCCGCAAAGAACAGCTTGCTCACCAAAAAGGTCAGTTTCACATTCTTCTTTAAAAGTTGTCTTGATGATACCCGCTTTACCGCCACCGATTGCAGCCGCATAAGACAATGCGATGTCCAGTGCGTTCCCAGTTGCATCTTGCTCAACAGCCACAAGGCACGGAACCCCGCCACCACGTTGATATTCAGAACGCACAGTATGACCAGGGCCTTTAGGCGCGATCATGAAAACATCCATGTCTTTGCGAGGTTCAATCAAGTTGAAGTGAACATTCAGGCCATGAGCAAAAACAAGAGCAGCGCCCTGTTTCATGTTCGGCGCAAGATCTGCTTCATAAATGTCAGCTTGCAATTCATCCGGTGCCAACATCATGATAACATCGCCCCATGCCGCTGCATCGGCTACCGTCATAACTTTAAGGCCTGCACCCTCAGCTTTTTTGACCGAAGAACTATCCGCACGAAGTGCAACAACCACGTTTTTCGCGCCTGAATCTTTCAAGTTATTCGCGTGGGCATGTCCCTGGCTGCCATAACCAACGATGACAACATTTTTGCCTTTGATTAAATTAACATCGGCATCTGTGTCGTAATAAACTTGCATCTCACTATTTCCTTCTAGGTATAAACGTCTCTAATAATTTCAAGCACCATCCATTAGATGGTATTTTTGCCTCTTTTAACTGCCACAACGCCTGTACGGCAGACTTCGGTTTTCCCGAGCGGATCCATTAAGCCAATAAAGGCCTTCACTTTATCCCTCACTCCGGTCACCTCGAATACAAATGATTCCTCAGTGGTATCGACCGCACGGGCCCGAAAAATATCGGCCATGCGCAATGCTTCTACGCGTTTCTCACCAGTACACTCAACTTTGACCAGCGCCATTTCTCTCTCAACAGATGGGCCGTCCAGCGTAAGGTCGGCAACCTGATGAATTGGAATTAGCCGCGCCAACTGAGCCTTGATCTGTTCGATAACCATCAATGTTCCCGTGGTCACTATGGTGATCCGGGAAAGATTTTCAACATCATCAACTTTAGCGACCGTCAAGCTTTCGATATTATAGCCGCGGCCAGAGAACAAGCCAACAACTCGCGCCAATACGCCAAATTCGTTATCAACCAATACAGCAATTGTATGCCGATGAATTTCTGTTTTCTGTATCATTATTCAAGCTATCTTTCTCGCGGGTCCTTAACTCAGGCCCATTATTTCTCGCCTATAACTGGGGAAGTATTTCAGTCCTACTATACCAGGGCCTGTCCCGCGACAGTCATTACTGGCGCTTCTCCATCTTTACTATCAGCCAATATCATTTCGTTATGTGCGGCACCAGAAGGGACCATTGGATAAACATTTTCTTCCTTATCCACAAGCATATCAACAATAACCGGGCCATCAATTGCTAGCATTTCCTTGATGCAATCATCAACTTTGTCAGGATCAGAGCATCGCAAGCCAGATGCGCCAAAGGCTTCTGCCAATTTCACAAAGTCAGGCAAGCTTTCCATGTAACTCTCAGAATAGCGGCTACCATGCAGCAATTCCTGCCATTGGCGAACCATCCCCATATACTGATTGTTCAAAATGAAAACTTTCACCGGCAAGCGATATTGCACGATGCAGGACAGCTCTTGGATATTCATCATCGTTGAGGCTTCGCCTGCCACATCAACAACCAAAGCATCTGGATGGGCAATTTGCACGCCCATCGCTGAGGGCAATCCGTATCCCATGGTACCAAGACCACCCGATGTCATCCATCGGTTTGGCTCATCAAATTGTAGATATTGAGCAGCCCACATCTGATGCTGTCCAACTTCTGTTGTGAAATAGCGATCTTTGTCACGGGTCAAAGCGTTCAACCGTGACAACGCATATTGCGGTTTGATGACCTTACCAGATTGAGTGAAATTCAGGCAATTACGGGAACGCCATCCTTCAATCTGCTCCCACCATGTTTCAAGGGCTCTAAGGTCAGCCTTGTAAACTTCAGATTTCCAGACTTTAATCATATCTTCGAGCACATGGCCCACATCCCCGATAATAGGAATATCAACAGCAATATTTTTGTTGATTGAAGACGGATCAATATCAATATGAATTTTCTTCGAATTTGGGGAAAATGCTTCAAGGCGCCCCGTAATCCGATCATCAAAACGGGCACCGACACAGATCATGACATCACAGTCATGCATCGTATGATTCGCTTCATACGTCCCATGCATTCCCAGCATTCCCAAAAATTGCTTATCACTAGCCGGATAAGCACCAAGCCCCATTAAGGTGCTTGTAATAGGATAACCTGTCATACGGACAAATTGCGTTAGCAACTTAGAAGCATTAGGGCCTGAATTAATAACCCCGCCGCCAGAATAGAAAATTGGTTTCTTGGCACCAGCAATTAATTTAACAGCTTCTTTAATGGCTTTTAGGTCACCTTTGATTTGAGGCCTAAAACTTTTATGCTGAATAAGAGCTGGCGGCGAATAAGTTCCAATTGCGAATTGAACATCTTTAGGCAGATCGATCACAACAGGTCCGGGTCGCCCATTCGTTGCTACATGAAACGCTTCATGCACAGTTTTCGCCATATCGTTGGCGTCTTTAACTAAGTAATTATGCTTGGTAACCGGACGCGTAATACCAATGGTATCGGCTTCCTGAAAAGCATCATTCCCGATGAGGTGGGTCGCAACTTGTCCCGTTAGGCAAATGATAGGGATACTATCAAGCAACGCATCAGCAAGTCCGGTTACTGCGTTAGTAGCACCGGGACCAGACGTTACCAGAACAACACCCGGCTTACCGGTCGATCTTGCATATCCCTCTGCCGCATGAACGGCGCCACCTTCTTGACGGACAAGAATATGGCGAATGCTATTTTGTTTAAACAGCTCATCATAAAGGGGCAGCACAGCGCCACCAGGATACCCGAAAATCACCTCCACGCCTTGATCTATAAGCGCTTTGATAACAATTGCTGCACCTGACATTTCCTGTTTTGCCATGGGGGTCACCTAATCTCTCTAAATGAGCATCTAAAAATTGCTTTAACGAAAAAAAGCGCCCGGATTTAAATCCGAGCGATGCGAATTTGGTAGGTTTGAAGACAAAACGACCCGCAAAGCCCACCATTCGGTCAGAAACTAGCGTCTCAGTCTTCCAGGGTCAACAAAAAATGGCGAATAAATGGAAAGAAATCAGCCTTCAAACTTTCCATATCTTGCGCGGATGAAATTTTCGCCTCAGTCATCTTATTCCGAACCCACGTCATCTGGCGCTTTGCGTAGCGGCGGGTCTGCATTTTGACGCGCTCCGCCGTCTCTTCCTTCGAAATTCCGCCTTCCAAATATTCGATAATTTCTGGAACACCAAGTGCCTTCATGGAGGGAAGAGATGAATCAAGTTCGCGTTCAAGAATCGCTTTTACCTCTTCTATCGCCCCACCCTCTTCGATCATCCAATCAAGGCGACGATTACATCGATCATATAACCACTGTCTCTCCGGCGCTAATGCCAACCAGATTCTAGGGCAATCAAGAGTAGGTCCGTCCGATGCGGTTTTCTGCCATTGGGATAAAGTAACGCCGGTATCCTCAAACACCTCAAGCGCCCGAAGCAGTCGCTGCGTATCACCGACATTTAGCTTCGCTGCCATTTCAGGATCTTTTTGCAGTAACCGATCATAAATAACCTGATTCCCTTGCTCGACTTGCAGGCTTCTTAATTCAGATCGTTTCTCTTGTGATATCGTTGGGATCTCTGCAATCCCTTTTGTCAGTATCTCAAAATAAAGCCCGGTCCCCCCGACAATAATGGGAAGTTTGCCTTGCTCATGACACGCGTCAATTTCAGCTAGCGCCATATCACGCCACCGCGCCGCTGTGCAATAATCGTCGGGCTCAAGCACGCCGTATAACCTGTGGGGGGCTGATGTTTCTTCTTCAAGGCTTGGCCTTGCGGTAATCACACGCAGAGCATTATAAACCTGCATGGAATCCCCATTGATCACGACACCGTCGAATTCATTTGCTATGGCGATAGCCAATGCGGATTTGCCGCTCGCCGTCGGTCCTGCTAAAAGAACACAGCTTTTAGAATTTGAACTACTTATTTCTTGATTGATCATCCACGACTTACCGGTAGAAACTATGACAACGACAGTATTGACCCTCGTAAAAGATCCAAACACTGACCATCTTCTCTCTAGCATAGTTGACACTGCAGTGACTAGGCTCAAGGAACTGGGAGCGATCAATATCGCCACCGACTGGTTATGTGAAGAACTTGCTTGTGATATTTTATTTGATGGCAACGTTCGATTGGAGGAAATCCGCCCCACTATCGAGCTAACTGATTATTGCCTGCAACCTGTTCTCCATCGTAAAAAAATGCTCCTGCTGGCTGATATGGACAGCACGATTATTACAGTTGAATGCATTGACGAACTGGCTGACTTTGCTGGCATTAAAGATCAAGTCTCCGCCATAACGGAACAGGCGATGAATGGGGAGTTGGATTTTGACGATGCCTTTCGCGCTCGCGTTGCCATGTTAAAGGGGCTGGACGAGAAAGTTCTGCAACAAACATTTGACGAGCGGGTCAGATTGACACCTGGTGCAAAGACACTTATCCAAACCATAAAAGCAAATGGCGCCTATTCCGCACTTGTATCCGGCGGCTTTACTTTTTTTACAAACCGCATTCGCGCACAAATCGGTTTTGATATGGATGATAGTAACGCGTTGATTTTCGACAAAGGCAAGTTGACCGGAAATGCAGCAGAACCCATTCTCAATTCACAAGCCAAACTCAATAACCTCAACCGCCTTTTAGAAGAATTAGATCTAGATCGTGCGCAAAGTGTCGCGATTGGGGATGGGGCGAATGATATCCCGATGATCGAAGCCGCCGGGCTTGGCGTTTCTTATCACGCAAAACCTAAAGCCGCAGAAGCTGCAGATGCTATGATAAAATTTGGAGATCTGACCACGTTGTTGTATTTTCAAGGTTATAAAAGAGAAGACTTTGTCCTTTAATTTTTCGGGTAAGAAATATTATTTTGTGCATTTATTCGGAGAAGGTCTGAGGGGTTATCGCGACAGTTGTTTGATTATTTTTAGTATTGACCATACAATCAACACAACCCAACAACGAATATTGTGTATTAACTCATGAAGCTGTTGAACTTTCTAGATTTAGATTCAAGATCAAACATTAGTGACCTTTTTTGGACTGTCTTCAGAACAAGTACAAACTTGATGGCAATCACAGATGCCAACGGCAGGTCGCTTTTAGCGGTAAATGACGCTTGGCTTTCCTCACTTCAATTTGAAGAAGATGAATGTATTGGAAAGACGGCTACCGACCTAAATGTTTGGCCAGACGACCATTATGACCGTGAAATAACAGCCGCCTTGAAGAACGAAGGCGTTATTCAAAATATGGAAATCATTATGCAAGCGAAAGATGGAAGCCAGATCCATTGCTTGCTAACGGCCCGTTCGATCGTTCTGGACGAGCAAAAGCTGTACCTTTTTTCAAGTCACGATGTCACACTTGAAAAACTTGCGGATGAAGCGCTTTTAAGTTCCAGAGAAATGTTGATTGATGCCTTGGAATCTATCAACGAGGGATTTGTTCTCTACGGACCGGGAGGCGGATTGATCATCTGCAATTCAAAATTCCGAGAATTCTATGGTTACAGCGAGGAAGAAGCTTCCTTTGGAGCTCATAGAAAGTATCTTGGGCATCTTGACATAGAAAGACAAACCGTCGTTGTTGCTGAAGAAAAAGCAGAAAATTATGTGAACAGAAGAGAGAATGTCGACACCGGCCCCCCAAAAGCTTTTGAAGTCAAATTAAAGGATGGCCGCATTCTTATGCTGAGTGATCGCGAGACAAGTCGTGGCGGTATAGTCAGCATTCAAAGCGAAATTACCCACCAACGAAATGTTGAAGCTGCCCTGCGCAGGTCTCAAAAGATGGATGCTATTGGACAGCTCACAGGCGGCATTGCCCATGATTTTAATAATATTCTCAGCATTATCCTAGGAAACCTCGAACTTGTTGAAGAATTAGCCGATGTCGATTCCGAAACAGAAAGTTATATTCACAGTGCAATCAAAGGTGCCCATCGCGGCGCAGAAATCACAAAAAAACTCCTCAGTTTTTCCCGGAAAGAAGGCGCTTCTTCTCAGCGTATTTCCGCCAATGGCCTTCTCGAAAATATGGAAGCCCTCATTGCTAAATCTCTGACAGCATCGATCCAGATTAAGTTGAATTTGTCAGACGGTTTATGGGACATTGAGGCGAATTCCGGTGACTTGGAAGATGCCATTCTTAATTTGTCTTTAAATGCCCGCGATGCTTTCCTTGGAAGTGGGATTTTGGTCATTGAGACGAAAAACTGCGTATTGGCTGACGAATTTCCAGACCCCGGCAGCCCTCCTGTCTATAGAGACTATGTTCTGATCAAGGTGAAAGATACAGGAGCAGGGATGGCTGATGATATTAAAGAGAAGATATTTGAACCCTTTTTCACAACAAAAGACCCTGGAAAAGGAACGGGGCTGGGCTTGAGCATGGTCTATGGGTTTATACAAAGATCCGACGGCCAAATTAAAGTTAAGTCTCAGCTAGGCGAAGGAACAGAAATTTCTCTTTATCTTCCTCGCTCCCTCTCCAGCTTTAAAGTCCAATCTGAAGGGGTAAGAAAACCCTCCAGGCAAGAAGGAACTGAGACAATCCTTGTTGTTGATGATGAAGCACCGTTAATTCATATCGCAGCCTCTATCCTTGGAAGGCTTGGCTACAAAATCATCACAGCAACAAGTGGTGCCGAAGCTGTAACGCGATTGAAGGATAATCCTGACATTGATCTACTCTTTACGGATGTCATTATGCCCGGTGGTATTGATGGTTTTCAATTATCCCTGCAAGCAAAAGAAATTAATCCTGAAATTAAAATATTACTCGCCAGCGGCTTTACTCAAATGAAAGAAAAAGTATTGGGCCAGCACAACGTGGAAATACAAAATCTTTCAGAAAATCTCCTGCAAAAACCATATAGTAAATCAAAATTGGCAACCACTATTCGGCAACTTCTGGATACTATGACGATAACCGAAAAAGTCTAAAATCAAGCGAGAACTCAATAAAAAAGCCCCCACCGAAGTGAGGGCTTTTTTTGTTATTAGTTTATTTCTTTTCAGTACTGAGGGCGACAAACCTTGAATTCAGGCCTCGCTTAATAAGCATCAATACTGACTTACGATCAGTTCCCTGAATGTCTTTTAAAGTGGCTTTTACATCGCTCACAGATGCAACTGGTTTCAACTGAACTTCAAGAATTTGATCTCCAGGCCGAATTTCTTTTTCCGCGGCCTCAGACCCCTCTTCAATATCAACAACAATAACGCCCTCAACCTCATCGCTCAGTTTAAACTGCTCGCGAACTTTAGGGGTAACTGTTGTGAGTCGCATACCCAGCACTTCTGCCAGTTGCGCTTTATCTGCAGAAGGGCTTGTGCTTGCAAGTCTTGTTTCAGCCTTTTCCAGCTCACCTAACTTGACCGTCTTAGTGATCCGTTCACCATTTCTCCACAGGTCAACATCAACACTTGCTCCCACATCAGTTTCGGCAACGGCTCTGGAAAGCTCGCGTGTCTCGCCAACTTCTTTTCCATTAAATTCAAGGATCACGTCACCAGCCTTGATACCAGACTTGAATGCAGGGCCATCTTCTGGAACACCGGCAACCAAAACACCATCCGTGTTTTCAAGGCCAAGTCCATCTGCAAGCTCTTCAGTTACATTCTGAATAACAACACCAAGCCAACCGCGCCTTGTCTGACCAAATTCCAACAGTTGTTTTACAACATTTTTGGCAAGCTGCGAGGGAATGGAAAAGCCAATACCGATACTACCGCCTGACTGAGAGAAAATAGCCGTATTAATACCAATTACCTGACCATCCATATTAAACAGTGGACCGCCTGAATTGCCCTTATTAATGGAAGCATCTGTCTGAATATAATCATCATAAGGACCGGAACGAATATCCCGACCACGGGCAGAGATAATCCCCGCCGTTACTGTACCGCCAAGACCAAAAGGATTTCCGATCGCCAGCACCCAGTCACCAACGCGAGACTTATCGCTATTTCCCCAAGGAACGGCGACCAAATCTATGTCTCCAGCATCGATGCGAAGTACGGCGATATCGGTTTTGGGGTCAGTTCCAACAAGCTCGGCAGAAACTTTATTGCCATCTTGGAAGATAACAAATATCTCGTCCGCGCCGTCGATCACATGATTGTTAGTAATAACAAATCCGTCTGTATCGATAACAAACCCAGAACCCAAGGAAGTTGCTTTACGCTCTTTCTCGCCTTTTTTATTCTTACCGCCAAAGTCTTTGAAGAAATCTTCAAAAGGATGTCCTGGAGGGAATTGAGGCTTATTGCTGGCGCTCGAATTTTTAACAATTTGTGTTGTAGAAATATTCACAACGGCCGGAGAGAGCTTTTCGGCCAAGTCTGCGAAGCTATCAGGGGCCCCCCGTGCTGCTGCGTTATACGCGAGCAAGGTTAGCATAACAAAAAGGGTAAGCCCCATCGTCAAATAGGTTTTTGACTTATCCAGCACTGTGGCTTGTTCTTGTCTCGACATCGATTTTTCCTGCCGTATTCCACGGTATGCCTGATTGTGGGTGTACAAAATTATGGTCCTTCCATAAAACACGTCTGCGAATACCGGTTTAAACTGACACATCACCCAAAGGTATGATTGTCATAACAATATGCTTCAACTTTAAATTATGTCTTTTTTTAACGATATCCAGAGTAACTCGCTTAATCATCAGATTACAAATAACTGGAAGTCAATTGTGGCATAATTGTGCAAATTCGAAATTAAAGCAAAATTCTTTCATAAAAATAGTGATATTTAAGATCCAACGGCCTTTATCCCCTAATCAGCCATATGGCAAAAACACCAATAACCGCTGCTATCAAGCCGCCTATTCTAAGGTTTGCAGCTGGCATTTCTATGACAGAGATCATCATTCGTTTCATGCCATCAGGGAATAATGCATAAATGGCCCCTTCAACGAAGAGAACCAACGCGACAGCTAGAATAATATTCTCAAACAATTTTTTCTCCCATGAAAAAACCTGCAAGGATCTCCCCTTGCAGGCTCGTACTCTCATACAAAATTACTTCGCTGTTTTTTTGTCTTGGTTATCAAAAAACCGGAAGAATTCAGAGTCTGGTGACAAGATCATTGTCGTATCATCATTCGACATTGACTCTTTATAGGCTTGCATTGACCGGTAGAAACTAAAGAAATCTGGATCTTTACCAAAGGCGCTAGCAAAAACACGGTTTTTCTCCGCGTCGCCAGTACCACGAGTAATTTCGCCATCTCTTTTTGCTTCCGCCAGAAGAACGGTCCGCTCTCTTTCTGCATTCGCTTGAATACGCTGTGCGGCCTCCGCCCCCGTCGCCCGAATTTCTTTGGCTTCCTGCTCACGCTGTGAGCGCATTCTGTCAAAGACTTTCTGGCTATTGGCTTCTGGAAGATCGGCACGGACAATCCGTACATCAACGATTTCGATGCCTCGACTGATAGTTTTGGTATTGACCTGATCCTTAATCGAATCCATCAAGCGCGCGCGCTCACCAGATACGATTTCAGTCAAAATCTCACGGCCTAAAACTTGACGCAACTGTGAGTTCAAAATGGTTTCAATTCGGCTAAGCGCCACATTGATGTTACCAAAAGATTGAAAATACAAAAGCGGATTGGATATTCTAAACCGAGCAAAACTGTCAACCATCAGGCGTTTCTGATCGCGCGTGACAACTTCTTCACGCTTTGTGCTAACAGAAATAATGCGCTTATCAACAAAGATAACATTCTGTACGAACGGTATTTTGAAATTAAGGCCCGGCTGTTGAATGACCGTTTTCTCTTTACCAAACTGCATGACAAGTGCTTGTTCAGTCTCGTTCACTGTGAACATGGCGCTTGCAGCAGTAAAGCCAACCGCAATAACCAAAATGGCGAGAACTGTAGAAAATGATTTAGGCATTATTTAGCGCTCCCCTTTTGCAGCTCGTTCAATGAAAGATACGGGACGACACCTTGTCCGCCACCTTTATTATCAATGATAATTTTTTTCTTACCTTTAAACACGTCTTGTAGTGTTTCCAGATAAATACGCTGACGCGTCACATAAGGCGCTTTTGCATATTCATCATAGATAGAAATAAAGCGGGCGGCTTCACCTTGTGCTTCTGCAACGACTTGTTGTTTATAACCGATTGCTTCTTGGCGAATTTTTGTCGCTTCGCCGCGGGCACGTGGGATAATATCATTGGCATAAGCAAGGGCTTCATTCTGCGCCCGTTCTTTATCGGCTTCAGCAGCCTGAACGTCACGGAATGCATCAATCACTTGTGAGGGCGGATCAGAATTCTTCATTTGAATTTGAACAACCTCAACACCAATTTCGTAAAGATCCATGACTTCTTGCAGACGCTCTGCAACTTCACCCTGGATTTTCAATCGGCCTTCAGTAATTGCAGATTGCAAATTAGTATGCCCAACCACTTCGCGCATGGCACTCTCGGCCGCAGCCTTGATTGCCTGGGATTGATTTTCTACGTTGAAGAGGAAATCGCCTGCATCTTTGATTTTCCAGAAAACTGTAAAACCAATATCGACAATATTCTCATCGCCCGTCAGCATCAGACTTTCTGCAACTACAGGGACAGCGGACCCACCCCGATTTAAGCGATACCCAACTTCGACACTGTTCAATTTCGTCACATCAGGTGTGAGAACAGTTTCAATTGGATAAGGCAAATGATAGTTCAAGCCAGGTTGCGTTGTCGAGATTTCTTCCCCAAAACGTAAGACGACGCCTTGCTCATTTGTCTCAACTTTATAAAAGCCACTGG
>JBALXM010000060.1:0-3116 GCA_036960695.1 Sneathiella sp.
TTCAGGTTTTCCTTTCTTGATAAGAACCGAGTAAGAGGAAAATATAGGCATGTCCTGTCTGGGCGCCCGCTGATCAAAAATCCTCCCCTTGCCCTTCAACCAAGATAAACGAGCTCGAACCAGTGCTGACTGCACCGGAATGCATTGTGATCGACGGCTGCCTGTTGAGCCGTGTGGTCGTTCATCGTTATTGTGAGTAAGAAATATAACCGTTTGAAGATAAATAAGTTTTCCAATAAGCAAGTTTCGTATATTAGGAGTTTAAGTTGGCCCGAAGCCGTCAAAATGTTTCCGAATTTTAACTGCGCCCGAATTTTTCCAAATGCTGCCGGAAAACATCAGTCAGGTAACCGCTTTGGTTGGGGCCGGCGAGGATTTTCTGCCTTTTGCCTTTTGAGTCAAAGAGCAACAAAGTGACGTGTCTGACTCCATGAGTGGCCGCGAGGGTTCGGCCCTCATCACTTTTGATATTGGCGACGAGATATTGCAGTTTGCCATTCTCAAAATTCTCTAAAGCTTTTCGCGTTTCTCGCTGCAGGGCGATGCATTGAGAACACTGGGGGTCATGGATTTGTACAATAGTTGGTATCCCATTGCCTAATTTTGTTAGGTCCTGTTCATCCAACGTCGCCATGACTTCATCAACGACAAACCAAGCACCACCACCAACAATCAGCGCTGCAATGGCACCATTTCGCATGGTATTAAAGAAACTACGCCGTGAGAGCGCTTTTTTAGAAGCTGCCGGACGCTTTGTCTGATTTTGCTTTTTAGAATGCTTATCGTTTTGTCTCTTCATGCTAACAACTTCTCCAGTCAATACTGGATTTGATATTGAAGGCCATGCGCTGGTATGTCTCATCACAGCTTCTCACATGTCAGTGATTAGACGTCGACTAAATTGGAGCCATAGACTCTCATGGCGTTCAATTATTGATAAAATTATGAAACCGGACATTAAAACTATAGTCTTTGGGTATTGGATACTCACCTCGCTTTTCTTCATAAATGAATATGAAGGGGAGGCATGATGACAGGTACCTCTATGTTCGCACAGCAGTTACATACATCGTATCAACACCGTTTAGCTGCCAAAAGAATTTAGAACCTTACATATTGCCTCTGAAAAATATTATGGAGGGGACAGATTTACCTGCCCCAATTATTCCAAAGAGAGAGCATGTCTATGACAAAAAAATATGACATTATTATATTAGGTGGCGGTAATGCTGGTTTTGGTGTGTCGTCTGTTGCGCAAGAAGCCAATAAAACAATCGCATTCATTGAAGAAAGTGATTTTGGTGGCACATGTCCCAACAGAGGCTGCACCCCCAAAAAGGTATTGGTCGCGGCAGCTCAGTCACTTCATGATATAGAAATGGCTGGAGTCCATGAAATCGAGGTGGGTACAGCAAAACTCAATTGGACCAAGTTAATTCAGCGCGAAAAAAATATGATTAGTTTCATACCCGATGCTATGGCTAATGTTGCTGAAAAACGGGGCGATATTTACCGTGGCTCTGCCAAATTTGTTGGTCCAAATTCCGTTGAAGTGAATGGGGAAATATTGGAAGCAGAGGATATTGTTATTGCAACAGGCTCCAAAACACGACCGCTCCCCATACCCGGTGCAGAATTTATGATTACTTCTGACGATGTGCTTTCAAGCGAAGAGCAACCGGATGAAGTCATCTTCATTGGCGGTGGCGTGATCGCCATGGAGTTCAGTCATGTATATGCGCGGGCTGGCACCAAAGTGACAATTTTGGAAGTCATGCCTCAGCTTTTACCGCGGATCGAGAGCGGTGCCGTTGCCGCTATTCAAACGGAGAGCGAACGCATTGGCATAACGTTAAAAACAAGTGTGACGGTTAAGGAAATAGCCAAGTCTGGGGATAAATTGAGTGTCACCTATGAGCATAAGGGGCAGGAGATTACGTCAACTGCTGATAAAATAATTAACGGTGCGGGTCGTATTGCTAATGTAGAGACATTAAACCTTGATGCCGCAAATGTTGCCCATGATGCGATAGCAATTAAGACGAATGAATTTTTGCGGTCCACCACAAATCCTTCTGTCTGGGTGTGTGGTGATTGTCTCGTCACATCTCCGCAACTCTCCCCGATCGCAACATACGAAGGAAAGATCGTTGGTAACAACATTGTCAACGGAGCATCACAAAAGCCTAACTATGAAATCATTCCAACATGCGTTTATACGATCCCTGCGCTCAGTAGCGTGGGTCTGACCGAAAGGGAAGCTACGGATCAAAGCCTGGATGTAAAAATATCGACCAGCGATATGTCCGGGTGGTTCTCAAGCAAAAGTTATGCAGAAACAGTTGCGTGGGCAAAGGTCATTGTCGATGTGAAATCAGATATGATTTTAGGCGCGCACATGGTTGGGCATAAGGGTGAAGAACTTATCCATTTATTTGCGCTTGCTATGCGCCATGGCATCACTGCAACTCAATTAAAAGAAGATATGTTTGCCTATCCTACATTTTCTTCTGACGTGAAAAACTTACTTTAGAAATAAAAGCGACATTTGGACTGGCATTAGGAGTTATCTGTGACTTTGCAGACATCTCCGTGGCAGTCCACATGTTGTATATCTAAACCAAAATAACGAAGTCCCAAAAGCGTTGCTGCGATACCAGCCAGTATAGATAGAATTGCCGGTACGCTATGTAAAGATAAGGAAGGTAAAGCGTTCAGCCAAATGACGTCATTGCCACCCGGTATCATGGAGCCGCCAATTCCCATCAAAATACCGCCTCCAAAATATAAAAACCACTTATTGTTTGGACGCCATTTCAAATCAAATCGCCGCGAATGCAATGCTGATATTGTTATTCCTGTCAACAATGATCCGAATAAAATCCACAAAAATGCATCTGGCACAGGCGCGTCCAAAATAAGATGTCGTGCAGTTTCCGAAAGTAACTTTGTATGCACCCAAATACCGTAAATGAAAAAGAGCACGCCATTGCAGCCCCCGATAATGAAGGCTGCGCTGGACAATTTATACCGTGATGCGAGGATCCCCTTTAAGAAGGAGCTCCTAAAGCGAGAACGAATTAATCGTATTGCTTCCCAGCACATCCACAGAGCAA
>JBALXM010000060.1:3216-14206 GCA_036960695.1 Sneathiella sp.
CTCCTAAAGCGAGAACGAATTAATCGTATTGCTTCCCAGCACATCCACAGAGCAACTCCCCCAGCAAGCCAAATTTTCCAATTATGGTCTTGTCCTAGAATAGTTTGGGTTGAATTTGGTGTTGATACCCAACCTTTGGACTTTAGGAGAGCAATTATAATTGCTCCGGAAAGGAAACCGACCAACGTTAGAATTTTCCCAACGTTGCCACTGCCAAGGCGGGTTAAGGTGGAGACGGCACAGCCGCCGTTAAGCGCTGCTCCCGCGCCAAACACTAATCCCCACACCATTGTGTTTGTTGAAAATTCCCAGCCTTCTATTTGAACAGGTTTTATTGAAAAAACTTCCGTAAATATCAAGGCAATACCGGTGACCCAAAGGGACGCTTTTAAAAAGCTCGCGAGCATGTAGGCGCGGCGCGTAGAAATTACTTCCTCGACGGCGCTTACTGAGCACAAACTCGCCCGATGAGCAGAAAATCCGATAATAATAGCTAAACAGATTGTGAGGATAAATAAGGACATGGTGTCAGGATAAAATATTTTCAGGATCTCGTCTAAGAAATCAGATAAGGAGTGATGTAACCATTGCTGCGCCTAGCTTGTGAAAAGCTTGTACGCAGCACAGTCCTACAATGTTCATGGAAATAGGCTTCTTCTGATTCATGTAGGTTCTTGATGCTAGGCAAAAAATACAGAAGCAGCGAAGTCCGTTTCCTATCTATTTGATAAAACAGGATACCCGTCTAAATACACCCAATCTGTGTTTTTTGCGGGTTCGTGACAGCTTAAGCAATCATCCTTGTAATTAGAGGAAGTGGAGCTCTTCTTGTCGCCTGCATCGAATTGAGCCCATGCCCAGCCATCGCCCCATGATGGATTGTTAGGAAAACGGCCTTTTGTGTCTTTAATCATTACGAACCAACCTGTTGTTTCTTTAACTCGGCTCACGGTTCCTGTTGTCATTTCCTCAGTAATTGCTTCAAACAGTTCTTTAATTAAGATCGTGCCGTCCGGAAATTTTCCTGTTTTACGAAAAGAGGTAACAGATTGAGGTTGCGTGTAAACAGTATGGAAACCTTCGGAACCTTGAGTTCCTTCCTCCGCTGCTATGGCCCAAGTACCAAGGGCAGTCCAGTCTCTTTGGAAGTCGACATTTGGCAAATGAATGTTGCCGTTTTCATCGACCGAAAGCATAAAGCCGTCTTGTGGGTCTGCGAGAACTGATTTCACAGAAAGAGCCAAGGTAACGGTCAATAATGAAACCAGTCCTGCGGTAGTTAGGAATTTGAGAAATCTATATTCATTCTTCATTTGGATTGGTGCTTTCAGATCGAGAGAAGTTATTTCGTTATAAGGGGAGTAGGGAGCGCTATCGTAGGATGTACTTCCCCAACAGCGCTCATAAAGGATGTTATTTAGTTTTCAATTTTTTGAAGACTAGTGGCAAAAAGCCAAACTGAAACCGCCAACAAGACTAGATCTTTAAGTAAAAATGCGCCAGGCACGACAGACAAGATAGGAAAGCCACCTGCGCTTGCTTCAAAAATGCCGGGTGTCGTAAACATAAAGCTCAAAGTGACGATAAATGTTCCACTAGCAAGCGCCCCACCTAAGGCACCGGCTTTGGGGAATAAGTGGTGAGCGGCGATCAACGCTGCTGCAGTTATTTCGATAACACCAATAATGTCGGAGAAAAGCCTAACGCCGAGCATCTCGTGGAGCGGTGCGAGAAAAGGCGAATTCATAGCAAAACCGGCAATTGCATTTGCTTCATATTCAGTGAATTTGAGAAAGCCATACCAAGCGACAACGACAACCATAGCGTACCGTATACCAACCTCTGATACCTGTCTGAGAGATGTCCCAATTTCTGAAATATTTTTTGTTGCTTGTGCTTGTGCGTGCATGTCGAAGTTTCCTTTGAAAATAGAATGTGGTTTGTTGGCGGACTGTGAAGGTCAATGTTTATTGCGTGTTTATGAGAAGGAATATGTCGGAAACTTGCTATAAATAGAAATACCGTTATTTTATCAATTCAATGTTCATTGGGTATAGTAAAGGCAGGCTATTATGGAATTTCATCAAATTCGCTATTTTTTGGCGACTGCTGAAACACTGAATTTCACAAATGCAGCGACGCGGTGCAATGTTTCGCAGCCTGCTCTAACCCGTGCCATTAAAAAACTAGAGGAAGAACTGGGCGGTTCATTATTCAGGCGCGAGCGAAATCGGACACATCTCACAGATCTTGGGCAGGTGATGCGAGAACATCTTGGGCAAGTCGACACCACCACTCAAAATGCTGTGATCGCCGCGAAAAAGCTCCTTAATCTTGAAAAGGCCCCGTTGAAAGTTGGAATAATGTGCACTATTGGCCCCTCTCGGGTTATTCCATTTCTTTCAAAATTTCAGCTTATTCATCCTGGTATTGATCTGACGATTTACGATATCACCCCTCATAATATGACAGATGGATTGTTATCTGGAGATCTCGATTGTGCCTTGCTTGGTCTTCCAATGGAGTTGCATGATCGTTTCGATACAATGACGCTCTATGACGAACGAATGGTGGCTATTTTTCCGCCCGATCACCGATTTCGAAATATGAAGGGAATTCCGATTAGTGAACTCACGGGAGAACGCTATTTGGATCGCCTTAACTGTGAATTCCGAAATTCCTTTTTCGATTTATTAGATGAAAGAAATGTCGAGGTTTCTGTACCGTACCGGAGCGAGCGGGAAGATTGGATTCAGAATATGGTGATGAAAGGCATGGGGATTTGTTTGATCCCAGAATTTTCGATTTCAGTTGCGGGTTTGCAATGCAGTCCTCTTACTGAACCTGAACTCATACGAAAAGTTGAAATGGTTACAGTTGCCGGTCACCAACGATCGCCTGCAGTTCAGGCGTTCGTCAGTGAAGCAAAAAACTACTCTTGGGTTTTGTAAAAGCGTTTGTGAATGGACGACCTCAAAGCTTAATGACGGCCATTTTTTCTTGTGTCATATCATGCATTGTATAGCCAATCCCGCCGGTATTATAACCGGATTGACGACGACCGGCGAAGGGCATCCAGTCAACGCGAAAAGCGGTGTGATCATTGACCATGACTGCGGATGCATCAAGTTGGTGTATGGCCTCCATTGCCACCCCAAGATCCTTGGTGAAAACAGAGCTTTGAAACGCAAAAGGAAGTGAGTTTGCTTGTTCAAACGCTTGGGCCATTGTCTCGTAACTGTAGACACAAACCACAGGCCCAAAAATTTCCGACTTAGAAACTAGGGCATCATGGGACGGGTTGAGTAACACTGTAGGTGCGTAGGTTGTTTCACTTAATTTTTCTCCGCCGCACATAATCTTTGCGCCGCCTAATTTGGCTTCATCAACCCAGTCAGCAACCCGGGATACTTCTCGTGGGCGAATTAAAGGCCCGCAGTCTGTTTCTGCTTGGATGGCATTGCCAACAATGAGCTTTGAAGCACCTTCTGCCAATTCCTCTGCAATTTCAATTGCTTGAGATTTTGGGGCGAAAACCCGCTGAACAGAAACACAAACCTGGCCTGAATGATAAAAGCCACCCTTTAGAAGACTGGGTATCATAGCCTTCCGGTCTGCATTTGTATCAACGATGACGGGGGCGGCTCCGCCGTGTTCCAAAGCGCATCTTGTTCCTGGAGCAAGTTTAGAACGTAACATCCACCCAACTTTGGACGATCCAATAAAGGAGAAAAAAGCAACGCGATTGTCTGTTACCATTTTTTCTGCAGTTGGAATATCGCAGGGCGCGAAGCGGCACCATTCTTCAGGCAGCCCAGCTTCATACAAAATATTCACAAATGACTTACAGGAAAGAGGCGTATCGTCAGCTGGTTTGACCAATACTGGACATCCGACAGCAACAGCTGGAACAACCTGATGAACGATCAGGTTTAGAGGATGATTAAAGGCAGACACAGCGACAACTGGACCTATGGGTTCTCGAGTGGTGAAGGCCATGCGCTCAGAGCCGGCCTTCGTTAAATCCATGGGTATTTCTGACCCCGATAAGTGAGATAGCTCTTTAATGCTAAGTTCGACGCCATCGATAGCCCGCGCAACCTCAACGCGGGCATCCTTTAATGGTTTGCCTCCTTCATTTGCAATTTGGAAAGCAAGGCTTTCTGCTTTGAGTTCCATGATTTTTGCAGCTTTTTTAAGGATCTCAATGCGTTTGTAAGTAGGTAACCAGTTGCGTCTGTTTCTATGAAGATCGCGGGCGGTCGTTAGCCACTTATCGATCATGTCCCAGTTGGCGAGATTAACAGCGTCAATTGGTTTTTGATCGAACGGATTGACAACTTCAAGCATGTTCTGATGGTTACTCATATCAAACATGCCTTTGCTGCAAGTTCATCGATAAGCACTTTTTGATTTTCAGAATAATCAACAGGAACTTCCACAAGATGCACACCTCCGGCATCGAAAGCTTTGTTAAAAGTTGAAACTAGATCTTCGGTCGACGAAACACGGTGACCCGTAGCGCCATAACTATTTGCATATTGAACGAAATCAGGGTTACCAAACTCTAAGCCCCAGTCTTCAAAACCCGCACCGGCCTGTTTCCAACGGATCATGCCATATGAGTTATCGTTCAAAACGGTGACAACCAGGTTTAGCTTTAATCGAACGGCAGTTTCTAGTTCCTGGCTATTCATCATAAAGCCACCATCGCCGCAGATTGCCATCACGCGGCGATCTGGATTGAGGAGAGCTGCGAGCATCGCAGACGGAAGACCAGCGCCCATAGTTGCGAGCGCATTGTCTAAAAGAATGGTGTTCGGCTCATACGCTTTGTAATTCCGGGCATACCAGATTTTATACATTCCGTTGTCCAGGGCGATAATGTCCTTTTCACCCATAACTTTGCGAGTGTCGCTCACAAAACGTTGAGGAATGATTGGAAACCGTGGATCATCTGCGCCTTCAGCAAGATGGTTTTCTACTTCATTTCGGACTGTTTCAAAATACGACTTATCAAATGGAACTTTACCACCCAGCGTCTCATTTAGCCGTTCGATTGAACGGGCCAAATCACCAACGACTTCTATTTGCGGGAAGTAAACTGCGTCGACTTGCGCAGATTTATAATTGACGTGAATTACTGTCTTCCCGCCGTCTTCCATAAAGAATGGGGGTTTTTCAATGACATCGTGACCGATATTAATGATCAAGTCAGAACGTTCAATCGCACAATGTAGATAATCCCCATCAGACAGTGCCGCCGTTCCCATAAATAGATCGGACCTCTCATCCACGGCCCCTTTACCCATTTGAGTGTTGAAGAATGGAATTCCCGTTGTATTCACAAATTCGCTGATTGCGCTGCGTACGTCTTTTCGGTTCGCCCCTGCACCGATGAGTATTAAGGGCATTTTTGCGGCTAGAATCTTATTCGCAGCTTCCGTTAGAACCGTGTCATCCGCTATTGCATAATGCCGTGGATGTGCTGGAATGATTTTGGCATCACATTGTTCTTCGGCAATATCCTCTGGTAACTCCAATAATACTGCGCCGGGGCGTTCTTCTTCTGCCACACGAAATGCTTCACGGACGAGAGATGGGATGGTATTTCCGTGAACAATCTGCTTGGACATTTTGCAAATTGGCGCAAATAAATTCACAATATCAACGATTTGGAATTGTCCCTGTTTGGACTTTTTAATGGGTTTTTGCCCCGTAATCATGATCAGAGGCATTCCGCCTAAATGAGCATAAGCGGCTGGGGTGGCAAAATTTGTTGCTCCCGGGCCAAGCGTTGCCATGCACACGCCTGCTTTACCAGTAAGCCGCCCGTAAGTCGCGGCCATGAAACCAGCACCTTGCTCATGCCGGTTGAGGATCAGTTTGATTTTGGATGTTCGTAGCGATTCAACCATATCCAGATTTTCTTCCCCTGGAACAGCAAAAATATACTCGACACCTTCTGCTTCTAAGGCCTGAACAAATAAATCTGAAGCTTTTGTTGTCTTTGCGTTGGTCATTTCAACGGGCGTAGGAGATGCAATCGTCATAATAAAGTTCTTTCTTTTTCAAGTAAGGCGCTCAAAGGGGCCTGTTTGTTTCGCTGCAAATAGTATTTTTTGCGAGCTATCCAATTTCTGCCTCTAGAATTTTAGAAATTTCAAGATATTGAGGCAAGATTTCGGGCCTAGGATAAAGGTCACTAATTGGAACTGTACGGCCGTTGCTTTGAACAATGCGAACATGCTTTCTGCTCATTTGCCGTGCTCTACTAACGCCACAAGAATGCGAGATTACCTGCACTTCATGAACCATGTTGAAACAGTAATTGGCGACTTTTACTGCTTTATCGTCAGGATTTAGGCCTTTTTGTAGTCTTTTGTTGTGTGTTGTAATTCCTGTGGGGCAGGTGTTCTTGTTACACTTTAAGGCCTGGATGCATCCCAAAGAGAACATAAATCCTCGTGCAGATGTAACGAAATCTGCTCCGGTTGCCAGGGCCCAGGCAACTTCTGACGGGGTTACCAGTTTTCCCGAGGCTATAATTCTAATTCGTTTTCTAAGCCCGTATTTATGGAGAATATCAGATACTAAGGGAAGCGACTCTCTGATCACTAATCCGACATTGTCCATAAGTGGCATCGGTGCTGCTCCAGTCCCCCCATCACCGCTGTCAATCGTAATGAAGTCAGGTGCAAATTCAGCGCCCCGCTCATGAATTTCTTTACATAAATCTTCGAGCCAGCCAAAAGCACCGACTACGGCTTTAAAGCCTGTTGGTTTTCCCGTCACATCACGAATGTGAGAGATCATATCCAGCATTTCTTTAACGTTATTAATCTCAGGATGCCTATTGGGGGAGATCGAGGCCTGCCCTTCTGGGATGCCACGAATTTTGGAGATTTCAGCCGTGACTTTGACCGCAGGTAAAATTCCTCCTTTACCGGGTTTCGCGCCTTGGCTCATTTTTAATTCGAACATACGGACTTGCTTATGAGAGGCGACTTCTTTTAGTTTTTTGTCGCATAAATTTCCGTTTTCGTCGCGGACCCCATATTTGGCGGTGCCAATTTGCATGACAAGATCGCATCCTCCTTCAAGGTGATAAGGAGAAAGTCCGCCTTCCCCTGTATTCATCCAACATCCCGCTTTTTTTGCTCCTGCAGAAAGCGCTTTTACCGCAGGGGTGGAGAGTGCTCCATAACTCATTCCAGAGATATTGAAAAAAGAGGCTGCGTTGTAAGGCTCCCGACAATATGGGCCGATTTCAACGGGCTGCATATCAACAGCATCCTCGTCTAAGGTGGGGAATGGGCAATTGACAAAAATAGCTGTTCCTACGGGAGTGAGGTTTTTTGTAGAACCAAACGCGACAGTATTACTTTCGTCTTTTGCGGCCCTATTAACCCATTCGCGTTCCGCACGGTTAAAGGGTAATTCTTCCCGGTCCATGGCGAAAAAATACTGTCGAAAAAATTCGCCAAGAGTTGAGAAAAGATAGCGAAAGCGACCCAAAACAGGGTAATTTTTCCGAACGGCATCTTTTGTTTGGCTTATGTCCAAAATGAACAAAACCAAAAGGGTGAGGACTGCAATGCCGATCAACACGATAAACATAGTAGATACGAATTGTAAGGACGATGCAAAAAAGTCTTCTGAAAATAGGGTCATTTTCAACTTTCTAAAATTTTCTTTTGAGTTGAGAGGTCAAAAAATCCCAGTTTAATTGGATTTTCAAAAGCAACTGAAAGGCTATTCATATATCGATATTCTAATGTTATCATTTCATAAAGCCTCTCGTTATCTAAAATTCATTATCGCTAATTCATTATTCTGTGGTGCTCTCGAGTTTAATGCTCGATGAAAATCAATATCGTCTAAATGGAATGAGAACTGAAATATCGAATGTTTATGAAATCAATGCTTATTGGTTATAGGAGGCTGTGGTGCCAGGAAATAAAACACGGCGCTTTTACTGCTGTAGTTATTGAAATTGGATCTCAAAATTGAATTCTAAGGGGCTGGGAATTCTGTTCTGGGAGAAATCAAAAGCTTATATCTCGAAAATCGTGTGAAAAATCAGAATATGTGGGTTTCCATCTTTTCTGGGATACTGGTATTCGTCTTTTAAAAGCTTGCGCTACGCGACTGACATCCATGTGTGGACGTCACTAGTGTCTATCTCTCGATGGTTTAAACAATAAACAATGCAAGCTCTTGGAAATTGTGTGTTATAACAATTCACACAGGTCGTCACACGTACCTGGTCCGATACGGTTTGTACTTATTCACGTAAATCTCTGAAAGGGTTAGCATTGTGCTTGCGAGCGCAATTAATCACTTTCGCAGTTTAGAATTTACTGAGATGGTTGTTTAACCTTAACTCTAAGTGCCGAAAAATTCGGATACTACGCTTGCTGAAACCAGCAAGATCAAATCGATCAAATACTTTTGGAATATTTCGGTCCTGTGACGAACCGATCTTTTGACCAAGCTTGCGAACTATTCAGTTTTCGCAATGGTAAGATACCTGTCTCTTGTGACGCGACAATGCGTGTAGGTTGCATTGATGAAAACTGGAAACGCGGTGCCTCGCGTTTTAACTGAGTGAGTTACTTTGGCTCTCTTCCCATACCTATGGGAATTCATGGCATGTGGACGCGACGACGATTGCAGTCCGCAATGAAGCTCTTTGCGATACGATAAATAGCCTTTTGACCCGCTGGAGCGATCCTGTTTCTGGCGTCATGCACTATTTAGGAAATCGATATGTCTACCACTACACATCTCGAACAGTCGCGCTTGACTGTTCGGGAAAGCCGACCTGCCGTTATCAATAATACTGGATCAGCAGCTCGGGTTCCGTTTCGCGGCAAGATAGAAAAGATTAATACTGCAATTGTATATTGCGAAGGTAATTTTGGTGCCATTGATGGCAAGACGGCTAACGGGTTAGTCCGGCATTCAGAGAAGTATGAAATACTTTCAATCATAGACAGCAAAAAATCCGGTCAAGACTCGGGCGAGGTGCTGGGAGACGGACCCAATGCTATACCGGTGTGTCGTGATCTCGCCGATGCGTTGGCGCAAGCGAAAGGCGTTCCTGATTATTTCATCTATGGGATGGCCCCCTCAAGTGGCATGCTATCGACACATGAACGCAGCCTTGTGCTTGAGGCAATGGGCCGTGGTATGAATATTGTGAATGGTCTGCATGAATTTCTGAACGATGATCCGGTCTTCGCGGCGGCATGCATTGCCAACAATGTCAGCATTCTGGATATTCGTAAACCCAGTGCAAAAAAGGATCTGCGCATTTTCAGCGGCAGAATAGAAGAGGTGACCTGCCCCCGCATCGCAGTGCTCGGAACTGATTGTGCTATTGGTAAGCGGACGACAGCAACCATTCTAACCCGCGAGTTGAATGAGCGTGGCATCAAGGCTGTCATGATTGGTACGGGCCAAACAGGCTTAATCCAAGGCGCGCGGTATGGGGTCCCGTTAGATGCGGTTCCGTCCCAATTTTGCTGCGGTGAATTGGAAGCGACGATTGTTGAGGCGTTCGAAGCGGAGCGTCCCGATGTCATTATTATCGAGGGGCAAGGTGCGCTCAGCCATCCAGCCTTTTCAACGACGTCCTTCATCTTGCGCGGCAGCTGTCCCAATGGCGTTGTGCTTCAACATGCCCCTGGACGGGTTAACCGTTGTGATTTCGAAAAAATGCCAATGCCAACGCCTTCAAGCGAGATCAATCTGATTGAGATGTTTGCGGACACCAAAGTCATCGGACTGACGATAAATCATGAAAATATGACGAGTGGAGACATCGATACTTCGATCATCGATTTCGAAAAGGAACTTGGTATTCCGGTAACCGATGCGCTGGCAAAATCGCCTGATTATCTGGTGGAGATGGTTTTTGCATCGTTCCCGCACCTTAGGAAGAAACTTGCTAGCGGGGCCAATTGAGCGCTCCGCGGCTGGAGATAGATCTCGTTAAAATCGGCCAGAATGCAAGCGTTTTGGTCGATTTGCTTCGCGGCGCCGGCATCACTGTGTCCGGGGTGACAAAAGCCATGTTGGGTTTGCCTGATGTGGCGCGAGAGCTTCTTTTAGCCGGCGTGAGCGGTCTTGCTGACTCTCGCCTCGAGAATATTCAAACCATGCGAAAGGCCAATATTCAGGCAAATATGACACTCCTTCGCTCGCCAATGATTGGTCAGGCGGATCAGGTAGTCAGAAATACAGATGTCAGTCTTAATACCGAGCTTGATGTCATCTCAGAACTTTCCAAGGCGGCTTGTGCTTTAGGGCGTGATCACGGAGTCTTGTTGATGGTCGAACTTGGGGACTTGCGTGAGGGGATTATGCCCAGAGATCTCGAAAACGTCGTGCGCCGGACACTTGGTTTTCCAAATATAGTCCTCAAAGGCATTGGCACCAATCTGGCCTGCCGTAGTGGGGTGGTGCCCGATAGGACTAATATGGGCGAGTTATCAAAACTGGCGGACAGGATCGATGCCACATTCGGCCCAGTTCTCTCCATAATTTCTGGAGGGAATTCGAGTAACCTTGAATGGGTGCTAAGTGGGGGTGAGACGGGGCGGATCAATAACTTGCGCCTAGGGGAAGCCATACTGCTCGGTTGTGATCCTCTCAATCGCCAGCCGATTGCTAACCTCCATACTGATGCCATTACTCTTGTCGCGGAAGTGATAGAATCCAAGATCAAGCCCTCTCAACCTTGGGGGATAACCGCAGAATCTGCCTTTGGATCTGTGGCGCCAGTGACCAAAGAGGGGGATACTCATCAGACCATTTTAGCTCTGGGGCACATGGATACTGACCCGAAAGGCCTCACGCCGCCGAAGGGCATAAAAATTCTTGGATCAAGCAGTGACCATCTTATTGTGGATTCCTGTCAAGGCCGCCTGCCAATTGGTGCGGAGATTGCTTTCCAACTCAACTATAGTGCTCTGATCCGCGC
>JBALXM010000060.1:14306-22854 GCA_036960695.1 Sneathiella sp.
GCATCCGTCATCGTCTGAATTGGAACAGTAAAGGGTATTGTCTTTGCTGGAACGCGCTCTTCAATTCAAGTTTCATAGACTGTATACTTAGATCCGCTTTTTGAACCTTTGAGGGGATAGAGCCGCGATAACATCAGCGGGCAGGCAACGGGGTTGATCCATGATCATATCCGCGAGCAAATGTGCTCCCATCAATGAGCTGAGAATGCCATAGGAGCCATGGGCGGCAGAAATATAAACGTTGTCCTGGCCCGGTGCTGGGCCAATGATTGGGAAGCGGTTTCTGGACGTTGCTCGGATGGATGCACGTTGTTCAACGACTTCTAATCCAGCTTCCAGCCCGGGAATTGTTTCTGCCAATTTTTGGATATTCTCCTGATCATCCTGCTTGATAATATTAGAATGGTTCACGGCGGGTTGAAAAGTCGCGCCCAGTGTATGAACACCGTTCTTCGCAGGCATGAAGTATCCCTCATAACAAATACCGCATTTAATATCGGCTGACAGCTGAGTGGCTTTTACCTGAGTAATCTGTCCGCGTACTGGTATCATCGGAAGACTGGGCACAAAATTGGCGACTGCCGGGCCGCAAGCCAAGACTATGACATCAGCGTCAATATCTTCGAGATTTTCAACAGGGGTATTGAGATGGCAATCAATATTACGCATGTATGCTGCGCAGAGCTTTTTTGGAGCGACGCTACCGCCGTCCGGCAAATACAGGGCATCGTATTGAAGATCAATGCCCGCAATTGTTGACGCCTCATCCGCGGACACAATGCGCATATGAGCTGGTGTCCAGTTCCAGTTTGTTACGGTTTTGTGCAGGCGGATTACTTTTTTTTCAGTATCCATTAGATGGAGCACGCCGGTTGGGCACCAATCAATATCATTGAGAATTTTAAAGCTGCGGAGCGCCAGAGAATAAGCAGCAGCATAAAAATCAGCGTCCGGCCCGCGCAATGCAGAAAAGCGTGGGTTATATAGTCCAGAAGCATTTCCGGAGGCACCGTTCGCAAGCTCTGGACCTGCTTCATAGACGACAGGCTCTTGCCCCATCTGACGTAATGTCCATGCCAGGGCGCACCCTGCTAAACCGCCGCCAATAATCGCAACCTTCACGTCTCGTTACCTGCCAAATAACCAATCGTCATATCGCGCTTACGTCCGAAACCCGGCACTTTTTCAATCGAAAATCCTGCCGCGATGAGGCTTCTACGCACTTTTCCAGCTGCGGTAAATGTCGCAAGCCGCGTTCCTTTGTGGCTTAGTCGTGCCATATTTTCGATAACAGTGTCACTCCACATTTCTGGGTTCGTCGAGGGTTTAAAACCGTCCAGAAACCACGCATCAACATCAGCAACCAGTTTTGGAATAGCGTCGTTGATATCATCGAAAATGAGCGTAAGCGTCACCCGTTCATTTAACACAAGACGATGAAAACCGGGAATGCCAGGCGGATAATGGGCCACTAATTGCTGCAAACGGCCGGCAAAAAAATTGCCCCATGGCTGCAGGTATAATCCAATTTTTTCGGCTTCCAATGGATACTTTTCAAAAGATATAAAATCAAGTGATTGGTGCGGCTTTGTCGTTTCTTCGAATAATTTCCACGCCGATAAAAAATTCAATCCGGTTCCAAAACCCGTTTCACAAATCACAAAACGCTCAGCATCCAGCCAGTTTTCAGGTAATTTATTGCCGTCCAAAAACACAAATTTGCTTTCTGCTAATCCATCATCAGCAGAAAAATACAGATCATCAAACTCTAGTGATTTTGGCGGGCCTATTGGGGGTAAATTAGTCATTGTCTGAGCTGTATTAAAGCACGGGCAGTTTTTTTCAAAATCAAATTTTGGAGTGTGATCAAAAAGTTTACTTGAAACTTCATAACCCGATAAGGACGGAAAGTGGAACTTGATAAGTGAAATGGCTAAGAATTCCTTGTCTACCGCCGCATTTTTCAAACCGGACGGTGCCCTCCAATCTGAGCCAGCGGCACGGGTCGCGATTGGACCTACAGCTTAAAAGTGGGCGTTAGCTTTTTAGCTAAACCGCCATATTTTCATATTGTGCCGGGCTAATTGTATAAGGTCCAAAATAAAATACATTTGTGCTTAGAGGGCCGTATTGAATTTTAACGTCAAACGCTTATAAATTAATGAGGTTCACCCAGTTGAAATTTTTATAGGTTGGTTTACAAGTAAGATAGACAATGCTCTTAAGCTTAGTAAGCACCATATTGCAGAGAAGGTAGCGTAATGGGATCAGGATCAACACGACCAAACAATGCCGATGACAAAATGTTCGCGGCTATCGAACGCGGTGATGATGGTGGGTTTAAAGATCGTAACCCCCTTAAAACCGCGAATAAAAAACTCATCAAAGAAAAAGAAGCAAGAGCAGAAAAAACACTGAGCAAAACCGAAAGGTTGAAAGCGTTGAGATTGGCTGCTGAAAAAGAAGCCAAGGCAAAATAACCGCAAAAATGGTATTGTCACAGTAACGTCGTTTTGATGCTGAGATTTGTAAGCAGTCATCTTAAAGCGAGCTCACGCCGCCGACAGGCATATAAATTCTTGGATTGAGCAGTGATTATCTCACTATGGATTCCTGTCAGAAACGCCTGCCTATCGGTTCTGAGATCGCTTACCTACTCAATAACAGTGCCTTTCTGCGCGACGGCTTCTCCCATTGCCGCATCCCTTTGTCGGTGGTCGAACGTGGGAAAAATTGCACATTACGGCCCGAACTTACCAATTTTTCCTATTAATTCACTGAAAATATGATCTCAAGCCCCATGCTGGATCGCAAAGGGCTGTGAAAAGGACATTGGCCTTAGCTATCAATATCCCTTTTAGGAAATGCATCGACGGTGGTGACGCTAATTAAGGCGATAAACATCATAGCGACCATGGCCAGTGCCGTGACGATAAGGGCTGGATAGCCAACGAAGTATATTGATAGCAACCAAAGTGCGGCGAAGTTGAAGAAGAAAAGGATCTTGCTTGAATCGGGCCCTTGCTGCGCATCCTTGATAAACCAGTTAAGAACAGGGATATAAGAAAATAGTGAAATGACAAAATTCATGATTATGCCTTGTTAATTGCGAAGTGACTTGATTAAGGTCATTTAGGTGACAATTCCTCAAAATTCAATGCTGTGATGCGCGTCATTTGGTCACAGACTCGTGTGTTTTTGGCAGTTTTACAAAGAGAATAGGTTTTTTGTGGCCCGAGCGATCTGTGGTTATACGTCATAATCTTCAATCAACTCCAAGGCTTGTGTTGCTACGCAAACAGAGATCGGGATTCATTGCTTTGTAGGCGGTCAGTGAGACGCCGCTAAGCCTTCACGCTAAAACGAGTAACCGATCAAATATATGATAGTGCCCGTTAAAGAATAAAGAGGTTGGGTCAGGCTGATGTTATTTGCTCTCCTTTAAATCAATGGGTATGTTTCTGTCCTTTGCGACAACTCTTAAATTGGCGATATAGGCGGAGATAGAATGGTCACTGAAGGTTGCGCTGAGGAATTTAGGGTTTAATGATTTTATGGCAGCAAAAAATTTTCCGACCACTAGATATCTAAGCCTTGACCAGGCGGCGGCGCTTCCAATTATTAGTACTGGATCTTCTGCGCCATTCGATAGGAAGCGCAAATCGCCAGCATGCTGAAACCCCACAAACCCCGATTTTGTGAATTTTTCTACGGGGCCTTTTAACCATGTCAGAAAAGGTAAGTTAGGAAGCCATATGGCGATCGTCCGTAACACGATGCCACCGGGGACGAGTGGGACACCATCTGCGCCGTTGACTACCCTGTAAACTGGGGTTTTGACACTTTCGGACCAATCTGCATTTCCAACCCTTGGACTTCCAAAAGTGTAACAGGCTGAAATTAAAAAGTCCCGCTCGAGAGAATGGGACGCAACGGTTGCCAAGGCCGCTCCCAATGAATGGCCAGTAATGAATAATTGAAGGTTGGGGTGTTTAATCTTTAGTTTGGTAAGGGTCGCGCGAATGCTGGTCTCAACACTTTGAAAGGCAAGGCTAAAACCTCGATGGGCTTTTCCATCTGCGGTCTCAAAAAATCGAGCATTGAGATCCGTGACAATGTCTTTTTTGTTTTTTTCTGTGCCCCGAAAAGCAAGCACAGCCATACCATTTTCTCGCACGGCAATAAAGGCTTCTGTCCCCGTCTTGTCGCAATTGAAGAAATCTATATCACCAAAGCCGCCCCCTGCTAAAGTCGCTATTAAGCCGGCCATATTAATCTTCGCTTCTTTATCATCGCCTTCGAATTTTACATAGGCCAAGCTGGACAGGACCGCCATGAGCCACGCGGTTCTATCTGAGTAAGCAGCCCTTGCCGCGGGTTGCTCAAGGAGGTGGGCTGAGTTTTCAAACGGGCTGGGCGTTGTATCTTCAAGAAGGCGCGGGGCAATAAGAAAGTATTCTCCATCCTCTGATGGGATGCTAACGGAGCCATATTTTTTTGCTTCTGAAATAAAATCTTCTAATTCATCTTCCTTTTTCGCAACCAAAGTTTTCATATTTAGCCCCTTTGCATATAAATAACATCAGTATAATCATGTATATGCGATTATACTACATTAATGAAACTAATATAAGGGGTGTTGTGCCTTAAGGCGCAATTGATTGGATTGGAGATAGGTTGTTTGGTTGTTGATTAATTCAGTAGCAGTGCCATGGTTGCTCGCTACGAATGCACTGATCAAGATGAAAGGTAGTCTCAGTTCGCGTAAAAGCAAGGCTGTCGTCTGGCTTTAAAAGCTGAAAGGGCGTATTCGGATCGATTTTCTGGAGGTGAATGAGGTATCAAGCAAATTTCGCGACACTTGCACTGCAGATGCAAGTTCAGATACTCTTCCCCTAAGGTGCTAACGTCTTAATCATTTCCACATAAAGGGATGACGGAAAATGACATTAACGAAAAAACTTGGTGCAGAGTTTGTCGGTACATTTTGGTTGGTGCTGGGTGGATGCGGGAGTGCTGTTTTAGCCGCTTCATTTCCCGATGTCGGTATTGGATTGTTAGGCGTCTCTTTGGCGTTTGGTTTGACAGTACTTACAATGGCATTTGCGATAGGTCATATATCTGGCTGTCATTTAAACCCAGCCGTGTCCATTGGTCTTTGGTCGGGAGGACGGTTTTCTGCGGCTGAACTAGGTCCTTATATTGTTGCGCAAGTGGCTGGCGGTATCGCTGGGGCTGGCATATTATATGTTATAGCAAGCGGACAAGTTGGATTTGATGCGGGAGCAGGCTTTGCATCAAATGGGTATGGTGAGCATTCCCCCGGTGGCTACAGCCTTGTCGCCGCCCTTGTGACTGAAATTGTTATGACTTTCATGTTTTTAATTATCATTCTTGGGGCAACAGATAAACGCGCACCAGCGGGCTTTGCACCGATTGCGATCGGACTTGGCTTGACGTTGGTTCATCTGATTAGTATTCCCGTGACGAATACGTCTGTAAATCCTGCCAGAAGTACGGCCGTTGCGATTTTCCAAGGGGATTGGGCGATTTCCCAGTTATGGCTTTTCTGGCTTGCGCCGATTGTTGGCGCAGTTTTAGCCGGGATTGTTTATCGTTGGTTGGGGAGTGATGAGCAGAACTAACCGATACGGTCTCTTAAGGTTAACGCCATTTTACAAATTGAATATTTAATTATGTGGGCCGGTTTTCAGATGATGGAGACCTAAACGGAGAGGGTTGTGAATGACGGATAAGCAGTATCAAATTATAGGGCTGTTGGGCTTTGTTCTCTCCGGTTTAATCTTCATCGCTGTTGGCGTGAAATACGAAGATTTTCTCACCATTCTTGGAAGTGCAATCTGGACCGTGTCCTGCCTTATTTGGATGATCCCACTGCTTAAATCTAATTAGGATCATGATGGTAAGAAACGAGTGGAGCTGCCTGCAACATTGAGGAAGTGATATTCCAAGAATGGTGTTTGAGGTCGGCTGAAAATTTACTAACTAATCTTTCTAACCATAACATATTGCGCATTTCACAACGATGAGTGGATTTAACATATTTTCTTTCTTCCTAATTTTGTCTAATGTCATATGCTGAAAAGACAATAAATAAGAATTGGGGGACGTTATGAGTGAAGAAAAAAATACGCATTATCCTGATCTGCTAAAAATTCCTGTGTCTGAAATTGATGTTAGTGATCCTGAGCTTTACCAAAATGACCGTTTCTACCCGTATTTTCAGCGATTGAGGCAGGAGGATCCGGTCCATTATTGTGCGGATAGCCCTTTCGGTGCTTATTGGTCAATTACCAAATATGACGACATAATGAAGGTGGAGTTGGATCATAAGAATTTTTCCTCTGCTGCACATTTGGGCGGTATTTCCATTCGGGACAGTCCTTACGGTGATGCCATGAATAGTTTTATCAGCATGGACCAACCCGAACACATGGTGCAGAGGAAAACAGTGGCGCCGTCGGTGTCACCGACAAACCTGCGAAATATGGAAGCCATGATCCGGGAGCGGACACAACATGTGCTGGATAGTTTGCCCCGGGGGGAGACTTTCGATTGGGTGGATAAGGTCTCGATTGAACTCACCACAATGATGCTGGCAACCTTGTTCGATTTTCCCTTTGAAGACAGGCGGCTGTTGACCTATTGGTCCGATGTCGCCATCGCAAATTTTGATGCGCCAGATGCCCTTGTTCGCACCGATGAAGAGCGACTGGTTGTGTTGAAAGAAATGGGCGAATATATCGTCAACCTTTGGCAACAAAGAGCGGGTTCCTCTTCGGGTTTTGATATGATTTCCATGATGGCCCAAGGGGACGGCACAAAAGACATGAATTTTATGGATATCATCGGTAATTTTGTTCTTCTTATTGTCGGCGGAAATGATACCACTCGAAACTCCATGACTGGGGGGCTTTTGTCGCTTATTGAAAACCCGGATCAGTTTGCGGCTCTTCGGGCAGACCCTTCTTTGATTAAGACACTGGTGCCAGAGATTATTCGGTATCAGTCGGCCATTATTCATATGCGCCGGACGGCCCTGAACGATGTTGAACTTGGTGGTAAGAAAATATCCAAGGGCGATCGTGTGGTCATGTGGTACGTGTCCGGGAATTGGGATGAAGAAGCGATTGATTCACCAGAAAAATTTGACATAGCCCGACCCAAAGCCCGGCGGCATTTGGCGTTTGGGGCTGGTATTCATCGCTGCGTTGGGGATAGGCTCGCGGAGCTGCAATTGCAGATTTTGTGGGAAGAAATTCTGAAGCGGGACCTTAAATTCGACCTTATGGGACCGCCTCAAAGAATTTATTCGAACTTTATTCGTGGCATTCGAAAGATGCCAGTTCGAATTTCATAATTCCGATAATCAATCCTTCTCCCAACAGGATTAAGTCGTGAGGGAGAAGGGGGAACATCGGTTGAACCCGTTGTTGCATTGATAATGCGTTCATTTCGGTCCGTCATTAACTCCAGATATATTAAAGGACGAAGCGACTTGTCGACAAAAATTACTTCAGGTAATTTGGCAAGAGGGGCAGAGCCCCATTGTGTACAGGTTCGTGTTGAATGATGAGGAGCCCGTTTGTATTCTCGATCAACCGATTTAGCCGTTTTGAGGATGTGAGCGTGTCTGCGCGGTTATAATTGAAATCGGGAACGCCGTTTTTGGTCCGATTCCCTGTGAAATGCCATTGGTCTCCCGATAAAAATACTGGCCCAGTTTCTGGTAAAATAACTTTCAGTGCCATATGACCCGGCGTATGGCCAGGAAGCGAGAGAGCGGTGACTGATCCATCGCCGAAAATATCAGCGTCGCCTTCGAGTTTGCGTACATTTTCTCTACCCTTTCCTGTCAGAAAGTAATCGATCAATTTAGGCTCCATGTGATAAGCGCGGGCAAGGTCTGGCGTTGCATAGAAATCGTACTCCGCTTTTTGAATGATCAGCTGTGCGTCCCTAAATAAATTAACGTTTCCTGTGTGATCAAAATGGCCATGAGAAAGGCCCACATAATCTATGTCTTCTGGCGTAAGATTTAACTTTGCCAGTTGAGAGATCAAAAGAGTATTAACGCTCAAATGGAAGGGGCCGTTTTGTACGCCATTTGGGCTTTCAGCGATACCAGAGGGTAAGCCTGTATCCCAAAGAAGCCATTGAGTGTCATGCTTGATCAAGTAGCATGAAGACACTAAATCCTGGGTTTGTTTTGGGAATTCATCTGTGTCTGAAAAGACATCCTTTGGATCGACATGGACGCGCCCACAATCCAGCCGATATAACTTCAAATCAGAAGCGGAAGAAGAGGCAAGTGCGGTAGAGGTGTAATATGCGGCAAAGAATATCAAAATTGAGGTGTGTATTATTGAGATAATGCGGATCATAAACTGTCTCACTAAATGAAGGCCGCGGGTATCGCTAAATGAATACCCGCGCTTGGGCTTTGTAAGCTGATTTTATCCTGCGCTTAGAAGCTGAAGAGTCCAGTTCGCGGATGCGTTTCGAAGGTCATGCACCGCGCTAAGTT
>JBALXM010000061.1:0-22047 GCA_036960695.1 Sneathiella sp.
ATACATATCCGGCAAGTGATGTGCGACGCTCTTTCAGACGAGGAAAATAGTGATACACTTTTTCCAGCTCTTCATTAATGACAGCACGGCCACCTTTGCGGGTGTAAGCACCGGTTAGTAGATTTTCCTCAACCGTCAAATGTTCGAAACAATGTCGGCCTTCCATCACCTGAACCACACCTTCTTTGACGAGTTCAGCAGGAGATTTTTCCGTAATATTGACACCATTATACTCAATGGAGCCTTTCGTAACCTCCCCGCGCTCAGAGCGGAGGAGGTTCGAAATAGCTTTCAAAGAGGTTGTCTTACCGGCGCCATTGGCCCCTAGTATGGAAACAATCGCTCCCTTAGGAACCTCTAACGAGACTCCTTTCAAAACAAGGATAACATGGTCATAAATGACCTCGATATTATTCACCCTGAGAAGTGGGTTGCTTGACGCATTCATGGCAAGACTCGCTCTTTAAAGGTTACTATGGACGTTAGCTGCAAGTAGCGGCTGCAACGTCTTTTTCTTTCAAGTATTTAGCGGCAGATTCTTCCATAGCTGGAATAACCAGTTCATTCATAGGTTTGATAAATTCTGAAACCAAGTTCCATTTCTTACCATCCCACTGTTGAATGAAGACTCCGCCACCACCGATATGGTCAGTACATGAAATTTTCACGTCAGGTGCCATACCTTTAGCGCCCAGTGCTGCAGCAGACGCAGGGTTCATGTCAACATGTTCCATGCCCCAACGAAGCTGTTCAGCAGTAATCGCAGCTACACCAAATTCTTTCTGAGCTTTCAGAATTGCGTGATGCATAACGATCTGCGTTACAACAGCGCGGTTATATAGAACCTGGCCGACATTTTCTTTGCCCTTGCCATTACCTTTTGCATAAACATGCTTCAAGATGTCTTGGATAACTGGGAATTCAGTTCCTGAGCTTGAGAAAGTTGCACTTTTATACCCAATGGCAGCTTTACCGGCTGGAATAGTATCTTGCTCAGCACCAGCCCACCAGTTACCGATGAATTTGTTAGCAGGGAATCTGATATTAGCAGCTTCCTTGATCGCTGTTGCGTTCATCGCACCCCAGCCCCACATGACAATGTAGTCAGGTTTCGCACGGCGGATTTGCAGCCATGTTGCTTTCTGCTCGATGCCAGGGAAAGTAACGGGATATTCTTTCAGCTTGAAGTCAAATTTTTCTGACATCGTGCGGAAAATTGGAAGTGATTCTTTGCCATAGGCAATGTCGAGATAGACAAGAGCAATTTTCTTGCCTTTCATATTTTCCATGCCTTTTTCTTCAGAAGCCATGTATTTCATGATGCCAGTTGCCTGACCCCAGTAGTTCAATGCCATTGGGAAAACCCAAGGAAATGCAGTACCCACGCCGGCGTCAGAACGACCATAGCCCATAGTCAAAAGCGGAATTTTGTCAGCCCGAGTACGGTCAGCGAGAGCGTATGTTACGCCTGTGCTATAAGGTTGATAAAAGAGGGCGCCACCATTTTTCTTTTTTGTGCGCTCATAGCATTCAACACCACGGTCAGTGTTGTAGCCAAATTCACATTCTTCAGTGATAACTTTAGCACCACCAACGCCGCCATCACGCTCGTTGATCATTGCCCAGTAATCCACAGCACCATTGGCTGTTGGAATTCCACCTGGCGCAAATGGGCCAGTCCGGTAAACCAATTTAGGCATATAGAGTGTATCTTCGGCAAGTGCCGGAGCCGATACAGCAAACGGTGCGGCTACAACAGCAGCTCCTAAAGCACCAAGTACAAACTTCTTCAAACTCATGTTATTCCTCCCAGAATTACTTTTACTTTTTAGGGTTACAATTAGCAAAAGTAGAATTAACTGTCGCTGCTTGACGACCAACTCAAGTCTGGCCGTCTTTCGTCAACAGATCAATATGGAAACGGCCAACTTCTCAGTTTTTCTTTTCCAATACTCCATAATCTTGCAAGCCCGTGTGGCTCAACGATCAAGAAAAAGATAATCAAAGCACCAAAAATCATGAATTCCATGTGAGCAACCATGTCCACACCAATATCCCAGCCAATCATTGGCGGAACATTACTCAAGAAAATTGGTAATAGTAGAATAAACGCAGCCCCAATAAAGGCACCCATAATACTACCCATACCGCCGATGATCACCATGAAAAGGATGGAGAAGGATCGGTTAATACCGAACGCCTCTGGCTCCACTGTTCCAAGATGAATAAAGGCCCATAAAGCACCGGCAACACCGCAAAAGAAAGAGCTGACGGCAAAGGCTGACAATTTGGTTTGTAAAGGCTTAAATCCGATAATTTCAGCAGCAATATCCATGTCACGGATAGCCATCCAACCGCGCCCAATATGGCTACGCACAAGGTTCTTCGCAGCCATGGCAAGCACAACGACAAAGGACAATGTTAGGATATATTTTTCGGCAGGGGATGAGAAAACATAGCCTAGAATCTCAAGCTTTGGCGCCGTGATGATCCCAGATGGACTGTAGTTTGTGAACCATCCAAATTTGACCAAAACCCATTCGATAAAGAACTGAGCCGCCAATGTTGCTACGGCAAGGTAGAACCCTTTAATACGCAAACTTGGTATACCGAACAAAATTCCAACAATCGCCGCGACGACACCCGACAAAAGAATAGTCAGAACCAGCGGTATTGTTCCTTCGAATTGACCAATAACTATTGTCCAAGTTGCGAACTTATAGGCCGCAAATGCACCCACGGCCATAAAGCCACCGGTACCCAACGAAATCTGTCCTGCATACCCAGTTAGAATATTCAACCCAATAGCGGCGAGTGCCAAAATCAGGAACGGGATCATAATCGCGCTGATGAAATATTCACCGCCAAACAGCGGAATTCCAATAAATGCGATTGCAAGCGTGATGCCTACGCCGATCCTGTCTTGCAGGATCGGAAAAACCGCTTGATCTTCTTTATAAGAGGACTTGAATTGTCCTGCTTCACGATAAAACATCTACCCTAAACCCTCTCAATAATCTTTTCGCCGAAGAGACCTTGTGGCCGGAACAAAAGGAAGACTAATGCCAGCATATAGGCAAACCAGTTTTCAATCGCACCGCCAACAAATGGACCAATATAGATTTCAGCAAGCTTCTCGCCAGATCCAATTATCAGACCACCAATGATCGCCCCCGGGATGGATGTAAATCCGCCCAGCATAAGCACTGGAAGTGCTTTAAGAGCAATCAAGCTCAGGCTAAATTGCACGCCTAGTTTTGATCCCCACATGATGCCGGCAACAAGGCCAACAAGACCCGCCACTGACCAAACAACAATCCAGATGTAGCGAAGGGAAATACCAACTGACATGGCTGCCTGGTGATCATCCGCCACGGCCCGAAGCGCGCGGCCAATTTTCGTCTTGTTGAAGAAGACAGCTAGAACGAACACTAGACCTGCAGCAGTCGCACCAGCGACCAACTCTAGTTTATCAATAAATATCCCGCCCATATCGAAGGAGCCCGTTGGCAACCCAATATCCAGAACCTTAATGTCACTACCCCATACTGTCTGACCGAAGCCGTCGAGGAAGAAGGTAATTCCGATTGTCGCCATAAAGAGAATGATTGGTTCCTGATTAACCAGCTTACCAAGCACAAACTTTTCAACGCACCAAGCCAGAACTATCATAACAGCAAACGCTAGAAGAAACGCGACTGTCCAATGGACGCCGAGCATTTCCTGAAAGCCGACCAAGCTTAAGGCCGCAAAGAGCATCATCGCTCCCTGCGCAAAGTTAAAGACGCCAGACGCTTTAAAAATCAAGACAAAGCCTAGGGCGACGAGTGAATAAAGAGATCCTGTCAACAATCCGCTGAACAGGACTTCAAGGAAGAACAGAAGTTCGAACCATAAATCTTCCATCAATTTGCTCCTGTTTCTGGATTAATGACCGCCGCCGAGATAGGCGTCGATAACGTTTTGATCTGCACGGACTTCTTCGGGTGTGCCGTCAGCAATTTTTCCACCATAATCGAGTACCATTACGCGGTCAGAAATATCCATCACCACGCCCATATCATGTTCAATCAGGCAAATCGTCGTCCCGAATTCGTCATTCACGTCCAGAATAAACCGGCACATGTCTTCTTTTTCTTCGAGATTCATACCAGCCATTGGCTCATCCAACAAAAGGAGTTCTGGTTCTGCGGCTAGCGCACGCCCCAGTTCCACTCGTTTCTGAAGACCGTATGGCAATCGCCCTACCGGAGTTTTGCGGATAGCCTCGATTTCAAGAAAATCGATAATATCCTCTACAAATCGGCGATGTTCTAACTCTTCTTTTTGAGCCGCACCCCACCAAATCACAGAGGATAAAAGACTGGATTTCATTTTCAGGTTACGCCCTGTCATGATGTTATCCAGTGTGGACATCCCTTTAAACAAAGCAACGTTCTGGAATGTTCGTCCAATTCCCTGCGCCGCGGCCTCATAAGGTTTCATTTGGTTTCGCGTAATACCTTTGTAGCTTATCGTCCCTTGTTGCGGATGGTAAAAGCCATTAATGCAATTAAGCATTGATGTTTTTCCAGCCCCGTTCGGGCCGATAATTGCGCGAATTTCGCCTTTTTTAATGTTAAAACTAACATCGGAAATGGCACGGACAGCACCAAATGATAGGCTGATATCCTCGACTGCAAGGAGGACATCTCCTATTTGTCTATTTTGTTCTTCCATAATTAATGTCCCTGCAAATTATGACGCGACGCGTAATGCTGGAAATGAGTCAGTGTCGCGAACTTTAATGTCCGCCTTCAAAGACCCTTTACGGCCATCCTCGAAGGTCATATCGGATTCAATATGAACGTCTGTAACATCAGTATAAAGCGCTTCAATCAACGTGCCATAACGCTCAGCAATGATCCGGCGACGCACTTTACGTGTCCGTGTCAATTCTCCGTCATCAGCATCAAGTGCTTTAGGCAACACAAGGAAGCGGCTAATTTGTGCACCAGCCAGCTCACTATCAATTGCCAAATCACGGTTCACTTTTTCAATGCACTCTTTAATTTGAGCGTAAATTTCATCACGGCCCGCAAGATCACCATAACTTGTATAAGAAAGGCCCTGACGTTCCGCCCAGTTTCCAACTGCCTCTAAGTCAATATTGACAAAGGCTGTTACGGTATCCCGACCATCGCCGTGACAAACCGCTTCGGAAATGAACGGGAAGAATTTCAGTTTGTTCTCAATATATTGAGGCGCAAAAAGAGTACCGTCGTTCAGCTTACCAACATCTTTCGCACGGTCGATGATCTTCAACTGACCATCATCGGTCATAATGCCGGCATCCCCAGTATGGACCCAACCATCTGCGGTTTTAGCTTCTTTTGTCGCTTCATCATTCTTGAAGTAACCAACGAAACTTCCTGGGCTTTTGAACAAAACTTCGCCAGATTTTTCATCGATCTTAATCTCGCAACCTGGCGCTGGCGGGCCTACCGTATCGGGCCTCACATCATGATCACTTTGGATGCAAACATACGCGCAGGATTCCGTTTGGCCGTAAAGCTGCTTCAAATTCAGACCTAAAGAACGGTATAACTTAAACACTTCTGGACCCATGGGAGCCCCTGCAGTGTAAGCAATCCGAATTTGGCTAAATCCAAGAGTATTTTTTAACGGTCCATAGACCAAAAAATTCCCGATCGCGTATAACAGACGATCTTTTAGCGATACAGGCTTCTTCTCCATAATTTCAACGCCGCAGCGTTTTGCAACATCAATGAAATAATGGAACATTTTCTGCTTGATCGCGCTTGCATCTTCCATGCGGATCATCATCTGCGTCAACATTGTCTCGAATATAGCAGGCGGCGCGAAATAATAAGTTGGCCCAAGTTCTTTCAAATCGTTCAGAACTGTTTCCGCATTTTCAGGACAATTGACAGCAAATCCAGCCTGAGTTGCTTGAGAATAGGAGAAAAGATGATCCCCAACCCATGCCATAGGAAGGTAAGACAAAACCTTATCTTTTTCAGTCAGGTTTTCAAATTCAACAGACAATTTGCCTGAATTCACCAGATTATCAAAACTCAACAAAACCCCTTTAGGGCGCCCTGTTGTACCGGATGTATACATGATTGTTGCAATGTCAGCGCCAGTTGCTTTCGCAGCTTCTTCTTCAAAGAAACCCGAATGCTTAGCATCATAAGCTCGGCCCTGTTCCTGCACGTCTTCGTAAGACGTCAAGTTGGTCTGCTTATAGTGTCGCATTCCACGTGTTTCTTTATAGATCACATGCTCAATGGTCGGGCACTCATCCAAAATGGAGAGAACCTTATCCACTTGCTCTTGATCTTCAACAACCACAATTTTGGTTTCTGCGTGATTGAGAACATATTTAATTTCGTCAGCGACACCGTCCTGATAGATCGGCACCGGCAGCCCGCCGACTGCTTGAGCAGCTGAGAAAACCCAGTAAAGATGAGGACGGTTAGAGCCAATAATGGCAACCGCATCCCCCCGCTTCAATCCAAGATTGACCATCCCGAGCGCAAGCGCTCTGGAATTATCATACACATCCTTCCAGCTATAAGTTTGCCATATGCCAAACTCTTTTTCTCTGAAAGCTGGTAAATCGGGACGCTGTTCAGCGTTTCTCCGCAATAGTTTTGGAAAGGTATCAAAACCTTTTTCTTTGTTTGTCATAGGCTCCCTGAATCCTTAAACAAATAAATTCTGTGAGGGCGTTCAAGGTAGGGACTATGTTAAACGAGGCGGCGGTCCCTTAAAATAAGGAATTTCCTAACTTCATACACACACAGACTTCAACCCGGAACCGCGACACTTTTGGCCGTCTCAGAAAGCTTCTTAACTGAGCCTCTACAACGTCAATAATCGAATAGACGCGGTAAGGTCAAGAGAAAATGATGATACTCTTCAATTTTAAGAAAAAAAAATCGAATTAATCGCAAAAAAAAAGAATATTAAATAAAAACAAGCGTTTGTATTACAAGTAATCAACAATATAATTTAATTGTTTACCTTATATAATAGTAAAAAAAACACACAATTATCTAATTTGAAGTTACTTACTCTATATTTCTATAAAAATAAGATTTTTTATTATTATTTTTTACTTACTACATTTTCCTTATTAAGTAATTTTTAACAAAAATGGAAAATCAAACGACCGTTTGTTTCATAGGCCACTTCCAGTATTATTATGCTACTTCGAGGGAGCATCTTTTTTGCCTATTTTTTTAGAAGCAGAAATAATCCGCGGAAATAATCTATGATTTTGAAAGAATCTTCAAATCTAGTTTCCACTTGCGTAATTTTTGCAAAAACCAACATTTCACCGGGAACTTCGACGCGGCATAGTTGGCTCGCTGAATAACCCCGGCAAATTCGCTAACCAATGTTTTTAAACATCTTTCACAAATATTTTCACCTTTAAGTCTTGAGTAAAGTGCATTTTTAGGGCAAATACGAGCCGAGATATACAAGATGTCTAAATCAACCCGGCACTTTCCCGTTCCCTTACCTGATCAAGGAGCGATGCGTTGACAACAACTGGTCACGACAGCCTAAATACTCGCCGATCACTCGGCATTGACGGCAAAAAATACGATTACTATAGTATACCCGCCGCTGAAAAAGCAGGCCTTGGCGACATGTCACGGCTACCGTTTTCTTTAAAAGTCCTATTAGAAAACTTGCTTCGTCATGAAGACGGCCGCACAGTTACCTCCGAAGATGTAAGTGCTTTGGCGGGTTGGCTTAAAGAGCGTAAAGCAGATAGAGAAATTGCTTACCGCCCTGCGCGCGTGCTTATGCAAGATTTCACCGGCGTTCCTGCCGTGGTCGATTTAGCAGCCATGCGCGATGCCATGGTGAAACTTGGCGGTGATCCCAAAAAGATCAACCCACTGGCCCAATGCGATCTGGTTATCGACCATTCTGTCATGGTGGATAAATATGGTTCTGCCGGTGCCTTTAAAGAAAATGTTGATCTGGAGATGGAGCGCAACGGCGAACGCTATGCGTTCCTGCGTTGGGGTCAAAAAGCTTTTGATAATTTCCGGGTTGTTCCTCCTGGAACTGGCATCTGTCATCAAGTAAACCTTGAATATCTGGCACAAACTGTTTGGACAACTAAAGACCAAAATGGTGTAGAAGTTGCCTATCCTGATACCCTCGTGGGTACAGACAGCCACACAACAATGGTCAATGGTTTGGCTGTTCTTGGTTGGGGTGTTGGCGGTATTGAAGCAGAAGCTGTTATGCTCGGCCAACCTATCTCCATGCTTATACCTGAAGTTGTCGGCTTCAAGCTCAAAGGCAAGCTTAAAGAAGGCACGACAGCCACTGACCTTGTTCTGACAGTGACACAAATGCTGCGCGCGCATGGCGTTGTTGGCAAATTTGTAGAATTCTACGGACCCGGTATTAACGAACTATCCCTTGCGGATAGAGCGACAATCTCCAACATGGCACCAGAATATGGCGCCACTTGTGGTTTCTTCCCAATCGATCAGGAAACAATTGATTACTTGAACTTCACAGCCCGTGATCCGGCGCGGGTAAAACTGGTGGAAGCTTATGCAAAAGCACAAGGCATGTGGAGAGATCAGAATACGCCTGATCCAGAATTCACAGCATCCTTGGAATTGGATGTTGAATCGGTTTCTCCAAGCCTTGCCGGTCCAAAACGGCCGCAGGATCGGGTTCTTCTATCCGACGCGACCACTTCATTTGCAACGGCTCTCCCAGAACTTTCAGGGAACAAAGATGGCGTTGAGAAAAAAACCGCTGTTGCTGGAACTGATTACAGCATAGGTAGCGGTGACGTAATTATCGCCGCCATCACATCTTGCACAAACACGTCGAACCCAAGCGTTATGATAGCGGCTGGTCTAGTTGCTCGAAACGCACGGGCAAAAGGCCTTAAAGTTAAGCCTTGGGTTAAAACATCTTTGGCTCCTGGCTCAAAAGTGGTCACCGACTATCTTGTTAAAGCAGGCTTGCAGGATGATCTGAATGCCCTTGGCTTTAACCTCGTGGGTTATGGCTGCACGACCTGTATTGGTAACTCAGGCCCTATAGCCCCAGCAATCGCTGATGCAATCACTGAAGGTGATCTGGTCGCTTGTTCTGTTTTGTCAGGCAACCGTAACTTTGAAGGTCGCGTTAACCCGCAAGCAAAAGCAAACTATCTGGCATCACCGCCACTTGTTGTTGCTTATGCCTTGACTGGTTCCCTCAACATCGACATCACAACAGAAGCCCTTGGGAACGATAAAGACGGCAACCCCGTCTACCTCAAAGACATCTGGCCCAGCAATCAGGAAGTGCAGGACGTTGTCCGCAACTCCGTGACACGAGACATGTTCGCGACACAATATGCGGATGTATTCGCAGGGGATGCCGATTGGCAGGCGATTGAAACTGCGGAAGGCCAAACGTATACTTGGGATAATACATCCACCTATGTTCAGCATCCTCCATATTTTGATAACATGCCAAAAGAAGCGGGCGATTTTAGTGATGTGAAGGGCGCACGCGTTCTGGCATTGCTAGGCGATTCTGTAACAACGGATCATATCTCCCCTGCTGGAGCGATTAAATCTGACAGTCCTGCTGGTGATTACCTAAACGATCATCAAGTTTCTGCAAAAGACTTCAACTCTTTCGGCTCACGCCGGGGTAACCACGAAGTCATGATGCGCGGTACTTTCGCTAACATCCGCCTACGCAATGAAGTTGCTCCTGGAACTGAAGGCGGGGTCACACGCCACATGCCCGATGGGAAACAAGAGTGGATTTATGATGCGTGCATGCAATACCAAAAAGATGGCATTCCCCTTGTCATTTTTGCGGGTAAAGAATATGGAACCGGCTCCAGTCGTGACTGGGCTGCGAAGGGCACACGCCTTTTAGGCATTAAAGCAGTTGTTGCCGAAAGCTTTGAGCGGATCCATCGCTCTAACCTTGTTGGTATGGGTATCCTTCCTCTTCAATTCCCTGAAGGGGTTACACGCAAGACTCTGACACTCGATGGCTCTGAAGTCGTCGACATAACAGGAATTGCGGATGGCATTAAGCCACGTATGGATGTTCCTTGCAAAATCACTCGGAGCGACGGTTCTGTTGTTGAACTGAACATGCTCTGCCGCATCGATACACTTGATGAAGTAGACTATTTCCGCAATGAAGGCATTTTGCAATATGTGTTGCGGAATTTGTCAGCGTCCTGATGGATAACAAACTAAGAAAAGCGGCGACAGCAATGTTGCCGCCTTTTTGTTCACCGAAGGGTGAATTGCGTGTGATGAGCTGGAGCCCTATTTTGAACCCATGATTAATGTAAAGAGTATAACTCTCCTCTTCATATTCGCCTTAGCCACAACCAGTTCCGCATTTGCCGGAACTGCCAGGCAGCCAAACGCCGTGGTTGAACTTTTCACATCACAAGGATGCTCTTCCTGCCCGCCCGCAGATTCTCTAATGGGGGAGCTTGTCAAAAATCCGGACGTTTTGGGCCTCTCCTACGCGGTTACATATTGGGATTATATTGGCTGGAAAGATGTGTTTGGTCGCGCCGAGAATGATGAACGCCAAGTCAAATACCGCGACAAACTAGATGCGCGATATGTCTACACCCCCCAAATGATTATTGGCGGCTCAGAGCATTTTGTCGGTTCCAATTCCGCAAAACTCGAAGACAGCTTGCGCGACCACAAAGGTCACGCCAAATCTATAAATCTTAACTGGCGCTTTAAGGGGGAGACGCTGGAAATTGACTTACCGGCAACCAACAAGAGTGCCGTTATTTGGCAAGTAGATATCGATCACACAAAAGAGGTCAACATAAGACGGGGTGAGAATACGGGTAAAACCATCACCTATCATAATGTCGTCCGAAACACCCGTGAGATTGCCCAATGGGATGGACAGAAAACAACACTATCCCTTGATTTGTCCTTATTGATGTCAGAAGGCCGGGACGGCTGCGCAATCCTTATTCAAAAAGAGGGATATGGCGCAATTTTAGGGGCCCTTATTATCGATCTGTAAGCGACGCAAGGCGCAACTTCCTATCTGCATTTTTGCTATGAAGCTTGCAAGCCAACCCTCAGTCACGCTATAAAAAACCAATAACAATAAGAAAATGGTGGCTGATATGACAAAAGAACCTGCTCCGCTTAAGCCTGCGGCAACCGTCCTGCTTATCCGAGACAAAAAGACAGAAATAGATGCCCTAGAAGTTTTCATGGTCGTCCGGCACCATCAAATTGATTTTGCTTCTGGCGCACTGGTCTTTCCAGGCGGAAAAGTAGACGAAGCTGATAGCGATACCGGGCTTGTCAACCACCTACCGGCGTCTCAAAACACTGACGACCCTCTGCTTTCTTTCAAAATTGCGTCTATTCGTGAAGCCTTTGAAGAATGCAATATATTGTTGGCAAGACAACGGGACACAGGCCAACTGCTCGGGCCAGAGCGCCTTGCTTTACTGGTTGAAAGCTACCGTAAAGACATGCAGTCCGGTGTCATCAGTATATTGGAGATGGCGAAAAAAGAAGATTTAGAGCTCGCCACGGATTTGCTCGCCCATTATTCCCATTGGGTAACCCCAACCTTTATGCCCAAGCGTTTTGATACCCATTTTTTCGTTGCCATTGCACCAGAAAATCAAATAGCGGTTCATGACGGAGAAGAATCTGTAGATTCTGTCTGGATTGGCCCCAACGACGCAATGATCAAAGCCAAATCAGAAAAATACACTATTATTTTCCCCACATTAATGAATGTGGAATATCTGTCTAAATATTCTACATCAGACATGGCTGTTGAAGATGCAAAAACATCTAAAACAGTCTCAGTTCTTCCTAAAATGGAGATCACACCGGAGGGGAAATTCCTCAACATACCGGCAGAAGCGGGATATAGTGTAACGCGCAGACGAATAGACCCTTTGATGGATAAAAAATAAAAAACTCAAAGCAGCGGCAGTAAGATGGAAATCCCTTTTAAAATTCCACCAAAAATTTTCTCCCCATTTTCTGCCGATTCTGCCCATTCTTTTATTTTAAGAAATTCCGCCTCGCTCTGCTGAAGACCTTCCGTTGCAGCCGAATATTCTTCGTTCCGCGCAGATAAGCGTTGGACAAGAAGGGCTTGAATTTCAGCAAAAACAACGCCTTGCATTTGCACGACTTCCAACTGCCTTGGCGGGTCCAACACAGATAAATCCTGACTATTTAATAATTTCTGCGCAACAAGCAAATCACTATACGCTTCCCGATAAGATGAACTCATTTTCAAATACTCCACTTTTGAAATCAATTTACTCGATTTAACTGCGCTATCAGACTTGACGCACTGTTGGCAAAAACACTTATAGGATCCAGCGCTCGCTCTCCAGGGTTAAGCGTAAGGGGAAGCGCCTCTTCTGAATTGCCTCCGAACGCATCCCTTAATTCCTGATGCGCGGCAACCATTTGAATCAAAGCCTTTTGGGTGCCGTGTATAATGGCATCCTGCCTTTGCCCCGTTTGTTGAAGCATCAGGATCTCACTGACATATTTTTGCCGGCCCGTTATATCAGCGGGTATTTTAGCTGAAACCAAAGCAACACGTTGCTGCAACGTGATTATGTCTGCCGCAACCGACATGGACATCAATTCCCGCAAACCCCCTGTACAAAGTTTAATTTCACTGATGCTATTGAAATGCTTGCTAATAAGTGGCTCGTCATCACAAAGCTCACTCTGATCTGTTGTGCTGCCCAAATCCAGATAGAGCAAGGAAGCCAGCTTCTCGACGTAAGGGTGCGCTGTGGCTACGATTTCCCCGAGTTTCCTGTTTACTTTGGGAGCCAGCAGGATTTTCGAGAATCCTGATAAGGAAGAGACAAGGTTGTCTGAAAAATTCGCGCTTGAAGAATGGGATATATCAAATGTCCCCTCTTCGATCTTCTCAAGCCTATCTGAAACACCCGTCAACGGCGGCTCTTTGCGGCGGCCTGCCAGTGCATTTGTAAGCCTGCCAGAATAGATACTTAATGCTTCCAGAATAGAACTACGGGCCAGCCTATCTTCTGCTGTAAAAAGCGGCGGCAAATCCATATTAGGGGTTCCCCCCAAATCAAATTGGAGCTTGAGGTTATTTTCAAGCGCCTTCCTGCTTGCATTTTCCGTGTCATCGAAATGCCGATTTACCACAGCACCCATATTTTTGATGCCATCGTCAAAAAGACCAACATTGCTGGCAACATTTTCATCAAACCCTGTCACACAACCGGCCAGTAAACCAATTATGAGAAATGCCGGGAAAGCCTTCTTGAAACAACCCATATCCGTAACACCTGCATATAATTCATTGCACTGTTATCTCATATAGGAATACACAACCTTAAATTGTAGTGTTTTTTAAAAATCACTAAAAAAGGGTGCCGAAACAGCACCCTTTTTTTCTATATCAGAGGATTTATTAGAGACTAGAAGTCATAAAATCCGCCATACGCTTAGAGAACGCGACGGGATCAGAGACGGGATCCCCTTCAACAATATGGGCTTGATCCAACAGAAGCAAAGCAGCCTCCGATACCTGATCAATGCTATTTTCTTCTTTCACTTTTTCAGCCAACTTTTGAATAAGGCCATGACCCGCATTCACTTCAAGAATTCGCTGCGAAGCACTTCCTTCAAGTTGTTGATGCGCTTTTAGAACTTTCTCCAAGTGAATATCCATATCTCCATCATCGGCGACCAAACACACGGGGCTACCGATCAATCGTGAAGATTCTCGCACATCCTTAACTTTACCATCAAGAGCCAACTTGAAAGCGGCAATCAGCTCGCTAAGGTTCGGATTATTCTTTTTATCGTCCTGGTTTTTCTCATCCTCTTCATCGCTTGCAAGAGTATCAAGTTCTGCTGATCCACGGGTTACAGATTTAAACGCTTTTCCCTCAAATTCTGATTGGCGGCTAAGCCAGAAGCTATCCACAGGATCTGCCAAAAGAAGCACTTCAACACCCTTAGCCCGGAAACCTTCAAGCTGCGGACTTGATTTCAGTGCACCAAGGTCATCGCCGTTTATATAGTAAATCGCTTCCTGTCCCTCTTTCATCCGAGAGACATAACCTTCCAAGGTTGTGGCCGTATCCGACGCCGTGTTGTTAAACAAAGACAGCTTTAGCAAGCGATCCCCATTTTCCATATCCTCGTAAATACCTTCTTTTAAGACAGCACCAAAGCTATCCCAGAATTTTTGGAACCCTTCGGTATCTTTCTTCGCCCGCCTTTCAAGCTCACCGATCACCTTTTTAACAAGGCCGGATCTGATTTTCCGAAGCACAGGATTATTTTGAAGCATTTCCCGGCTTACGTTCAACGGTAAATCTTCAGAATCCACGACACCGCGAAGGAAGCGTAAATAAGCCGGGATCAGTTCTTCACATTCATCCGTAATGAAAACACGCTTCACATATAGTTTCAGGCGGGATTTACGATCAGGATTAAAAAGATCGAACGGTTGTTGTCCTGGCACAAACAAAAGAAGGCTGTATTCAATAACGCCTTCGACTTTACTGTGCAAAGTTGCCCAAGGCGTATCATAGGCCTGACCAACATGATGATAAAATTCTGTATATTGCTCTTCGGTAATCTCTGATTTAGGCCGTGTCCATAACGCGCTGGCTGTATTAAGGGTCTGATCTTCTTGTTCTTCGTCGTTCGACGTTAATATCACCGGCAGCGCAATGTGGTCTGCGTAGGTTTTAATGACTGTTTGGATACGCTGCTCTTCCAAATACTCTGCCGCGTCGTCTTTCATATGCAGAGTAATTGTTGTACCGCGCGCCGCGCGATCCCCTTCAGAAGTAGTAAAAGCACCATTTCCATCAGAAGACCAAATTGTTGATGTCTCTGCCCCGGCCTTGCGGCTTGTCACAGTTACTTTATCTGCCACCATGAAACAGGAATAGAAGCCCACGCCAAATTGACCAATAACACTAACATCTTTTGCCGCATCACCAGATAATTGAGATACGAAACTGGACGTGCCTGAGCGCGCGATCGTTCCAAGATTCTCAATCATCTCCTGTTCCGTCATGCCTATACCATTATCATCGATTGTCAGGCTCTTCGCCTCTTTATCAATGGTAATCTGCACTCTAAAATCAGGGTCGCCTTTGCTCAATTCAGGGTCCGTCAGGGCTGCATATCTCAGCCGATCACAGGCGTCTGAAGAGTTAGAGACCAACTCCCGTAAAAAAATTTCCTTCTCGCTGTAGAGAGAGTGGGCAACAATATGCAGTAACTTCGCAACTTCTGCCTGGAATTCATGGGTATTTTCAGTCATCTATTTTTTTCTCGCATCGGTTAATATTTGTTGCCCTTTATATGCAGCCTCACAGCAATCTGTTCAAGGCTTGACTTGGGCATTAATCCGAAAAAAGAAAAAAAGCCCACTCCGAGGGGCGCAAAAAATTCGGAGCAGGCTTTACGTGATCTTCAACCGATGTGTGTAGATGGCTTTGATCAGTGACATCAGAATACATTTATTTGGAACGATCATTCAAGTAAAAAATTTACTCATTTTCATTTTCTGACCTCTTCAAAAAAAACTCCTAATTTCACATAATTCTCTGGCAGCCGTTATTTGACCACTCGAAACTGGAGACTGGCAGATATGAGCAAGAACAAAAATACCAATTTGGAAATAGCAAAGAAGCCTATTCAGAAATCCAAGCGCCCGAACAAGTCAAAGGTCCCTGGCGCAATAAATACCTCATTGAAAATAGTGACTAATCCTATTCAGCCACCCAAGCCCTTATATCAACAAGTTAAATCATTTGTCTTGGAAAGGATAGAATCTAACGAATGGCCCACATATTATCAAATTCCGTCCGAACATACCTTGGTACGAGATATGGGGATCTCCCGCATGACTATTCATCGGGCGTTACGTGAACTCACACACGACGGCCATTTAAACCGTATTCAGGGGGTTGGCACTTTTGTATCCAAATCGAGAGTTAAGAAGGAGACAATAGAATTTAAAAATATTGATATTGCCATTACAGAAAGCGGTAATCATCACACGAGCACTGTTCATTTCCTACAGGCCGAACCTATCAGTAGTGACTATGCGGTTCGTCTGGGCTTGAAACCCGGAGAAAGTGTTTTTCGTGCCTATATTGTGCATCGGGAAAATGGTGTCCCGGTCATGCTTGAAGATCGATATGTGAATACGGCCCTTTGTCCAGATTTTCTGAATCAAAATTATTTAGAAAAAACAACTGATAACTATTTTAGTGAAATATTCTCACGCCTATCTCATGATCATCAACTACAAGCCGTCATTTCAACACCTGAAGCTCATCATTTTTTGGACTTGGAGCAACCGGTTCCCTGTATCCAGATTAACCGCCGAACCTGGACCGGAAACAAAATATTATCAGTGGCCCATCAACTATATGTGGGAAGCAGATATCAAATAACCTGTTAACACTATATGCTCGGTTGACGAGAAATACAGGCAATTCCCCTTAAGGTTTATTTGCCTATACAGTATTTGCGTTCTATGATAATGTTTGGGTCACATCTAATAGAGATAGTATTTGTTAAAAAAATGAAAATATTAATTGCAGATGATCACCCGCTTTATCGCATGGCCCTATCGGGTCTGCTGACACAGCTGGATGAAAAAACAGACATTATTGATTGCAACGATTTTGATGAGTTGCAAGCAGAGATGACCGCTGACAAGTCCAAACCGGACTTGATTGTTCTGGATGTTCGCATGCCAGGCAAAAGCTTTGAAGATGTCTTGACTGAATTAAAGGATGAGCATCCATCAATTCCAGTCGTTGTCATTTCTGCCTCTGAAGAAATTTCTGTCATGATAAAAGCCATTCAACTTGGAGCCGACGGATATATCCCTAAATCTTCGACGAGGGAAGTCCTGATAAGTGCGATTCGTCTCGTCCTCTCTGGCGGCAAATATATACCATCCCAAGCATTTTCCATGTCTGGGCCCAATAGTGACATCGTGCAAGACAAATCAAGCGTTTCAGGCAATGGCACAGAAAACGCTACTCATTCGCTTACCCGACGCCAGAAAAATGTTCTCGATTTAATGGCTAAAGGGCAGTCCAATCGTGAAATTGCGGAAGCCTTAGAATTGGCTGAAAGCACTATTAAAGTTCATATCACAGCGATTTTTAGAACTTTGGGTGTAAACAACCGAACTCAAGCAGTCCTTCATGCAAAAGAATTTGCCTGACCGCGACCTTGTCAGAGACATGAGATAATATCCGATTATTGAGATATCAAGACTTAGAGGCTTGAGATTTGGCTGCCGTTTTGCTGGAGCCTCTTGCCCCGCTTGTATAAAGATTCTTCAAAGCATCTGTCACATATTCTTCCGTTACTCGAGGTGCAATTCCTTCGTATTTGCAAGCGGACACAATTTGATCAATGATGAATTTCGGCTGAAAGCAGGCGAGCTCAAAATCATTCTTCACTTGCAATTCATCAATCACAATATTCAAGATATCTTCTGTCATCTCCAACCCACGCCCGGCAGCAACAATTTTAAAAATTTCAAAATATTGCTCTTTATTCGGGCCCACAGTCTCCAATTTATAAGGGATTCTCCGTAAAAATGCAGGATCCATCAAGTCATCTGGAGATAAATTAGTTGAGAAAATCACCAATTCATCAAAAGGAAGCTGAAAGCTTTTCCCCGTATGCAATTTAAGAAAATCTATGCGGCTTTCCAAGGGTACAATCCACCGGTTAAGGAGCTCTTCTGGGCTCACTAACTGCCGGCCAAAATCATCAATAATAAAGGTACCGTTAGATGCTTTTACATGCAGCGGTGCCTCATAGTATTTTGCGTGAGAGTTGTAGCTTAAATCCAACATCTCCAAGGTTAATTCACCGCCCGTAATCACAATTGGACGCTCGCACGGAATCCACCGACCGTCAAATTCCTCCCGGCGCAAACCGGAGCCCGATTGATCTTGCTTTTTAGGTAAGACCTGCTTGTGAATAGCAGGATCAAAAACCTTAATAATCTGCCCATCAACTTCAAAACAGTAGGGGATGTAGATAATATTTGCAAAAATATCGGCGACTTTTTCCGCAACCGTTGTCTTTCCATTACCGGGAGGGCCATATAGGAGAATACTTTTACCCGCATTGATGCCGGGGCCTAGCCTTCGAACAAAATCGTCTGCAATCACCAAGTTTTTAAAACTTTCGGTGATTTTTGCCTGATCAACCCGCTCATTCGTTATTTTTTGCTGGTGTATCCGCTCTTGATAGGACTTAAGCGAGACGGGTGCTGGACCCACATACTGGTTTTGAGTTAGGGACTCGATTGCAAACCGTTTTCCAGCTTCCGTCATTACATAGCGATTTTCTGAAAACCCAGATTGATCTGCTGACCCCAACGCTTCAATAAATTTGCGGTCGGCAGCCTGTTGCACCAAACGATTAATCACTGGGACAGGCAACTTAATCGCAGCAGAAAACTCTGATGCGGTCTCAAGACTATTTGTATAGATGGCCTTAAATAGAATACGCAACAAATTGGCGGCTTGAATGCCTGTCTCTTCGATGGTTTTGGAAGCTTGCGGCGCTTCATATATAACCTTATCAACTTGATCTTTGGTCAAAACACCCAGCGCGACGAGATTATCACCCAGCCGGCCACCATTTTCTTTTTGGCGGTGTACAGCAAGCTCAATATCCGCGTATGTCACTAAACTATGGGCGAGCAGAAGGTCACCGATCAGCATCTTATATCTCCACTTATTGCTAACTGGGGTTTTTTGTTACTAATTAAAGCAACCAAGCCAATTATATGTAACGATTGTTTGTTAACGGGCCGTTATTTTTTACAGAAAATTTGATCCATAACAGTGCCCTACTTCAAGAAACAAAAATCGGTTCCAAATTTGTATTTCTGTAGGTGTAATTAGTGTGTAGACTTTTCGGATCAAATAAAGAGGGATCTCCAATGAAAAGCTATCAAGCGCTGCTTTCTGTTTATTCAAATGACCGCGTTGGTCTCATATCCGAAGTTACGGGATATTTATTTGACCAAGGCGTAAACCTTGGTGATACGACCTTTGCCATCCTTGGCAAGGGGGGAGAGTTTACAAGCATTATTGAAATTCCCGACGATCTCACGGAAATTGAAATGACAAATGAACTCAAATCAATTGAGAATCTGACGGACGCAGAAGTTCACATAAAACGGTTCAGTATCCGGGATGCTGAAACACCCCCCACAGACATCACTCATCGCATCAAATGCGAAGGGGAAGATCAGCCAGGCCTCTTAACCAGGTTATCTGAAGTTTTTATCAATTTTGATGCCAATATTATCCGGCTAAAATCAGACCGGACAGAGACCAAGACAGGAACCCATTTCATCACGCGATTTTCTGTCAATATACCGCGAGAACGGGCGTCAAATTGTATTGCGGCTCTTGGAAATACCGCTGAAGGGCTTGGTCAACACTTAACAGCAGAGACAGTAAAAAGAAGTTAGCAAAGGCTGCCAAGCTTATGCTTGGCAGCCTTTTTCAATTTTAAGCAGATCTTACATTTTCAAGGAAGTTTGACACTTTCTCGTTCAGCTCTTGTGATTGTGATGCCAGATTGTTTGACTGATCCAGCATATGACTTGCCGCAGAACCTGTCTCCTCAGCTGATCGCGTCACGTTAGAGATATTGCTTGTCACTTCATTTGTGCCAGAAGAGGCCTCAGCGGCACTCCGTGATATTTCCTGAGTAGAGGCCGATTGTTCTTCAATGGCGGCTGCGATGGCCGCGGAAATTTCATCCATCTGCCTGATCGTTGTTGAAATATTCTGAATTGCTTCAGCAGATTCCTGCGTCGCACCCTGAATACCGCTAATCTGACTACTTATCTCTTCCGTCGCTCGCGCCGTCTGACTGGCGAGGTTTTTCACTTCGGATGCCACAACAGCAAATCCTTTACCTGCATCTCCGGCCCGCGCAGCTTCAATCGTTGCGTTTAGGGCAAGCAGATTTGTCTGCTCTGCGATATCAGTAATGAGGGCGACAACTTCTCCAATTTTTTGAGATGAATCAACAAGAAACTGGATTTGTTGGTGGGTCTCATCCGCTTGTTTCACGGCATCTCCCGCAACCCTTGTAGAATGCGATACCTGCTGGCTAATTTCACGAATGGAGCTGGACATTTCTTCTGCGGCAGAGGCAACTGTTTGCACATTATTCGACGCTGTTTCTGCGGAACCTAGGGCACTAGAAGTTTGCTCATTTGTTTCCCCAACTGTATTCAACATCTGCTGAGACGACGCTTGCATATCTTTAGCAGCCATCCCAACCGTTGTTGCAATGGTTCCTACCGATTGTTCAAACTCGTTCGCCAGGCGTAAAAGATTCTCACGGTTTTCTTCTTCTTGACGTCCGCGCTCTGCCGTAGCTTCGGCATCACGAGTTTGTTTTTCAGCGGCTCTCGAAGCTTCGCGCTCTTTTTGCTCTTCTGCACTTTTCTCGGCGTCGCTCCGTAATCTGTCAGCCTCTATTGCGTTATCTTTAAACACTTGCATGGCTTCAGCCATTTCCCCAATTTCATCATGGGTATCAGCGGCTGGGATATCAGCATCCAATTTACCTTTGGCAAGTTCGTTCATTGCTGTCGTCATCTTGCGAATAGGATTTGCAATACCATTTCCGATAAAGAAAGCCAGGGCCAAGCCAATGACTGCCGCACCGAGTACACAAACAGCAATTATCAAATAAGTATTTGTAACAGTTGTCTGGCTTGTTTCTTGCCGCATGAGTGTCTTGTCTTCTTCGACCTGACGGAATTCATTCATCACATTGCGGAAATCGGTAAAATATTTCTCTCCGCGGGCCTCTCCAACCAGGTCGGCCATATCATCCATAGTTCTGGCATCACCAATACTACGCCTCAAACCAATTGCACCTTCAACAACATCTTTTTGCCAATTCGCGATTGTCGTTGCTGCTTTTTTCAAAGTACTTGTTTGCGCTGCATCCTTTGAAACTTGCGTGCCGAGCTCCTCAACAGCCTTCTTAAATGCAGTACTTCCAGCGGTATAAGGGACTAGAAAACTCTCTTGGCCTGAAAGCAAATACCCACGCATACCTGTTTCCATATCCACTGCGGCACTCAAAATATTATTCGCTGCCGCGATGATGGCATGGCTCCTCGATACGTTTTCTTCGTTGATGATCATCGTAACCAGACCGGCGTCTACTTTTTGTTCAGCAGCAAGCGCATCTGCTTTTCGGTAATGTACCCGCTCTGTTTCAGCTTGCGAAACTTCACCCACAGATTCGTGAAAACTTGCCAGCAAATCCTTACCCTTATTTGCTCCAATAAAACCGTTTAGCGCAAGAAGGTTACCGGTCCCACTATCAACATCTTCACGAAGTTTAATAACTGGTTTAACGGCGGTCTCGACCCATTGGTAAATAAACTCGTCCGCCTCTTTTATTCTGGCTAAATGTTTTTCGTCCTCTTCAACGGTCATCCCCAGCACTTCGAGTTCCGCAAACATCATATCTTCAGCATTTTCATAGGCATTGAGGAACTTTTTATCCCCGCCAATAAGATAGCCGCGTAATCCCGCTTGCATTTCTACAATGAGGCTCTTTACTTTAGTCACAGCTGACAGAATGGACTGCGTATACTCAACAGCCGAGGCCGTTTCTTGAACGACTTTAAATTGAGCCCTTACGGCATCTTTTGCTTCACCAAATTCAACTTTTCGAGCTCCGAGCCGATACCGTTCGATGGAAATGAATTCATTTATCTCTTTACGGAACTTCTCAAAAAAGACCTTGCCTTTAGCCTTGCCCACTTCTTTTGCCATGTCGTTCATGGTCGGGGCATCACCAATTTGGCTTCGAAGTTCAATCGTTGGCTTGGTTACATCTTTCTGCCAGTCTCGGAGGATCGCTTCAGCCTTTTCAAGGCGTGTGATCTGATCTGGATTCCCGGACTCCGACTCTTTTA
>JBALXM010000062.1:0-21455 GCA_036960695.1 Sneathiella sp.
AACTGAATTTGAGCCATGTTTTTCTTATAGTCAAAAACTCAATCAGTACAAACACAGGAGGCGATCGGTGATCGACTTTTTAAGAGCGTCAACGCCAGAACGATCTGGAGGGTTTTTGTGATAGGGATTGGACGCGTAAGGAGGGTGGGTTTTGGAAAAGTTAAATACTGGCGGAGGGACGGGGATTCGAACCCCGGAAGGGCTTGCACCCTTGCTGGTTTTCAAGACCAGTGCATTCAACCGCTCTGCCATCCCTCCGCAATATTTGTGATACATTTTTAAAAATGCTCACCACCATGAAGACGTTGTCTCCGTGGTGTTGGTGATCGTTTAAAGTTCCTGTCCCCAACTGTCAATAGGTTTAATACCAATTTTTTTCAAAACAGACTACATTTTGTATTTGAAATTTAAGCTTTTCTGTACAGGAGACGTTGCGAAAAGCGTTGCGCTGTGGCACAAGGAAAGTTGGACAATTTGATGAGGGGCGGATGGCTAAATATTTCAGAAAAATTATTGCTTTAGCAGTACTTACTGTATTTTTGGGAACCAATGCAGGTGAATCTTTCGCGGCTAAAAAACCTTTTGGCGAATGGTTGGACGATTTAAAGGCAGAAGCCCTATCCAATGGTATCAGCCAGCCCATAATTAACGAAGCCTTCAAGAATGTGAAATTTAAGAAAAAAATTGTTGCTCTTGATCGCAAGCAACCTGAAGTCACTCAAACGTTTCAGCAATATATGTCGAAACGTTTACCCAAATCACTGGTGGATATGGGGAAGGCAAACCTTCGGAAACACCGGGTAGCCTTAGAGGCTGTCGAAAAAAAGTACGGCGTTCAACCCCGCTTCGTCGTGGCTTTATGGGGCGTTGAGACACGTTTTGGCCGTTATACCGGTGGTTTTAATGTAGTGGAAGCACTCTCCACGTTGGCTTATGACAATCGACGAGCCGCTTATTTTCGGAAAGAGTTGATGCTCGCCCTTCAAATTTTGGAAGAAAAACACATTCAGCCAAAGGATATGAAGGGCTCTTGGGCCGGCGCCATGGGACAAGCACAATTTATGCCTTCCAGCTTTCTCAATTTCGCAGTCGATCACGATGGGGATGGTCGCCGTGATATCTGGACAACAAAACCGGATGTGTTTGCATCTGCCGCTAACTATTTATCAAAGTCCGGCTGGCGCGGTGATCAAACCTGGGGGCGGGAAGTGAAAATTCCGGCTGAATTTGATCTCTCTCAAATAAGCCTAAAAATTAAAAAACCGATGCAAGAGTGGCAAGCATTAGGTGTTCGCAGGATGGATGGGACTGATTTGCCTTCTCGGCAATTGTTAGGATCGTTGGTTCAGCCTAAAGGAGGGCAGGGCCAAACCTACCTAATCTACAACAATTATCGCACAATCCTTAAGTGGAATTATTCTACTTATTTTGCCATGTCTGTTGGACAATTAGCCGATAAACTGGTTTCTCCATAATATGCAAATCCAAACTTTACAAAAAGTGAACCCCATGATGCTGCTCAATAACAAACTAAAGGTGGCTTTTGTACTTGGGGCATTGTCCCTCACTGGTGGCTGTGCGGAAGTCAGTTTACTGAGCCTTGCTGCGTCAGAAGTAAAAAGTTCAAATGGGACATCCACTACCGTAAATAGGGGCGCTCGTAAAATTGGGAAACCCTATCAGGTTAAGAAAATTTGGTATTATCCCGCTGAGGACCTGAATTATAACGAAACAGGTATTGCCTCATGGTATGGAGAGCCCTTTCACGGTCGTAAAACTGCAAATGGCGCAGTTTACGACATGAACCAGCTTACTGCGGCTCATAAAACGCTTCCCATGCCAACGGATGTGCGGGTTACCAATTTGGAAAATGGACGCTCTATTGTTGTAACGGTTAATGATCGCGGACCTTTCGTTCACGGCAGAATAATCGATTTGTCCCGACGCGCCGCCCAGCTATTAGGTGTTGTTCGAAAAGGCACGGCAAAAGTCCGCGTGGAAGTCGCACAGCCGTCAAATAAGAAGGGTGTTCGGTTTTTGGCTAAAGCCCAAACCTCGGATAAAGAACGAAATATGGTGACGGCTGCGCCGAAACAGTCTGTTCAATCCGCATCCCTAGCGCCGCCAGAAAATGCGAAGGCAGCACCATCACCGGAGGTCACGGCATTACCAACACCTGTTGAGCCGGCACCGCTCGCTCAGACCAGTTCAGCATCGCCTTCAAATGTTGTTTCGTTGGAACCTGTAGGGGAAGCGGAGATTTATATCCAGGCCGGTGCCTTTGTCGATTTTGACAACGCCAATAAATTAAGTGCACAGCTATCTCCACTTGGAGCCGCCAAAGTCAATCAGGTTTTGGTAAATGGACAGGATTTCTATAGAGTGCGCCTTGGACCGGTATACAATGTGGCAGACGCTGATCTTTTATTGAGTAAATTGATAAATTCTGGCCATACAGAAGCACGAATAATTATTGAATAACCCTATTTAGCATTTACCCTGTGCCACAATTGGAGCATTTTTGTTGGTTAGAGACGTAAATGATATACATAAGTTTGATACCTAATCTGACAAACAGGAAAAAATGAGAGAATGTTGAGAACAATTTTGACATCATATCAATCGATCTTACGGGCAGCGACACTCCTGCCCGTTGCTATTTGTCTGATAGGCGTAAGTAGTCCTGCATCTGCGTTGGAAACACCAGCAAAGCAAGCTTACCTTATGGACATGGAAACCGGTGCGGTTCTGCTTGAAAAAGAAGCCGATACGCTGATGCCGCCAGCGTCTATGAGCAAGTTGATGACCGCCACCATGCTTTTTGAGCGCCTGAAAGATGGCTCTTTAAAAATGGATGATACCTTCCCGGTTAGTGAGAAGGCCTGGAAAAAAGGCGGATCCAAAATGTTTGTTGAAGTGAACAAACGGGTGAATGTGTACGATCTGCTCAGAGGGATCATTGTTCAATCAGGGAATGATGCTTGTATTGTGGTTGCGGAAGCATTGTCAGGGTCGGAAGAGGCATTTGCACAATCCATGACGGAGCATGCGAGAGAAATTGGATTAGAACAGAGTACATTCAGAAACGCGACTGGATGGCCTGATCCCAATCATCGTATGACAGCAAGAGAGCTTGCAAAATTAGCCCAATATATCATTCAGAATTTCCCCGAATATTATGGCATTTTTAGTGAGAAAAGCTTTAAGTTTGGAAAGATAAAACAGGGAAACCGGAACCCCTTACTCTATAGTAATAGTGGCGCTGATGGCCTCAAAACAGGACATACGGAAGAATCCGGTTATGGCCTTACGGGCTCCGCAAAACGCGATGATCGCCGCCTTATTGTTGTCGTCAACGGCCTGACGAGCGCAAAAGAACGAGGCCGCGAGTCCGATCGGTTACTGGAATGGGGTTTCCGGGAATTTGACAATTATGCCTTGTTTAAAAAAGGACAAGAGGTTGCAAAGGCGCGAGTTTGGCTTGGCGCTAAAGATCTTGTTCCGTTGTCAATCGATGATGATCTTACGGTAACAATGTCTCGTAAAGACAGACGATCCATGCAGGTGAAACTTGTGTATAACGAGCCAATTCCAGCCCCCATCATCAAAGGATCACCTGTTGCGCGGTTGGTGATTTCTGCCCCTAACATGACAAATATTGAAGTCCCCCTTCTAGCAATGGAAAATGTCGAGCGACCAGGGATGATTAAACGTGTTATGGCAGCCATTAAATATGTCCTGTTCGGCCCTTCTATCAACTAATTATATTTGAGTAACAACATATGAGATCCGGTAAGTTTATTACTCTTGAAGGCGGCGATGGCACAGGCAAATCGACGCAAGCTAGAATGCTGGAAGATTTTCTGAAGGCCCAAAATGTTGATGTTTTACTGACAAGAGAGCCCGGAGGCGCACCCGGTGCCGATGAAATTCGTGAATTGATCCTGACAGGGGACCCAGATCGCTGGGATGTTATTGGGGAAACACTGCTTTTTTATGCCTCGCGCCGTAATCATCTACGCTTGACGGTATGGCCCGCGATGGAAAAAGGGACTTGGGTTGTCTCAGATCGCTTTGCAGATTCAACAATGGCTTATCAAGGCTACGGTAATCAGTTGGGCGTTGAGCCCGTTCAGAAAATCCATGACGTTGCAGTCGGTGACTTTGTCCCTGACTTGACTTTTATCCTTGATATTGATGTGAAAAAGGGCCTCGCCCGCACTCATGGACGGCTTCACAATGAAGACCGGTTTGAGAAAATGGATATCTCTGTTCACGAAAGAATGCGACAGGGTTTTTTCGAGATTGCTAAAAAGAATAAGCAACGCTGCGTAATCATAAATGCAGACCAGCCCATCGAAGCTGTGCAGGAAGACATGCGTGCCGTATTGAAAGATCGGTTCTTCTCGTGAATGATGAGCTGCGCAGTGACCAACTAGAAGGGATGTCGCACCCACGAGAGCTCGACACACTGATTGGTCATGAAGCCGCTGAGACGACGTTTCTCGATAGTTATAACAGCGGACGGTTCCATCATGCATGGCTCATAACCGGTGTTAAAGGTGTCGGTAAAGCAAGCTTTGCCTATCGTGCTGCTAAATTCCTTTTGAGCACAAATGACGACGGCGGGGGGATGTTCGGACCGCCTGAAACCCTTGATAGTCCATCGAAACATCCGGCATTGGCTTTAATACAGGCCGAGTCTCATCCAGGGCTTACCGTTTTACGCCGCAGGTATGATCCGAAGGGTAAAAAACTATTCAAAGTCATTCGAATTAACGACGTGCGAGCGCTTTCTTCCTTCTTTGGGCTTAAATCAAGTGACGGCGGATGGCGTGTTGTGATTGTCGATACCGTCGATGACATGAATGTCAGCGCGGCAAATGCGTTTTTGAAGATATTGGAAGAGCCGCCTGCACAAACCATCTTTTTACTTCTATCCCATACGCCTGCTGGATTATTGCCGACCATTCGGTCTCGGTGCAGAATGTTGCCTCTTCGTCCCTTATCGGCAAAAGACGTACAACAGATTGTCACGCCGCATGCACCTGAAATAGATCAGGATAAATTGGAAATTCTGACATCCCTAGCCGAAGGCAGTCCGGGGAAGGCTATTAGCTTATTACAAGCAGGTGGCCTTGAAGTATTCATGTCAATTTTAGATCTGTTTCAATCCTATCCGTCTTTTGACCCTACTAAATTGCACGGTCTTGCCGATATTGTTGCAAAGAAGGATGGAGAAGGGACGTACCGTATTTTTTGTGAGCTCTTCCCATGGTGGTTATCTCGTTTGGTACGGGCCGCAAGTATCGGGTTTGACCAAATGCCACTGGTGACAGGTGAGCAAAAGATAATGGAAAAATTAATAGCCAGCCACCGACCTGATTTTTGGGTTGATAAGTGGGAGGCATCCAATTATTTGATTGGAAGAGCAGATAGTATTAATTTAGATCGCAAGCAAGTGGTCTTGAATTTATTTTTGTCTACTAGCAGTTAATAACGAATAAATATCAAAGGTTTAAGAATGTTAGTTGATAGTCACTGTCATTTAAATTTTGAACAATTGTCATCGCAACTGGATGATGTTGTGCGTCGTGCTGATCTTGCGGGCGTCAAACATATGCTGACAATTGGCACAAAATTACGGGAATTTGAAGCGGTCCGCGCGATTGCAGAGAAATATGACAACATTCATTGCTCGGTAGGTATTCACCCACACGAAGCTGAGGAAGAGGGATCTGACGTTACTGTCGAAACCCTGTTAGAGCTGGCCGATCATCCGCGCGTTGTCGCCATTGGTGAGACCGGGCTTGATTATTTTTATGAACATTCACCGCGAGATGTGCAAAAAAGATCTTTCAGAGTTCACATTGAAGCTGCGAGAAAAAGCGGTCTTCCTTTAATTGTTCATACGCGACATGCCGACGAAGATACCATTCAAATCTTAACTGAGGAATATGCAAAAGGCCCCTTTACCGGAGTGATACATTGCTTTAGCTCAGGGTGGGAAGTTGCTGAAAAATCAATGGAAATTGGATTTTACATTTCTATTTCAGGCATCGTAACCTTTAAGGCCGCCGGTGATCTTCAGGGACATGTTGGCAAGATACCATTAGATCGACTTTTGGTGGAGACGGACAGCCCCTATCTGGCCCCGATCCCAAATCGCGGTAAAACCAACGAGCCATCTTTTGTTAAACATACTGCGCAAAAGGTTGCGGAGTTGAAATCCGTGTCAGAAGATGAAATTGCGACAGTGACCACTGAAAACTTTTTTAAACTCTTTAACAAAATTCAGCGAGAAGACTGATGGATGTAACCTTATTAGGAAGCGGCACCTCAGGCGGAGTTCCGCGCATAGGTAATGAGTGGGGTGCTTGCGACCCCAAGGAGCCCAGAAACCGCCGCCGCAGATGTAGTATTTTGGTGGAAGACAAGGGATCAAAAGTTTTAATTGATACGTCTCCTGATATTCGCGAGCAGTTGCTGGATGCAGAAGTGACGGATTTGGACGGCGTGGTTTGGACCCATGAACATGCCGATCAATGTCATGGTATTGATGAATTGCGCGTCTTAACCATTCGAAACAGACGCCAAATGGATGTTTGGGGCGATAGCGCAACGCTTAAAGTTTTGAAAAAACGTTTTGACTATTGCTTTGAGCAACCTGAAGGAAGCTTTTATCCCGCAATTTTAAAAGACCATTTGATTGAAGGCCCTTTTTCTGTTGGAAATATTGATTTTATTCCGTTTGAGCAAGATCATGGAATGATCCATAGCCTTGGGTTTCGTATGGATAAGATCGGTTATTCAAATGACCTGGTAAATCTGGACGATCGTGGCTTTGAAATTCTGGAAGGAATTGATACTTGGATCGTCGATGCCATGCGATATAAACCACATCCGACCCATGTAAATTTAGAGACAGCCCTTAAATGGATTGAAAGGCTGAAGCCCCGCCGCGCAATATTAACTAATATGCATGTGGATCTGGATTACCAAACCCTCATAAAAGACTTACCTGAAGGGGTGGAGCCTGGCTATGATGGCATGGTCATTTCTGTATAAGGGTGCGAAATGATTAGGAAAGCAGAAGAGGCAGATTTGTTGGCTGTCGTTCAGTTGCTTGCCGATGATCAACTTGGATCACAAAGGGAAAATGCCTCTTCACCGCTGGATCCCACTTATAAAGGCGCATTTGCACAGATGTCCCAACAAAAGGGAAATGACCTGTATGTTGCGGTTGAAAATGATAAAGTCGTCGGCTGTATGCAATTGACCTTTATTGCAGGGCTATCTCGCAAAGGTATGACACGCATGCAAATAGAAGGCGTGCGTATATCCAAGGAAGTACGTTCGAGCGGCTTGGGCCAAAAAATGATGGAATATGCCATCAATCTTGCAAAATCATCTCATTGTGGCCTTGTTCAATTAACGACAGACGTTAAGCGGCCAGATGCACACCGTTTCTATGAACGTCTAGGGTTTGAAGCGTCTCACGTCGGGATGAAACTGAACCTTCTAAAAGACAGATAATAATCGATTAAGAACCGACAAAGTATGGACTTCGTTGCGTCGTTTATCGATTTGCGAACATTTCTGTTGAAGCTTTTGTCTCTAATCCATCATACTGAGCGCAAGTTCACCCCGTGGAGGCAAAAATGAAAACAAAAATTACTGAACTTTTTGATATCAAATACCCAATTATACAGGGCGGCATGCATTATGTTGGGTTCGCCGAATTAGCAGCCGCAGTGTCTAACGCCGGTGGTCTAGGTATTATTACGGGTTTAACGCAAAAAACACCCGCTGACTTAGCAAATGAGATCGCCCGCTGCAAAGATATGACAGATAAGCCCATTGGCGTTAATTTGACCTTCTTACCGGGATTTGCAGCCCCTCCGTACCCAGAATATATCGAGGCGATCATAAAGGGGGGTGTTAAAATTGTTGAAACCGCGGGGCGTAGTCCCGAAGCGTATATGCCAGCCTTAAAAGATGCGGGCATTAAGGTCATCCATAAATGTACATCCGTACGTCACTCCCTTAAGGCCGAGAAAATAGGCTGTGATGCCGTCAGTGTCGATGGGTTCGAATGCGGGGGTCATCCGGGTGAAGATGATATTCCCAACATGATCCTATTGCCGCGTGCCGCAGAAGAGCTATCCATACCGTTTGTTGCCTCTGGTGGGATCGGAAATGGGAAACAGCTTGTTGCAGCTTTGGCGCTTGGTGCTGAAGGTATAAATATGGGTACGCGGTTTATTGCGACAAAAGAAGCGCCCGTTCATCAAAATGTTAAAGATGCTATTGTTGCTGCAACAGAGCTTGATACCCGCCTGATCATGCGTTCTTTAAGGAATACTGAACGTGTTTTAGTAAATTCAGCTGTCGATAAAATTGTCGAGATCGAGAGGGATAAAGGAGCGGATTTGGGTATTGATGACATTAGGGAACTCGTTGGTGGCGTCTACCCGAAAGTTATGCTTGAAGGTCAGATGGAAGTCGGGGCCTGGAGTTGCGGTATGGTTGCAGGACTAATCCATGATATTCCAAGTTGTCAGGATTTGATTGATACGATTATGAAGGACGCGAACGATATCATCAAACATCGGTTTGCCAGCTAATATAGTCGAAAATACTTTCCCGCTCTTTAAAGATTACTCTCTAAGGGGCGGGAAGCTGTAAGGCCCACATCCTGACCATATGAAAGCTCTAATGAATGACCATCAGGATCGCTGGCAAAAAACCAATATCCGACAGGGGGGCCGGAATCAGTAAGTTCCTTGCATAATACGCCGTCTTCCTTTGCCAAAGCAGCTAAGCGATCAACCTCCTCTTTTGACGCGCATCCAACACCTAGATGGGCGAATGGCCTTAAAACAGGATCCGGCTTCTCTGCTTCAATTAACACCAAAACAAAGGGGCGTGTTCTATCCGATAGCCACACAACTTTAATTCCAGTTGTGGGATCTATACGTTCGTGAACCACAGACATTTTTGCGTATTTTTTATAAAATGCGATGCTGGCATCAATTTTCGTTGCTGCCAGTGCAATATGAGATAACCCAACATCCATTATACTCTCGCTATCCTATAATAATTTGTCCTGTCTTTAAGGTTAGGATAGAAGCGTAAACAGTCAACTTTCTTTTGATTTATAGAACAGATCGAGCTTTAGGTCTCACCCGAAAAAGATTGTAGTATTCTTGGTATGTTGATAAAATTATTTCCATTTTCAACATGTTTTTTCAGTGCTTTTGAGACCGCGCCTGCAAATTGTTTGGAGGAATTTTTCAAAAATACATGTCCCTGCAAATTGATTACATTGTTACAGTGATATCCATCAAGTTTTAGAAACGGCAATACTTCCTCCACAACTAAAATGGTGTCAACACGTCCTTCATGTAATAAATGCGCTAGATCAATAACAGTCGAGGCCTTAACAATCCGTGGGTATCGTTTGGTCAGCAATTCCATCCATAACCATCCTCTGACAATTCCAATGGAGCGGCCATTGAGATCTTCTACCTTTTTAATGTCAGGAAACCTGGATAATATGACGCCCTTCGATTGGATGAGAACGGGATCAATTTTCACAACTGGAATTGGAGATCTCGCCTCGAATAGAGCATCCCTCATGAGGAAACCATCGTATTTTTCCTCTTTAAAGAGATAATCGGCTCTTTTTTCAGGAAAGTAGTCAATAGTATGACAAATATTCGCATTCTTTAGCGCGTCAGAGACATTTAGTGCAATTTCTTTAACAATTTTATTGTTTTGAGCAATAAAAGCCAGACAATGTTCCGCAGCGTGGGTGTTGAACGAGAAACCGACTAAAAACGGTAGAATTAAACTCGCAGAAACATTTGCGAAAGAGATATTTGAGAAAAAGGACAATTGAATATAAACCAAAATATATATTTAAAAATTTTTTTCAATATAACTAAAATAAAAATTAAATAAAGAAAAATTAACAACTTCATTTCCATTTTACGTCGCGTAATGATTAGTTCTTAAACAAAGTGGATTGAATGTTCTTAAATTATGTAATTATTATTAATTATATATATAATTTTACTTAAATTATAATTACTTAAACTTAATTCAAATTATATAGTCTATGAATGTACTTGGCAGTAAGCGCAGGCTCTTGCATTGGTATAAAATGCGTAAGATCTTTTAGCCATATATCTTCACCCCTTTCAAATTTGCTACTTAACTCATCCCAAGTGGGAGAGGCTGAAAAATCAATTTGATGTTTTGAATTCTTGTCCCGTTCTTTCGCTCTCATGACGTATACAGGCTGTGAGATATGCGAAAGCTTGTCTGTTAAATCGACGCTTAAATGTCCCATATATACAGACGCCTCCACATCAGGGGCGCAGGCTAAACTAAATACGGACCCATTAATTTCTTTAACAAGGCCATATTGACAATAGTCTTTGAGAACTTTTGAATCCCAGAGAGAGTAGGGCTCTCGCTTCGAAAAAGACTCGACCATATGCTGCCAATTGTTAAATTGATTGCGCCTTCGTGCCAGTGGATGGTTCGAAGGAGATCCTTTTTCGAAATCAGATGTTTGTTGGTATTTTTCAGGCGGGAAAATAACAGGGTCAATAAGAAGAATGCTTTTAAATGCATGTGGCAACGCAAGGGTAGCCTGCGTTAAAACATGCCCTCCCATAGAATGGCCGACACCTGTAATATTTTCAAGACCAAGGCCGGTTATAAATTCAATGGCATCATTGCCCATCAACGTCCAATCAAGAAGGTAGGTATCGCTGACACTCATCCCATGCCCGCGTTGGTCTAATGCGATAATATGATATCCTGACGGCAGCGCTTTAATTGTCTGGTCCCAGATACGACCGTGCATTCCGGTTGCATGTATAAACAAAATCGTTGGATCTGCTGGGTCTCCCCATTCAAAATAGGAAAGATTGACTGAACTGGTTTGAATGAATTTTTGCGTAGGGGTCATTTAAAGTTATTCACTTTTATTGTTCTTTTTGCGTCAGTATGCAGCCATTCCGCCTAATAAGCGACAGGTTGATTATGCGTCAATTCAATAAAAAGAAACAGCATAACCAACGCACTTATTTAAATTTGGTTGAATAAAGGGAGATAGTAAATACCTTATTCTTTTTCCTCAACATCGAAGATTTCATCGTGGATTGTTATAGTTCCTCCCGCTGAAATAGAAATCACATTGCTATTTGGCTGCGCTAACGCTGTATTCTCAAGAGCGGTAGCGTAGAGCTTTGTTACATGATGGGGAAAAACAAATTTGCAGTCTGTGAAGGTCGCTCCATTAAGTAAGGCGTAAGATAAATCAGCACCAGTGAAATTAACGCGCCTGTATGAAACATACTGCAAATTACAGCATGTCAAATTCGCGCTGCTCAAATCACAATCATGAAATTGAACCTTGGTTAAGTCTGCACCGCTTAATTTGGCATCGTTAAAAATACAGTCTCTAAAAATTGCACCTTCCAGATAGTTGAGAAATTCATAACTTGCAATAAGCTTACCAAGTGCATCCGGAATGAGGGACTGACCACCTTTTCTCAAATTTTTTGAAATTTCTTTTTCTATGTTGGCTGCTGATTTTGTGTTGGGTGGCGTAAATTGTGCCTCATTAAAATCACAAGAAATAAATTTTGCGCCTTTTAAACATGTACCCTCGAGAATTGCCTGACTAAACATGCCATGATCCACTTCGGTCCCTTTAAAATTCGCATCGCTTAAATTTGCTTCAACAAAAATAGCCGCTCGCAAACTTACGCCTTCAAAATTGGATTTATTCAAAAGGGAGTTTGCAAAATTTGTAAAACTAATTTTGGTACCAGTTATATTTACTCCCCTTAAATCCGCTTCATTCAATCCCGTATGAGCCAAACTTGAACCAGATAGATTTGCGCCTGATAAATTTGCGCCGGTCAATTCAGCTTTATCTAGGTCGGCATTAACCAAATACGCGTTGCTTAAAGATATTTTCTGCTTCACAGCAGCTTCGACAGTGTCTTTCATGTTGTCGTGTTCAGATTCGAAAATCAATTCTTTGTTCTTACAACTAAAAATTTCCATTATTTTTCATCCCGTAAGCATTTATTCTAAATAAATAAAACGGAAAACCGGATACGCTGTGAATTAATATTGAAACGCTTATTCAGAAATTCGTAATGTATTGCTGATCACAAATAATGTCCTTCTGATCTGTTTTAGGTTTGCATAAAACGTGTTGCGTTCCTAAGTTCCTATCAAGCGCAATCGAAACAACAAACAATAAGAGTAATCTATGCAAACGCTATTTGAACCGCTTTCCTTCTCCCAAGGTCCCGACTTGAAAAATCGTTTTATGTTGGCCCCCCTGACAAATACGCAAAGCCACACAGATGGTAAACTGTCAGACGACGAATTTAACTGGCTAACCATGCGAGCAAAAGGGGGATTTGGTCTTACGATGACCTGTGCCGCCCATGTTCAAGCGGTGGGCCAAGGTTTTCCAGGTCAGTTAGGGGTATTTTCCGATGACCACTTAGAAGGATTGTCGAGACTTGCCAAGGCCATCAAGGCTGAAAACAGTATTGCCATCGTTCAGCTACATCATGCGGGTATGCGAACACCTGCTGATTTGATTGAAGGCACTCCTGTGAGTGCATCAGATGTTGAAAAGTACGGCGCAAGAGGCCTTTCAACGATAGAAGTTGAGCAGCTTATCGAAGATTTCATTGCAGCAGCAGTGCGCTCAGAGACAGCCGGTTTTGATGGTGTTCAAATTCACGGAGCACATGGTTACATTCTCGCGCAATTATTGAGTCCAACAATCAACAAACGATCCGATCAATATGGCGGAAGTCTAGAGAATAGAGCGCGCCCTATCTTTGATATTATTAAAGGAATTCGTAGCCGTTGCCGGTCGGACTTCAATGTGAGTGTTCGCTTGTCTCCTGAGCGTTTTGATATGAAATTGGGCGAAGTGATCGAAGTCGCTAAACGTCTAATGTCTGAAGGGAATATTGATTTCCTTGATATGTCTTTGTGGGATGTGAAGAAAGAGCCGGAAGAGGAAGAGTTCAAAGGTCGGACTTTAATGTCTTACTTCACAGAACTGGACCGCGGAAATGTGCGCCTTGGCGTTGCCGGTAAAATCACAACACCACAAGACGCGCAATATTGCATGGATGCAGGCGTAGATTTTGTCGTAATTGGTCGCGCTGCAATTCTACACCATGATTTTCCTAAATTGGTGGAAGCCGACAGCGAATTTAAGCCTGTGGCATTACCCGTCAGCGTCGCTCATCTTCAAAAAGAAGGTTTGGGCAAGAATTTCATAACCTATATGTCCGGTTGGGCAGGGTTTGTTCAAAGCTAAGTCGGAATAATAAGGTGGAAAGGTCTTGATCAATGGACCTTTCCACCGAACATCGATCAGTTGCCAATGCCGGATCTTATATCCATTTTATTGTTTGCCCTTTAGAACTTCAACGTTAAAAAGCTTTCCCGTTTTTGCAACAAGAACTTGGAAATGACCATTCGGTTTTTTGTAAACTTCAGCACAAACGGTGCCACCACGAATGGACTCAGCACAATATTCTCCATTTTCAACCCAGTGCTTAGTCGTTTTTTCCTTACTACCGAAATAAACGGTTCTTTTTTCAGGGGACGAGTGATAAATCGAGAATTTCTCTGAAATCCATGAATGATCACTCGTAATTTTAGCTATTTCGTCTCCAGAAATCCTTTTTGCACCGTCAGCGACTTCAGCTGATTGTGCAACGCTCGTCATCGCAAACAGAAATAGAAACGCAGAGTAAAAAGCTGTTTTTACATTTTGGTTCAACTTATATCCCTCCCAAATACTAAAGATTGAGTTCGGTAGACTAAAATAACAAATCGAGAAAAGTGCGTCCTCGCCATTCTCCGAGTAATCTCCAAACTCAACACAATCATACATAGTTAAGCCGATTTTATAATATTAATTTTTTCAACTATTCGGCAGCATCAGTTTTGCTGATTTGGTCAGACGCAGTCATTTTGCCTCTAATTTACGATTTTTAATGGGATTTTACGTCCGGGTGACAACTCACTGGCAGCGGCAATTATGGCTTCGGAATCTATTCCAAAATGCCGATAGAGATCACCTACTGTTCCAGTTTGACCGAAATGTTCAACCCCTAAGGGGACTGTTCTATGGCCGGAGACACCGCCTAGCCAGGACAAAGTGGCAGGGTGGCCGTCAATAACGGTTATGAGCAAACAAAAAGCCGGAAGGTCTTCAAGCATTCTTTCAATATGGCTTTTTGCGCCCGCATGACCTCTCTTACGGGATCGGACGGCCGCATGCCAGCCGGCATTCAGGCGATCTGCTGATGTTATGCTCATGACGCCAATGTCTCTTCTATCATTGCCGATTTGACCTGCAGCCTTAATCGCTTCTGACGCCACAGCCCCTTGATAGGCAATTACAATCTCACAATTGGGACCGGGTTCCCGCAACCAATAGGCCCCATCGATAACACCTTGACTAAATTCGTCACTATTGCGTTTCGCAGGTTGTTCCAATTGCCTTGTCGAAAGTCTTAAATAAACGGCGCCGCCAGTCTCGTCCCGCAACCAGGTTCGCTCATCGGGATCACTATCGCCACTGCGCTGCATATAATCAAAAGACCAATTCATAATGACAGATAGCTCATCTAGGAATGCAGGCTCGAAGGATGCAAGGCCATCTTGTGCCATGCCAATTAGCGGAGTTCCGATTGATTGATGGGCGCCGCCCTCTGGTGCCAACGTTACCCCTGATGGCGTTCCGACAATCATAAAACGGGAATCCATATAACAAGCATAGTTAAGGGCATCCAACCCGCGCGCGATAAACGGGTCATACACTGTACCGATGGGTAACAAACGCTCACCAAACAAGGAATGAGATAATCCTGCAGCCCCAAGCAATAGAAACAAATTCATTTCTGCGATGCCCAGCTCAATATGCTGACCATCAGGGGAAAAATGCCATTTCTGTGCAGAAGGAATATTTTCGTCCTTAAAAGTATCACTCTGCACGTCACGGGCAAAAAGTCCCGTGCGATTAACCCATGCCCCAAGATTTGTGGAAACTGTCACATCGGGTGATGTGGTCACAATACGATCAGAAAATTCTGACTTTGACCTGCTGATCTGAAGGAGGATTTTTCCAAACCCTGCTTGAGTGGATTGAAAAGTATCATCCAACTGAATTGGGCCTAAAGGTTGCACAGTAGGCGCTGTGTATCGTCTCGCGCCTTTTTGAAAGAACGGTACTTTGGCTAACCACTTAGTTAAGGCCGCTGGATCTTTAATTGAAGCCAGAGGCTCCCACTCAGACCCTTTAGCAACCCCCATTGATTTTTGAAACCCTGACATCTGATCTAGTGTCATCAAACCTGAATGGTTGTCCTTATGACCTGCGAGCGGCGTGCCCCAACCCTTAATGGTATAAGCAAGGAAGGCAGTGGGTCGGTCGTGGTCGATTTCAGCGAACGCTTTGGCAAGGGTTTCGACACATTGCCCCCCCAGATTATTCATAAGTTCTCCAAGCGCCTCATCCGACCGACGATCAATTAAAGCCGTAAGGGGCCCTTGATCACCGATATCATCCATCAAACGTGCACGCCAAGCCGCGCCCCCTTGAAAAGTGAGGGCGGAATAAAGCTGATTGGGACACTTATCAATCCAGTTTTTTAAGAGATCCCCAGCGGGTTCTTCAAAGGCACCGATTTGGAGAACGCCATATTTAAGCCTGACCACGTCCCAGCCGAAGGACCCAAAGATAGCCTCAATCCTGCGCCATAATCCTTCGCGCACCACACCATCAAGACTTTGACGGTTATAATCAATTATCCACCAAGTATTGCGAAGGTCATGTTTCCAACCTTCTTGCAGGCATTCATATATATTGCCCTCATCCAGTTCAGCATCCCCCACAAGGGCTATCATTCGACCCATAGGCGGTGCATTTTTCCAAGACTTTGCCTTGATGTAATCTTGAACAATTGAGGCAAAAGCCGTGACGGCCACACCAAGGCCAACTGATCCAGTTGAAAAATCGACGTCATCAATGTCTTTTGTGCGGCTAGGGTAGGATTGCGCCCCGCCAAAACCTCTAAAATTCTCAAGTTTCTCTTTTGTCTGGTTTCCCATCAAATATTGCATGGCGTGAAAAATGGGGGAGGCGTGCGGTTTTACAGCAACTCTGTCTTCTGGCTTTAACGTGGCAAAATACAGAGCGGTCATGATGGAGACCATGGACGCGGATGATGCTTGATGGCCGCCCACCTTGACGTCATCGTCCCTTTTGGGGCGAAGATGATTTGCATTGTGAACCGTCCAGCATGCCAGCCATAGTAACCGTTGTTCGATTTCTTTTAACCGCTCAATATTCTCGTGCATCTCATCTTCTCCCTTATAGAAATTACGCCGCGGCTTTTTGAGCTTTAGGTAAGGCACTCATCAAGTCGTCTAGAATATCGTTGGGGTTTTCAAGTCCCACAGACAAGCGGATTAATCCTTCGCTGATATCATGCTCTAACCGCTCTTCCGGCGTGTAGGTCGAATGGGTCATGCTTGCAGGATGCTGGATCAAGCTTTCCGCATCTCCAAGGCTAACGGCCCGTTGTATAAGGTGCAATTTATTCATCATACTAATACCAGCCTGCAAGCCGCCTTCGATTTCAAAGGCAATCATACCCCCAAAATCCGCCATTTGGCGTTTGGCAAGCGGGTGCTGCTCAAAACTCTCCAACCCCGGAAAGAATACTTTCCTCACAGCAGTATGCTGTTCAAGTTCAGTCGCCACTGTCATTGCAGTTTTGCAGTGCCGCTCCATCCTAAGCTCGAGAGTTTTTAGGCCCCGCATGATCAGCATGGCATTAAAAGGCGCCATGACGGATCCTGTCATATCCTTCATACCAACCAGACGAATTTCTGTAATATCTTCTAATGACCCAACAACGATCCCTGCGACAAGATCCCCATGTCCCCCTAAATATTTAGTGGCTGAATGGACAACTATGTCAGCCCCCAATTCTAATGGACGGGTGAGGAGGGGGGTTGCATATGTGTTGTCCACAACAACGCGGATATCTCGGCTATGAGCAATCTCACTAACGGCGGCAATATCCACAAGACGCATATTTGGGTTGGCCGGCGTTTCGAAATAAACAATCTTGGTCTTATCATTCAATGCTTTTTCAAGATTCTCCGGATTGGTTAAATCCACGTGGGTGATGGTAACACCAAAACGTCGCAAACCGTGGTTCATGAAGGCAAAAGTACAGCCATATAACGTTTTATCGACGATAACTTCGTCGCCAGGCGATAAATAGGTCCATAAAACAGACGTAATGGAACCCATTCCCGATGAATTGGCAAGGGCTGCCTCGCCGCCTTCAAGATTGGCTATTCTACGTTCCAACAAATCCAATGTGGGGTTGGAGATGCGGGAATAAATATAACCGGGGCGCTCTCCTGCAAACATCTCCCCGCCAGCTTCTGCCGTCTCAAAAGTAAAGGTGGATGTTAAGTGGAGAGGAGGGGTGAGCGATCCCTGTTCGTCCCGTGAATTATACCCATGATGAATTGCACGGGTGGCAAAACCTGAATTTTTCGAATTATTTGGGTTTGTCATTGTGAGCGTCTCCTGGAGTTTCGATTTAACACAATGATATATCAAGGCTTATCGCAGTATCTTGCTATTTCAACCCATATTGTTATGATTATTGATAGATTATGCCAACATGGAGAGAATTATTGGACGAAAAAGATCGACAAATCGTCAGGGAATTGCAACTCGATGGAAGAATTTCCAATCACGAATTAGCTGAACGTGTCAATTTATCACCGTCCCCTTGCCTTCGCCGATTACGAAATCTAGAAAAATCCGGCGTTATTAAAGGATATACCGCCGTCATTGATCAAAAATCCTATGGTTTACCTATAACGGCTTTTATCCGGATACGACTTGGCCATCATAGTCAGGATGCAGCGCAAGTTTTTGAAAGGAAAATCGAGGATATTGGTGAAATCCTTGATTGCCATCTAATGACTGGGGATTGCGACTATTTATTGCGGGTGGTTGTGGAAAGCTTGGAGGCATACGAAATTTTTATTCGGGAGAAAATTCACCGCATACCGTCAGTTGCCTCTATTGATAGTAGCTTTGCTTATGGTATCGTAAAACAGAAACGCGTCTTTTCTAACTGACCGGAGATGATATGACAAAAGCCATAAAAATTTCACTCATGGAAGAATTTTCCAAACTATCATTTCTGAAAGATCGTCACCCTGAATCTACCGAGGATGAATCTAAAAATTCATTCTCCGTTCTATCAGATTACCGAGACGGGGCTATTTTCATCACGCATTATGCAGGGAATTCACAGTGGGAGCGTCACTCGAAGGGCGATGAAATTGTGTATGTGTTGGAGGGAGCGACCAACCTAATCCTCCGAACGTCAGATGGAGAGAAATCCAATATCTTGCAGTCCGGAGAACTTTTAGTCGTTCCGCAAAATGTGTGGCATAGGTTCGAAACACTGGATGGTGCCAAGATTTTAGCCGTAACACCGCAGCCGACTGACCATGTTCTCGATTTGCCTGACTTTAGCGATTGAATAACGCCTTAGCCCTCAACAATGCTGTTTCGACCCCTTAATTAATCCAATACGTACAGTTATTGAAAATTGTTGAACTCCATAGTTCAGTAGGTCTACTGCCGTATGATGGTTGTCTTTAGATAGAATGTGAACGCGCATTTTAAAGCCTATAATGAGGTTTTCTCCAAGTTTATGCTTTTTGAGCGCATATCAATAACAAGCATATTCGTCCCGTTAAAACTGTTTCAATTCAAATTAGATTTTCGATATTTGCATTGACGAAAAACCAATTTTCAATCCCTCAAACCTACAAAAATATATTTACCAAACATTAACAAAAATTGATTTATACTTAAAGACGACCATATTTATTGGGTCATCTTAAGCATATATTCGACATATTCATTCGGGGATTTTGATGATTTTAGAGAAAAAAGAAATCCAGCAATCGAAGATATTGATCGTTGATGATGAGCCATTAAACGTAGAAATTCTTGAGGCAATACTTGAACGCTCGGAGTATAAGAATATCTACTCCACCTCTGACCCTAGAGACGTATTATCTCTCCAGGAAAAATACGGCTTTGACTTGATTTTGCTTGATGTGAATATGCCATATTTATCGGGGATCGAGGTTCTTGCAAAATTATCGGATCATATGTCAGCTGGTTTTCTACCCGTTCTAATTTTAACAGCAAATATAGATGATGAAACGCGATATAACGCGCTTAAACTAGGCGCTACAGATTTTCTCACCAAACCTTTTAATCAATGGGAAGTTTTACTGCGTATTAACAATATGCTGCGAACCCGACTTTTTTATAAGGGACAGAAAATTAGAGCGGATGAGCTGGAAGAAAAGGTGAGGGAGAGAACAGAGAAGATTAAGGATACCCAGCTGAAAATTATCCAATGTTTGGGTAAAGCTGTTGAGTTTAGGGATAACGAGACAGGGGCCCATGTTATCCGTATGAGTAGAAGCTGTCAGATGTTAGGTCTTGCAGCCGGGTTATCTGAAAAGCATGCGGAGAAAATACTTTTTGCCAGCCCAATGCATGATGTGGGTAAAATTGGAATTCAAGATAGTATTCTATTAAAACCGGGTAAGCTTGATTTTGATGAATTTGAAATAATGAAAACCCATGCACAAATTGGGTCGGATATAATTGGACGCGGTTCTTCCGAAATTCTGAATTTGGCTGGCGAAATTGCTTTGGGTCATCACGAGCAATGGGATGGCAGCGGATATCCACACGGCCATAAAGGAGACGCAATTTCAATTGAGAGCCGGATTGCAGCAATTTGTGACGTTTTTGACGCCCTAACATCAGCTAGGCCCTATAAAGATCCATGGTCGTCTGAGGATGCGACTTCCTTCATTAGAGACCGGGCAGGGGCCCATTTTGACCCCATGTTAGCCGCCCAATTTCAAGCAATAATCCCAGAAGTAATCGCCCTAAGAGAAGAATATCCAGATGAATAATTATTGAAGCGAATAATTTCACTTAAATTACTACTTATTCTCTTTTCGCGCCCAAATCGACTAACGCTATTTCTCGTTGAAATCAATAATGCTGTCCTAATGTAGATGCTCAGAGGGATTGTCGTCCTTCTGGCTTTTTAATTTCCCCTCAGTATTTTTTAAATTTCCTCTAGTGGCAATACTAAATTTGCACACGGGTTTTCCATTTACTAAATTGTGCCTTCTTGGATCAGCAACGAGATCGCGGGCAAATATTGTTTTATTCAGTGAAATATACATTAGAAATATTAAAAGTATAAATTCGTAATAAAATAGCTGAAATCACTCAATCGTTTGGTTAGTTTTATTCTCTCTACAAATCTAATTAAAAGAGAGATGTAATATGAGAGACTTTTTAGAGAGGCTAACATTAAGTTTTCATGAGGCTGGTTATTCCATCGAACTTAAAGAAGATATGCAAGAATTTGCTAATTTGCGCGGCAGCACGCCAGATCATGCGCTTATCGTGCCCACGTTCGATATTACCAAATCTGATCAATCTAAAAGCCGATGGTTGAAGGTTACTGGTCAAAACGGTAAACCCGCCGCTTTTGGTGCTTTTAAAGTTTTTGAGACGAATGATCTTGGACCGCTTTTGAAAAGCGGGGAGATTTGGTATAAATACCCGCCCTTTAAACCAATGGACATTATGTGCAGGACTAACTTTGTTAAGGGCAAATGTTTCTATCGCGGGGGGATGTATGTGTACCCTGGTCATCGTAAATCAGGACTCCCTTTTGGGTTAGCCACTTACGCCCAGGCGATTGCGATTGAAGAGGGGATTGATTGGATAATAGGTCAAGCATTTCAAGAAATTATCGACACGGGCCTTCCGTGGCATACCTACGGCTTTGAAACTGCGGAATTGCAATATAGAAGCTCTAGATATTGTCCTTTGAAGGGCATTCTCGGTGGTAGAGAAAGTGCTCTTTACCTTTTGACGTGTAGTCGAGAAAAATTCGTTAGTAATGTTTTGCTGGCGAACAGTTTTATGACGCCGGGTTGCTATAAGGATATTGCCGCTCTTGCCAGTGAATTTAAAGAGATTAATAACCCAGCTAAAAGAGCGAGCCGTACTGGCTAAAATAGCCGCCAACACCCAGAGGCTATGGCATTCTGTTTTCACAGCTGTATCTGCATCTATAAATTCATTGCAAATTCAGCCTGTGGAAACTTTCCCAAAACATATGCCTTTAAGATCGGGTAATTTACATTTTCTGTCATAGAGAGTGAAGTGATGATCATTGAGATCTTCAGTACTGCCATCAAGAATAGAAAGGACTATTTAACTTATGGCT
>JBALXM010000063.1:0-13076 GCA_036960695.1 Sneathiella sp.
GGATCAGTTTCGCAGTCAGCGACCATCACTATCACTGGAACCAATGACGCACCAACGGTTTCATCTGTGCTCACAGCCGGGGCAGTTCAAGGAAGTTCACTACTATATCTGGATTTGCTGTCTCTTGCCAGTGATGTAGATCTTAACGACACACTCAGCCTTGCCAATATGTCTGCATTGCCAGCAGGCCTCACCTTGACAGGTACTACTCTGGCAATCGACCCTTCAGATGCGTCTTTCAGTGGTCTGGGGGCAGGAGCCACAACTCAAATAGTGGTGAGCTATGATGTTACAGATGGTCAAGGAGGAGTTGTGGCACAAACGGCAACCATTACGATCACCGGGAATTCGGCACCAACCGCTGTTGCTGACAGTTTATATACCAATGCCAACGCATTTACTGTGGATGATTTTGTCGTGACGGCTAATGATACAGATGCGGATAGCGCAGATGTTTTGTTTGTCTCTTCAGCGTCTCCTGCAACGGGAGGATATACGGTTACTGATGGAACCGGTGTCATAAATGTGAGCGGTGTTGCCGGAGATGGTACCTTTACCTATCAAACGGATGATGGCAATGGAGGTCAGAATACAGCAACCGTAACGGTAACTTACGTGGGTTCGAACAGTATTTTTGCCAACTCTGTCGACAATATTTTGATCGGTGGGGCCGGAGATGATACTTTGGCCGGGATAACTGGTGATGACACTTTGTACGGAGGGGGCGGTGCCGATGACTTGCGCGGTGGAAATGGTGCCGATCTGATTTTTGGTGGTGACGGTAGTGATATCATCAATGGTGGTTCAAATAGTGACACGGTCAGTTACAGCGATAAATCCGCAGCGGTCGTTGTTGATTTGGATGCAGGTACAGCCGTTGTGTCTGGTAGTGAAACAGATACATTAAGCAATATTGAAAACATCATCGGCTCTGACTATGACGATACGTTAGACGGTGGGGGTGCTGATGACGTGAACCGACTGGAGGGAGGGCTCGGTGACGATCTACTTACAGGTAATGGAGATGCAGATACATTTGTTTACTCAAGTGTTGCGGACGGTGACGACACCATTACAGACTTTGAAATCAGCGATAATGATAGTGTAGATTTAGATGGATTGTTTGATGAATTGGGAATTGCAGGAGTCAGTCGCGCCGAAGATATAATTTTGACAGATACCGGAACAGATACTATTTTGACAATCGACGGGCAAGCTGGTTTTTCCATTACTTTCAGCAATGTCGATCTGGATGTCGTTGATGAGGCAACATTTCTGACACAAATTGATGTCGGAGATGAAAGCTGAAAGCTAAATTATTTGTACGGCAAGTATGTCGGAATTGATTATTGATTATCGTATCTGATGTGAGCTCGGTGACGACAGTGTATCCATTGGTAGCGGCGTCATTATCGTAATAAAGGTAGGATCCATCAAAAATAAATCTGGCTTCAAATGCATCTTGACCACCTGAATAATCCGCATTTTCACCGTCAAACGGAGAATTGCTGATCGTGGTCAGTAAGTCGTCCGATGCGTTAAAGCTTCCGGAACAAATAAAATGCAAACTGCCCAATTCGATGTGATCAACGCCAGTTGCAAATGTATCCTTACGCGCTTGATCATGAAGGAAAATAGAGTGTAGAATCGTTGCCTGTGCCACCGTACAGAAGGTTGGATATAAGTCCTCCAATATGGAGCACTTCTTCTGCAATTAAATTTCACTTCAATACGGTACAAGGCATACTCCATGAAAGTCAGTAGTGTCATGGCTTCAATCGACTGCAGGAAGTGATTGAAGTGTGGGAGCTCAGACACGATTGACTGTCATCTCTTTGGTCGTTTACTTGTCAGACTAAACTCGTACCCAACGGTAGTATAGGTATAAAAGAGACTACACCTAACTCATACAATTTCTTCTGACTCCGGAAACAATGCGGACGAAAAAAATGATTATACAATTATTTTGACTAATATTTTTGTAGGCTCTCGTTATTTGCGTGCCTCCGCAACCAAACACACACCCTCTAAGTCAATGACTTGAAGAGTTTTTTCGTTAGAAGGACGGTTGCGCGAGTGTGGTTGTTGGAAGCGCATAGGAAACGGCGTGGAAGCATGTCAACTTTGCGGGCTATTGTCTTCGTCGTATATTTTATACTCAAGGCCACCATTCAGATACATCATCTAAAATTTCCAACAGGCCTGTCAGGGCATTAGCTTTGAGATAATGAACAGGGTCTCCAGCGCCAGCGTTAACCAAATGGGAGGCCTGTCAGTTTGGAGAAATTCTCGCGATAAAGCCTGGCCATATTGGGATGAAGAAGCATTCTCTCCTCTGGGAATGAAAAAACGGTGAGGTTTAAGTCACCAGGATTAGCCCAAGGGTTTCTTAGTATTCAATCAGCCAAATCCAATATCTTTTATGTTCAACGTCATCGATTCAATTAATTGCATTTTGAACAGTTCTGCGACGAAGCTTTTAACGTTTAGAGTACTGCACGCGCCGCGGCCTGAACAACAAGTAGTCAGGTCAGTAAAAAAAACTATCATTCAACTTTACGTTTTCATCACAAAATCTCAACGATTGGATAAACGAAAACCAGATAGAGATAGAAAAATCCCAAAGACAGGGTCAGGATTATAATCCCGAGCACAGGTGAGCTTACTTTTATTCCCTTCGAGCCGATTTCCACAGTGCTGGAGGGAAGTTCTACACCTTTGCTGTTATTTGCCAATGCGACGCTAAATTGCCGCCAAGCGAAATAGACGCCAACCACAACCAGAGACAAAACAATTGCGAAAATAATCCGTGACGAGATATGCTGCCACCAGATTACCCTTTGACGATGGGCCAGTCCAAAGGTGTAATAATCATAGTAGGCAAACAGCGCACCGGTGCAACGTTCGGCTACCTTAGCATCCTTTACGGCATCACACGGAACACTGGGTAATAGATCCAGCCCACTTGACTTGGATATTTCGGTATTTTTAGTCGCCTGAGCCAGGATTGAACTCAAATCAACTCCGTTTGCGCTCGCCACTTTACCGGATCCGTTTTGTGCTGGTACTTGCTCCTGAGTTGTTCCTAATGCAGGAAACCCCAAAATCGTTACGATCACGACCATTGCTGTTATCGGGATCATTATGATCCTCCTATTTTTTGCGCTGCCGCCGAGATCACATTTTGCCTGAAGAGCGCAAAACATTTTTTCTTACCCTGACAAATTCTACCTTCTTGTGCCTTGACCTCGCTCCGGCCTGCTGAGCCAAACAAATCGACGATTGCTGCATTTTGGGCTTTAAGTAAGTCGGAAAGCCAGCGACCTTCTTGTGTATTGCTCTTTGGGTTCTGGGGTACATCAAGTATTGGCGCAGAGTCGCATTTGCCGCAATCAGCACCGCCAAGATAGGGGATGTCCCTGCTAGCGTTTTGAGCAATATCACGCCCATCCAGACGTGTCTTCGATGTTGGCGTATCACGCTCTTGATACGCATCGCGCAGAGCCGTTTGGCACCGATTAAGCGTGTTACTCGACTTGGCATTGTTTGATTTTAAAACCTGATTGGAACGCTTACAATTTTTTAGCTCGCTTTTGCCGCCGCTTGGATTAACAGCAGATGTCATTATGAATGGTACTCCGGCGTCGCATTGACCGCTTACAAAACTAAAGTTACGCGCAGGAATACCGCTACATTTTAACTGGCGGCCGTTCGACACAGGAACGTTCATGTCAAGTGTCGCTTGGCGACCGCGCCATCTCAGATTAAGCAGCCCTTTCCCATATGTGTTCCCAATCCCGCGGCGTATCCAGCCCGAGGGCCCGGTTTTCTGATCTTTGCCATATAGCTGAATTTTATAGTCTAAACCATCAATATTGATCGCCCATATGCTGCCATGAGCGAGGGCATTTATGGCATATTTTTCAAGGGCACCCACTGGACTAGAAATAAGAATTAAGGGAAGAAAAATTAATAGTAACATCCATCGGATCAGGTTTTGAGTCACAGTCATACTTTATACCCCCTTAAGATGAGCGCCTCTTCCTCTACTGGAAACGAGCACTGTCTCTATTACGTTATATCAGAATTGTTTATTCAATCAGTTTATTCTAATATTGTTTCTGTGGCTATGCTGATCTAAATTGGCTCAATGCGAACCTCAAAACTTTAAAATTACTGGTATTCCATAGAGTGGCCTCTCTATAAGGTTTTTTGTGAAGATCAAGGGCGAGACAGATTATCTGTGGCGCGCCCGAAGCAAAGGAGACGTTCTAGAAGGCTGTGTTACCAATCGACGCGACCACAACACAGCCTTGATAATTATCAAGAAAATCATGGAACACTATGGAAGCCCAAAATTTATTGTCACCGATAGATTGCGCTTTTATGGCGCTACCTTGAAGGTTATTGGCAACCAGACGGTTTAAGAAGTAGCGTGATGGAAGAACAACAAATGTCAGAATTCACATCTGCCATTCCGACGCCGCTCTTGCTGAGTGCCGCCAACTTTGTGCCGCATAATGCCTGCTGTAACATGCTTAACTGAGACAAGTTCGTATTCGTCTGACAGCGCTATCTTCCTAACTGCATATGCCGTGATATTGATCTATTTCGGGAGGTTGCCGCCTATAGATGCACCCTGAGAAGACCAGAATTTTTTCTGAGGCAAGGCAGATTTGGTCGAAAATATTTCTTCTCCTTACCATATTTTATGAGGCCCCCATTGCTTTAAGCCGATGCATTCAATTTTTCACTAATTTTCTAAGTTTTTCGATTTCGTCCATATTATCTTTGATAATTTGAATAAATTCTTGTTCCCGTTTCTTGTTGATCTCTTGTTCTTGGGTTTGATTTTTTAATGCAGAAGTTATAAGTTTTGCTCCATTTTTAGACTGCTTGGCGGCGGTTTGCCGAAATCTTCGGTTTTTGAGTACGCTTACCGATGTCTTTATTTCAGCGTTGCTTTTTGCATAGGCTACCTCAATTTCTGTCATACTGAGTTGCAGCCGGTCTTCTGCATTCTTCAAAACCCCTGAGAGACTAGGGTCGGTTTGTTCAGGCTGATCTTTGGGTTTGAGCTTGATGTCGCCAGGTATGATCACCGTCGCGCCGGATTTAAAGCCTGAAGCCTTTTTTAGGTGCGGATTTACCCGTAAAATTGCGGCTTCCGCCATTTTGATCGTTTGCGGGTTGGCGTCACCGTCAATGGTAAATAGGTTTCGGGTTAGCGTGCTAATGGATCTTTCTCGACCAATCGTAGCTATGACTTGAGGCATTACGTGTCCTTTCTCGTTATTCCGCGATTAGATTGAGGGCGTTGAACGGGGGTTGTAAGTTTCCTGGAGGGGTGACCCGGATATTTCCGAAGGTCAGATTACCAACCACTGCCGCGCGGCCAGTCTCTCCGATAAAGATCGTCATCGCATCGCTATCCGATTGACGCCGGACCACATTATTAGAGGCAATAACCCGTTGGGCTACAATATTGACGATGGACTGTACAGAGCCTGCAGCATTGAGCCGGCATTGGTTGTTGGTAAAAACGCAGCTTCCTTGCTGTTGATCTGAAATGGCAATGAGGGGGCGAATACTGTTCGCGCTATGCTGCACGTGATTTGCATTTACGGTAATTTGAGGCTCAAGGGAGCGACCGATCGAGATGAGACTGTCGAGAGTAAGTGCAAAAACTTCACCTGAGAATTCGACAAAAAGAAGCTCTTGCTCGCTGGCCAGGACGGGGAAATTGACCGCTACCGCTAAATTCCCAATGGCTCCAACATTTCTGGGGAGATTATTCTCGCCTATTTCAATTCCAGTCCAGCTTTGACCGGCATCGGTGGTCTGGTCAGATCCGCTGATCTGATTATTCTGAATTGATAGACTGCGATAAGGCTGACGGATCGACACCCCTGAAACCAGAGAGGTGGTAGCATTGGGATGAATTTCAGAAATTGTGTTTCCATCAATGGAGACCATTCTGACACCACGAAGAACAATTCCGGCAAAAATTCCGGTCGGAGTCAAATTTCCGCCCACACCCCGTATGGTGTTTCCAGCAATACGGGCTTCAAGGACCTGACTGAGGGCGATCGCGGCGCCTCCAGTTGAATTTTCAGCAATATTTTCCAATACATTGTTATCAATAGAGATATGCGTTACGCGCGCTTTGCCTGAATGGGAAATTGCAGCAAGGCCGCAGTGGCGAATTACATTGCGTTTTATCAAAAGTGACGACATGAGGGCTTCGATACTGATACCCGATCCCCCGAGATTACCAATTCGATTGCCGATAATTTGGGCTTCTGTTTCAAACGTGGGTATAATAGAGGCTTCCAGACGAACACCATTGCCATCTTGCGGACCTCCGCTTATTTCATTGTCTTGAAGGCGGAGGTTGCCGACACTGAAAATGGCAGCATCATCAAGTGCAATAATTGTGCAGTTATCAATACTTGTAGACCCTGAGGGCGGCTCGAACCAGTTCAGCACGATGCCCGAGCGCAGCCCGAAAATTAGGTTTCGCGATACCCGAAAAGACCCGATATTGAGAATGAAACCTGAAAACCGAATGGCAGCTTGATTTCCAAACAGGATATTATCAAGCAGCTTTACCTCTGCCATACCAATCGAACGCGGAGATGATTCAATTGAAGGGTCAAAAAGCGATCCTATGGCGGTTGGTGCCAGAACTAGGCATTCTTCGATTTTGATCCCAAGCGCCAATCCAGCTATGGCGATCCCCAACGCAGGGCGGTCAGCGCTACCGATTGCCAAACAGGCTACGCGTCGGATCGCAGCATTAGCACAGTGAATAAGATGGATCCCTGCACTAATTGATACAACATTGTCGTCAGAGTTGGCAGACGGGAAAACTAACAGGCTAAATCTTTCAAATTGAACATCAATTACCCTGATTGCCCGAATAGCGCTTCCACTGCCACGGTATTGAATAAGGGTTCTTAAACCTTGTCCTTTAAGAGTGATCGCTTGGCGGTTTTGTATGATGATCGGGGTTAGTAACTCGTATACTCCCCCGTCAAGACACACGGTGCCGCCATCTTGACCAATTTGATCAATGGCTTGCTGAATGGTGAGAGCGCCTGAGTTATGGCCATCGGCGGAGACACAGACTGTGCAGGCACAGCCATCCCCCTCAAATTCTGGCGGCCAGAATACCCGGCAGTCAATAACGGTGTTTGGCATTGATAAAACCGCCAGCCGGCTGATATGTCGGTGAATGCCATCGGGCGGTGCATTCCGCAGGCGTTCAATTTGTGTGCCGGCGGTCCGGGCTGCGAATAACCAATAGTCCATCTCCCGATACCGACCATCTCCTGCAGCAGTTGAGAAACTGACGACAATACCGGATTCAAGGATCACGCGTGTCCCCGCTGGGGGAACCGGGATTAATCCCGTTGACGCCGCGGCATCCAGATTAACCCATTCGGTTCCGTCTTCGAGGCGGATCGTGCCGCTTTGGTCCCACCGGATAAGCCGGCTATGTCGGCTTGAAAGAGTATCCCCAGGGGCACCACTCGGGATTAAATCAGCGTCGATCGTACTTTCCAACTCGATTTCACGGGTTTCTTCATTGACGACAGCGACCCTTAACAATTGTCCGGATTGGTGATTGAACTCCCGGTGGTCGTCCGTCACTTCAACCCAATCTCCTTCACTGAAACGCAGAATTTCATCCCGGCCAATCCGATCGACAGTGATGCGATCGGCTGTCACCGCAATAGTTTCAATGGCTGCTGCAACAGAGGCATTTTCTCTGGAATATTTGAAGAAAGCATTCGTTTGGTTGTTGCCAACAGTATGAAGTTCAACACGATATAGTTGGCTTTCCAATCCTGTGTAGCCGTCTGAGGGAGGGACAAGGCATGGATTTTCTGGATCGTCTATGGCAATCGTATCGGTATCGAGACGGGCAGAGGAGGGAGCGATTTCATCTTCCCAGCCGGTTATTCCAAGATCAGAATCTGGCGTGGAGCACGTGGCTGTTGATGTAATATTCTCAGCCAGGCGAACCTGCCATACAGTTTGCAGACGTGTTGAGCTGTCGATCCCGCCCAAAGCCGGTTCCAGAATTTCGGGTGCATGCAGAGCCGTGACTTCTCTCTCCCATGCAACAACATAGGCAAGTGTCTGTCCATCGGAGGGAGCAGGGATCGGTGTGGGCCAATAGGGCTGCTGCATATAATTTAGAAAGTCTCCAGATGCTGGTGAAATCAGCTCATTGAGAACACCTTCTGGCCCGGTTCCATCATTTCGGGATCGGTCCAGTACAGGCTCCGGCAGTGTGATGTCATTTCCGCCGAAATTAGCACTGCCATGACATTCAAGCTGCATGCCCGCAAGATAGTATCGCCCGCGCCCAATCTCGATCCCGGTGCCAGCGATACGGATTTGGAAACCGTTTTCTGTTTCCCGAGGGACAACAGCTCTCCCGATGGTATCGACAGTTTCAGATCGTTGCCGCCGGACCAATGTCCGTACCATTTCATTCCAGTCAGCATCGGTTGCCGGACGGCCTTGTTGCAAGAGTAAAGCTGCATTGTCCCGTAATGCATCAAAACTGTCCCTGCTATAATCGCCACCCATGTTCGTTGCTCCCTCTTAATTCTCAAAAAAGACACCGGCCTCAAGACCGAAACGCAAATATTCTTCGATCCGAATGGCCAGATTTGTTTCTCTTTGGGGTTGGAAAACTTGATAATAAACACCCATTTCGCTTTCATCCGATGCTCCCCGCCGAATTTGCACCGGCGCGCTTTGTCGCAACTGGGCATAAGCTGCATTGCCATAACGAAGGGCCGTAAAACTGGGAACGAGCCATCGGGCAACCCGGCTTGCTAGTAATGATTTCTCTGCGACCGTCATAAGGATACCGGTTTGGGCTTCGCGCTCTTTTACCGCGGCACTGACGGCCAATTGAGGTTGGCATCTGTATCGGCGCGGTGTCGAAGAACCATTAGGCAGATAAGAATACCGAACGCAGCCATCCTGCCGTTGCAAGACCCGAACGGGCGGACCCGTATCATTCCGGGCAAATAGAATTGAGTTTGAGACAAGCGGAAAACTACGGGCAAAAATCTGACCAATCACCGTGGTTCCGACCATGGACACCGCGCCCGCTGATCTATTCGCAATTGTACCAGAAATGGCAAACCCTTCTGGACTATCAATCGCGTTTGCCGATGCTGCGTCGACCAGGGAATGTTCAATGGTGGTGTTCGTCGTCTCATCAAAACGCATAGGGCCGGTGATGGACCGTTCGATATCCAGCTCGACGCCAGTTGCCGTAACCTCAAGACTGATGGCGCCCGGGTTAGCAGGAGCGCCAGTTTCAAGCAAAGCGCGTCCTGGAATGAGTGTGACATGACGAAGTTTTGCAGATCCCAGCATGTCCGAACCATCTGGAATGAGACGGAGGGATCCGCCTTCAATGACAAGTCCATCAATTGTGATCCGTGCGTCACTCCCACCAGAAATATTAAAGTCACCGGCCAGCCTCAATAAAGGACGGGTTCCATCCGCAGCTCGGAGCTCGATTTGTGCACCGGCTTGTGCCTGTATAGTCAGGGTTTCTTCGATGGTATCATTCGTGAGAATTTCAACAATACCGCCGGTGCCCGGCAAGGCGTCGATGGCGTCTTGCAAATCAGTAAAAGCAACATTTGGAAAACTCACCAGCGGGCGTTCCACAGTTGGCAGAGAAAATGCTCGGACGCGATCATACTCGCCGCCGCCGATGCGCGCTGGAAATCCTGTGAAAAAACTGGTCCGCACATCGCCGTTTTCGACATTTGGAAAGGCGATGCGCCCCAACACTGGATCAATCCGAACAAGCGCATTCGCGGGCGGGACAAGGGGAGCCCCATCTTCGATTAAAGCCAAATCTGCTGCAGAAAGTGCATCATGGGGGGAATGATTCCAATTCGCCCCATCATCCGACAAATCACAGGCAACTATCCGTGTTGATGGAATAGAAACCCCCGCCACTGTCACCTCAAAGCTCAACAACTTTCCATCGGTATCCCGGCCATAATAGTCGGTGATGGCTGCATCGAAATCCCGGCGAGAAATGTCAGCAGGGACGTTTAAAGGCGTTGCTAGGCTGGTGATGCTATCCTCTGCCTGCGGCCGGTTTATTAACTGCCGGGGAGCACCCAGAGGATCGAATAAATACCGCCGCCCATCAACCTGTGTCGTTGGCATATTGGAATGCCGTTGGGCTTCCAGTCGCCACAAGAATATTCCGATGTTGGGAAAATTGTACTTGCCGCCAATACTCTTTCGGTCACTGCCATATTGGATGGATCGCATGTCGGCGGTATGGGCAACGGGATCAAAGGCTCGGGATAGGGATTCCAATGGGTGCGGGTTTCGCATCGAGGGCGTAAAAAGATGATCTGGTCGGATATGGTTCATATGTTGGCAGGTTGTCGTCAGCGTAAAATACTCGACGGCTTTCGCAGGCCAACCGGAGACGTCCCGCGCAAGCTGCTCAAGGACCGCGATCGTTCCTTTTCTTTTTCGGTATCCTATCGTATTGGCAACTTCGGTCCGTTGAGAGAGGGGAAGGTCATCAACCTGATGCAGGGCTTTGAAACCGATAACACCCCCGAGGTATGGGGCCACCCAAGGCGCGCAGGTTTCAATGAACTGATTATCTAGAAGTTGTTCGATGTCTTCTTCAATGACAGCGCCTTCGCGGGCAAGAATTCCCATCAATGCGTATAGGGGAAGACCTTCTTCCGCATCTCGGATTCTATGAATAGCAGGTAACAGTTGATAGAGTTTTTCTTGTGTAATACGGGTCATGTCATCACCACCAACGCGTCAAAAGGTTGCGGAGACAATGTCAGGATCTCGGCTGGCAGGAATGTACCGTCATCTTGAACGCGCGAGGTTCTGGCCTGAAGCGCGGGATGGGCAATGGCAGCGGATTGCGGTCCGCTTTCCCGATAAAGTTTATCAATGTCGACGGCTTGGACACCGGCAACACTATGCGCAATTGCAGCGATTGCACTGAGTGCTACTTTTTCCGCAAAATTCCGATTTTCGAAATCAAAAGCGTCCCGCAATGCCTCTTCAACATCTCCGAGGACGGTTTCATCCACATAAGACGCATCCACCGACACCTTTAAACCAAGCCGGAAGTAGGTAGGTTGGTATGATATCGTATCAACCTGTACCATCGGATCCCCCAGCTTTTTATACGCAGAAAGCAACGCGGGTAACGTTGGACCACTTGTCGTCAGAGCGGTGCCATCCAACCCTGCGACGGTGACAATAATGCGCCGGTTTACACCGGACCAGATCCATCGGGAGTCCGCTTTTGCAATCCCCGGAAATCCTAAAGCGAAATCACGATAGTCCGTGATGGAGACAACGCGCCCAAGTGTTAGCGTATAAATGGGGGCATTCCGCCGAGCATTCTTGGATGCTTCGGGGTCGTCTCCTCCCGATGCGGGAAGGGGGTTGATGGCGTCCGTTAATCCCAGCGGCATGTCGAGTAAAAGGGACAGTTGGCCTTTTGCTACATTACCAGCTTTTCCCAATCCCCGCCTATAAGTCGAAACAATGTTATCCCGGCCAGGCTGCAAGGTGGCCCCAGATTTGCCATCTCCAAACTGGATGATTGTGTCACCGGCATCGGTGAGGGATGCTGTGTAAATGCGCTCAGTGGCACCCCGTGCATAAAGATCGGGTTTTTCAGTCCATTCGACACCATCAACCCGAACACTCAAGGTGCTTTCAATTCCTGTGTCTGAGGGTGCTAGGCGTTGGGTCACAGGGTTTTGTTTCAAGAGGAATTTTTGAAATGATTGGGCTGGATTGCCACTTCCCAATATTTCACTGGTGCCTTCACCATGACTGGCCTTGGCAACATTACCGTGAATACGGAAACTCTGCCTGTCATACGCCCAGTTCAGTGCGTCTTTCAAAACAAGTTTTGAGTGGCTTGCATCCACCTTCAGGTTTTGGGAGAGGAGGGCATTTTCGGCAATGATATCGACTTTCTTATCTGCAGGTGTGGCCTTAAAAGCCCCTGGGGAGGCTGAGACTGTGCCGGTAAAACCGTCTGCATCGCGCAAAGCCCATTTAAAAGCATCAACCTGAGGCACTGGGGCGCTGATCAAGGTCAGTTGCGATCCCTTGTGGATTGTCCGGGTTTGCCCCGCATCCGATAATAGAACGAGCGTAAGAGGTTGGGAGATTACCTGAGCACGGCGTCCCTGAATGACAAGACGCTTATCTTCGGGTAAGTCGGTCAGCCTATCCAATTCAATTTCAGACCCAGTTACCCAGCCTTCAATCGGGTTCTCGGCAAGGGTGAGTTCCTGACTTGCGCCATAAACAGAGACACTGCGATATGAGCCCTCGAGGCTTTCAAGCCCGGTGTCGATATCAAGAGTGAGAAGGGATGACCGCCCGCTGATCGCATAATTTGATTGACCATCATCGGTGGCGTCCGTGATCTTGTAGAGTTCAGTGACTGAACCAGGGCTTGTGACTGTGACCCAACTGTTTTTTACAAATGCCTTATAAACAACGTCCAGACTTAAATGGTTATTCGCAGAATCTACCGTAAAGGACCAATCACTTGGAGGGGAGCTAAAGCCAAAATTGGCTAATTGCTCGCTTGAAAAGACTTTGGGATGTGGAGCGTTATACCCAAATAATGACGCCCTCTCTTTCAGGACATAGATTTTATGACCCGTTGGATTGGTCTCCCCTGCGGGGCTCACAGAGCCAAGCGGCTTGTCCCATGTCACCCGCGTGCGATCAAGATCCTTGTTGGGGAGAACGTCCGTTACCTTACGGACGGACCACAAATCTGAATTCACGTCAAAATCAGATGCTGTGTTATCTCCGCGCTGACGACTAACGACAAGAAGGGTGTCGCCGACCACCAACCCGGTTGCCTGACTTTGCAACCATATTCCTATATTTCCAGATGAAGGCGCAAAAAACTTGTTTTGGCGAGCAGACAAAGAGTTCCAGCTGACCCGTACCGGCAGATCGTCCAGTGTTTCAAAAGTTTGAGGCATCTCATCCGGGCCGGG
>JBALXM010000063.1:13176-21150 GCA_036960695.1 Sneathiella sp.
GACTGCAAGACATCCGCGTCTGCATTGGGCGGGTCTTGCATGGTCAACACAAGATCAGTTTCAGCAGCAGCACCGGGATGTAGGCGATACCCGATAAGTCGGGCTATTTCTCCAATAGACAGACGTTCAGTTGCGGTTTCAATATAGGCCTCGTTTGCAAGCCTTTCCTGATAAAAACTCAACACCTCGCAAATCGAAGCCCAACCATCAATCAACGCGATCGAAAAATCATCATCATCGCGGGTGCCGAGATCTGCTAGCGCGCCATATTTTGAGGAATTAAGCGCCGTCAGCATTGAGGACTTAAAGTCCGCATGTTCTCCAACGCGATACTGAATGTTTGAAAGATGGGGACGGTTCAGCAGTTTCCGAGATGTTGATAAAGTAGTGCCTTCACAACAATCACATGTATCCTGAACTTGATTTGTGTCGGGTTGACCGATCCGAATAGGAGCTTCACTCATTTTCCGCCTCCCATATCAATGTTAAAAGCACCCCGTTCGGGGAAATTAGGATTGTTTTCAAGCTGGAGGATCTCTAGCCGGTCCATTCGGATAACACCGTCTAGAAGTGGGACAGGATCCGGGCGGCCGCGACGCCTGAAACGCGTTGCCGTAACCGAGGTAACCCCTTCGATTTCCATAGCCGCGGCGTAGATTGCAGAGAGGTAAAGTGGATCACCAAAAGTGAAGTTATCTGGATGAAAAAACCCTTTTCCTCTGCCCGTACGCCCTGTCGTGTTTAGGCGAGCAATAATTTCCTGACGAACTTGGCCTCGGACATGATCGGGGGAGGCGCAGACAAACAGGTCCAACTCCATTGGGACAAAAATTGGCTCGTTGATTTCTAAATCATAGCCTGCCATGCGAAATTTATTGATAAAGTGGCGCAGTGCAGTTTCAAATTCCGGCGTGACGGAACGACCGCCGAACCTGTCCACGGAAATAAAAACCGTATGGCCGTGCCCGTTCCAGCGAAAGGTAGCCGCAGCACGCTGAACATCAGGGTGCCGGCGCGCAATGTCAGCATAATCTTCAGCGGTGACAGCCCGTTCTTGCCGCCGGTAGGCATACGGTGCAGAGCGCCGAACTTCTTCCATGCTTTCTGGATTAATCCCGCCGCTTGCGGGCATGGGGTTGCGAACTCCCTCAATACTCCCCTGATTAGTCACAAGGTGATGGATGGCATCAGCCCCAATATTGCCTGTTGTGCCATTTCCTATTCGATAGTCCGCCGTAAAGGAGGTTCCTGATGCCGGGCGGAGGCCATTGCTGTTGTCACCAAATCGAATGAAGGAGCTTTGATCTCTTTCTATTTCCAGCACAAAATGAGTATCAGAACTTATCGATTGCAACAGATCCCGGCGGCTATTCCAATTTTTGTCCCCAACTGGATTAGTCCCCGTTAAGGAGGCGGAAGAGGAGCGGCTGGACAGACCGATCTCCGTGGAGGCAAATGCTGAAACGGCGTTTGGGTCATAGGGGGCCGCTTGTGTCACCGGTCCTTCTTCAAGTTTTGGATGAAAGCGGGGCGGAATTAATTCCAGCGCCGGTTTTTTGCACGTTCCCCCTGATGGCTCTGAAACCAAGTGCAGGTGGGGATGCAGGACAGATCCCAGATTTTCAGGAGGCAAGCTTAGGCCATGATCACACAGAACGATATTACCGAGCGCATGGCTGACATTTTCGATCAAACCGCCGCCCACTATTTCATCGGCTCTAGATGAGAGACAAATGGGGAAAGGAAGGGCATCCTCCTCGGCCCACCGTATTTCGACGATGGGAATGGTGGTTAAGGCATCGATGAGGCCCGTTTCAACGGCGCACAACCGCACAGCACAGCGCTGGTTCAAATCCGCATCTGCTGTGAGCCCAGTATTGGGACCCAGACGTTCTTCAAAAATGAGAACATCCCCAACCTGTAAAGCAATTGGCTCGCCAGGCAAATCATCTCGCAATGTGGCGCGGTTCGCCCCCTTGGGAAGGCAGCATTCTGCATCTCCCCAGTCATAGAAATTCATTTGATTATGGGCTATTAACAGTGGTTGTTCATGTAAGGGCTCAAATACTTCCGGTCCTCGGTCAAGGGCCGATTGTTCTGCGCCAACCGCGATTCCAGGGGGGAGACCATTTAGTCGGGTCAGGAAGCGTTCTAGTCCGGGGCGTATCAATCGCCCATTTTGAGAAACGTTGACATGAATCCACGCTCTGGCGTTTGCGCCGTCATGCATATGGTAATCGACAAGGCGGGCATGCCGACGAACGGAGCTGCGCCTTCGGGCTGTCGCAAGATAGGCTTCGGTCGCTACCGCATCCTGCGCGTAACTTAGGCGATCTCCGGTATAGGCAAGGCTTTCAACCAGAGTGATGCCGATATCGGCTGTATTTCGCTCTCTCCAATCGGGCATGATTTGTGACATCCGCTGAAGCATTAAGCGGCGAAAACTTTGGAAATCCTTGGCAAGGTAGGACAAGGCGGGGAGAGGGCTGGCCTCTTCGGGACAATCTTGAAAAGGGGCGCAATCGAAATCACTAGGGCATTCTACTTTAAAAGAAAAATCAATGTGGGAAAGCAGCCGGTCTATATCTGTGGGAGGGGCAAGTGATCCCGGGGCCGCCACTAGGCGCAAAGTGTAGGTTGAAAAATCACCATTCGATGTTGTCCGCAATGCAAGGACTCTGTCTGGCTCATGCAGGGCCATCAAATAGCCTGGCAAGCCAACTTCAATCGGGTCTATTAAGGAAAGATCGGGGTTGTCAGCTGGGGTCACCCAATCAATTTGAATTCCGCTAATTCGCTCACCGCCAGTCAACTCGAAATTATCGACTGTTAAAGCCGGGGCTGTTTTTAAAAACCGAAGAAGGAGAGTCCGTTGTACGGGAGTTCCCGCCGGTGCTTCGGTATCCAAAACTTCCAGAAAATCGATGCCGTTGAATGTGAGATGGTCGATGACCAACTCGCGGCGGCGGGCATCACAACAATGATAAATCATACCGCTCCCTCCCGCTCAAAGGTCTCAGTTACCAGCACATCAGTACTGGTTAAGCGATAGGCAATCTTGATGATGAGACGGGCGTCTATGGCTTCGGCGATCACTTCTTCAATGCCGACACGACTTCCTAAATGTTGTTGTAAGGCGCCTTGAATCATAAATTGGGTTGCCGCTGCTTTTTCAGGGCTATTGGGGCCAAAAACAAACTGCAGGACACCGGCACCAAAGTCAGGCCGATTGACTCTCTCCCCGGGCGTGGTGAACAGTATCTGTTCGATCAAATCCCGAATATGGTCTGCTTCCGACGTGCTTGCCGTGCGGTCACGGCCGCCAATGTGGAACGGATAATCAAGCTGCATGAGAGGTCTCCTGACTGCTGATTGCACTGTTCATCTTGCTAACTCCCCAACACGCGCGTTTGCGCTTGAATTGGCATCATTGGTGTTCCCGTGGGTGCACAGACACTCACACTATCCATCAGAACAACAGGCTGACCGCCAGCGAAAACCCGAGTGGCGGCAACGATAAAGTTACCCGTGATGCAGGGACCGTTGCCACCGGGCGGGACAAAGCCGCACCCAGCGACTAACCAGGGGGATGCTTGGGTAACGACCGGCTGGCCTGAGACAGTAACCCGCGGAAACGGAGCCGCCGGGGTTGCCTGTCCCCCATGACTGCACGTGAGGGTGGCTCCGAGATGTAATAGCGGTCCTGGCATGCTCGTCTCCTCCCTAAATAATGCTTAAAGCACCGTTGTTGATGGTTACAGCGGGGCCTGTCATGACAATGCTCGCGCCTTTTCCGTTCTGAATATAAATGCCCGTATCGTTCACGATGAGGGTCGCCCCGGTTGCAGATTTAAGAACAATCCCACCTGTTGGGCCGGGCAAGTCTGTGACTGTTATGCCATTTTGAAGCATGGTTTGCAGTGTGACGGCTGAAACACCGGGTGGGGTGAGCTGATGCAGGGCAGGCATCTCTGCGACGGATCCGAAATAGCAGCCTGTCCAGATCGGATAATCGGGATCGCCTTTTTCAAATTCAGTCCAGACACCGGCCCCGATGGGGGGAACCGCGATACAGCCCGTCTGTATTCCAGCCATTGGAAAACAGGGCAGAGCCCAGCTTGTTAGGGCAAGGCCTGATACGTCAGGCACCATGACTTGTATTCGCCCTTTCATCATTGGATCGATGTTGTTGACGACAGTGCCTCGATATTTTCCGTAATAGGTTTCTGTCATACTGGCACCATTGCTTGAGTTGGCAGTAAACCACTGCGTTTGAGCACGAAAGATTGCTTGTAGGATCCACGAGAAATATGGTGGGTGACGCTTTGAACATAATGTGTACCGTCAAAGGCATCACTTGCTCCGCGCACCGCAACCAGGCTGTAGGCCTTCAAAATACGCCCGTATCTGAGAACGTCTAAAGTGCCAGATCCGCTGACGGCGTCGCTATGCCTTGCAGCATATGACAGCCCCCGCACGATAGCCTCCATTGGGTTCAGGCGAGCGGTTTCCTTCAAATGTTTTATTTCAGGGGGCAAGGGTGGTAATGCCCCTAAGGGAGGGTGAAAGGGGATCGATGATGGTATCGGAATAGGGATTGGGGCTTTGGTCAAAGCATTCTGGATATAGACGATGGGAAGGGCTGTGCCCTCTTTGTCAAAGTTGAAATTGAGCTCTTCCACATTTGTTGCGACACCGCTCTCACCAGTCAGCGCTGGCTGCACTTCACCAATTCGAATTTCTGGCCCCCAATAGGCGTAGCTTGTTGCGGCCGCAGGCCCCGGTTTCATAAAGAAAACATATCCCGCTTCCTCTGCCAGTCGTTGGATATAATCGTAGTCTTTATCCTGATGGCGGGGGATACGCTCTGTGGGTAGCGGAGGCCCTTCGGCGGAGGGAATTACCTGGGGAATAACCCCCAAAAAGGCATATTTAGCCAAAATAAGATTAACGCGGACAAAGGGCGGCATCGCTGGATAGGGAATAAGGCCTGAAAAGTCGATGATTTTCATCACAGCTGTCAGGTCTTTACCGAACACTTTTAGCGTTGATGGGTTTTTCCCAGAGCCGGGGCTAAGTTCTGTTTTGGTCACGACACCATTGATCAAAGATGTCGCCTGACCGTTCATCGTGGCAACCAAAGCGACCCTAAGAACCGGCAGTGCGGTTCCGCCAGCGATTAGAAAAATCGTGTTGAGAGGAGAATTCTTTTCCAAAGAGAAGGTCATGTCAAAACCGCTTTGAACATCGCCGGAATTCAATTGAACATTGGCCGATTGCAACGCGTCAACAATTTCACGCGGGGCGGGGATAGGCACACCCGGTCCGAACAGTATTTGAAGATCAACGCCTTTAATCATGATGCTAGTTTTCCTCCGCGCCAAGGACACCGCGAGGCAGGGTAATGCGAATTTTTTGATCTAGTTTTTCAAGCTCCTCCGGCCAAATCACACCGTTTGCGTCGCACAGCATCCAAAAAAGTTCAGGGTTTCCTATTTCTTTTGCGGCGATCTGATCAAGTCGCTCCCCTTGAGAAACCCGATGGAGCCGAAGGGTTGAAAATCCTGCTTGATCGGGAACGAATCTACGTGCCAAATAAGGGTGTTCTATGCCATCTGGTCCCGTAATTCGGCGGGTTGCCAAGCCGTGATATCTGCTTTCTGGCGGAAAATCTGTGGCTTCGACAACACCTGCTTCCAACATCGCCTGAAGAGGGTTTTTCATGGTAGACCTCCAATACCTAACAGGTTGTACTCACGGGATTTTGCACGAGCGGCGAGGTTTTCTTTTGCCTTCAAATAGGCCATGAAAAGGCCGCCGCCGCGATGCTTGAAACCGAGGTCGTTGACGCTCAGTACCCGCAAACTTAAATTTACCTTTGCCCGGATGGGATTTAACGCAGTGTCGAAAAATTCTTCACTAATGGAGAGGTCGCTTATCCGTATTGGAACAATCCGGTTTGCAGACCAGACGAACAGAGCGAGGGGCGTTTCAATTGGCAATATCTCCATTGTACCAGCCGCCGCGAGCTCGCCATACCGGGTCAATTGAGATGACGTGGGGTGAACCAGCATTTCCATGGCCGACAATTGGGGGAAGATACCGGCCTCATTTGCGGCCGCATTTTCATCGGGAAATTCCAATTGATCTGTGGCATCCAGTTCAGCCTCAAGCGTTATTGTCTCGACTGCGGGACCCGTCAATCGCAACGGGTGCGACCGATCAGGTTCATCCGCTAAGGATTGAACCTGCAAAGTTCTTTTCAGAGTTTCTGAAGCATATTGCAAAGTGATTACTTGTTCGATTGAGCCCGTTTCGGGATCAATAATGACAAGTCCGGCCTGTGCCAGGCGCGGTGATCGTGGAAAACCGGTCATGTTCCCCCTACTCGAAATGCACCAACGCGTTCAAGGAATGAATTGATCAGGGAAAAGACCTCGCCTACATCGTCACCATGGCGAATGGTTTGTTCTGCCAACCATTCAGAAGCACGCAGATTTTCTGCTGAGCCAAATCGATTAAGAACATCATCTATAGAGCCCGTGATATAGCGGGCCTTGTCAAACCAGCCACCTAGAATGCCGTCGAAAGGCGCCCATTGCCCGGCCTGTGCGCCACCGCCGCCCGACCCCCCCATTCCCGTGCGGCGATAAAAGGCTTGAGGCCCCTGTCGCGTCGACACAACAACAATATCGCGGCCGGAATATCGGAACACACGCCCTCCCAGAAGACGAAACCCGGAGGCACCGGCACTAGATGCTGCGGATCCACCGGCCGCGGCCGCGGCTCCTCCCGGTGCTGGTGTCAGGGTTGGTGTCGGTGTTGGTGTTCTGCCGCCACCACTCACCGTAGGGCGAGGCCGGGTTGTCCGGCGGACAACGGGCGAGCTGCCTGCGAGAGGCGGCATCCCTGCAAGAGAGATAATAAAAATGATGGCGGGAAGTGCGGCGACAATAAACTCGTAGTTATATTCTTCCATGATCGCGATAGCTTCGGTTCTTGCAGCCCATAGACGCGGAACTGTAGTGCGGGTCATCTCCCTCGGGAAAATACGGCCTTGCGCACCCAAATGACCCGCCGCCATAGAGGTAATCATGTCAACGTTGCGATCAGCGATATCATTGGTACCGATATCGATTTGTGCTCCATCGGGGTAGGTAACCGTCAACCAAGTAGACAGGTTTCCGCCGACAGTACGATAACCCAAGTCGTAATTAACTTCTGAAAAAGCGTCAACATATCGCATTGCGGGAAGTCCGGCGATTGCAGGATTTGCGACAGGACCATTTCGTTGAATTCTTGGGATAGCCGCTCCCGATTGCGGTCCTGTTTGCTGGAAAGTATGAACCATCTCATGGGCGAGCAATTGGCGACCATCGCGCGTATCCGGTGCATATCGTCCGGTATTGAAGTAGATGTCATTTTTACGAGTGAAGGCATGAGCGTTAATGCTCTGATTTAACTCCGCAGCTCGGCTGTCACTATGAATTCGAATATCCGATAGATCCCGACCAAAACGCGGCTCGAAAAAAGCGCGCGTGTTTGGGGACAGCGGTGCGCCGCGCCCGGTTGCAGCAAGAGAGTTGGAAAAGTCATTGTTGAGTGCCGACGGGTCATTGGTCATGAATGCGGGAGAACCATACCCTTGCGGGCGCATTCCACTGGCTTTTGTTTGTATCTCTTCTTCCTCTTCCTCAGATACTTGACGCTGGATCAGTGGACTGACGTTAAGGGCATGAGGGGCTGGGGGCGTGTTTGAAACCACTTGTTCAGCAATTCTGTCAGCTTCGCGCTCATAAAAATCCCCTGGGGTACTGAGCGACAGTTTCATTTGAATTCCCAGCGGGTTTTTGCTCCTGTCCCCGAATGGGCTCTTTTCATGGGCGAGTTCTTGTTGCAGGCCAGCCCAATCGGATTGGTCTGTTGCCTGGGGCTTTGTTGCGATTTGTGCTCTTTCCGTCATGGCTTGGCCTT
>JBALXM010000064.1:0-20673 GCA_036960695.1 Sneathiella sp.
GAAGGGCTGAATTTAGCGTAAAAAAAAGCCCTGTTACTACAGGGCTCAAGTCATAGCTGGTATTAGTGCAAGTACCAATTAAGTTACAAATATACTAGAGAGGTAACCATCGTTCTGGGCTGTCTCTCGCCGTATGTATCATCATGAAGCTCTCCTTTATTATAAAAAGTTGATCTCAAAAGATGACGATTTCTCAAAGTATTAAGCAATTGAGAGATCAATAGTACTATAACATTATCATTAGTATTTAAGTATTTTAAAATATAAATAAACTCGAATTAAGGACTCTTTTCTATTTAAAAGATTTTGTGACAACAGCCAAAACTAACAATAGAAGAAACAGGTCCCTCTATAGGGCATGAATCACTTAAATTTTAAATCGGTGCGTAATTCTATTCGTCATCCTTAACATCTGGTGAGATGTTCTCTTCGTTATCCAAACCATCAAAAAGCCCTAGTGGCTCCATTGATAACAAGCCAGCGGCTTTCATTTCATCAATACCAGGCAAATCCGCAGCATCATCCAACCCAAAATGTATTAGAAATTCTTCAGTCACCCCGTATGTCACAGGCCTTCCGGGGCTACGCCGTCGTCCTTTAGGCTGTATCCACCCGGCTTCAAATAAAACATCCATAATCCCACGGCTTAAACTGACGCCGCGGATGCCTTCAATCTCCGTCCGGGTTATTGGTTGATGATAAGCGATGATTGCCAGCGTCTCTAAGGCCGCGCGACTCAATTTTCGAGCGGTATCCACCTCTTCTTGCATAAGCCAAGATAGGTCTGATGCCGTCATAAAGGCCCATTTCCCCGCGACCCTGACAAGATTAAATCCTTTATGTTCATAAAAGGTCTGCAAGTGCTTAAATATTTCCAAAATATTAGCGTCTTCAGGCAGACGGCTAGCGATCATTAGCTCATCCAAGGGCTCTTTTGCTGCAAAAAGAAGTGCCTCGACCATCCGAATATGCTCTGGATTTATAGTCATTAGTCCCTTCTCTCCTTTATGGGTCGAATTTTTATGGGTCCAAATGATTTTGATTGGCGAATTTCTAATCGCCCTTCCTTTACCATTTGCAAGCTTGCTAGGAAAGTTGACGCTTTGGCTGAACGTTGCGTGAAAGGTTCCCGGAATTTATCGGGAAGGTAGGACATCAAATCTGCCCACTCTGGCATTGCACCCAACATCTCTTCTAACCTCGACTGCGCCGCTTCAACGGAGAAAACGGCCTCTCTCATCAGGCGAAGAGGGTTATTGTTCCCTTTTCTCTCTTCAATTCCTCCATAAGCTTTAAGAAGGTCGACAAGGTTGCAGTCAAACTTGGATTTTTTAACCAGCGTCAGCCCTTCAGCCATTCCCCGCAAAACACGGTCGCGGCCTGTAACCGGGCGATCCATTAGCATCTTTGACGCTTTTCCCATTGCTTCCAGCTTTTTCAACTGAAATGCGAGGCGCTCACTTAACTCAGCCCCCGTGGGCCCATCATCTTCAGCATCATCGGGTAACAGCAGTCTGGATTTTAAATAAACGAGCCATGCCGCCATAACCAAATAGTCGGCTGCGATTTCAAGCCGTTCTGCATGAAGTTGTTCTATAAATCGAAGATATTGCGCTGTTAGGTCCAAAACGGAAATTTTTAGCAGATCAACTTTTTGCTCTCTCGCCAAGTCCAGCAAAACATCCAAAGGTCCTTCATATCCGTCCAGATCCACGATGAGCGCATTTTTAGGCTGCACTCGTCTCTCATCAACGTTGAAGGCCTTTTTAATATCTGTCAAACAGTCCTATACTCCCTTTTGACAGATTTTAACCAAGACCCGCCATTTTTGCAATTGAAGAGACGACAAAGGAAATAGGGCCGTGAAGAACCCAGCGCATTGGGTCAAATTCTGTCCCCATACTGCGAGAAATCATAGGCACTAGGAAAATAAGACCAATCAAGATCATAAAGCCAAACCGTTCCAACCGGGCGAGCGGGACTGCCAGAAAATTAGGGAGCAACCCAACGGCGACCCGTCCCCCATCCAGCGGCGGGATAGGGATAAGATTAAACACTCCTAAAATGACGTTCAGAATAATCCCATTTCGCTGGTTTTCGATCGCCCATTGGGTCATGCCGTCAGGTAGCAAAGGCAAAAGATGAATACTAAGGGCAAATAAGAATGCCAATAGAAAGTTCATTCCAGGCCCCGCAAGGGCAACAAGAACCATATCCCGGCGCGGATTTCGCAGGCGCATAAAATTCACCGGAACAGGCTTTGCATAACCAAACAGGAAGGGCGCTTTAACCAAAAGAAGCAGGCCCGGCAGAAGAATGGTCCCCATAAGGTCCACATGCTTCAACGGGTTCAGGCTAACCCGGCCTTGCCGCATCGCAGTGTCATCACCAAGCTTCCATGCAGCGAAGGCGTGCCCCGCCTCATGCAAGGTAATGGCAAGCAAAGCTGGAATAATCCAGATGGAAATATTGTATAGGAGTGTTGAGATGTCCATTTACGCGTCTTCTACTTTACTTAAAAGGCTATTGAGCTCTTTAATCATTGAATGTTGATCATATAAGGGGGGTGAGATCACATTACATTGTTTTTCTGCGCGCAAAATCCGGTCAATCGATGCATCGCTTAATTTAGGACACGCACCCGCGACTAATTTCATTTCATCGATCTTACCTGAACAATGAAGGATAATGTCAACGCCCGCCTCTAACGCCCTGCTTGCGCGAAGATCCAAGGGACCCTCCAACGCCTGCATATTCAAGTCATCCGTTAGCAATAGGCCATCGAACCCGATGTCACCTCTGATAATTTCATTGATAATTTGACCCGATTGGGTTGCTGGTCGATCAGGGTCGATGGCATCAAACACAATATGGGCTGTCATCCCCCACGGGGATTTGTTCAACGCTTGAAACGGATCAAAATCGGTTTTGATTAATTCTTCTCTCGTCGCGCTGACTGTCGGTAAATGATGATGGCTATCAACAATTGCACGGCCGTGACCGGGCACGTGTTTGATGACGGGAATAATACCAGCATTCAGAAATTCTTCTGCAACAACGGCCCCAAGGATCGCCACGCGCGCAGGGTCGCTATTAAAAGATCGATCGCCAATAACGGATGAAGTTTCCTCAAAGGACAAATCAAGACAGGGGGAGCAATCCACATTAATGCCAGCTGCCGTCAAATCCCGCGCGATGAGGCGCGTGGCAAGCCGTGTTGCTTGAATGCCTTGTTCAGAATTTTTCTCGAATAATTTTCCAAGTTTCCCAAAGGCCGGAGCCTCAAACCAATGAGGTGCCTTTAACCTTAAAACGCGCCCGCCTTCTTGATCTACAAGGACCGGCGCATCAGGCCGCCCGACGGCGCCCCTTAGATCATCCGTCAGTTTTTTTAATTGATCTGGATTATCAACATTCCGCGCGAACAATATGAAACCAAACGGGTTTTCTTGTTCAAAAAATTCTCTTTCCGCTTCCGTCACCTTCAAACCTACACAGGAAAAGATGACGGATTTCACATGGGATAAATCAGTTTTTTGCAACGAGGCAATCCTGCTTTTCCGCTTTCAAATTTTTACAAAGGTCACTCGCCGCGATCTTCTCTGCATAAGCACCGGCTTGAAGACGATGGAACATGCCCTTGCCTTTAATCTCGATACTTTGAACCACATGCGGGACTTGCCCAAGCAAGGTTTTGTGCGCTTTTTGCAAATCAACCCATGCCTTTTCAGCGGCATCCATAGACCGGAAAGCCCCAAGTTGAACTCTGAATTTATTACTGGCCGCAACTTTAGGTGCAGCAACAGCCTTAGCAGGGGCAGCGACAGGTTTTGCAAGAGCCACAGATTTAGCGGGCTTTTCAGCAACCTTCTTAGCCTCGGCCTCAACGACTGGCGCTTTTGCCACTTTTTCTACCACCTCAATCGTCTTTTCGATGACTGTTGGCTGATCGGGCTTTGCCATCAACGTCTCGGCGTCCTTCGTTGAAGGTTTGTCTGTTACCGTTTCGGTAATATCAACGGGCGCTGGCTCGCGGGTTGCCTCTTCCGGGGCTTCCATCAGTTTTTCAACCTTTTCGTCCCCTTTATCCCCCGTCAAAACATTAAATATTTTCTTGTCTTGATGCGGAATATCCATGCCGCCAGTATCTTCTGGGGCCTTTTTCACAACCGTATTATCGGCTTTGATAATGGGCGGCGCCAGTTGAACACCTTTTTTAACGCCCTGATCATAGGCATACCAGATACCGACACCAAAACCAGCGACAACAACGACGGCTAAGGCCGCGCCAACCATCTTCCATCGACTTAAAGCCGGAAGATCGTCTTCATCATAAAAATCATCGTCGTTACTCATATCTCGATTGTCGTTCACTAGTTTAACTCCTCAACTCTATCGATACCAAGCAGATCCAATCCCCCGCAGATCAGCTTGTCTATAGTTTGCAATAACACTTGGCGGGCAACATTGGTATTCTTTTCAGTCAAATACTCTGTCGATTGTGGTCGTACATCTTTTACCAGCTGGAAAAACAGCAAGGATAGATCATGAAGATACGTTGCCAGATACACAGCATCCCCTTCATTAAGCGTTTTTGTCACTGTCATTGGCCAATGACATAGAAATTTGGCAATTTTTTGTTCAATGGGTACGGACAAGTTTAATTCACCTAAAACTTCCACAAGTTCCAGATCTGTATTTTTTTTAGCGATCACGTCTTTCCTGATTGTATCCATCAATGCCGTGATCCTTGCATGGGCAAAAGGAATACAAAATACGGGATTTGAATAGGCCCTATCAACGGCAAGCACAGGGCTGAAATTCTTGGCGAAATCGCTTCCATTGGACAACAGCGCTAATCGCAAACGGGAATACGTACATTTAGCCGCCGCGACGCTTGTCGCAAAGCCCTTGGCATCGTCAGCGTGCCACGGCTCGAACGTCACGTCGGCATTTGATAACCTCGCCAGCTTTTCCAACACTTCCCCGTTCCACAATTGCCGTGCTGACAGTAAGTCTTCAGCATGCTCGGGCCGGGTCACAATAATATCAGCACCGGGGGCCCCTGCCCCCAAGCCATATTCAATCCCTTTATTCAAGATATCTGGTAATTGCTCGGCCCAATAGTCAGGCCTGATTTTGATATTGATATAACCGGCACCCGATAGCGTGGCAGAGCTAACAGTTGGAATTTCCTTAAGTCCGCCAAGAAACGCCGGCGCCAATGCCTCTCGCTTGCCGGAATCTTCCGCGCATAATACCAATAAAATGTTAGTACATAAATCTCCCCAATTTTCGTTTCTGGGGGGACGAAGGGTCAATGCGTCTTTCACAGTAACCCGTTCCAAACCTAGTGCATCAGCTTTGCCATCGATTAGGGTTTCAAGCACATTTTTGATCGATTGAATGTAGTTTTCTGACATAAGGAAGTGTCTTTACTTTCGTCTGGCAATTGACAAATGGGTTAAGGATAAATACATCATTATAGTATTAGGTCTAAGTTGAAATTTTTTGTAAGTCTGGAAAAGCGAACCATGTTTGCCCAAGACACGATGGAACCACCTGTAAAACTCTCAGATTCTGCGGCGACGCGGATCAACAATATTGTTGAAGAGCTCAAATCGGAAAAGAATATGCTGCGTGTTGCCGTGAACGGCGGCGGCTGTTCGGGGTTTCAATATAGCTTTGACCTTGAAGACACGAAAAACCCTGACGACACGGTTGTCGAAAATCAGGGTGCTACCCTACTGGTAGACAGCATTTCGCTGATGTATCTAGCGGGCTCGGAAGTTGATTTTGTCTCTGACTTGATCGGTGCGTCCTTCCAGATTAAAAACCCCAACGCGACAGCTTCTTGCTCTTGCGGGTCATCCTTCACCATTTGATCTACTTGCTTTCTCTTCAAAAATTGTTCATCAATAGCGTCAGACAAATCGCTAAAGAACAGGGTTGAGAGAATTTATGAAAATCGCCAGTTGGAATGTCAATTCTGTTAAAGCAAGATTGCCGAGACTTGTTCAATATTTGACAGAAGAATCTCCCGATGTCCTGTGCCTGCAGGAGCTAAAAGTCGTGGACGAGGCTTTTCCGCGTACTGAAATTGAAGAGCTTGGCTATCATGTCGAAACCCACGGCATGAAAACCTATAATGGCGTTGCAATATTATCCAAACACCCGATTGAAGACGTTATGCTTCGTCTCCCCGATAATGACGAAGATGAGCAAGCACGGTATATGGAAGCCACCATACAAGGCGTTCGTATTGCCTCCATCTACTTGCCTAACGGCAATCCTGTGGATACCGAAAAATTCCCTTATAAACTGAGATGGATGGACCTGCTTATAAAGCGGGCGACAGAATTGCTCAGCTGGGAGAAACCTGTTGTTCTTGCTGGAGATTACAATGTCATTCCGCAAGATGAAGATTGTTATGATGCAAAGGCTTGGGCGGGGGACGCGCTCACAATGCCAGAAAGCCGCGACCGCTTTCGCCAAATGTTAAATATGGGTTACAGCGATGCCTACAGAACCTTCACCTCGGATGTAGATTATACTTTCTGGGATTACCAACGAGGCTCTTGGCAAAAAGACAACGGCATCCGTATTGACCATTTACTTTTATCACCAGAAGCGGCTGATCTCCTTGAAAATGTGGGCATTGACAAGAAACCAAGGGGCCAAGAACGCCCGTCTGATCACACACCAATATGGGTTAAGTTAAAAATAAGTTGATTAAAATCGGCTTTAAGATCGTAACGAGCTCAATAATTAGGAAATAATTAGGACAAATTCTATAAATTTTATCCCTACATCCTGCACCGTAAATACGATTAACAAATTAACGGCAGGATGGATTAGGAGATAGATGTCAGTCGAGAGTAATTGGGACACAATCTATGCGAAGACATGGATTAAACATCTAGATCAAGGTATCAGTGTGTTTGACTCGAACTTCAAACTGATATTTGCAAATCAGCGAATATGCGAACTGCTGCAGCTTCCCGAAGACTTCATCAGCACAACCACCCACCTTGATGACGTTTTCAGGTATAATGCAACACGAGGGGAATATGGTGACGGCGACATTGAAGAGCTCGTCGAAGAGCGGATGGTACTGGCCCGCCTGCGCCTCCCCCATTCTTTTGAGCGGGTTCGCCCAGACGGTGTCGTTCTTCGCATTGACGGGACTCCTCTGCCAGATGATGGCTTTGTAACCACCTATACAGATATAACTGAAATCCATGCCTCAAAACGTGAACTTGAAATAGCGAATGAGGCACTCGACGAGAGGGTCACACGCCGCACAGCCGAGCTCGCTGCACGCGAAATTGAGTTATCTCAAAAAGCCGCCGCACTTGAGACAATAATGGAGAGCGTTGGTCCTGGACTTGCCCTCTTTGATAAAGACTTGAAACTGGTTACATCCAACAAACCATTCATCAAAATAATGGGATACCCAGAAGAGCTTAGAAAAAAAGGGACCTCCCTTGCGGAATTTTTTAAAATAAATGCTAAGCGCGGAGAGTATGGAAAAGGCAGTGTCGATGACCTGGTGAAACACCGGATGGATCTTACCCTTGCAGCAGGGGGATATCAGTTCATTAGGGAAACGTTAGATGGTCGCTTTCTTGAATTAAAAGGTCGCCCAACACCAGCAGGCCTTGTGATGACATATACTGATGTCACAGAGCAAATAAACGCCGAAAAATTTCTCAAGCGTAATAACGAGCTTTTGGAAGAGAGAGTGGATGAAAGAACTGCGGAACTTCGCCATGCAAAAGACACTGCAGAAGAAGCAAGTAAATCCAAAACCCAGTTTCTAGCGAATATGAGTCACGAGCTTAGAACACCTCTTAACGCGATTATCGGTTTTTCTGAATTATTAAAAATGAAAGACTACAACATCGTCGGAATAGAAAAACGTCTGGAATATGCCGATGATATTAATTCGGCTGGCGTTCATCTTCTAGAAGTGATCAATGATATTCTGGATGTTGCCAAAATCGAGGCTAATCAGGTTAATTTGGTTGAATCAGACATAGATTTCAAATACTTGATCGAACCCTGCATGCATATGCTGAAAGTGATGGCTAACGATCGCCAAGTTTCCTTGAAAATGTCGGTTCCCGATGAAATACCGTACATGAAGGGCGACCCAACCAGAATAAAACAGATTATTGCCAACTTGCTTTCCAACGCGGTGAAATTCACCGACCCGGGCGGAACCGTTGAGACGATTGTCAGCATACAAGAAGACCAGTCTTTATGCGTGAGTGTTGTGGATGACGGAATTGGAATTGCTAAAAAAGATTTGGGTACGGTACTAAAACAATTTGGTCAGGTTCAATCCTCCTATAGCAGAAATCATCAGGGCACAGGATTGGGCTTAAGTCTGGTTCGATTACTGACCGAAGCCCATGGTGGGCAATTCGTTCTGAAAAGTGAGCTGGGCGTCGGGACAACTGCGACGCTAATATTCCCACCCGCCCGAACACGTATCCCGGTTTCCTGAAATATCCCTTAAGAATGGGGCCAAAAGTAGTTCTTGTACATTAAGTTTAACTATGCGAAAAAGCGAATATTGTAATTAGTAATCAGTAATGTATAAATCATGGTGCCAATTGACGGAATCGACCAGTCCCACCCTATAGTCAAAGAAGGCTACGCTTATTGGCTAAGCAAGTGTCATGGTAACTCTCTTCCCAGATGGTCGGATTTCGACCCGGCTGAAATCAAATCTCTTTTGCCAAACATAGTTGTGACACATGTGATGGATAATCCACGAGATTATGTGGAGAAAATCACAGGAGAGCGGGTAATTGAGCGTAGCAGCATGAATTCCGCCGGTAAAAACTGGAGCGCCATTCCAGGACGCGGCCCCGGCAGTAAGATCTGGACGGTATTTTCTGATATTGTGGAAAATAAACAACCCATTTTAAATCGTATTCCTTACGTCGGCCCTCATCTCGATTTTATCGATATAGACACTGTCTGTTGCCCAATCTCAGAAAATGGCGAAACCGTAGACAGAATAGTTGCGTTCATTGGCTATATTCGTAGCGACAGCAATTTTGGCACGTCAAAACTCACTCAGAAGTTTAAGAATATTACGGCACGCTTACGATCTTAAATTCTAGTATTCCTCCGTTTATGATAGCATCTGAACATTCTAACAAAACATTTCCTGCATAGTTTTATCGTATTAATTCTGCTAATAGTGGATTAGACTTTCGATAATAACATCGCAGGATCAAATGCTCTCTATTTCACATTACACCGACCGCTTTTCGGACTGGGAGGAACTTCTGTCTCTCCTTCAGGCCGCTTTTTCTTATATGGAAGAACGGGTTGATCCCCCCTCTTCATTACAGACCTTTGACGTTGAAAAATTAAAAGAAAAAGCACAACGAGAAACCCTCATATTAGCTTATGATGACGAACAACTCGTGGGCTGCGTTTTTGCAAATAAACTCCCTCGATCGCTTTACATTGGTAAACTCGCGATCCTGCCAAGTAATCAAGGACGGGGAATTGGCCAACGGCTGGTTGCCGCCTGCTCTCTGCTTGCCAAACAAAAGGGCCTTAAAACACTTCAGTTACAAACCCGCATTGAACTGGTTGAAAATCAGGAATATTTTGGAAAATTGGGTTTTATTAAAACTGCCGAAGGATCTCATAAAGGCTATAACCGCGTAACTGAAATTACGATGCAGTGTACGGTTGCCTGATGAATAGAGATGATTTTGATCACTTTTGTGCCTCTTTAAAGGCCGTAACGAATGTTATTCAATGGGGCAACGCGACCGTGTGGAAAGTCGGCGGGAAAATTTTTGCCATTTGCTCTCATTGGGGACCCGGGGAGGATCAAAAAATCTCGTTCAAATGCAGTGACCTCTCTTTTGCAATATTGATTGAACAGGATAAAATTATCCCAGCCCCGTATTTGGCCCGTGCTAAATGGGTACAGGTTACCCAGCAGGGCGCAATGGAAGATGATGATATCAAGGCTTATATCGTTGAGGCTCATAGTATCATCACTGCCAAGCTCACAAAAGCTGTCCGAAAAGACTTGAGGCTATAACCCTTAACCGCCAACACATTAATTGAAGTTTGTATAAAACAAGACTACCAATGTGGCGATGTTTCATTAAACTGGTATTGGATATTTTTAAATCCAGTCGGATATTTTCTGATTTTGGTAGATTTTTTTAATAGAATTAAGGGGATATGAGTGACAAACCTCACCCGTGTGACAAAGAACCTTTTACTGGCAGCTCAGTTTGTCTTTCATAACTTTCGTGCCTGCATTTTTCGGGCCTTGCCTGTTTTGTTCTTAATCTCCGTGCTCACTTATATTCAATCATTTCTTGGCGGCATTTTTAGCGAAATGACCACCTATATCTCTCCCTTCCTTTATGCCATGTTTGCTGTTTCTTGGCATCGATATTCAGTTTTGGAGTCTGCCAAAACCCTTAAAGGAATTCCTTATCAATTAGGCACTCGGGAGCTCATGTTCGGTGCCTTATCTGCTTTCAGCACCCTTTTCATAACTTGGGTGCTGGGTTTTCTTATCCAAAATTTTGACCAAGGAACAGCTGTTACCTTATTTGCGCTTTTACTAATTCCCCTTCTCGTGACGCTTGTCTTTGTCTACCCGGCAATTGCTTTGGATCAGCCTTTACGCATCGGATATTTTTTGCGTGAAGGGATCATTCTCCTCCCCTCCTTCATCGTTGCGCTATTGTGCGTCGCTATCTGCATCTTCGTCATTGGCGGTGGCGGCTATCTGCTTATCTCAATCCTGACAAGCATCTTTACGCCGCTCGCTTTGAAGATCATTCTGTTCGTTTCCATTAATCTTGTTTTAGTCCCAATTATATTGGCGGTAACGGCCAGTTCAGCGTCCTTCCTTTACCGCGATGTTATTGGCTTAAACACGGAAGAAGACGTCCCCAATTCTCAAGAACAGTAACGAGAAGGACTATAGAAAACCGGCCTAATTTTGCGTCTGATCAAAGTTATCGCGCAATTACTGACTAATATAGTCCAAACTAAACTGTTCAGAATATGGAAGTGAGTAGAGCAGAACGATGCAAAGACAACGCTGGTGCGATCAAGCAATTTCAAAACTGGATGCCGATTACAATCGCTCCGCGGATACACATCTGTTTAAATTGGATTTACCGGCCTTACCCAATATTGATCTATATTTTAAAGATGAGTCCACCCACCCAACAGGCAGTTTGAAACACCGCCTCGCCCGTTCTCTCTTCCTCTATGCCATTTGCAATGGTTGGATAAAAAATGGAACGACAATTATAGAAGCATCCTCTGGATCCACTGCTGTATCGGAAGCATATTTCGCTCAAATGTTAGGCCTTCCCTTTATTGCCGTCATGCCAAAGACAACGTCTTCCAAGAAAATCGCAGCGATTGAGCATCGCGGCGGCATCTGCCGATTAGTTGATAATCCAGCGAAGGTAACCGAGGTCGCGCGAGTGCTTGCAAAAGAATGCAACGGGCATTTTATGGATCAGTTTACCTATGCGGAGAGGGCCACCGATTGGCGGGGTAATAATAATATCGCCGAGTCCATTTTTCAGCAACTGAGCAAAGAACCTCACCCCATCCCCACCTGGATCGTTGTCGGCGCGGGGACTGGCGGCACATCAGCCACCATCGGCCGTTACATCCGATATCAGCAAGCCAAAACCAAACTCTGCGTTGTCGATCCGGAAAATTCAGCTTTCTACGACGGTTATACTAATAACAATCCAGCGGCGACAGTTGATGCCGGATCAAGGATTGAGGGAATTGGACGCCCTAGAATGGAAGCATCCTTCATACCGCACATAGTTGACGAGATGATTAAGGTGCCTGATGCCGCGTCCTTAAGTGCCATGCATATACTGGCAGAACTTCTTGGGCGGCGCCCAGGCGGCTCCACCGGGACCAATTTTTACGGGGTTCTAAAACTGGCGCAAGAAATGATCAAAAACCGTCAAACAGGCTCCATCGTAACGCTTATATGTGACGATGGTAGCCGCTACGAGGATACTTATTACAATCCCCAATGGCTGGCCAAAAACAACTTAAATATCCAGCCATATGATGAAGAGATAAATAACCTGCTGTCTCAAAACTAAAAAGCCCCGCACTTAATAAAATACGGGGCTTTCAGATCGTTGATTAAACGATTATTTCTGAACTTGGCTAACGTCTCGAATTGCACCGCGTGCCGCACTCGTTGTAAGTGCGCCATAGGCTTGCAAAGCTTTAGAGACGACGCGCGTGCGGATCTCTGTTGGCTTCCAGGCAGTCGCCCCTTTTGCCGTCATCGCGGCGCGGCGACTAACCAAGTCAGCGTCACTTACGGCTAAATTGATTTTGCGATTAGGAATATCAATTTCGATCATATCCCCCTCTTCCACCAACCCAATAGTGCCACCTTCCGCTGCCTCCGGCGATACATGGCCAATAGATAGGCCTGACGTCCCACCAGAGAAACGACCATCCGTCAAAAGGGCGCACGCTTTACCTAAACCCTTTGATTTTAAATAGGTTGTTGGATAGAGCATTTCCTGCATCCCAGGGCCGCCCTTTGGTCCTTCATACACAATAACGACCACGTCACCTTCGCTAATTTTATCGCCCAGAATTGCTTCAACAGCACTATCCTGACTTTCAAAAATACGAGCGGGACCGGAGAATACAAGGCTTCCCTTATCCACACCCGCAGTTTTAACGATACAGCCATCCGTGGCAATATTACCGTAAAGAACAGCAAGGCCACCGTCTTTACTATAGGCATGCTCCAACGTCCGAATGCATCCATTCTCCCGGTCAATATCCAAATCTGGATATCGTTTTGACTGGCTGAACGCTTCTGTTGTCCGAACGCCCCCCGGTCCTGCCCGGTAGAATTCCTGAACCGTATTGCTTTTAGAGACGGCAACATCCCAAAGGGCCAGCCCCTCGGCAACACTTGGACTATGGATTGTTGGGAGTTCACTGTGGATCAGGCCAGCGCGATTAAGCTCGCCCATAATCCCCATGATGCCACCAGCCCGGTGAACATCTTCCATATGATAGTCTTGCGTACTGGGCGCCACTTTACACAAATGAGGCACTTCACGGCTAAGACGGTCAATATCGTCCATTGTAAAGCCTATCTCCCCCTCTTCAGACGCTGCCAACAGATGAAGAACCGTATTGGTAGATCCACCCATTGTGATATCTAACATCATGGCGTTCTCGAACGCTTTGAAACAAGCTATGTCACGGGGAAGCAACCCAGGCTCATCCATTTCATAATGGCGGCGGGTTATATCAACAATCGTCCGAGCGGCATCAAGAAACAGCTGCTTACGGTCACTATGCGTTGCCAAAAGGCTTCCGTTTCCGGGCAATGCAAGCCCTAAGGCTTCCATCAAGCAATTCATAGAATTGGCTGTAAACATACCAGAGCAAGAACCGCATGTCGGACATGCCGACCGTTCAACTTCCGCCACCTCTTCATCGGAGACATTAGGATCCCCCGCTTGCATCATGGCATCGATCAGATCAAGGCCGATTTCCTTACCGTCCGCCATGCCTTTACCAGCCTCCATCGGGCCGCCGGACACAAAGACAACGGGAACATTCAGGCGCATCGCCGCCATAAACATACCGGGCGTGATCTTGTCACAGTTCGAGATACAAACGATCGCATCCGCACAATGAGCGTTGACCATATATTCTACAGAATCCGCAATAATCTCACGGGATGGAAGGCTGTAGAGCATTCCGTCATGGCCCATGGCAATGCCGTCATCAACCGCGATTGTATTGAATTCTTTGGCGACGCCGCCGCATTTCTCAATCTCTCTCGCTACCAATTGTCCAAGATCTTTCAAATGCACATGACCCGGCACAAACTGGGTGAAAGAGTTTGAAATGGCAATGATGGGTTTTGAGAAGTCATCATCTTTCATACCGGTTGCACGCCAAAGGGCGCGAGCGCCCGCCATGTTACGTCCATGTGTTGATGTCTTGGATCTATATTGCGGCATTCTTCTTATCCTCGCAGGCATTTTTATTAACCTCTTTCCTACTCCGTTCAGAGATCAAGAGCAAGAAGGCCACTAACATTTGAGGGTAGAAAACAGGCTTCAACACATTAAATACAACTTATACTTGTATGAAAATAGATTAACACCATTTTAAGATTTAATTCATTGATCTTTAAAAGGCGTATTAACATGCAATGCCGAGGAAAAACCCGCATCGGTAAAAGATGCCGCAATCGTTCTGTGGATGGCGAGCTCTTTTGTGACGTCCACATGCGCGTAAACCACTCTTACAATCTCTCCCTACTCATTCCCCTGCTCTCGGGATTACTGCTTTGTTATTTCTTTTTCTTCGGGTTGTTCTTTAATACCGTCGTGTTTGGTGTTTTCGACATTAATTATTTGAAATTTGCTGGCATAGAGGATTTGTTTTTAAACATGCTCAGATTTGGGGGCATGATAGGCCTGATCCTGATCTTTTTATGGTGTATTTATGTAATCGTCGTCAGTGTTATTTTTTGTGTCTTGCTTGTCATCCAAATGATCCGATCCACCAGAAAATCCGAGTTGTCATTTGTGGAGCGATTAAAAATTATTGGTTTAAGCCTGACTATCTTTACTTTTAACATTGCGCAGCTCTTTGTTGTTCTCTTCCCAGCCCGGAACAAAGCCTTACCAAAAGCTGTAAATACAAAACGAGAGAATTTTTCAAAATCCCTGTTTAATCTTAAATCCAAATCGGGAAAATCGCGGGCAGGCAAACCCATCCTTACGGCAAGAGAGACGTTCCAAGATTATCTATATTTCCGAAGCGCTGGAAATCATCGCTTTTTCATGACCATTCTGTTGCTCTTCGGTATTTCAATTGGCATTACCTATCATGCGGGTAGTCAAGCGGAACGCGCCCGCGATTGTAACCTTATACAAAGTGAAAACCGCACGAATGGTGTGGCAGGCCTCCCAACGGGCTCGTTGATTGTTAATCACCCCTGCAACGCCCAAGGAGGTTTTGAACGCACCGGTGAACAGAGCCTATCGCGCACGTTCATTTCTGCGTTAACCGGATTTTTCAATTTCACCCCAGTTGAGCTTCAAACAGCCAGCGGCAAAATTCCACTTCTTCATTTAGCCTCAACCTCGCGTTTTGATCTATTCTTTAATCTTGAAAGTGCTAATTCTATCGTCGTTCCCCGAAATAGCACAAACAACCAAGCTGATTTAAAAAGTAAAGAAGACCGTCTGGAACAAAAACTGAATTTGTTAAACAGCAAGATCACAGATAATGCTAAAAAACGATATCTGCTTCAACTTGCTTTAAAGCGAACGGATGAAACTGTCGCCAAGATGTCCACACGTGACCTTAAAAGGCGTAAGTCGGAAGACGCTCCGCGCAATGACATTTTCTCTTCTGCCTGCTGGGATCAAAGCCCTTCTCATATTATCAGTTTTAACTCCAGCTCTCGCCGAATAACAGATGCCTCTTCTATAGAACTGATATCAAAAATTGCAAAAAAATATCGGGATAAAGCCGGTAAAGGCCTCATTATAGCAGGATATGCTGACCCATCGGGTCCAGAGAGCTATAATCTGAACATCTCCAACGCGCGGGCTCAACAGGTGCGTAAGATGTTCGAAAATCTAGGCATTCCCAGCCATCGTATTATCGCATTTGGTATGGGGGAGAATGATAGTTTGATCCGTCCGATGCGCCGTATTGAGATAAAAATTTGCTCGCGGAGCTAGAAGATCTATCGCTTATTATCTTGTAATATAAATTTTCTCCCATTAGTTTTTGCTTCTAAACAATAAACTAATGGGAGAAGTCTATGTCATTCCTTAAAACAATAACATTGAGCGTGATCGGCGCGTCATTGTTGGCAAGCACAGCCTTTGCCGAAGAATGCGTCCCCTCCAAATGGGGAGAGGCGGACGAGATCGGATCCGCAAATCTTGTCACCGCAGAGCGGGTGATTGCTGCCAGTAAACTTATAAAACAAGGGAAAACTCAGCCACTGGGTATAACCATTGACGCCAATACTCCCGCCTTCCCTCCTCGCGGCCTAAGCCTGCAAGTTGTTCAACCAAACCAACAAGGGGGCGGTCGGCTTTTTGCCTATAATGGCAGTTACAATGACGATTTGATGCAGCTTTGGCTTGGTATTGGGTCACAGCTCGATGGCCTTGGCCATTTGGGCCAGGATGGCATGTATTACAATTGCAATGACGAAAAAGATTTTGCAGCCATTACAGGCCTTACTAAACTGGGAACCCATAACGTGCCGCCATTGGTTGGACGCGGTGTGGTTCTAAACATGGCCAAATTTTTCGGCAAAGACCATCTACCTGCTGGAAAGTTCTTTACTGCTGCAGATATTCAAGCCGCATCAAAGGCGCAAGGAGTTACAATTAGTGAAGGAGATGTCGTCCTGTTCCATACGGGCTGGACGGATGCCAAGCTTGAGAAAGAGCCAACCGCATGGGCATCAGCAGAACCTGGTATATCGGAAGATGCAGCCGAGTGGCTTGCCGCCCAGAATGTCATGGCTGTAGGTGCCGACACGTGGGGCGTAGATGTTGTCCCGCCAGAGAAAGAAGGACGTCCTTTCTGGGGTCATGTTGTTCTTTTGAAAGAAAATGGGATTTATATTCTTGAGACCATGAATACTGGCCCCCTAGTTCGGGACAATGTCACTGAATTCATGTTTGTTCTGGGTCAGCCAAAAGTGCGCGGCACCGTACAGATGATCATTAACCCAGTCGCAATGTACTAACTCACAAATGTACTAACTCACTAATTTATGAACGCAAGATCAACGCCTTGCGTTCATAAATCCTATTACAGATTTCTCAAAATTATAATGGAAAATTAGGCGTTCAAGGCAGACTTCCCTAATTTCATTTTACGGCGGGATATCCAGCCTAAACCGACCAATGCACCACCAAACAAAATGACAGAAGATGGCAGTGGGACAGCGGATATACTGCTGACGGACATTGATTTAATCATGAAGTTATCCCCGAACCAACCACCATCAAATGCACCAATCCCAAAAATCATATTTACATAATTATTTTCAGAAAAATTATGATCTTCCTCAAAACCCGTCCCCAAAAAAGTCGATAAATCACCAACGAATAGGGTGAATTCGTCATTGTTGTCCCAATTCGAAAAAGTGACACTTTCTAATTTTACCTCTTCCGAAAACTCGAAAATTGCTAAATCGTTATAATTATGTCCTCCCGTAATCTCATCGTCCTCCCAATGATTGGTTACGCCAAGACCATTGCTATCTGTTATGACTTGGGGGCTGCCATCATGTGCCGTACCATCGTTATTAAAGTATGCAGCCGTGACAGTCAGAAGGATGCCATCTTCCTCCATTGCAAAAGACGTCGCCAGTATTCTATTGGGTGTTGTGAAATCAAAGGTTGCTGCGTGGGCGGCAAAGGATGCGATACTGAGCAACAGGACTGCAGTCGATGCCAAAAGTAATTTCTTAATCATTTTATTCTCCAAAGCAGAAATAATTATTATGTCGCGCGATCATTTCCCCCTGAAAAGATAACAAAAGGACGGCGCACGCTTGTCTGCTGTGAAAAAACAAAAAAAGGCCACCCAAAGGCAGCCTTTCTTCATCGTCTATATAGACTGAATTATGCGATAGCAGCAGCCTTCACTTTACGACGTGACAACCAGCCTAGCCCAAGCAAGGCACCGCCAAAAAGCAGTACAGAAGTTGGAAGCGGAACTGCACTCACAGAGATTGAAGCAATTCTGAAGTTATCATTGCTGTCATGGGCTCCAATACCAAACATGCTGGCGATATAATTTTGCGCAGCTAAATCATAACCTGACAAGAAGTTGAAACCTTGATTTTGTAAAGGATCACCGACGAAAAATGTATATTGGTCATTATTGTCCCAATTCGAAAAAGTAACACTTTCGAATTTGACATCTTGATTGAAGTTGAAGATCGCAACATCATTACCAAGCGCCCCGTCAACTTGGCCGCCGTCGAACCGGCCACGATCAACTCCAAGACCATTATTGTTTGTACCGACACGGCCTCCTGGTGTTACAGAACCGCTATTAGAGAAACGGCCCGCACTTACAGTCAGGTCCAATCCGCCAGATGACATATTGAATGATGAAACTAGAGATCTATCCGGTCCGGCTCCAAAATTAAATGTCGTTGCAGCTTGCGCTACCATGGAAGAAACACTCAATACCAACGCAGTGCTAACCACCGCTACAATCTTTTTAAACACTTTTTTCTCCTGAAACAGAAATCTCTACTGATTTTTTCGAACATTTACTGAAAGCAAAACGAGGGAATGTCTTTTAAAATCAACTTCGATCTATACATCTAGTACAAACCGATTAATTGATGTTTGAGCACCCCGATACAATTATTGGGAGACTTAATACTATTAAAGCGAGGATCTAAAGTTATATTAATAAAATTTTAACTAATTTAGACAAATTTATGTGGATAACTCGCATTGAGGTTAACAAGAATAGTTAATTTTCCCTCATAAAGTGCAGTCAATATATTGATAACTAGTAAAACTATTGTTGGATCCAAAACAAATATTTGACATACTCTTTTTGCGAATTTGATTCGTATCAATACGCGCTACAGTTTTTTTCAAATCTTTAACACTGACCCATAAAAAAAAGGCCGCCACCGGCAGCCTTTCATTAAACAGTCCCAGCCGCACTAGCTAACCGATTTTTTTTGCCCCGCCCAATAGGGTTTACGAAGATCGTTCTTTAAAATTTTACCGGCCCCAGATAGAGGCAATGCATGCTCCAAAAAGGAAACACTCCGCGGGCATTTAAAACTGGCAATCAGTGTGTGTGAATGATCAATGAGTTCCTGCTCATTCGCAGTTTGTCCCGGCGCAAGATGAACTATCGCATGAACTTGCTCTCCCCATTTCTCATGTGGAATTCCGATAACCGCACAGGTGTCAACGGCAGGATGTTGATAGAGCGCATTTTCAACTTCAGCGGAATAGACATTTTCACCGCCGGAGATGATCATGTCTTTCACCCGATCAACGATATAGACAAAGCCATCCTCATCCATATAACCGCCGTCCCCCGTATGCATCCAACCACCGCGCAGGGCCTCTTTTGTTTGTTCTGGCTTGTTCCAGTATCCAAGCATCACATTGTCACCGCGAACGCAGACCTCTCCGACCGTGCCGGTGGGCACAGTATTGTCCTGTTCATCAAATATACGGACATCCACACAATAAGCAGGCCTGCCTGCCGATTTAAACCGTCCGGCATTCGGCCCTTCCAATACGTGGAATTCAGGCCCGGTAAAGGTTACCAAGGGGGCACATTCAGTTTGGCCATATGCATGGGTAAATCCACAATCAGGCAAAACCTCAAACGCTTTGACAATAACCGCTTCGGGCATAGGGGATGCGCCGTAGACAATGTCAGTCAGGCTCGACATATCATAATCTTTAAGCGTGGGATCATTCACCAACATATTGACCATGGTGGGCACAAGGAGCGTGTTTGTAACTTTATGATCTTGCACGGCTTGCATGGTCCCAGCGGGCGTAAACCCCGGAATAAACACATGTGCGCTTAATCCCATGGTTGCCCCAAATACGGCACAGCCATCAGCAATATGAAACATCGGCGCTACATGTAACCAACGGCCATCATCGGTAAAATGAAACGCCGGCATGGCATTGAGAGTATTGACCATAAAGTTATTATGGCTCAACATCACGCCCTTGGAGACCCCCGTCGTCCCGCCTGTATAAAACAGGCCCGCCAAATCATCTCCGCCTCGTCCCGCATCCTCTACCGGATTTGCGTCCTCGATCAGTTTTTCATAAGACAGCATGCCATCCGGTGTCACACCGTCACCAATATAGATAATCTCGCGAAGGTTTGGCACGAGCGTCTTAAGCTCTGGGACGATACCGGCGAAAGCATCGTCAACAAGCAGGACTTCCGATCCAGAATCCGTCAGCCAATAAGCAAATTCCGGAACAGCAAGGCGCGTATTAACAGGAACGAAAACAGCCCCAGACCAGGGCGTCGCGTAATAAAACTCAAGATACCGATCACTGTTGTGGGCGAGAATGGCAACACGTTCCCCAGCAACAACCTGTAAATCTTGTAGCGCACCGGCAAAACGTTGAACTCGGTCTTTAAACTGCCCCCAAGTCCGCACGCGATCGCCACAAATGGTCGCTGTATTATCCCGTTTTGTCTGAACGGCCCGCTCCAGCAATTGCGAAATATGCATCTTCTCACTTCTCCCGTTGGCTCGTTTATTATTGAGGGAGTATTAGTAAATTTTGGGAGCTCGTAAAGTCTAAATAAGGAAAACAAGAATAAATTTTCCTTCAGAATAAAAATCGATCAATTTCAATAAAAAATTCGCCCTGCAAACTATAAATTAGTCGGGTATTTCTATATTTAATTCTTTAGAAAATTGATCTACTTCAAATTCGGGTAACAAACATCCTAAATTAGAGCGCAATTTGTAGAGGCGTCGTTGTAAAACCGGATATCGAATGTCCGTTCAACTCCGTCATAGCGGACATATTTGAGAGGCACGCGATATTTCTGTTCCGTGCTAGAAGCCAA
>JBALXM010000065.1:0-20243 GCA_036960695.1 Sneathiella sp.
ATCCGGTGATCTTTCGATTTTCGAAAGATGAGGTCGGCTCGGACTTTCGTGGGAGCGATGTTTTCTCTTAGGTTTTTGTGATTGATTTCGGTCCAGATTTTTTTCGCTGTCGAGATTGCCTCTTCGTGGCTTAACGTTGCGTAATTTTTGAAATAAGAGCGCGGATTCGTAAAAGCAGTCTCTTTAAGCTTTAAAAATCGTTCAATATACCAATTTTCGATCACATCCACGTCCGCATCCAGGTAGATGGAGAAGTCAAAATAATCTGAAATTACCACAGGAGTCTCTTCTGTTCCTGTGAAATTGGTTTGGAGAACGTTTAAGCCTTCTACAATCAGGATTTCCGGCCGGTCAATCACTTGCCATTCATCAGGCAGAATACTGTAAGTTAGGTGAGAGTATACTGGGCACCGTACATTGGGTTGTCTGTTCTTAATGTCATGCAGAAACGTCATGAGCGCGTTTCTGTCATAGCTTTCAGGAAAACCCTTTTTATTCATGATTCCTTTATCAAGAAGGGTTTCGTTCGGATATAGAAAACCATCGGTCGTCACCAACTCGACCGAAATGTTGCCCAGCCAATGGCTCAAAATACGTTGTAAAATCCGAGCAGTCGTACTTTTCCCAACCGCTACACTTCCCGCAAGACCAATGATAAAGGGCGGTTCTTGCTCGTTGCTTTTGAAAAAGCCTGCTCTCTCTTTCTTTAGTCTCTGAAGGTGATCAAAATGGATGCGCAGATATTCAGCAAGGGGGACATAGACATCCTTGACCTCCTCGATAGAGACAGGCTCATTAATGCCGCCCAGCTGCCTTAATTCGTCATTGGATACATTTAAAGGCCTGTCATGACGCAAAGTGCGCCATTCAGATATGGAAAAATGCTTGTAGGCGGAAAAGTTTAAATCAGTTGAACTCATTAACTTATGCCTTGGCGACCTTTAGCAACATTTCCAGCGCAGTTTTGACTGTCGCCAACCGAACCTCTGCACGGCCTATATCGCCGTAATCCATTTGGCGATGATCTGCGATACCATCTTTTGTGGCGACAGCTAAATGGACGCGGCCAGCGGGCTTATCCCCAGCGGATCCCGGGCCTGCAATGCCGGTTACGGCAACTGTGATGGCGGAAGTTGAGTTCTTCAATGCGCCTGCAGCCATTTCGCAAGCAGTCTGCTCTGCCACGGCACCAACAGCTCGAAGGGTTTCTGATTTAACGCCTAAAACCTGCATTTTTGCTTTGTTGGTATAGGTGATGAAACCTCTGTCCACAACGGCAGAAGAGCCTGCAATATCTGTAAGCGCGCCACCAATCAGGCCGCCGGTGCAGGATTCTGCTGTTGCCACATACCATTTCTTGGCTTTGCATGCCTCAATCACTTGGGTGGCTAGGGCGGAGATGTCTTCAGGATAGATATTATTCATTACAAGACCTGTTTAATGGCTAAAACAACGAGAAAGGCAAGAATTCCGGCCGCAATATCATCAATCATAACGCCGAAAGCGCCTTTGATTGACTTGTCCATCCAACTGATAGGCCAAGGTTTCCAGATATCGAATAACCGAAATGAGGCAAAAGAAATGAGGTAGAGAAGGGGGCTTGTGCCCGCGATGAGCAAGGGAATCCACTGTCCCGCGACTTCATCAATGACAACTTCACCGGGATCAGATTTTCCCGTGCGCTGTAAATAGATTTTAGTTGCGACAATCCCTACAAAAAATACGACTATGATGGCGATCGCTAATGCGATATCCCCAAAAAAATACAGGATGGCAAAGCCAAAGGGCAGTGACGCGAGAGAGCCCATGGTGCCGGGAGCCTTTGGGCTGAGGCCGGACCAGAACCAAGTGGCAAGGATAACCGCGGGGTGAAGTTTGCTGATAGATTTGAGCGCGCTCATTCTGGCAACCTCACTGTTGCAATTGCTTGGGCTGCAATTCCCTCTCCGCGACCTGTGAAACCAAGTTTCTCTGTGGTGGTTCCTTTAATCGATACGCGCTCAGCATCTATATTTAATATCTCGGCAATTCTAGACTTCATTGCATCACGGTAGGGTCCAATTTTTGGGGCTTCGCAAATAATAGTCAGGTCAATATTTCCGATTTTACCGCCCAAGTCCGCAACCAACTGCCCTGCATGCGCTAAAAACCTGTCTGAGGAAACTCCTCGCCATTTCTCATCGCTAGGCGGGAAATGTGTCCCAATGTCGCCGGCACCGATGGACCCCAAAAGTGCATCGGTAATGGCATGAAGGGCAACATCTGCATCTGAATGCCCTTTAAGGCCTCTAGAATAAGGAACCTTGATGCCGCCAAGCCATAAGTCCCGATCATCGGCAAAGGCATGAACGTCAAATCCAAGGCCGGACCGGCTATCGGTAAGTGACTTATTGGTTACCATTTCGATATCTTCTTTAGTTGTTATTTTGATATTCGCAGCATCGCCCATCACCCATTTAACTGGAATCCCAGCAAGTTCAGCTAAGGCAATATCGTCAGTCACTTGTTCATCTAGAAATTTAGTATGAGCAGATAGTATGCTGTTATAATTGAAACTTTGAGGTGTTTGTGCGGCAACTATTTTTGCGCGGTCCACGGTCCCCGTAACTATATTGCTCTCGACGCTTTTTAAAGTATCTATAACAGGCATGGCCGGTAACACGGCATCACTCTCTTTGAGCCCCGCTAGGCACCGATCGATAAGGGACTTATCAACAAACGGGCGTGCGGCATCATGAATTAGAACATATGTAGGGCTCTTTTGTTTGATACTTTCAAGGCCCAGCCTTACAGACTCTTGCCTTGTCTTGCCTCCCGCGACCCAAGGCAAGACAGTGCGGTTTTCTATCGCCTCGCAGTATAAATCTTCATCGTTGGGATTAATGATCACTTGCACATGATCCACCGACGGATGGATCAGGAATTGATCAATTGCGGAGGATAAGACACTTTTCTTGCCAAGCTTTAGATATTGCTTGGGGAAATCCAGTCCAGTTCTGCTACCCGTTCCGGCAGCAACAATAAGGGCGATTACAGTCATGGCGGGGAGATTACGGGCGGAGACAGCTTCATTCAATAAAAATACGTCGTAAAACCAAGATTTGGTTGCACCGCAGCATATTGATGGATATATTGCACAAAAGTTAGTCAGTTAGGTAATTGCACAAAAAATGACCATTGTTATCGGTGACATCACTCTGAAGCACCCTGTTCTACTGGCGCCAATGGCGGGTATTACGGACCTACCGTTCCGCCGGATCGTTTCCAGGTTTGGTGCAGGACTGGTCTTCTCTGAAATGGTGGCCAGTAAGGCGATGGTGGCCGAGACCCGTCGATCACTGCGTATGGTGAGGACTGATGAAGATCAACAGCCCATGGCGGTGCAGCTTGCAGGGTGCGAGCCGCAAGTCATGGCGGAGGCCGCCTTCCTTAATCAAGAGTTGGGGGCCAAAATCATTGATATCAATATGGGGTGTCCTGTAAAAAAGGTAACGTCAGGCATGGCCGGATCATCATTGATGAAAGACCTAGATCATGCCGGGGCCATATTGAGAGCAACAGTCGAGGCTGTCGATATTCCTGTTACGCTTAAAATGCGGACAGGGTGGGATGATGACAGCCGGAACGCGCCAGCCCTTGCAAAAATAGCGGAAGAGGCGGGCATTAAAATGCTAACGGTCCATGGGCGGACGCGGTGTCAGTTTTTTAAAGGGCGCGCGGATTGGTCGTTTATCTCCAAGGTGAAAGAGGCAGTATCCCTTCCTGTCATAGCAAATGGAGATATTCAGTCGGTGACAGACGCTAAAACCGCGTTAGAACAATCGGGGGCCGATGGCGTTATGGTTGGGCGGGGAGCCTATGGAAGGCCTTGGTTTGTCTCTCAAGTTGCAGACTATCTCGAAACAGGGATTGAGCCATCCGACCCAACTTTAGCTGAGCAAAAAAGCATCGTTTTAGAACATTACCTCGCGCTTATTGATTTGTATGGCGAACATGTTGGAACCCGCGTCGCGCGGAAACATTTGAGCTGGTATTCAGAGCGATTGCCGGGTGGTGCCGAATTCCGCAGCCGAATTATCCGTATGGAAGATTGGCGAGCTGTGCGAGATGAAATCGAAAAATTTTATGATGACTTGCCTTTAAGTGAGGTTGCCTGATCATGAACCAGACAAGCAAAATAACAAACAATACTGCTAAGGAAGCTCCCAATCCTTTGGCTATTCTGGGGGCTGTCCCTGATCCAATTATTGTCATCGATGCGCAAGGGTTTATCCCTTATGCAAATCCTGCGGGGGAAGAATTTTTCTCCTCTTCAGTTAATATCCTCAAGCGCACTTCCATTGAAAAATTGGTGCCCTTTGGAAGCCCACTTCTTGCCCTGATAGATCATGTTCGAAAGACCGGTGACAGGGTATCAGAATACGCGGTTGATTTAGGTACACCCAAGATTGGGGCCAAGATTGTCAATATTCAAGTCTCTTCCATGTTCGAAGACGATCAGGTTGTTGTGCAGTTGGAAGAGCGGACAATGGCGTTAAAAATGGATCGCCAGCTAACCCATCGCGGAGCCGCACGTTCGGTGACGGCGATGGCGGCGATGCTCGCCCATGAAGTGAAGAATCCTTTATCTGGTATTCGGGGGTCTGCGCAACTTCTGGAAATGAACGCATCTGATGCTGACAGGGCTTTGACGCGCCTGATTTGCGATGAGACAGATCGGATTTGTGCACTCGTTGATCGAATGGAAGCTTTCTCTGACGATAGCCCCATTGTCAGGGAAGCCGTTAATATTCACGAAGTTCTGGAACATGTGCGCCTCATTGCTCAGAATGGGTTTGGTAAAAAGATTACCTTTTCAGAACAGTATGATCCCTCACTCCCTTTTGTTTACGGGAATAGGGATCAACTGGTTCAGGTATTATTAAACCTAATAAAGAATGCAGCTGAATCTGCCCCTAACACAGGGGGAGAAATAATGCTTACAACTGCCTATCGGCCGGGCGTTCGTCTTACTGTTCCTGGAAATTCCGATCGCGTTCAGTTACCGCTTGAAGTGGGAATAGGGGATAATGGTCCCGGCATTTCTGACGAATTGCTCCCTCATATTTTTGACCCCTTTGTAACCACCAAGGCAGGCGGCAGCGGACTTGGGCTTGCCCTTGTTGCAAAAATCGTCGGAAACCATGGCGGTATTATTGAATATGACAGTGTCGCAGCTGGCGGGCACTTTTTTATCCGCCTCCCTGTATATCAACGACCAATTACGAAAGATTAATGATGGCTAGAACCATACTCGTCGCTGATGACGATCAAAGCATTCGGACAGTTCTTGATCGTGCCCTTGCCCGAGCAAATTATACAGTTCGCTCCACCAGCAATGCTGCAACCCTTTATAACTGGGTATTGGAAGGGGCCGGTGATCTTGTTCTAACTGATGTGGTCATGCCTGACGAAAATGGTCTGGACTTATTGCCAAGGCTTAAGAAAATCCGACCTGAACTTCCCGTCATTGTCATGAGTGCGCAAAATACGTTGCTTACAGCCATTAAGGCAACTGAGCGCGGGGCCTATGATTATTTGCCCAAGCCATTTGATTTGAAAGAGTTGTTGCAAGTTGTTGAACGGGCTCTGTCCAAGCCAAAGAAAGTCATTAAGAGCCCGATTGACGAAGATGAGGAAGAGGCAAAGATCCCTCTCATTGGTCGATCAGCCGCCATGCAAGAAATTTATCGTGTTCTTGCGCGATTAATGGGAACAGACCTTACGGTGATGATCACCGGGGAAAGCGGAACGGGCAAAGAGCTAGTTGCCCGCGCCCTTCATGAGTATGGAAAGCGGAAAAACGGACCCTTTGTTGCTATTAACATGGCTGCTATTCCAAAGGAGCTGATTGAATCTGAATTGTTTGGCCACGAAAAAGGAGCTTTTACGGGCGCCGACAGTCGGGCCATTGGGCGATTTGAGCAAGCACAAGGCGGAACCCTTTTTCTGGACGAAATTGGTGATATGCCTATTGAAGCGCAAACTCGATTATTGCGGGTCCTGCAGCAAGGGGAATATACAACAGTCGGGGGGCGTACCCCTATGAAGACAGATGTGCGCATTATCGCCGCAACAAACCGTGATCTACGGCAATTTGTACGGCAAGGCCTGTTCCGAGAAGATTTGTTTTACCGCTTGAATGTAGTTCCCATGCGGCTTCCGCCTCTGCGGGAGCGAACAGAAGATATTCCTGATCTTGTTCGGCATTTTTTGCTTCTGGCCCAAGCGGAAGGCTTGCCAGTCAAAAGTATCGACAACGAAGCACTTGAGGTCCTAAAAAGGCATAAATGGCCGGGAAATGTGCGAGAGCTTGAGAATTTAGTCCAACGTTTAATCGCGCTATATTCTGAAGAAGTTATCAACTCTGCGGTGGTTGCTATGGAGTTGCAACCTGAGACCAGCGCGCCAACATCTGATGTGGCTCCAGAAGAAGAGAATTTAAGTTCTGCTATTGAGCGCCATATTTCAAAGTATTTTGCGGCCCATCCTGGAAGTTTACCACCTTCAGGCTTGTATGACCGTCTGGTGCGAGAGCTGGAAAGGCCTTTAATTACCCTTTCTTTGGATGCAACGAACGGTAATCAGATACGAACAGCAGAATTGTTGGGTCTCAATCGAAATACATTACGAAAAAAAATCAGAGAACTTGATATTCAGGTGGTACGTGGCGTAAAGTGATGCTCAAATGCCACATTGTGGCTATTGGGTTTCTTATTCACGTTGGGCATGGCTATCAAAAAACCGATTTATTTTCTTAAATTGTGGCAGGGGGAGGGAGCGTAATGAGTACGTCTCACGCCTCCCCTAAAACCAGATTTACTCTTACCCGGTGGTCTAAAAAAATTGGTTTAGGTCCAAAAACCTCCTTAGTGGCGGCTTTGCTCGCCATCGCTAGCGGTATTGCAACTTATGGGTCCTTAACGGGTGATGATCCAAATGTTACCAAAACACTAGTTATTATAGATCTTGTCCTTCTAGTTGTTCTTGCGGGAATTGTTTGCCACAGATTAATTAGAATGTGGCGCAAAAATAAAGTCGGGAAATCTGGAAGCGACATGCACCGTCGTGTGGTGAAGCTATTTTCCCTTATCGCTGTGGCTCCCGCCATAATGGTTGCGATGTTTTCTGCCCTGTTTTTTAATATCTACTTTCAAAAGCATTTCTCTGAACCCGTAAATATGGCTGTGTCAGAATCTTTGGCGGTAGCGGATGCCTACATCAAAGAACATATTCAGAATATTCGCGCGGACGTTTTAGGAATAATGGCAGACATAAATCGTATGCCAGCGAGTATTTTAAATAATAAGGCGGCACTTAATCAGTTCCTCACCGATCAAGTGGCGGCGCGGAACTTAAGTGAAGCGGTTATTATCGACGGATCACGCAGAGTGATCGCCCAATCCAACTTGAGCTTTATCGTTGAATTTGATCAGTTGGCGCCAACCTTATTTTCTGAAGCTGCCATTAATGATGTGGTTATCACGACAAATGAAGCTGACGACAGGGTTCGTGCCTTTGCGAGGCTTGATCGCTTGTTTGACGGCTATCTGTATGTAGGCCGTTATATCGAGCCCCGTGTTCTGGAACATATGGAACGGACCAGAAAAGCATCTGCCGACTATAAAAAATTGAAAGAAGAAGGCTTTGGCATACAAATTCAGTTTGCCGCTGTCTTTATCATCGTCTCCTTACTCGTGGTGATGGCTGCAGTCTGGTTTGCGCTGGCGATAGCATCGCGATTGGTAAAACCTATCGAGGGGCTTATTAACGCCGCTGAGAGAGTGAGTGAAGGGGATCTGGACGCTAAAGTGGATGAGAAGGTCGCATATGATGAGATGACCATCCTTAATCGTGCTTTTAACAACATGACGCGGGAATTATCCTCTCAGCGGGCAGAACTTGTGGAGACAAATAAGGAGTTGGACGAAAGGAGCCGCTTTACGGAAACGGTTCTATCGGGGGTCTCTGCGGGTGTCATTGGGCTTGATCGGCATGGAATTGTTACTCTTCCAAACAGAACAGCATGTACATTGCTTGGGCTGGAAAGCCAGAAAATGATCGGTGAAAGTCTGCGCACCGTCGCGCCCCAGTTAAGTGATTTGCTTGATGAAGTGACAGAATACCCTAGTAGAATTGCTGAAATGCAAGTTCATATGCAGGCAATGCCGACCCATCCTCATTTACTAGTCCGCTTAGCGGCTGAGATGTCGGATGAAGGCATTCAAGGTTTTGTTGTAACACTTGACGAAATAACTGAGCTTGTATCTGCGCAGCGTATGGCCGCTTGGGGAGATATTGCAAGGCGGATTGCCCACGAAATCAAAAATCCACTGACGCCTATTCAGCTTTCTGCTGAACGGATTAAACGAAAATACAGTAAGGAAATAACATCAGACATTGAAACCTTCCACAAATGCACGGATACAATTATTCGGCAAGTTGGGGATATAGGGAAAATGGTTGATGAGTTTTCGTCCTTTGCACGAATGCCGGCCCCCGAATTTAAACCTGTCATCTTAACTCATGTACTTGAAGAAGCTATTTTCCCTCAGAAAATAGCTCATCCGGAAATTAAGTTTGATATCGAGGAGCCTTTGTCTCAAGCCCTTTGCCAAATTGACTCTCCTCAAGTGACACGGGTTTTTACGAACTTACTTCAAAATGCCGCTGACGCAATTGAAGGACGCAACGGTGATAGTATTAGTCTTCCACCGGGTGAAATAAACATCAGTGTGATTGAGGACGATCAACATTTAATAGTCGAATTTGTGGATAATGGTCGGGGATTGCCAAAAGAGAACCGCAATCGCCTAACTGAGCCCTATGTGACCCACCGAGAAAAAGGCACGGGGCTTGGGCTCGCTATCGTCAGTAAAATAATGGAAGAACATGGGGGAAATCTTGTTTTGATGGATTCAACACAAGGGATTGGTGCTCGTATTCAAGTCAAATTTTTAAAACTTGATCATAACAATGAAGCAGGGATTGAATAATTATGTCAGCAGACATCTTAATTATTGACGACGAAGCTGATATTCGCGATTTAATTGCCGGTATTTTGCAAGACGAAGGCTATGAGACGCGAGAAGCGGCTAATAGCGATGAATGTTTAAAGCAAATCTCTAATCGCCGACCTAGTCTTGTCATCCTCGATATTTGGCTCCGAGGTAGTAAACTGGATGGCATTGAAATTCTTCAAACTATTAAGAAAGCCGCCCAAGATCTCCCAATCATTATGATTTCTGGGCACGGAAATATCGAAACGGCTGTGAATACCATTAAAATGGGTGCTTACGATTTTATCGAAAAACCCTTTAAGGCAGATCGTCTTATGCAGGTTGTAGAGCGAGCGCTGGAAGCGTATCGGCTCAAAAGGGAAAATACTGAGTTAAAGGAAAAAGCAGGAGGCATATCCCACGAATTGGTTTGTCGCTCTAATATAATGCTACAGTTGGAGCAGTCTATTGAACGCGTAGCGCCAACAAACAGTCGGGTTATGATTACAGGCCCATCGGGCACTGGTAAGGAAGTCGTCGCGCGCATGATACATGCAAAGTCTGCGCGGGCTAATTTGCCGTTTGTTGCCTTAAATGCAGCAACGATGGCGCCGGATCTTCTTGAAATTCAATTATTTGGCGTTGAAGAAGGCCGTATGAATTCTGCAAAAGGCGCCCGGCGCGGATTGCTAGAACAAGCCCACGGCGGTACAATTTTTCTGGATGAAATCGCAGATATGCCTCTTGAAACACAAGGCAAAATTTTGCGTGTTTTAGTCGATCAATCTTTCCAGAGAGTAGGCGGCAGCGATAAAGTAAAAGTGGATGTCCGTGTTATTTCTTCTTCAAGTCAGGATTTACAAGAAGCAATGGCAAGCGGTCAATTGCGCGGCGACTTATTTCACCGCTTAAGTGTTGTTCCGTTACACATTCCAGCCTTAAAAGAACGACAAGAAGATATTGCCCCCCTTGCACGGCATTTTATTGAACGCTTTTCACGGAGTAACGGTCAACCTATCCGGAAGATGGGCGAAGATGCAATTGCAACCCTTCAGGCGTCCACTTGGCCTGGAAATGTTCGGCAACTTCGAAATGTGATCGAACAAATTATGATCTTGGCAGCGGGTGACAAATCTGCGCCGATTACCTCTGACATGATCCCTGCAGATGCGGGGGCCGCTCATTCGGTTATGGCTGGAAACAAAGACAATACCGAAATTATGAGTTTATCTTTACGGGACGCCAGAGAACGCTTTGAGAAAGAGTATCTTGAAGCACAAGTAAACAGATTTGGCGGAAATATTTCGCGAACAGCTGCATTTGTTGGTATGGAACGATCTGCTTTACATAGAAAATTGAAATCACTTGGGTTACACAATAGTGAGCGGATCAAAGAAGCCGATTAATTTGGTGATTGGTTTGAAACTGGAGCCGGGATTAATATGAAAGTTATCGTTTGCGGAGCAGGTCAAGTCGGATCTAATATTGCCCGTCAATTGGCGCGTGAAGGTAATGACGTGACCCTTATTGATCAAAACCCGGAACTCGTACGTAAGATGGGAGATGATCTGGATGTCCGTGCCATGGTTGGTCACGCATCCCATCCCAGTGTGCTTGAGGCTGCGGGTGCTGCTGAGGCGGAAATGATCATTGCGGTCACCCACAGCGACGAAGTGAATATGGTGGCCTGCCAGATAGCGCATTCATTGTTTGATGTTCCGAAAAAGGTGGCCCGTATTCGATCACAAGACTATCTGCTTCCAATTTGGGCGGATTTATATAGTCGAGATCATTTGCCAATTGATGTCATCACATCCCCTGAAGTGGAGGTAGCCCTTGCAATTGGTCGCCGGTTGAAAGTGCCGGGAGCCTTTGATACGGTCTCTTTTGCCGACGAGAAAATTCAGGTAATTGGTGTTCGCCTTGATGAGAGTTGTCCCATTGTAAATACACCTTTGCGCCAATTGACCGAACTTTTCCCTGATTTGAATATTACTGTTGTCGGCATTTACCGAGAAGGGAAAATGACGGTACCAACAAGTAATGATCAAATGTTCCCGGGGGATGAGGTGTATTTTACGTCTGACATTGATCATGTCGCTCGTGCCATGCCCCTTTTTGGACATGAAGAGCAAGAAGCGCGGAGCGTGGTTATTGTTGGCGGCGGTAATATCGGTTTGCACTTAGCTCAAGTGATTGAGCAAGATATGAAAAATGTCTCTTTGAAACTGATTGAGTTTGATCGGAAAAGAGCAGAATTTATTCAGGAACAATTAGAAGAAGCGATTGTTTTACACGGCGATGCCTTAGATCCCGTTATTTTGACCGAGGCGAATGTTGGCCGCGCTGAAACTGTTGTCGCGCTAACGAATGATGATGAAGTCAATATTTTGTCGTCCTTACTTGCGAAAGGTCAAGGATGCGGCACTGCCATTACCCTTATTAATAATCCGGTTTTTAGTAATTTAATGACGTCTTTGGGCGTTGATGTCGTGGTCGATCCTCGCGCGACAACCGTCTCTGAAATTCTCCGCCATATAAGACGTGGCCGTATTCGGGGACTGCATTCATTTCAAGATGGTGCCGCCGAAGTGGTGGAGGGGGAAGCCCTTGAGACATCCAAGTTGGTGGGTAAAGAGCTTCGAAATGTCAAGTTACCGCAAGGGACGATCATTGGCGCCATTTTGAGGGGTAATGACGTCGTCATCCCTAGAGGATCTACTGTAGTTAAACCTAACGATCGCGTTGTAATTTTCGCACTAAGCAATGCTGTTCGAAAAGTCGAAGAAATGTTCTCTGTAAGTCTGGAATTTTTCTAAAACCATGATATTAGCCCCTGTTCTTACCATTCTTGGTTGGTCACTAACGCTCCTTTCAGCGTTGATGCTTATCCCATCCATCTTTGCGCTGGGCGATGTATCGGGGAATGTCTCAGCTGCGTTTTTTGCCTCTGCAATTGTGACTGTTTTCTTAGGTGGTGGATTAATTTTTGCTAATAGAATGGAAGCGACAACCCTAGACCGGCGAGAGACTTTTTTAACGGCGACAATAATATGGGTCGTCATACCTATTTTCGCAGCCCTTCCTTTTTATCTTGGGAACGCCGTCTCTAGCCCTTTGGATGCTTATTTCGAAGCCATCTCCGGCTTTACGACCAATGGTGCCTCTGTCATTGATAATTTGGGGGAACAATCCAGAGGAATAATCCTTTGGCGCGCCCTCATTCAATGGCTCGGCGGATTTGCTATCATCCTCTTCGTATCGGCATTAGCCTCTGAATTTGGGGTACCGGGATCAAATCCTCTGAACCAGGCAATTGCCAAAAGTACTCGCCGTCGATTGTCTCGACGGATCAGATATGCCGTCGTCTCCATTCTGAAAATTTATACGATCCTGACATTCGTTTGTATTGTTCTTTTATGGTTGTCAGGAATGGAGGCTTTCAATGCCCTATGTTACGGTTTTAGTACGCTCTCCACAGGCGGCTTTACAGTCTCCAACGATGGGCTGGAGGTTTTTGGGAACCGTATGACGGAGACCGTGCTCATTATCTTCATGATCATCGGGGCTGTGAATTTCAGCCTTCATTGGGCCTTTTTCAATGGCGATCGTAGTTCATATTTTAAGAATCCTGAATATCGATATTTTTTGTTTATTCTGGTTTTTTGCAGCCTGATTATGTTCTTTCTGATGAAGGCCAATACAGATATCTCGATCGTTCAAATTATTCGATATTCCATTTTCAACACAGTTTCCGCATTGAGCACCACGGGCTATACAATGGCCCCCATTTCTGAAAATGGGACCTATATTTGGCCTGCGAGTATATTGCTGCTTATCATGTTCATAATGTGTATTGGTGGATCCACCGGTTCAACATCTGGCGGCATAAAATTGATGAGAGTGATTTTGTTGTTAAAGCAAGGCGCAAAAGAGATTAAACGCCTTAGTTTCCCCAGTGCCATTATTCCCCTTAAGTATGGTTCTGTTCAGATTACGAGAGAATTGCTGCTCTCCGCATGGGGCTTTTTTACGCTCTTCTGCCTTGCTATCATTGTTATCTCTCTTGGTTTATCGTTTACGGGGCTAGATTTTCGCTCATCCCTAGCCCTGTCCATCAGTAATTTGGCAAGCGCTGGATCTTCTGTTAGCTCGATAATGATTGACCTAGACCCAAATAATGTAAACTTTACTACTTATGGCGCTTTGCCAATAGCAGCGAAAGTTTTATTGTGTTTTGCCATGCTAATCGGAAGATTAGAATTTTTTGCGGTCTTTACTCTTCTTAATCCGGCCTTTTGGCGTCGATAATATAGGTTTAAAATGTCCCGAATTGCATATGTAAATGGTCAATATCTCCCACACAGACACGCAACGGTCCATATTGAGGATCGCGGTTATCAATTTGCCGACGGTGTTTATGAAGTTATCCCTATTATTGCCGGTAAATTCATCGATGAAGGCGGGCATTTAGATCGCCTTTGGCGGAGCATGCAGGAGTTGAAAATTGCACCTCCCATGAAACGTCACCCAATGCAGTTGGTTATGAAAGAAGTGATCCGCCAAAATGGCATTACGAATGGCTTGATTTATATGCAAGTCACCCGTGGTGTCGCCCCAAGGGATCATCCTTTTCCAAGTGATACAGAGACAGCGCTTGTCATGACTGCCAAAAGGATATCTCTCGATAAATCGGCTCAGAAAGCAGAAAAGGGGGTCGCCGTTATAACGACACCAGATATCCGTTGGGCTCGTTGTGATATTAAATCAGTTTCTCTCCTCCCAAATATACTTGCTAAACAAGAGGCGGTTGAGAAGGGGGCCTATGAAGCGTTTCAGTTCGACGAGGCGGGGTTCGTCACTGAGGGTAGTTCTACAAATGCCTGGATCATTGATCAAAACGGAACACTTATCACACGCCCCACAAGTCATTCGATTTTGTCTGGAATAACGCGAGCATCTCTTTTGAACTTGCTCGAGAAAAGAGATATAAAGATCGAACTTCGCGCGTTTTCAGTTGAGGAACTTAAATCAGCAAGAGAAGTTTTCTTGACCAGTAGTAGCTCCTATGTTCAGCCCGTCGTTAAGGTTGATGATCGGGTGATTGGTAATGGCGAGCCGGGCAGTATATCTTTAGAATTACGATCAATATTTAAAGCCTATTTGGAGAATTAGAGGGTCCAAAAAATTAATTAAGCCAATATTTTCGTAATGCCTGTAAAAGCTTAATTTGAGATTCTCTCTTCTCATTGAGAAAGCTGTTTAAAATACCAACCTCTCGCGAATATAAATTTTGCAATGTTGATTTTAGTACCGTATAAGGCAGTATTAACAATATGATTTCAATCTGATATGTATAAATGCGGATTTTTTGTGAGTATTGTCGATAATTAAGAATACTTTACCACAAAAATAGCTTTATTATATTCTTACCACTAAAAGGCTTGTGTTTTTTATGGTAAATCCTTATCTGAGGATAACTTTTTTGCCTTTCGTTTTAACTGCGTTATTTATAGTTTAAATACTTGGGTGAAAAAGTAAAAAAAGTAATTTCGAATAATTAAGAAAGAGACTGCCAAATGGCCTCTGAAAAATCGCTAAACGTTCAAGATGTATTCCTCAACACAGTTCGCAAAGAAAACGTTCCTGTCACCGTATTTCTCGTAAATGGTGTTAAACTACAAGGGGAAATTAGTGCGTTTGACAATTTTTGTGTGACTTTGCGCAGGGATAGCCATGAGCAGCTTGTATACAAACACGCTATCTCTACTGTGATGCCTGCAACACCTATCCGACTTCATCCACAAAGAGATGAAAAATAGTTGGGTAAATGTTACTGAAAGTCTAAATAGTAAAGTATGAATGATGATACTGAGAGTGCGTCTCCGCGCTCTGGGGACCGGGCGCTTGTCCTTCACCCGCATATTAAAAAGCGTTCTAAAGCAGTCCCCCTTAGAGATCCTGTCGGGTGCCTTGCTGAGGCTGTATCCCTGACGGCAGCGATAAACCTGAATGTTATTCATTCAGAAGTTGCCACTTTATCAGCGCCTAAACCAGCAACGCTGTTTGGTAAAGGGAAACTGGAAGAATATGCCGATTTCATAGAAGCGAATGAAATTGACGTGGTTATTATCGACGGATCTTTAACGCCAGTACAGCAGAGAAATCTGGAGAGAGCACTCCACGCAAAAGCCATTGATAGAACGGGGCTAATTTTAGAAATTTTCGGAGATCGGGCCCAAACAAAAGAAGGTGTATTACAGGTAGAACTGGCACATCTTAGCTATCAGCGAACTAGACTTGTTCGGTCTTGGACCCATTTGGAGAGACAGCGAGGCGGCGCCGGCTTTTTGGGCGGCCCAGGCGAATCCCAATTGGAAATCGATCGTCGATTAATCGATGAGCGCATCATAAAAATTAAACGCCAACTGGAAACCGTTGTTCGAACTCGGGAATTGCATCGCTCTAAACGGAAAAAAGTCCCCTATCCAATCGTTGCCCTTGTGGGATATACGAACGCCGGTAAATCAACACTCTTTAATCGTCTGACGAACTCTGACGTGTTTGCGGAAGATCTTTTGTTTGCGACCCTCGATCCGACTATGCGCAAAATCGATTTGCCGGGTGGTCAAACCGTAATTCTATCGGACACGGTTGGATTTATCTCAGAACTCCCAACCGAACTGGTTGCAGCTTTCAGAGCGACACTGGAAGAGGTGCTTGAAGCCGATTTGGTTATCCATGTTCGGGATATCACCCACGATGATACCGATGCTCAGAAGCAAGACGTTTTTGAGGTTTTAAAACGGTTGGGTGTCGATACGGATGAGAAAAACCACTATCTGGAAGTTCTCAATAAAACTGATTTGTTAAGCGAAGAGGACAGAGCGTTAGTGGCTAATGAAACATCTCGCCGGGATGAGATGGTTGCTATGTCTGCGTTTAATGGGCAGGGCGTCGATGCCTTCCTTGCTAAAGTGGAAGAACAACTCACGTTCAGTCAAAAAGTGCTTTCGTTGAAAATTCCCCACGATGATGGAGCTACTCTGTCATGGGTTTATCGGAATGGAACCGTTATTAGCCGTCGCGATGAAGAGGAGGCAGTAATTTTAGAGGCAAAATTTTCTGCAGAAAATCTAGGACGCTTGGAAAAACTTCCCCTGATTATTCTTTAGTCTCGTCTGATTTAACATCGCCCCAAAGAGTTTCCATTTCATCCAGGTCGCTTGTTTTTGGCGATTTTCCAAGATTTGATAATTTCTCTTCGACGCCTTTAAAGCGCCGGGTGAATTTTTTATTGGCTTTTTTTAAGGCAATTTCTGCATCTAGCCCCAAGTGACGGCCTAAATTTGCGATAACAAATAAAAGATCACCATATTCTTCTTCAATTCTCGTTTGTGAGATACCGGATTTTATCTCAACTTTCAATTCTTCCATTTCTTCATCAATTTTATCAAAAACCGGATTAATATCGGGCCAGTCGAAACCAACTCTCGCAGCTCGGTTTTGTAATTTTACGGAACGTGTCAGTGCGGGCAGGGCGTTTGCTACTCCATCAAGCGCAGATAAAGGTTCTGCGGATTTTATGGATTTCTGCCTACGTTCTTCTGCCTTAGTCTCTTCCCAAGCGACTATCTGCGCATCTGCGTCGGCAATCTGTGTTTCCCCAAATACATGAGGATGGCGATGGATCATTTTTTCATTAATCGTATCCAGCACGTCGTTAAATGAGAAGGCACCTTCCTCCTTTGCCATTTGTGAATAAAAGACCACTTGGAACATTAAATCACCAAGTTCTGACTTAAGCTCGTCCATATCCTTATTGGCGATAGCCTCCGCCACTTCATAGGCTTCTTCAATCGTATGGGGGGCAATTGTTTCAAATGTCTGCTCGACATCCCAAGGACACCCATTTTCCGGGTCACGAAGGCGGGTCATGATATTCAACAATGTATCGATGGGATTTTTTTCAAATTCAGACACGGATGTAGCCTTTTATACGTAAGGTGTTGTAAGTGGGCTCAATTGTAACCGCCTGCTTTAATTTTGGTAAGGCTATCTAGGAAAAATTTGTTGAAAAAAGTCAAGTAATCCCCAATTAAACTACTTTTAGTAGAATTGGTAATTATTATGAGTGCCATCTTAAATCAAGATTTTTCCACAAACCCAAAGCGATTTTTTAGAAATCACTTTATTCACCAGCCAGATACTCTCTGCTTTGGAACGGCTACCGGGTTGCGGCAGTTTGATTTCAATGTTGATCACGGAAATCGGGCTGTTAAGCAGCGTAAATTTCGTAGTCTAAGGGAAATTCCGGTCGTTTCAACGTCTCTATATGCCGCTATCGGAGGCCAAGCCCAAGCGGCTCCCTTAGCTTTCGTTCCCGTTTATTGGCTTCGTAATGCACCTCATGATGTGACAAGTATACAGCTTGATAATGGGGCAAATTTCTTTTTTACAACAACGTTAAACGGTTGCTATATTGCTGTTGGGTCTAACCATAATCCAATTATATTGCATATTGATGGTTCTTTTTCTAATGGTCGACAAATTCAATTAGCGGATAATTTTTTTGGTAATAGTCCCTATAGAGGGCTTTCTTATGTCCCCAATCATGGTTATGGAAATGCTGATAATGCAATATTCTATGGTATTCGTAATAGCAGAACGAACCGATGGAAGTTCTACTATCAAGGATTTGATGCTGTGGGCCCTCATAGTAATGAAATGAATGCCGCCGGATTTCTTGGTACCATTGATTTTAAGAGACTTTATGTAAACGAGAAATTTAGACATTAAAATAACTTCTCAAACCTTCGCACTTAATATTCATTGAATATCCCGTATTAGAACTCATATCTACAACTTTAACTAGTTTAAGTGAGTGATATGAGTATTCAATTAAATCAATTTTTTTTGGACAATCCAAAAAAATTCTTCAAAAATCACTTCGTCACATTGCCTGATTATTTTTGTTTTAATACGGGATTGGGAATAAGGCGGATTGACTTGAATGTTTCCCAAAATGAACGGGCCGTTAAAGAGAGACGGTTTCGCGGGCCAGTTGAAATACCAGTAATTGCGGTTTCTCGGTATGAGCCCGAGATAGTACCAATCGAACCTGAAGAATTTTCTACAATCTCAATTTATTGGCTACCGAGCAAAGAGCATGCCGTGACCAATATTCAACTGGGTGATGAGGCCGATTTTTTTCTAACGACAACCCTAAATGGATGTCGAATTGAAATTGAGAATAGTGACATTCCAGAAATTCTCCATATCGCCGGTGGTTACAGTAACGAACGGCAATTAGAAGTCGCGGACGAGTATTTTGGGGAAAGACCTCATAGAGGTATCTCTTATGCGCCAAATCAAGGGTACGCCAACGCGGATAACGCAATATTTTATGGCATTCGTGATCGAAGGACTAATCAATGGCAGTTTTACATTCAAGGATATGATCACATATTGTTTGAAAGTCAGCGCATCATCAGGGCAGGTATTCACGGAAAAATTAACTATAGCAGAATATATAAAAATAGAGGGGTATGATTTTCCACCTTTTGTTCAATCTAGTCGGTATTATGCGGCATGAATGAAAATGAAGAACCTGACAAACCTAAAAAGCCACCCAAACCGCCCAAAGTCATTACGCCCGCATTACTACGTGGGCAGGCTTTACGCTATTTAGACCGCTTCGCCGCGACGACAACCAAGATGCAACGGCATCTAATGAATAAGTCGAAAAAGGCAATTGAATATCACGAACTCGACCCAGAAACTGTTTTGGAAATGATCGATGTTGAAATAGACAAGTTGGAAAAGGCAGGCATTCTAAATGATCAGGAATATGCGTCGAGCAAAGCCCGTTCCATGGCCCGTCAGGGAAAATCAAAGATACAAATTGGTGTAAAGCTAAATACGCTCGGATTTGATGAATTGGTTTCTGATAATGCTTTTACAGAATTACGGCATGCGGGCCATAACGACCGGCTATCTGCTGCGAAGTATATCAAAAAACGGCGTTTTGGGCCTTTTAAGCCGCGAGAGACAAGGGAAGATCGGCTCAATAAGGAATTGTCCTCTTTAGTTCGAAATGGGTATGAATTTGCTTTAGCGGAGACGTTACTTAGCCTTGAGACAACTGAAGAAATAGAAGCCATCATCTATGGCGAGTGATTTCTATTTTTAATTCATCTTTATATTGATTTTTAAGAACATATAGTGAACACTACAGTTCGTAAATATAAAAGATAGGAGGTCCTATGGATCAGCGTCTCAGTATTATAACAATCGGTGTTGCAAATATGGGTAAGTCTAGGGCCTTTTATGATGCGCTTGGATGGACCGTTTCTAATGAAGCGCAAGCGGAAGAAATTATCGCTTATGATTTACAGAATATGACACTTGCCCTTTATCCCCTTAAAAAGCTGGAGGAGGATGCAAACGTGACAGTAACGCCTTCCCAATATTCATCAATAACAATTGCTTATAACGTAGGAAGTTCAGATGAGGTGGATGCTGTTTTGGCGCAAGTCTCAAGCATTGGTGGTGAGCTTGTTAAGCCTGCGGAGAAAGCATTCTGGGGCGGCTATTCTGGTTATTTTGCCGATCCTGATGGTACTTTATGGGAGGTCGCTCATAATCCGTTCTCAACTCTCGGACCTAAAGGAGAGTTTCAGTGGAATGGTGTAAGTAATTAATATTATTCCAATTTTAAAATTTCTATTTTTGATGGATGACGATAATGAACTTAAATACAGTTCTCATAACAGGCGCTAATCGCGGGATTGGTTTTCAATTGTGCAAACTGTATGGGCAGTCCGGGGATTGGAATGTTATAGCCACATGCCGGACACCAGATACGTCACAAAATTTGCAATCGTTTTCTGATGAAATGCAAGGACGGGTTACTATAAAAAAACTTGATGTGGGAAGTGGCGATTCCGTGTCCAGTTTTGCAGCTGAGCTTGAAAATAAGACGATAGATCTATTGATTAATAATGCAGGTATCATGGGTGGATCTCGGCAAAGTATGATGGATATGGATTTTGACCAATGGGCAGAAACCTTGAACATCAATACCATGGGCCCTCTTCGAATGGTGCAGGCTTGCCTCTCAAACCTTAAACAATCAGCGCATCCCAAAATTGTCACCATTTCCAGTCAGATGGGGTCTATGAGCCGGTTGGGGCAGGGCAGTTA
>JBALXM010000066.1:0-19626 GCA_036960695.1 Sneathiella sp.
TGCTGCATATAGTTTTATCGAGAATGTATAAAACGAGAGTCTTTATTAGAATTAAGTGTTGCTTGTTCTTTAGTAAACTGCTTTATATTACTATATGCTAATAATATATTCCAAATGCTAGGCGTCTTCGATAATCAGGAATTACTTACTGACCTTAGGGGGAGTTGGAGTTCATGATAAATCAACTACATCTCCATACAGCGATAGCAAAGATTTGCCTCGCGTTGAGTCTCGGGCTGGTGATTATTTTACAAAATCACATAGTTTTTGCTGAAAATGCTGCGGCGCCAAAACCAGACACTCAAACTATAGCTGCCGAATATTTGGAGTGTGCCGTTCTGGTTTTTGCCTCTCAAAATTTGTTTTCAAATCAAGAAGACAAAATTTCGGCGATGATGAATGCAAGTAAGCTTGCCAGTAAATGGATGGAAACCCTCTTATTGTCAGAGGCACAGGCCAGTAAAATACTAATTGCCCGGATAGATGAAGTGAAGGCGCAGATAGATAGTAAAGAAGCTTTTGAAGAGAATTATAATAATGTCCAGCAACATTTATGCGCCGGTTTTGTAAAAGAAGAACTCTGGGGTTAGCTGTTGTAAAACACTTTGAATTTCCCAAATCTATGCACCGTGCTTGAGTGATTAAAAGAGTTGATCGGGATTGGACTTATAAAATAAATCGGACAAACCATCTATATTATGTTAAATTTATACTATTATTAAGTGTAAATTAATACAATTATTAGTTGGTTAAATGGATTTCAATCTACGTCAGCTGGAAACATTTCTATGGGTGGCTACCCTTGGGAATTTTCGTAAAGCAGCTGAAAAACTACATACCACCCAACCCGCAATTTCGGCCCGTATCGCGACGCTGGAGAATGCTCTCGGCGTTAAGTTGCTGGTACGTAATACGAGCTCCACGCGCCTAACTGCAAAAGGGCAAGAGCTACTAGGTTATGCTGAAAAAGTACTGAGAGCGACTGACTTATTGCGAGAGAGAGCGGGCGATAGTTCGCGGCTAGCTGGCGTGTTGAGATTGGGTGTCTCGGAGACGATCGTACATACAATATTACCAAAATTCCTGAGCCGATTGCATGAAACCTACCCAGAAGTGGATGTGGAGTTATCAGTCGATGTAACCGTTAATCTTAGGCATGAACTGGTGTCTCACTCTCTTGATCTTGCTTTTCTTATGGGGCCAGTTTCGGATTATAATGTCGTCAATATCGACTTGGTGGATTTCCCGCTATGTTGGTTTGCCTCTCCAAGTCTGAACATTCAAGCGAATACAGAAATCTCTGTTGAAACATTAGCTAAATACACACTGCTTACATATGCACGAAACACGCGACCGTTTATCGAGATAAGTAAACGACTGCGCGATCATAAAAATGATCGCTTGAAGATTTTTCCTTCCAGCTCACTTGCCGCCTGTTTGCGTATGACGATTGACGGTATGGGGGTTGGAACTTTCCCCCGTCGTATGGTGGAAAAAGAATTGAGAGAGGGGAGTTTGGTGGAGGTTCATTGTGCATGGGCGCCTGAAAAACTCAATTTCACGGCCTCTTATGCCGCAACTCCTTTCGATCCCGTGACGGAAAAGACTGCCGAGCTGGCGCAACAGGTGGCTTTGGAATATTGATTTTACGACAGAAACACGTAATTGAGCCTGTAGAATAGCTATAGAAAATCAAGCACTTAATTGTATTGTATTAAATAAAATACACCTAAATAAAGTGTTTAATAAAAATATTTTATCAATAATCACAAAAATTAACAATTGGATTTTATTAGTTAAAGCTGAAATCTTACTCCCATGATCAAAAGCTAATGCAAGCTTAGGACGACGGAGAAGAATGAACGTGAATATATTAGACTCTAATAATGCGAATAACGCGGACAACTATATTCGGTTTGAAGCGCTTAGAGGTCTGCCTAATAAAAAAGCGCGAGCGGAGATCCGTTCTGGTGCCTATCGCGGTCATACAGCCGGTATTGGTCCGGGATATATTCAAGGGAATGTCGTAATTTTACCTTCTGAATATGCTTTGGACTTCTTTTTATTTTGTCAGCGTAATCCAAAGCCATGTCCCTTGGTCGGTGTCTCAAATGTTGGAGATCCAATGATGAATACTCTTGGGGATGATATCGATATTCGCAACGATGTTCCTTTGTACAATATGTATAAGGAAGGGGAGCTGGTAGGGCAACTGACGGATATATCAGGCCACTGGCGTTCTGATTTTGTCGCATTCGTACTCGGCTGCTCCTTCACGTTTGAGGAAGCCTTAATGGCTGAAGGTATTCGCTTAAAGCATATCGATAAAAACACCACAGTCCCCATGTACAAAACGTCCTTGCAAACAAGACCTGCGGGACCGTTCAAAGGGCCCATTGTTGTGACCATGAGGCCTATGATCGCTGCTGAAGCAATCCGTGCCTGCACGATTACGTCACGCTACGCACATGCCCATGGTGAGCCTATTCATATTGGGGATGGGGCACAAATTGGAATTACCGACTTGGGGAAGCCGGATTATGGGGATCCTGTCCCTGTTAAAGAGAACGAAGTTCCCGTCTTTTGGGCGTGTGGTGTCACACCGCAAGCCGCTATTCAAGCTGCTAAACCGTCGATTTGCATTACCCATGCACCGGGCAGCATGTTGATCACTGATTTACCAAGTTGGGCTGGACCATCAATTCAAAAACTATATTAATTTTATCTAAATTGGGAGGATATGAAATGTTAAAAACATTATCGAAAATCGGAACGACAGTACTGCTTGGCAGCACGGTTCTTATGTCAGCCGTCGCGGCGCAAGCAGCAGATTTACCGCAGACAAAGCTGAATGTTGTGGGCACATGGGCGAACCTATCGGTCTATAAAGAGAGGGAGCAGCCTTTTTGGACTAAGACAATTCCCGCTCATTCGGGCGGCGCTATTACAGCCGATATTAAAGGGTTCAATGAAATGGGCCTAAAGGGCGCTGAAGTCTTCCGTTTGATGAGAACTGGCGTGATTGATTTCGGATCCACTATATTGGGATATGTTGCCGGTGACGATCCGGAGAACGAAGCTGTAGACCTTGCTGGGTTTAGCGCAGACATCACGACAGCGCGTAAAGTCGCACAAGCCTATAAGCCTGTTCTTACAGAGCTTTACGAGAAAAAGTATGGCATTAAGATGCTGGCGATTTTTCCAATTCATGCGCAAGTGATGTATTGTAAAACACCCATCACAGGCTTGGCTGATTTGAAGGGCAAAAAAGTTAGAACCTTCTCTAAATCACTCTCAGAATTTGTCAGCGCTGTCGGCGGAACCGGCGTCAATATACCGTTCAGTGAAGTCGTACCAGCCTTGCAAAAAGGGGTTGCTGACTGCGCGATAACGGGTGCTTATTCTGGAAACCTCGCCAAATGGCATGAAGTGACAACGCATTTATACGCATTACCCGTTGGTTGGGGCATGATTATGCATGGCGTTAATTTGAAAACCTGGAATGGTTTGTCAGAAGATGTTCAGGCATTCTTGACGAGTGAAATCGCAACTTGGGAAAATGAAGTCTGGGATGCCGCTGACGCAGAAACGCAAACTGGTATAGCTTGTAATACTGGCGGTGCGTGTACCAAAGGAAATCCTGCTAATATCAAACTTGTGCCTGTCTCCGACGCTGATCGCGCCAAATTGCGAGAAATTATGGAAACAGTGATTGTTCCAAAATGGGCAAAACGTTGTGGCGCTGAGTGTGTCGAGAAATGGAATGACACTATCGGTAAAGTTGTAGGAATTAAAGCAGAAGTAAACTAGAGTAAGAACTCTCCCAGGCGGCCGCAGGCTTTCTCAAACCTGTCGGATGTGTGTGCGGCCGCATATTGAGAGTTATTATTCTATCAACGAATGGTATTAATATGTTTGATCGTCTTGAACAGTTTGGCCTGATGATTGCTCGCATAGGTGTTTGGAGCGGCGGTGCTATGATGATTGCCGCTGCGTTCATAATTGGAACCGAGGTTGTTTTACGAAAGCTATTCCTGATTACATTGGGCGGCGCTGATGAAATGGCCAATTATGCGTTGGCAATAAGTACCGTTTGGGCACTTTCTTTCGCCCTTTTGCAACGCGCACATATTCGGGTGGATGTTATTTATGTGCTTCTTCCAAAACCTGTGAGCGCAGTGCTCGATATTTTATCCTTATTATCCCTCCTTGTCTTTGCTGGAACACTGACTTGGTATGGGGCGGGTGTCTGGCAGACGTCATGGGATTTTGGATCAACCGCTAATACGCCGCTTGCAACCCCTCTTTGGATACCTCAAGGCCTTTGGATGCTGGGTTTAATTGGTTTCTCCTTCACAATTGTTTTGCTGCTAGGGCGATCTTTACAGGCGTTGGTCGGGCGCGATTTTGCCAAAATAAACGAAATTGCTGGTACGCTGACAGTGGATGAAGAGTTAAAAGAAGAATTGGGCGCGGTTGAGAGAGCCGATCAAATCCATATGAAAAACACTCAAGAAACTAAAGTGGAGGCTGCATAATGCTTGTATCAACATTAGGCGTTCTAATGGGGTTGTTAGCCTTGGCAATTCCTGTCGCGGCAACGCTGGCGCTCTTGGGATTTGTTCTCAATTATAGCTATTCTATTATGCCCCTTCATATGGCTATTGGGGAGATCGCCTGGTCTACATCAACTGAATTTCTCCTCGTGGCTATTCCGTTATTTGTTTTGTTAGGGGAATTGCTTCTACGGACAGGTATAGCGGAGCGGATGTACCGATCTATGAGCTATTGGCTGACCTGGCTACCGGGAGGTTTAATGCACTGTAATGTAGGGGCCAGCGCGCTTTTTGCTGCGACATCTGGCTCAAGCGTCGCGACGGCTGCCACTATTGGGACATTGGCCGAACCTCAAATTAAAGCTCAAAAATATAATGAGAGACTGTTTTTAGGGACGCTGGCATCGGGAGGGACGCTTGGTATCCTAATTCCGCCGTCCATTAACATTATCATTTATGGGGCACTGACAGATACGTCCATACCGGATTTGTATATGGCAGGAATCTTGCCGGGGTTAGCGCTTGCTGGTCTCTTCATGCTAACTGTGTTGATAGCCTGTTTAGTGCGGCGGGATTGGGATGGTGAAAAGGTGCCGGTCTCCTGGTCGACGCGCATAAATGGTCTTGTGGATTTGTTGCCACCATTTTTTATTTTCTTTGTGGTTATTGGGTCAATTTACCTTGGCTGGGCGACGCCAACAGAATCCGCGGCTTTAGGGGTAATAGCGGCCCTTGGATTGGCCGCAGGCTACAGACGGTTAAATATCACCATGATCAAGGAAGCGGTAGAGGGCGCCATGCGCACGACTGCTATGGTCATGTTGATTATCATCGCGGCGTATTTCTTGAATTTTGTGTTGTCAGGGATTGGGCTTACCAGCCAACTGACTGACTTCATAACAGGTTTGGGGCTATCCAGCTTCGAGACATTAATGGCTGTTATCTTGTTCTATGTCGTTTTGGGGTTTTTCATGGAAACCCTGACTTTAATGATCACAACGGTTCCAATAATCGCGCCGCTTATTATTGCGCAAGGGTATGATCCTGTATGGTTTGGTATCTTGTTGATGTTGCTGATCGAGACGGCCTTGGTCACGCCTCCCATCGGGCTTAACCTTTATGTGGTGCAGGGTATTAGAAAGAGCGGCCCCATCAATGATGTGATTATCGGGTCTATTCCATTCGTCATTGCCATGTTTGTGATGATCGGATTTTTGATCGCGTTCCCTGATATTGCTTTGTATTTGCCTGAGGCAATGAGGGATTAGGTAGGCGGCATCAAGGTCAATGATGAAATCCAAGGCTATTCTTAATTTTTTACATTACAAAATTGTATTACTCAATTGGCTAATTTGGGCCTAAATTAAACGAGAGGCTCTTTTTTAGGGAGCCTCCCGTCATTTAAATTTCTAGTGATGTGTCAACGTGGGCAAACCTTCTTAGTCCATTTCTTCATTGGGTTTCGACGCTGGTGAAGGTTCGTCACGTTGCTGACGCCTCCGTTCCTCATCTCCCTCAATTGTCGCGTAGCTCTGACTTATTGCGTGCTCCATATGCTCGCCAAGTACGCCTTCTCCGTCGAAACCTCCACTTGATCTATCTACTTGGCCCAGAACTTCTAGTCTAGAAGCAGCTGCTGCTGTTGGGTATTGAGGTCCGCGATCTGATTTTTGATCTTCGTCGGGAAAATAAGGTCTTCCTTGCACGCCGGTCATAGCAACTGCTTGCTCTTTCTCTGCAATTTCTCTGCTGGCACGTAACGCAACTTGCAGAGCCTGAGAATAAGATTCCCTGTTAGCGATTGCAGAAGATTGAGGGCCAGATTCAACTGATTCACGTCTTAGAGAGACGCTGGGTGTTCTTAATACAGTAGTTAGTATTGATCGAAGTCCATATGTGCGGAGTTTCTCAGGAGTGTTAAGGGCACTCTCATCCAATACTTCAAGTTCGCCTAAAATTCTCCGAATAACTGTTTCGGAATTTCCCTCCGAAAATGGGCCGCGTTGCTCATTGACAAAGCGGTGATCTGAAATAGAAATTCCAGATTTTTCAATAAGAGTACACATGACGTCAAACATATCTTCATGAGTGGCGTCAGCGTCGCCAGGATGGCAGGGGCGCTGATCGGTGGTAATACCGTTGGCTAGCCTTCCTCGCAAAAGCCTTCTGCCATCTACTGTCATTGCATTTATCTTATTGACCCCATCCATTGACATTTTTTCATTAAACATTTTAACGATGATGGTTGCATATTTGATGCACATTTTTTGGATTAAATCTTGCGAAGTCACTTCTTCTGCACCTCGGTCACGGATATTACTATTGAGCCCGAGTTCACCTAGGATCATCTCAAAAGCAATGGATAGAAAAAGACCGCCGTTGTTCGATACAGAACTTAAGACCATTACATCCGTCTCGGCAAGGGCTGCGATCTTGTCACCATTATTGACGACCAGAGTTCCATCTGGTTTGCGGGCTCTCGTAACAGCTGTTTTAGCTCCAGCAGTCCCAATTTCATTGCCGCCATCACCAATGCCAATAGTTTTCCAACCGAGATCACTTTCAAATAAGGGAGACATATCTGCATTGAACTTAGTGATTGAAGCGCCCGACATGCTGGACATTCCACCGGAGACGTTTGGTGATGGACGTTCGATGGCAATGACTAATTTTGTGTTCTTGTGCTGTAAGTTCGCAATGCAATGACGAACACCTTCTAATGAATTGCGCTCTGGATGAGTTTCAAGGTCATGCTGAATGCATTCTATTTCTAGCCCATTTTCTAGCTGAATATTTTTTACAGTGCGGACCATCGGGGTAACATCTTCGCCTACAAGCCGTGCAAGATTTGCAGCTAATAATGCGGATATAAGAGAAGATTCCGCTCCCGTATCAATAACCAGTGTTACCAAAACCCCTTGAGAAAGAAGGCTGGAGGCGAGCATCACCGCACCGGGAGGTCCGTCATTCTCACCGCATACTTTTCGGCCCTGAGCATCCACAACTGTAAAGCCTGTAACAATTGCGACGCTTGCGGCAGGTCGATCAGCATCTGCTGCCGCGGCTAGTGCCGGACCGGCGTTGAATTTAACAATTTCCGCCATCATTCCAGCGGCTTCAATCAAACATTGTCCAGGATCATATCGTATGCCAAGAATATCAATGCCTCGCTTTTCACCTAATGTTCCCAATCTTCCAAGTTGAGATATTGCAGAGAATAGCCGGCGAATTTTTGGAGTTGCCCTTGTGGAATATGGGGCGAGGCTAAGATCATCATGAGCTTGTTCAACGATTGGGAAGAGGTTCAACGCTGTTTTTATGGTTTGCAGCGCCACTGAATTCTGTGGCATGCCATCGATGAATTGGGCGTCATAGCGTCTCTGTGGGTCATGGTCATTTATTTCAACCATCCAAGCAGTTAGAACATTGGCTTCTCGATCAACGTCATGGCCTAAGCGTGTTGCAGGGTCGAAAAAATAGCGCTGGGGTTGATCTGGACGTTGGTCTTCACCTTGAAGCCTTCGAAGGTAGGATATTTGCTTATGTATGTTACGATAGTCTATGCCGTCATATTCATTTAATGCTTCAACAGTAATTCCATTTGAGCGCTCGAATACAGCAGACAAAATATCTTTTTTTTGTTGCAGTTGTTTTTCTGTTAGATTTGAATCGCCTAGTGTTACATAAAGTGCGGAAGTTTTTCTTTGTAACTCCACCATTTGACGACTGAATCTTTCGTCTTGCAAATCTCCGCCCGCAATTTTAATTGCCAAGGCTAGGGCAACCTCATCTTGTTGCAAAATGTTTGCGTTGGCTAATTGTCCGCCATTGTATTCGTCATAAGTATTTTCGATGGTTTGTCGGAATGCGGGAAAATGTGTGCAACACAGCATTGTCAAATCGGGAACCCGTTTGAAAGATTTGGCAAACTCTCTATGGAACTCCCGATGGTCTGGAGCGTCATTGCAAGCATCTTTTGTTGCTGCTTCAGATCTTCTCATAATGCCAGCAAACCGACCTAATTCTTTTTTCTCGATGGCGGGGACCCATTCTTGATTTCCCCTATTTTGAATAAATACAGTTTTTTTCCTATCATCTTCCCGAACTGGATTGAATTCAAGGGTCATGTTGTTGATCGCTTGCGCTGGGAAATGTTCTGTTGCGTTACGGGTGATTAACTGAGTATTTTTGTTGCCATTCTTGTAGTGAGGAAAAGATTTTCCTTCGAAAAGGTTATCGGCTATCTCTTCTAGATATGCCCCGCTTTTAGCCGTGCCAATAGTAGATTCAATGCGAATGCACACGTTGTCTTGGGTTTCTAATAGCCTACGGATTATATCTGCTGCTGCTATAGCAGTAGGTTTTACTATTCCAAATATGTGATTTGTTAGATATTCGTGTTGATGACCTTCTCCTATTCTTTTGGCTAGCTGTTTCAGTCTGTTCATTTTTGCGCCATCTAGCGGGTAAATAGATGTTTTAGGACGCTCTATTTGTTGCAAAATGAATTTTTCGACGATTGGCAGAGCAAAACGTAAAGTTGTGGATGCCGTATTACAGGCAATGATAACACTGTCTTTATCTTGACCTATGAGTCCTTCAAGCATCATTTGTGCCGTATAGGTTGTGATTAGTTCATGGGTTTTATCACCGATTGGCAGGCAGACATTCGATCCGAATTCGACAACAAAGCCGGGAATTTGCATGGCTGCCATGGCGCCGCCAACGCCACTATCAACAAAGCAAATGTTTCCTAAATTCCGAGAAAAATTTTGAACAGTTTCTTCTGAGGCAAGGACCGGGGCAAGCAAACCATCTTCGTCACTACTGGATGAATGGCGACGAGCTTGTTTGGGAGGTGAACTGGGAGGTGTAGTATTACCTAACATTATAAAATTCCTTTTTTCTTTCGTAATAAAGTAATTGAATTTGAAATAAGATTAATATTCATAGAAAATATGATTTTATTATTGGTTGTTTTATTTAATTATTATTTCAAAAAATAATAGGTATTTAAATAATTATGAATACAGAGATATGAATATTGGAATTTTTATTATTTTAATATTATTTTTACTTGTCATTTCAATGAGTATTGAATGCAAGTGATCCATTTCGTGAAGATGCCTTGTGCTCTGCCGGAGAGTGATTTAATCTCGCTTTTTTGGTCCTTTGCTCATCAAACCATGTCCATCAGTTGACCTTCTTTGAAAACGGGGGTACCTGAATGGGGACGAGGGTTTGATGACCTTCACGAATTAATTAAGAAACGGGAGCGATGCGGTGTTAGACAAACGTAATTTTTATATCAATGGTGAGTGGGTATCTCCTGCGGCACCTAAGGATCTTGACGTTATTGATCCGTCCAATGAAAAAGCCTGTGCTGTGATCTCAATTGGTGATCAAACAGATACAGACGCAGCCGTTGCTGCGGCTAAAGATGCTTTCATCAGCTGGGCTGAAACACCCAAAGAAGAGCGTATTGCCTTGGTTGAAAAGCTTGCCGATATCTATGAGGCACGCGCTGGTGAAATGGGTGAAGCTATTTCTCTCGAAATGGGTGCCCCTATTTCCTTGGCGAAAACTGCTCAGTCCGGTTCCGGTGCGTCTCACATTCGCAACTTCATTCGGGCATTCAAAAAATTCGAATTCGACAAAATGTTAGGCTCTCATGCGCCGAACGATCGTATTTTGTATGAGCCAATCGGCGTGTGCGGTTTGATCACTCCTTGGAACTGGCCTATGAACCAGGTGACTTTGAAAGTTATCCCGGCCATTGCTGTTGGTTGTACTGTGGTATTGAAACCTTCTGAAATCGCCCCACTTTCGTCTTTGTTATTCGCAGAATTTATGGACGAAGCCGGCTTCCCTAAAGGGGTGTTTAACCTTGTAAATGGTGACGGCGTTGGTGTTGGTAGTCAGCTAACAAGCCATCCTGATGTGGATATGATTTCTTTCACAGGGTCAACCCGTGCCGGTGTTGCAATTTCTAAGAATGCGGCGGATACAGTGAAGCGCGTTTCGCTTGAGCTGGGCGGTAAAGGCGCAAATGTTGTTTTTGCTGATGCAGACGAGAAAGCCGTAAAACGCGGTGTCATGCAAGTGCTGATGAATTCTGGCCAATCTTGTAACGCGCCAACCAGAATGCTGGTTGAGCGGTCAATTTATGATGATGCCGTTGCAACGGCCACGGCAGTTGCGAGTGCTGCAACCGTTGATGTTGCGTCAAAAGAAGGACGTCATATTGGTCCGGTTGTCTCTGAATTGCAGTTCAACAAAATTCAGGGCCTGATCAAAAAAGGGATTGATGAAGGGGCTCGCCTAGTCGCAGGCGGTCTTGATCGTCCTGAAGAGTTAGGCGAGGGTTACTTCGTTCGCCCAACAGTTTTCGCTGATGTGAATAATGAAATGACAATTGCCCGTGAAGAAATTTTCGGACCGGTAATGGTTATGATTCCATTCGACACAGAAGAAGAAGCTGTCAAAATTGCCAATGATACAGTTTATGGCCTGACAAATTATGTTCAAACAACCGATGGCGAAAAAGCCAATCGTATGGCACGCCGCTTGCGGTCTGGCATGGTTGAAATGAACGGAAATGCGCGGGGCGCAGGTTCTCCATTCGGTGGCTATAAACAATCAGGTAACGGTCGTGAAGGCGGTGTCTTCGGTCTTGAAGACTTCCTAGAAGTGAAAGCTGTCAGTGGTTGGGGCAACGAATAAGCCAAACCTAACGACGATCTAAGCCGTTAAGGCATTTTGGGCGCAAAGTAGTGAATAACTGCTTTGCGCCTTTTTTTGTGTAAATTTTCATGGTTGTATAATTTATACGTATAAATTAATGTATTTTTCTAACCTGACGCCTACCGGTCTCAAATAAACAAAAATAATCTTGCCCGGTGTTTAGAAAGAAAAACAACATGCCCGCAATTGCCTTTGATCTCCCTGAAAACGTTTCTGAAATTCGTGACGCAATACGCGGCTTTGCGGAAGCTGAAGTTATCCCACGACATGAAAAAAACCGCGAATTATTAGAAAATCCGCGATTGAAATATGATGAAGATGGCGCACTTTCAGCGCCCGTTCAAAAATTGATCACAGAAGTTCGCATGGCATCCGCCAAGGCCGGTTTCTACCATATGTGCGTGCCTGAAGCGCTGGGCGGTGGCGGGCTCGGTATGCAAGCATACTATGCCTGTTGGGAGGAATTGTTTCGTACCTGCGGTCCGCAAAACTGGATGATGTTGTATGCGTTGTCCCATTGGGCATTTGGTCCGAGCCGGTTACTGGAGAAAGTGACAGAAAAAGCAAAGCAAGAAATCCTTGCACCCTTAATGTCAGGGGAAAAATCCATGTGCTTTGCGTTATCTGAGCCAGCCGCAGGCTCTGACGCGACAATGATAAAAACTAAGGCAACGCCAGACGGGGATGGCTGGATTATTGAGGGCCGCAAAATCTGGATATCAAACGCTCCGATCGCGAATTATTGTGTTTTATTTGCAATTACGGACCCGGAACGCGCTCGCGCAAAGAAGGGCGGGATCTCGGCATTTTTAGTGCCAACAGACGCGCCGGGATTTGAAGTCCAGCGGGTTGTAAAACTTTTTGGTCATATTGGTGGGGATGAGGCGGAGCTGCGGATTGAAGGATTGCGCGTAGAGCCTTGGCAATTGGTTGGCGACTTACATAATGGTTTTGGGGCGGCGCTTTACGGGGTATCACTGGGGCGCATATATAATTCAGCCCGTGCGGTTGGCTTGGGGCGCTGGGCACTGGAATTATCTCTAGAATATGCCAAAATACGGGAAGCGTTTGGTAAACCAATTGCATCCTATCAAGGTGTGTCCTTTCCTTTGGCGGAGGCCGCGACTGAGCTCCATGCGGCACATTTGATGGGATTGAATGCGACGAAATTACTGGATCAGGGGTTGCCTGCGGTGAAGGAGCTGTCTATGGCCAAAGTATATTCTGTGCAAAGGGGGTTGAAGGCTGTCGATCGGGCAATACAGGTTCACGGGGCTATGGGGCTGACGAATGAAGTTGGATTGGCTGAAGCATGGCAATATCTCCGAATTATAAATATTGCGGATGGATCCAATGAAATACTCAATCGCACGATTTCACAACGGTTACTCAAAGGGGACGTGGACCTCTAATTCTCTTCAAGGCCTTTGTTGGGTATTCTTAATTGCACTATTCTGGTGGGCGGGGATTTCACTTTCTGTGGCTCAAGTTCTCGTCGGGCCGAAACCTCAGAAAGTAGAAGATCAGTTTCTATTAAAAGTGCCAGGAATCAAAGTCACATCTTGGGTTGAAAACCTGAATGTTCCCTGGTCACTGGTTTTCTTCCCCGATGGCAAGGCGATGGTGAGCGAGAGGCCTGGTCGCATTCGCATCATTGAAGACGGTATTCTAATTCCTGAACCGTTAGCTTGTTTTGATAATACTGGGGCTTTGCAAAATTCTTTGGCGGCTTGCTTTGGCGTGGAAGTTGGCGGAGAGGGCGGATTAATGGGGCTGGCGCTTCATCCGAAATTCGAAACACAACCCTATCTATACATTATGCACACCTACGAGAAACAGGGGAGCGAGCGTACAAACAGAGTAGTTCGCTTATTGATTAAGCCTGATGGTGGGCATTTCGATCGTGTCATAATTTCTGGAATCCCCGGCGGAAAATACCATAATGGAGGCCGTCTCGCCTTTGGGCCCGATGGGTTGTTGTATGTGACGACAGGCGAAGTATTCGATCGAAAGATCGCGCAATCGATGGATAGTCTTGGCGGAAAACTTCTAAGGGTCACGCCGGATGGAGACATTCCGAAAGATAACCCAATCCCTAACTCTCCTATCTATTCACTTGGGCATCGTAATATGCAGGGCATCACATGGCATCCGGAGACGGGAGAGCTTTTTACTACAGAGCATGGACCATCGGGTGAGTTTGGTCTCTCAAACTTTGACGAAGTAAATGTTATTACGGCTGGCGGAAACTATGGCTGGCCTTTAGTCGTTGGCGCCCCAAAAAGATCAGGATTTATTGATCCCCTTTTAAGCTGGCCGAAGACGACAACACCGCCAACAGGTCTAGCCTTCTGGCGAGGTGACTTAATGGTAGCCACACTTGGTTTTAGCGCTGGGAAAGCTCAGTCACTCTTAAGGATAAAATTGGAAAATAAGGTGGATCAGTGGCAGGTTAAGAAAATTGAACGCTTGTTCGTCGATGGAGAGAATGAGAGTATTTATGGTAGGCTTCGTGATGTTGTCAGTGGCCCCGATGGCGCGCTCTATGTTTTAACGAGCAATCGCGATGGTCGAGGAGACGTTCGCTTGGGCGATGATAAAATTTTACGTATTGAAGCGCTTCAATGAACTTTATTATTTGACGGGAATGATCAAAAATTCTTATCTTCTTTTAGGCGAGAATTGCGTAAATTATCTCGAGAAAGAAAAGGGGAGTGTACTTTGATAAAGGGATTATTGTCAGGCTTTAAAGCGGCTGTGGTTTTTGGGCTCGTACTGCTCTCAATCAACTCGGTTCAAGCGGGTGATGGGATCGGCGTGATGGGGGATGATGGTGTTTTGCATGTAAATGCACTGGATGCGGATCGGTTGCTTAAGAAAAACCCCAAGATTATTGTCTTGGATGTAAGGACAGGCCAAGAATTTAAGCAAGGTCACATTAAAGGCGCGATTAACCTGAATTACTACGATAACGATTTTAAAGAGTTGGTCCGCATGTTGGATCAGACAGAAACCTATCTTGTCCATTGTAAAACGGGAAGGCGAAGTGGCCTTTCTATTCCTATTATGAAAGCTGCTGGATTTAAAAATCTGGCTCATATGGATCATGGATTTGATGGGTGGCGGAAAGCTGGACTGGCAATCTCAACTAATTAGATATTCCGGATGCTAACTATTTGGATCCATGAAATACCGCACCGGTGAGCTCTTTCCGAATGGATGCTGATGCTATAACGTTAGTATTCAATCACTCATTAAATCAGTTAGAATAAGGCTAGAATAATGAATTCAACAGGGGCAGTTCGCGATCTAAAAGGAAAAGTCGCTTGGGTTACTGGTGCTGGCACTGGGATCGGTCAGGCCGCGGCAATTTCTTTGGCCGCCGCGGGTATGATCGTCGTTTTATCTGGTCGTAGAGAAAGTGCCCTAGAAGAGACAGCAGAGATTATCCGATCCAATGGGGGAGAGCCGCCCGTTCTAGAGCCTTTGGATATATCCGATGCACAGGCCACTGATGATCTTGTTCAGCGGATTTATAAACGCTTCGAGCAAATCGATATGGCGGTCTTCAGCGCTGGTGTGAATGTCAAAAATCGCACTTGGAGAGATATTGATACGGAAGCGTGGGACAAGGTTGTCGATATTAATCTAAATGGTGCTTTTTATTGTTGTAAAGCAGTCCTGCCCGTTATGCGAAAACAAAAATCAGGCCTTATCGTCAATATTGCTTCTTGGGCAGGAGTTCGGGTTTCCAAGCTCTCCGGTGCCGCTTATACCGCGGCCAAACATGGTATGGTCGCTATGAGTGAGAGTATTAATATGGAAGAGGCGGTGAACGGTATTCGTTCCTGTGCTTTATGTCCGGGTGAAGTGGCTACACCTCTCTTAAACGATCGACCAGTGACCATTACGGAAGAGCAAAAAGCCGCGATGCTTCAGGCGGAAGACTTGGGAGAAACTGTTTTGTTCCTTGCTCGGATGAATGAAAGAGTATGTGTAAACCAGCTGATTATCAGTCCCACTGCTAATCGAGCCTATGTTGGCTAAAGTTTTCTAAGTTTTGTGTCTGGAAAAGCGGTCCTATTAGGCCGCTTTTTTTTGTTCAATTTCGCGTGTTCAATTCGGTGTGTTAAATTTTTGGGTGATAGTAATTAGGTGAACTCATCTCTTAGTTTTGAGTAAATATTATTATATAAGTAATTTTTTAATATAACTTTACTTAATCTTAAAGACCTCTTTATAAACTCACTCTGCACAGTGGTTAAGAGGAGTTTAATGTTCCTGACTTACGCCACTGAGTTCTTGTCTAATCACGGAGGCAAGTCGGCGGAAAGTACAATGTACAGGAGCAATACAAATGAATTTTACTCTCTCAAGAATGGTTATTAGTCTGGGGCTCTTGAACGCACTTGGCCTTGTATTACTCACCACTGCATTCTTTTTTTATAAATCATCTCAAGTAGAAGTGACGGAAAGTCACGAAAATAAATATCTTTCATATCTCTTAGCGGACGAATTACGGCAAAGTTCTGACGATTTGACGAGGCTTGCTCGAACTTACGTCATTACCGGGGACGCTAAATATGAAGTTCAGTATTTTGATATTTTGGACATTAGAAATGGTAAGAAACCACGACCAGTTCAATATCACCGAATTTATTGGGATTTCATTGCGGCAGACCAACCACCGCCCAGGATAAGCAAGGAAACGGTCTCCTTGAATGACTTGATGGAGCAAGCAGGCTTCACAAAGAAAGAATTTGGTTTCCTTGAACAAGCAAGCGCAAATTCAGACGGGCTTGTCGGGCTTGAAGTAAAAGCCATGAATGCTGTTAAAGGAAATTTTGACGACGGTAGTGGAAATTACACTGTTAAAAAAGATCCTGACTTTAAACTTGCTAGAGACTTGCTTCATTCTAACGATTATCACCGTTTCAAAGCGGATATTATGGCGCCGGTGGATGAATTTTTTGCGTTATTGGAAACAAGAACAAATGCTGCCGTAGTTGCCGCTGAAGGCAAATCAGCTTTTTACGGAGCATTTGCTACTGTGGCATTTGTCTTCCTGATGATAACAACGCTCGTTACTTTTTGGTTGTTGATGGTTCGCGCAATATCAAGTCTTGGTCGAATGAAGGACGCTATGACTGAGCTTTCCAACGATAATATGAGTTTTGAAATTCCGGACAAGGGACGAACTGATGAAATTGGAGAAATGTCAGCTGCGGTCCAAATTTTCAAAGACGGTATGTTGGAGCGTAGAAAATTAAGAGCAGATTCAGAAAAAGCTACAAAATTGCAAACAGAACAAGAAGTGCAACAACGGCAAAAAGCCGCAGCAGCAGATGCTGAGAATTTGGCGCGACAAAAATCCGAAACTGAAGCTCAAGAAAAACGAGCGCTTAAGATTGCTAAAATGATCGAAGGTTTTGAAAATCAGAATTCTGCGTTATTGCAAACGTTAGCGGGTGCAGCCACGGAACTTAAGACGACAGCGAATTCTATGGTTTCAACAGCCGACAGCTCTAAGCAATTGTCAACAGCAGTCGCCTCCGCTTCAAATGAAGCGTCAGCAAATGTACAAACGGTTGCCGCAGCAGCGGAAGAGCTGTCTTCTTCAATTAGTGAAATAAGCAGGCAGGTTCAACAAGCGGGATCTGTGTCAGAAGATGCTGTTGTCGAGGCCGAAGTGAGTACAAATTCAGTAACAAATTTGGCCGAAACCGCAAAAAGGATAAGTGAAGTCGTTGATATGATCAGTGATATCGCTGAGCAAACGAACCTCTTGGCGTTGAACGCGACTATTGAAGCGGCTCGCGCTGGTGATGCAGGCAAAGGCTTTGCTGTTGTCGCTTCTGAAGTGAAAAGTTTAGCCACACAGACGGCAAGGGCAACCGAAGAGATCGGAGCCCAAATAAGAGAAATGCAAGATGCGACACAGGGTGCAGTTTCTGCAATCAGTAAAATTGATAGCGTCATAAAATCAATTAGAGAGGCCACGGTTGGAATTTCTTCTGCCGTCGAAGAGCAAAGCGCAGCCACAATGGAGATTTCTCGAAATGTCCAGGAGGCATCGGCTGGCACAAAAGAAGTTTCTTCAAAAATTGGATTGGTCTCGGACAAATCAAGTGAGACAGGGGCTGCCGCAAATGACGTTTTGATGGCCTCGTCAGAACTGGATAGACTAGCAACTGATTTGCGGAGTGGTATTGAAGAATTCCTGAAAGACGTTCGTACCGTCTGATTTACACAAATCGGAAAAGATAAGCATAGGCGAAGGGTTTAAAATCCTTCGCCTTTTTTTGTGATCTACCTCAATTGGGTTTGAACAATATTGCTGAGTTTATTATATTAGTCGCTTGTGTGTTTTGTTGGGCATATGGTGGTTCGACTTACATCCTTGATCTGATGGTTGAATAAATCTATTTAGTCTTAGAAGTATAAGTAGGGAGAAGAGTATGACGCGTCAGGCAATCCGTGGGGCCGCACTTACATTCACAGGCGATCCGTTCAAAAATTCAATTGAGGATTGTGTGCGCTATGAAACCGATGCCATAATTTACATGGAAAACGGCAAAATCAAAGAATTTGGGCCTGCAAGCGAAATCATTGGGCGCCTGCCAGATGGCGTTGAGGTAAAGCAATATTCCAATGCCCTGATTTTACCGGGATTTATTGATTGTCATGTTCACTACCCTCAAACTGAAATTATTGGTGCTTACGGTAAGCAACTTATCGACTGGTTGCAAAAATATACCTTTGTCGCGGAGCAGAATTTTAAGCATAAAAGCCATGCAAAAGAGGTTGCACGCGTTTTCTTGGAAGAGGGACTTCGCTGCGGGACTACAACATCATCGGTTTTTTGTACTGTAAATCCAGTATCGGTTGATGCTTTTTTTGAAGAATCCACTAAACTGAATATGCGTAATATTGCGGGCAAGGTACTAATGGACAGAAATGCGCCAGCTGAGCTCATGGATACTGCGCAACAAGGCTATGATGAGACGAGGGAGCTTATAAAACGGTGGCACGGCAAAGGTCGGTCCCTTTATAGCGTAACGCCAAGATTTGCCCCAACCAGTACGCCGGAACAAATGGAACTTGCCGGTGCTGTCTGGAACGAGCACCCTGGAACTTACTTGCAATCTCATGTATCCGAGAATTTAGGAGAGATTGAATGGGTTAAAGAGCTGTATCCCGAGCGCAAAGGATATGTCGATGTTTATGACCATTACGGACAACTTGGACCCCGCAGTATTTATGGGCATGGCGTACATCTGACGGAAGAAGAGCTGCAAGTGATGCATGATACTGGAACGGCAATATCACATTGCCCAACCTCAAATCTGTTTCTGGGAAGCGGATTGTTCAGTGTTGAAAATGCAATGAACGAGAAACGCCCGGTTCGCGTGGGATTGGCAACGGATTTGGGGGCTGGTACGAATTTCTCCCAATTGGTAACGATGAACGAGGCCTATAAAGTAGCACAGCTCAGCGGATACGCTTTAAGCGCTTATCATGCTTTTTACTTGGCGACGAAGGGGGCTGCAAACGCGCTCTACTTGGATGATAAAATCGGTAGCATTGACGTGGGAATGGAGGCTGACCTGGTCGTTATGGATTTGGGTGCCACCCCCATTCTGGATTTCCGTATGAAATACGCCAAGGATATAGAAGAACAATTGTTTATTTTGATGACGCTTGGGGATGATCGGGCAGCTTGCGCGACGTATATTGCTGGGGACCTTGTCTATTCTCGTAATCAGGAATCTCATGTTGAGCTATTCCATAAGTAAAATAATTGATAGTAAGACAAAGAGTAAAACCAAACCGCCCTTTTTTTAATGAATAGGAGTGAGAGATGAGCAGTCATGTTTATAAAAAAGTTGAACTCGTTGGGAGTTCCCCAGATTCAATTGAAGCCGCAATCGAAAATGCAATTCAAACGGCAGGTAAATCTTTGCGAAATCTTGATTGGTTTGAAGTGATTGATACGCGCGGGCATGTCGTCGATGGCAAGGTATCGCATTATCAGGTCGAGCTGAAAGTCGGATTTCGCCTCGAATAACTGTGCATGATGCAGTCCATTCGGTTTTGATTTAGAATTTTGTATATTTTATAAATGTAAAATATACCTTGCTATAGTAAATTATATTGGCATGATTAGTGTCAATATAATTTCATGCATATGGTGTGATCTATATTGGATGCATCACACAAATGCCGCGTACAAAAAAGCAACAGAGTGTATTTTCAGATATGCTTTCGATTTTTGATAGGCTTTTCAATAATGTTTATGGCGGTGGCGGGGTTGGCAAAGCGAGCG
>JBALXM010000067.1:0-19452 GCA_036960695.1 Sneathiella sp.
ACGGTGCCAATATGTCAACGCGCAGTGGGAATACGACCTATAGCTGGAATACCGGACAACAAATTTTGGAAACAATCTGGGACAGCGGCGGCGAAGATACCATCGATTGGTCAAATCAAACTTCCAACGCCAAAATCGATTTGAATGACGGGTCTTGGAGTGAACTTGGACCAAGTTATTATAATGGCCAATCTTACGATTCAGAAACACTTGCTATAGCTTTTGGTGCCACCATCGAAAATACCTACGGCGGTTCTGGCAACGATACCCTATTAGGAAATGAAACTTCTAATACAATTGATGGAAACCTAGGAAGAGACTACATAAATGGCCGCTCTGGAAATGATTACATACAAGGCGGAGGTGGCGCTGACACGCTCTTCGGGAGCACCGGTAACGACATTCTTTCAGGCGGCAATTGGAAAGATTTTCTTAATGGAGGACAGGGCACCGATATTTTGTACGGCGGTTCTAGCCTTGATAAACTATATGGTTCATCTGGTAACGACACATTATTTGGTGACGGGGGAACAGATACATTAAGTGGAGGTGCCGATCAAGACTCTCTTAGCGGAGGAGGAGGATCAGATAAGCTCTACGGCAATTCTGGTAACGACAGACTCTATGGGGGGGCTAGCAAAGATACACTCGACGGAGGCGGTGGTCGCGACAAATTGAGTGGTAATAGTGGGTCAGACTCACTTTACGGAAACACAGGCAATGATACCTTATATGGCGGAAGTGGTAATGACAGTCTAAATGGTGGCACCGGGTCTGACAGGCTTTTAGGTAGCACAGGAAATGACCTTATTATTGGAGGCAGTGGTGACGACCTTTTTGTATTTGTAAATAACAATGGCAGTGACAGAATTAGCGACTTTCAGGAAGGGGCGGGGTCATACGACCAACTAGATTTTTCGTTCCACTCTCAAGTAAACTCAACCACGGATTTGTCTATCTCTCAACAAAGTACAAATACGCTTATTGAGTTCGGTGCATCTGAATCCGTTTTGCTCATTGGCGTGAATAGTAATCAACTTCATTCCGACGATTTTATTTTTTAGAGCGCCAGAATCAAAAAAGCCCCGCCATAAATGGCAGGGCCTTTTGAAAATTGGAGCGGGCGAAGAGATTCGAACTCTCGACATTCTCGTTGGCAACGAGATGCTCTACCACTGAGCTACGCCCGCACGGCGTTGCAGCATTGCTGCGAAGCGGGATAATAGGCATCTTGCTTGGTAATGCAAGCGGGTTTTAAAAAAAAAGCAAAATTATTTTTCTTCTTGGGCGAAAGGCGCGCTCCGCGCTATCGTGAACCCCTTATTTCATTGGCTTTAAGGACCTTTCTATGATCGCAACACCTGAGCAGTTATTTCTCCGCTTTGATGAATTAGGAATCGCTCACACCACCCATCACCACGATCCTGTCTTCACAGTGGAAGAAGCTCAAGCTGTCTCGCGGGAATTGGAAGGCGGACATAGCAAGAATCTTTTCCTAAAAGATAAGAATGGCGATTTGTACTTACTCGTGGCTCTTGAAGACACAAAAGTGGATTTGAAATCCCTTCGAAAAACGGTTGGGGCCAAAAATTTAAGCTTCGGCAAAGCAGAGTTGCTTATTGAAACACTCGGGATTGAACCCGGATCAGTCACACCCTTCTCCCTTATAAATGACACGACCTGCAAAGTTCGTGTTTTATTGGATTCGCTTATGATGGAAGAAGAGCTATTAAATTTTCACCCTTTGATTAATGATAAAACCACCCAAATAACGTCTAAAGATCTACTTACATTTATTGACGCCTGCGGTCACACACGCACAATTGTCTCGCTATAGGAACAACCTGAGCTATATGAACGGTATCTGCTTAACAATTACGGTTAAACCTGCTAATTCAGAGGCTACAAACAGACATTGGTAATTGATAGAAAAGTTGGTATATTAATCCTATGGAAACCCTAATGGATAACATCCCTGCCCAGAATAAGGGCTGGATAACAGACGCCACATCGGCAAGTTTCAATCAAGACGTTGTTGAAGCAAGTGCTGAAAAACTAGTTCTTGTGGATTTATGGGCCCCTTGGTGCGGCCCCTGCAAGCAACTTGGCCCTGTTCTTGAGAAAATCACGAATAATGCGGGCGGCGCCATTTCACTCGTTAAAATTGATATTGATCAAAACCCAGAAATTGCCCAAGCTTTGCGTGTCAAATCCATACCAGCGGTTTTTGCCTTTAGAAATGGCCAACCCGTTGACGGGTTTATGGGCGCGATACCAGAGAGCAAAATCAAGGAATTCATCGAAAAGAACGCAGACGGCCCCATCGCGCCCTCTCCCGTGGAAGAAGCACTAAACGCAGGCGTCGTCGCCTTGGAAGAGGGGGATACCGAAGTTGCTTTAACGGCCTTTGCCAAAATCCTTGAAATCGAGCCTGATCACGTCGAAGCAAAGGCCTATCTGTCCCGTGTCTATGTGGCATTGGAAGAATTGGAAGCTGCCCGCTCACTTCTTGAAACTTTAAGCGAAGAAGATCAGAAGAATAAAATTGTATCCGCTTCCTTTGCCGCCCTATCCCTTGCCGAAGGTGCACAAAATGCCGGGGAGCTTGCTCCTTTACGGGATAAAGTTAATGCGAACCCTGATGATCTTGATACTCGGTTTGAACTCGCCAAAGCCCTTATCGGCCGGGGTGATTATAACGAGGGTGGTGATCAGCTGATCGAATTGATCAAACGGGATCAGGAATGGAACGAAGCTGCGGCCCGAAAAGAACTTCTTAAAATGTTCACTGTCATTGGTCCAATGCATGACATTACCAAAGAATTCCGCCGCAAACTTTCAACATTGTTATTCTCATGAGTGATCAGGGCACCACATCAGGCTTAGAAGAATTGCCGGTAATTTTACCAATATTCCCCCTTACAGGTGCCCTTTTACTCAATACGGGACAACTTCCCTTGAATATATTTGAGCCAAGATATCTGGATATGGTTCGCGATGCCATGGAAGGGCATCGGGTCATAGGCCTTATTCAACCCCTCGACCCTAACGATTCAGCCCATGAGCCAAATTTATACGCCATTGGGTGTGCTGGAAAAATCTGCGAGTTTAGTGAATTACCGGATGGGCATCTCAGTATAACCCTGGAAGGCATCTGCCGATTTAAAGTCGCCGAAGAGCTAAACCGCGTCACAAAATACCGGCAAATTAAAGCTGATTATTCAGATTACCAGCATGATTTAGTTCCCTCAGACATGCCTGTTGATAGGGACGAGTTGCAAAGCGTACTCAAGCATTTTCTGGAATTTGATAACGAAGAAGAGGATTGGGGTGCTCTTGCCAATTTGGCCGATGATAATCTTGTTAATTCCCTATCCATGATTTGCCCTTTCGCCCCTGCTGAAAAACAAGCGTTACTGGAAGCTGAAAATGTATCCACTCGCTCCGCTCTTCTTGTCAGTTTACTGACGATGATGATGCAGCTAGGCGATCAAAATATTACAGTACAATAGATTTAGGACCCTCCGGTGACAGAGATGAACGATACCGAACAAACAACTGCTAACATTTCACAAGTAGACCCCAAACTACTGGAAATTCTAGTATGCCCCTTAACAAAAGAGGCCTTGGATTATGACAGAAAATCTGGTGAATTGATCAGTAAAAAGGCAGGCCTTGCCTTTCCAATTCGTAACGGAATTCCTGTAATGTTGGTGGATGAAGCCCGCCAAATTGACGATAGCCCCACTTGATATGACCCAGGATTTATTTGATAAGGCTGGGCGCCCAAGTCCGACTGAAGTACGTTTGAAAAAAGACGAAAAACGCCTCGTCATCTCATTTTCAGATGGTCACCGTTTTGATTTTCCAGCAGAACTTCTCCGCGTGGAAAGTCCCTCTGCCGAAGTTCAAGGCCATGGCGCTAGCCAGAAACAGCTGATCGCAGGCCGCCGTCATGTGGGTATCATGTCTTTGGAGCCTGTCGGAAAATATGCTGTCCGCCTTAGTTTCGATGACCTTCACGACACTGGCCTTTTTAGCTGGAGTTTTCTGTATGAGCTGGGCCACACGCAAGAGGCTGTGTGGGAAAATTACCTGGCAAATCTTGAAGCAAAAGGCCTAAGCCGCGACCCTTAAGGAAGACCTATAAAGGCTTTCCTTCCAAAAGGCGCGGCAACACGCCAACCGTCCCTCTCGCATGCTCCATAAACATGCCCTTCACGCGGGGCATTTTATTGACAGCAGCAAGACCTAAATCCCGTACAAGCCTGACAGGGGGTACATCTGCGCAGAATAGCTTGTTCAACCCATCCGTAATGGCCAGTAGCATCACGCTATCAAACCGTCGCCAGCGCTGATACTCCGTCAATGCGTTCATTGTGCCCGGATCAAGTCCCAGACGCGCCTTATCCACGATCACTTCGGCAAGGGCTGCCACATCTCGCAAACCCAGATTAAGCCCCTGCCCCGCAATCGGGTGCATGCCATGGGCCGCATCGCCAATTAAGGCAAGACGCTCTGCCACATAACTATCGGACTGATGAAGGGCGAGCGGATAGCTCCAACGAGGGCCAACAATTTCCAGCGCGCCAAGATAATCACCAAAGCGCCGCGCCATTTCCCCCAAAAATTCATCATTCGGCAAAGCCATGATTTTTGCAGCCGTATCCGTCTGTTCTGTCCAGACAAGAGAAGAGCGATTATTGGACATGGGTAAAATAGCAAAAGGGCCGGGATTTAAAAACCGTTCCTGAGCAATTCCCAAATGGGGTTTCTCATGGGCCACGGTGCAGACAATACCCGATTGATCATAGGACCAGCCAACGGTGCCAATTCCCGCTTTTTTGCGAAGTTGCGATGCCCGACCATCGGCTGCCACCACTAACTTGGCTCTGATTTCTGTGCCATCCTCCAAAAGGGCAGTTGCCCCATCCGCATCCCGTTCAATAGACGTATAGGATGCAGGCGCCAATAATGTCAGGCTCTCCACCTCACTCGCTCTTTTCAGTAGCGCTTGACGCATATGGCGATTTTCCACCATATGACCGAAGGGCTCATCCCCCAATTGACGGTGATCGTAGTGAAGAAAAAACTTTGAAGGACCATCTGTAATGCGAATATCCAGCATAGGTTCTGCGTGCCCAATATGATCCCACACCCCAATACTTCTCAGCAAATTGCGGGAGGCATATGCAATCGCTGACACACGCCCATCAAAGCCTGCATCCGTAACGGTTATTGGATCTTCTCTCTCCAATACCACCACATCAAGGCCGGCGGATGCCACGGCAATTGCCAAGGGAAGGCCATTCAATCCGCCCCCAACTACCAGTATATCCGTGTTGATTACTCGATCCATGCTGCTTCTGCTCATATTAAGTCCATATTACGGCTTCTATTGCTCTGTTATAGGATTATCGCTAACCTCCTACAATGACAAATGAATGGCACACACTTACAGCCCTTGAATTGGGCCAACAAATTGATCAGGGAACCATCGACCCCGTCGATTTGACACACTATTTCCTTCTGCGCATCAAGGAATTGGATCCTGAGCACCTGATTTATGTGCGTTTAACAGAAGATAGAGCATTGTCGGAGGCTCGTGCAGCATCATTGCGTGCGCAAAACAAACAACGACGAAGCCCTCTTGATGGCGTTCCAATTTCCTGGAAAGATCTTTTTGATACGGCAGGCATTGCGACAGAAGCAGGCGCAAAAATTCTGGAAGGCCGAGTACCAGCCGATGATGCAGAATGCTTAAAACGCGCCACACGCGCCGGGATGATCTGTCTTGGTAAAACAAACATGCCAGATGTCGCCTTTTCCGGTCTTGGTAACAACGCCTGGACGGGCACTGGGGCAAACCCCTATGACGATCAAGTGAAACGCGTGCCCGGCGGCTCATCCTCTGGCGCGGCATTATCTGTCCATCATGGCTTGGCTGCCGCAGCCATTGGCTCAGACACAGCAGGATCAGTTAGAATTCCATCTGCATGGTGCGGGATTACAGGCCTCAAAACCACACATGGGCTCATCTCCCTTGAAGGTTCAGTGCCGCTCTCTCCCTCTCAAGATACCGTTGGGCCCCTTACTAAGGATATTGCCGACGCCAATGCGATAAACGCTATTTTGTCCGGCACACCCCCTGCCGATTTAAAAGGTGCTACTTTAAAAGGCACTCGAATTTTACGGGCAACCACTGTTTTTGATGATTTGGTCGAACCTGAAATAAAACAACAAATTCATGCTGGTTTGGAGCTTCTGGAAGCGGCCGGTGCAGAAATCGTTGAAAAAGAAGTGCCGGTTTTTCAAGAAATACTCGATGCCAGTGCCGCCCATGGAAGCCCTGCCAATATTGAGGGTAATGTTCTTTGGGCTGATAAAATTCGCGAAAATCCCGATGGGATGTTTGCTCCGATCGCCAAGCGTATCTTATCCGCCGATAATTTCAAGGCAACTGGTATTGTCAGCTTTTATATGGCGTTAGAAGGTTTTCAGGCAAAATATCTAAAACAAACCGAAGGTTTTGATTTGGTTGTTGGTGCCACAGTTCCAGCGCCGCCTCCGGCCCTTGCCCCTTTATATGAAGATGATGCTCTTTATTTAAAAGCGACCATGATGTCCATTAGCTTAACCCGCCTCGCCAATTTGTTAGGCCTCTGTGCGACCTCCCTGCCTGCAGGGCTTGTACAGGGACTTCCTGTGGGCATGATGTTGATGGCCCCACCCTTTGGTGAAAACAAACTGTTGCGCTTAAGCAAAGCCGCAGAAATGGCTCTCAGACCTATAAATGCCTAATTTTTATACTTTGATTAAATTATAGGCAACTAAAAGCCTCATCCTTGCAACTCAAGCGCCTACTTTTTAGGCGTTTTTTTTGTAACCAATTGATAAAAATCATTTAATTCACCAATTCTTTGAACTGGCACGGGACTTGAAAAGAAAGTCTTGAAACGGAGCCGTCTCGCTCCGACCGGAATTAAGAAGCCCAAGAGGTGAAAACATGAAACTCATTATGGCCGTCATCAAGCCCTTCAAACTCGACGATGTTCGGGACGCACTCACATCCATCGGCATTGACGGATTGACAGCGACAGAAGTAAAGGGATTTGGACGGCAAAAGGGACATACGGAAATTTACCGTGGTGCAGAATATGCCATTTCTTTCCTCCCCAAAATCAAGATCGAAATTGCAGTCAAAAGCGATCTTGCAGAGCAAGTTGTTGAAACCATCATGAATACTGCCAAAACCGGGCAAATTGGTGACGGCAAAATCTTTGTATACGACTTGAATAATGTAATCCGGATTAGAACCGGTGAGACAGATGCAGACGCCCTGTAGGAGATTCCCCATGCGTAAATTAGAATTATCAAAAAGTATAGCGGCGGTAAGTGTCGCCCTCCTCGCATTTGCACCTGGCATTGCAAATGCAGCAGTGGAGCCGGAAACTGCTTTTATCCTCAATTCCTTTTCATTTTTGATCAATGGCGCCTTGGTCATGTGGATGGCAGCTGGTTTTGCCATGCTTGAAGCGGGTCTTGTTCGTAAAAAGAACACAGCCACCATCTGCCTTAAGAATATCGCCCTTTATTCCATATCCGGCCTGACTTTTTATGCAATCGGCTACAATCTGATGTATCTCGATGTGACAGGATTTATCGGCAGTTTCAGCCCCTTCTGGTCAGCCGATGATACAGCGGCTTTGGCCGGCACCTTTGATGAAGGCAGCTATGCTGCCTCTTCTGACTGGTTCTTCCAGATGGTGTTTGTAGCAACGGCTGCCTCCATCGTATCGGGCGCTCTTGCTGAACGGATCAAACTATGGCCATTCCTTGCTTTTGTTTTCCTTATGACAGCCATCATCTACCCAATCCAGGGTTCATGGGTTTGGGGCGGCGGCTGGCTCAGTGAAATGGGTTTCTCCGATTATGCAGGCTCAACACTTGTTCATTCAGTCGGCGGCTGGGCTGCTCTGACAGGTGCAATTATTCTAGGTGCCCGTAAAGGAAAATACTCGAAAGACGGTCGCGTTTCTCCTATTCCAGGATCGAACCTGCCCCTTGCAACACTTGGAACATTCATCTTGTGGCTCGGCTGGTTCGGCTTCAATGGCGGCTCTGTTCTTGCAATGGGTACAGCTGAAGCTGTGATCGAAATGGCAAATGTTTTTGCCAATACCAATATGGCTGCTGTTGGCGGCGTACTCTCCGCCATGGTTCTGACACAAATACTGTATAAAAAGGTAGATCTAACAATGGCCCTCAACGGCGCGATTGCTGGTCTGGTCTCTATTACTGCGGAACCTGCTGATCCAACGATTGGAATGGCCGTATTGATCGGTGCAGTCGGTGGTGTTCTTGTAGTTCTTGCGGTGCCACTGCTCGACAAACTTAAAATCGATGACGTTGTGGGTGCGATTTCCGCTCATTTGGTTGCCGGAATTTGGGGAACTCTCGCAGTTGTCTTAACAGATGCAGATGCGACACTCCTTGTTCAGGCTACAGGTATTGTCTCTATCGGTGCCTTTGTTATTGTGACAAGTACAATTTTGTGGCTTGCCCTTAAATATACAGTTGGTATCCGTGTTGACGAAGAAGACGAAGTGAACGGCTTGGATAAGGCAGAGCTTGGATTGGAAGCTTACCCTGAATTCGGACCGTCCTCCTAAACTAACCCCTCGCATAAGTAAAGGGAGCCCTCCTTCCTTTGCTTATGTATAAGGCAGTTGCCCATTATTTGATCCGATTATGATCATTTTTTAGGCATCTGCCTTTTTTTTGGTGCTCCCTTTCCCCAAAAATGCCCTAATAAATGCCACTTTTGCAAATTGGCACGTTCCTTGATGGTGCTCTGTCATAAATGACGCTAACGACGCAGCCGTCAAAAAGGTTTAGGGAGTGTAATAATGGAAGCTGAGATTTCGGGCACGGATGTCCTGTTTGTCCTGTTAGGGGCAATAATGGTCTTTGCAATGCATGCAGGGTTCGCATTTTTAGAAGTGGGAACGGTTCGCCGCAAAAACCAAGTCAATGCGCTCGTTAAAATCCTTGTCGACTTTGCAATTTCTACAGTCTGCTACTTTCTTATTGGGTATGGTGTTGCTTACGGAGTGGATTTCCTCGTCAATGCATCTGTCCTCACTGGCGCAACAGACGCCGAAGGATATAGCTTTGCGAGCAACGGCTACGACCTTGTCAAATTCTTCTTCCTTTTAACTTTTGCTGCCGCTATTCCTGCCATTATTTCTGGGGGCATCGCGGAGCGCGCAAAATTCTGGCCGCAACTCGGCGCAACGGCTGTGATTACAGCCCTGATCTATCCGTTTTTCGAAGGCATTATCTGGGGAGGATCCTTTGGTATTCAAGATGCCATTGAAGCTACTTTCGGTTTCCCCTTCCATGATTTTGCAGGATCAATTGTTGTTCATGCCGTTGGCGGTTGGATAGCCCTTGGCGCCGTTATATTGCTCGGCGCCCGCATGGGACGCTATCGCAAAGATGGTCGTGTCGTTGGCATCCCCCCTTCAAACATCCCTTTTCTGGCCCTTGGCTCGTGGATTCTGTGCATCGGCTGGTTTGGCTTTAACGTAATGAGCGCCCAATCCATCGGCGGCATTTCAGGTCTTGTAGCGATCAATTCACTCATGGCGATGGTGGGCGGTATTATCGCAGCCTTGGTCATTGGCCGAAACGATCCGGGCTTTGTCCATAACGGAGCCTTAGCCGGACTTGTCGCAGTCTGCGCCGGATCTGACATTATGCATCCGTTAGGTGCCCTTGCCGCCGGCGGTATTGCAGGCGGTCTGTTTGTTTGGGCTTTCACATTTTGCCAAAACAAAATGAAAATCGATGACGTTCTGGGTGTTTGGCCCCTTCACGGCCTTTGCGGCCTGTGGGGCGGTATCGCTGCTGGAATATTTGGCCAAGAGGCTCTTGGTGGCCTTGGTGGTGTTAGTCTGACCGTACAGGTTATGGTCAGTCTTGCCGGCTGCGCGTATGCGTTACTCATGGGATTTGTGGTCTACGGCATCTTCAAAGCTACGACCGGTATTCGCCTCGATGAACAATCAGAATTCGAAGGGGCGGACCTGAGCATCCATAAAATCGGGGCATATCCAGAAGAAGATTTGCGCTAACACCCAAACTTAAAGGGGAAAATATTACTTTTGTATAATTTTCCTCTTTAAAATAGATAAATAGTAGTAACTCTATAACCTACAAACAAAAGCGGAACAAATCTGATAACTGTATAAGATTGAAGAGAGTAGCATATTAGGACTGTATAAAAATCAACAACATACTTGTGTCTTTTCACGCAAGTCTTTAATTATGTTTTTGTTTTGTACTCCTAAACTTTCTTCGGTGATCCATACCAGCCATGAATTCAGATCTTTTAGCCCTTCGCGGCTCCCCATTTGTTGCCCTTAAAGCCCTGCTGGACCCAATTGATGCGCCCGCAGGTCTTACTCCGCTGGCCCTAACAATTGGAGAGCCACAAAATCAGCCGCCGGAATTTATGAAAGATGTCTTGAAAGATAATGATCATCTTTATGGAAAATACCCACCAGTTGACGGCTCGCTTGAACTGCGTACATCAATCGTCGCATGGTTAAATCGCCGGTTTGATTTGCCACAAGATATGGTAAAGGAAAATGCTAATATCGCCCCGGTAAACGGGACAAAAGAAGCGTTATATATGGTGGCCCAGCTTTTAACCGACCGGGCACAGGGAGATGCTAAAAAGCCGACCATTCTCATCCCAAACCCTTACTACCACGTCTATTATGGGGCCGCGATCATGGCAGGGGCGGAGCCCATTATGCTAAACACCAGCGCGGAGACGAATTTCTTTCCAGATTTGGAGAGCCTATCGGATGATGTCCTAAATCGGTGTTCTGCCTTTTTCCTCTGTAGCCCCTCAAACCCGCAAGGTACTGTTGCGGGTGCTGACTATCTTAGGCGCGCGTTAGAGCTCGCCCAAAAGCATGATTTCACTTTGATAATGGATGAATGTTATACGGAAATTTATGATCAGGAAGCCCCAACCGGCATTCTTGAAATTTGCCGCGACCTTGGCGGTTCTATGGAACGGGTTCTAACATTTCATTCCCTCTCCAAACGATCAAGCGCTGCGGGTTTGCGCTCTGGCTTCATCGCAGGGGATGCCAAACTCACAAAAGCCCTAATAACATTACGGCAGTTTGCGGGCGCAGCCTCTCCGCTTCCCGTCTGTGCAGCCTCAGCTGCCCTTTGGGATGACGATGATCACGTGGCCTTAAATCGGACACGATACAAGGCCAATATGGATATCGCTGAAAGGCTTTTGTCTGGCCGGTTTGATTTTTATCGCCCTGCCGGAGGGTTTTTCTTGTGGCTTAACGTTGGCGATGGTGTTGACGCTGCGAAAAAGCTCTGGTCTGAAGCTGCAATTCGCGTATTGCCCGGAGAATATCTAAGTACAACAGACAGACATGGGCATAACCCCGGCAAGTCCTATATTCGGATTGCTATGGTATTTGATCCAGAAATGATGGAAGAAGCTTTATCCAGAATAGCGGATAGCTTATAAATAGAGCTATAAATTATTAAAGGTCCGATTTATGAGTCAAGGCCCCAAGTCTATTTCACTACTGCCCAGCGGTAGTACAGATTTTTTATACCGTCGCCTGATAGAGTTGTGCGGCTTTGCTCTTTTCTTAATTGCTTGTCTGGGCGGCGTTGCCCTTTTGTCTTATTCGCCAACTGACCCCAACTTTAACCACTCAACAGCCAATGCCGCAGCCAATTTGTTAGGCAGCCCCGGATCTCACGCCTCTGACCTCCTCCTTCAAACTATTGGCTTTGGCTCTATCCCACTGTTATTCGGACTTGTTGCTTGGGGCTGGCGCATTGCCTCCCATCGCGGTCTCCATTGGGGCTGGGTTCATGTGGCGCTAATGCCTTTTGGTATCACCTTTGCGTCCGCAAGCTTAACAGCGCTCCCTGTCAGTGGTGGTTGGCCCTTGAATGCGGCTTATGGCGGTATTGTTGGCGAAACTCTCTTCAATAGCTTGATCCTTCTTGGACAAAAAGTGGGACTTATTATCCCTATCTCCCTACTCGGCATCATATTGGCCGTCCTCTCCTTAATGTTGCTCGCGGTGGCGTATGCCTTGCCGTTGCATGAATGGATTAGCATGGGCCGAGGGGTCCAAAAAGGCGGTAAGGTTGTCTATGGTTTGACCGGTTACTGGAAGAGAAAACAGGGCGGCTCAGACGATCAGGACGATGAAGATGAAATGATCTTGGGCGGCTCCCCCGATATCCAAGAAGAAGCGGCCCCAAAGAAGTCGGCTAAAAAGAAAAAGAAATTCCTTAAAGCCGATAAATCAGACCGCCATACAGAACCAAAAATTGAAACGAGCCGGACTGAAGTCAAGGCAAGCAAGAGAGTTGCCGCTGAGAAACAAGTGGCACTCGACCTTGGCCCATCAGATGTATATCAGCTTCCCCCTTTAAGCCTGCTGTCCTTGCCCGACACGAAAGTAACAACAAAACCCTTAAGCGAAGAATCTCTGCAAAATAATGCGCGAATGCTTGAAGGCGTCCTCGATGATTATGGCATTAAAGGGGATATAAGCCGCGTGCGTCCGGGTCCAGTGGTTACCTTGTATGAATTAGAACCAGCACCGGGCCTTAAAAGCTCCCGCGTGATTGGACTTGCCGACGACATTGCACGCTCCATGAGTGCCATCTCAACCCGTATCGCAGTCATTCCCGGCCGAAATGCCATTGGCATTGAACTCCCGAACCAACGCCGAGAGACTGTGTATTTACGAGAATTGCTCTCTACCGCGACTTACGAAAGTACCAGCTCGAAGCTAACCTTAGCGCTGGGTAAGGATATTGGGGGCGACCCTGTTGTAACTGACCTAGCGCGGATGCCTCATCTTTTGATTGCGGGTACAACGGGCTCAGGTAAGTCTGTTGCGGTCAATACAATGATTTTAAGCCTCCTCTACCGTCTTCCTCCTGAGGAATGCCGGTTCATTATGATTGACCCAAAGATGCTGGAATTATCGGTCTATGATGGCATACCTCATTTGCTGACACCGGTGGTGACAGAGCCGGGCAAAGCGGTCGTTGCCCTTAAATGGGCAGTGAAGGAGATGGAAAACCGCTATCGCAAAATGGCAGAACTTGGGGTTCGAAATATTGACGGGTATAACCAACGGATAAGGGACGCCAAGAAGCGCGGTGATGAATTAAAACGCACCGTACAGACAGGGTTTGACGCAACCTCAGGCGAGCCTATCTTTGAAGAGCGAGCACTCGACACAGACCCCCTCCCCATGATCGTTGTTATCGTAGACGAGATGGCGGATCTCATGTTGGTTGCTGGTAAAGACATTGAACAAAGCGTTCAGCGCCTTGCCCAAATGGCCCGTGCCGCAGGCCTTCATGTGATCATGGCAACCCAGCGCCCGTCTGTGGATGTTATCACCGGTACCATCAAGGCCAACTTCCCGACCCGTATCAGTTTTCAGGTCACATCGAAAATTGATAGTCGTACAATTTTGGGAGAACAAGGTGCCGAACAATTGCTCGGTCAAGGTGATATGCTATATATGCCCGGTGCTGGCCGCGTACAGCGTGTTCATGGCCCCTTCGTGTCAGACGAAGAAGTCGAAGAGGTAGTGAAATTCCTGAAATCGCAAGGGAAGCCCGCCTACGTCAATGAGGTAACGGAAGAGTCCGAAACCGAATTTGATGGCATGTCCGGGGGCGGCTCAGGTGGTGGTTCGGGCGGAGACGAGCTTTATGACAAAGCAGTGGAACTGGTGTGCCGGGAGAGGAAAGCCTCAACCAGCTTTGTCCAGCGCCACTTGCAAATCGGTTATAACCGCGCCGCACGCATTGTTGATCAAATGGAAAAAGAAGGGGTCATCAGCTCCGCCAATCATGTGGGTAAACGTGAAGTTCTGGCTCGGGATATAGAAGACCGTTTTAACTAGGTCTGCCCTTTTTTCATCAAAATTGGCTGGTAACACCTTAAAAGATAATTATATCTCTATACCGTACAACCCGTTGAGCTTTGGAAAATCTTTATGAATAAATTCGTCCGATTTTATGGTGTAGCAGTTGCGGCCCTAATATGGTTTGCGCCCCAGACTGCTATATCCGCAGAACTATCGGCAGACGATCGTGCTGACATTGCTCGGGTAGAGACTTATTTAAACACAATCTCTTCCTTAAAATCCCGATTTTTGCAGATAAATGCAGCGGGCGAGATCGCACAAGGTGATTTATATATGCGGCGCCCCGGGCGCATGCGCTTTGAATATGAACCGCCAGCACAGATTTTAATTGTTGCTGATGGAACTTGGCTCGTCTTCCACGACAAAGAACTGAACGAAACGACTCGCATACCGCTTTATTCTACGCCCATTAGTGTCCTTTTAAAAAAGGATGTAAAACTGGATGGGGATGTGAAAGTTGTCTCTGTTGAAAAAGAAGCAAACACACTACGGATCAATATTATAAGCACAGACGACCCTGAAGAAGGGGGTCTTACGCTGGTCTTTAGCGACAAACCCCTTAAACTACGCAAATGGTTGATGACGGACCCACAAGGCAGTGCAACCAGCGTGAGCTTAAGTGATGTTGAGCGCGGCATTAAACTTAAGCCTGAACTCTTTACCTTCTTTGATCCCCACTATGATAAGAATTAACGGATAAATCATTGCCTCTTTGAGTGACCCCCAAAGCGTGATAATAAGCTTGGGCACGCTATTCATAAAAGGTACCTGCTTTCATGCAAGAAGATGACGATTTTGAAGACGATATTCCCAATATTGATGAATATCCAACTTTGCGTTCTGTGGCCCGCTTCAACAAAGTCCTCACTTCCGTACACTGGTTCCAATCCTGCGGTTTGGATTTTGGCAAAGCAACCGTAAAAACGGCAAAAGAATATGCTGAGAATCTAGGTTTTCCTGATGCCTATGTCACGCAAGTAGAAAACTGGGAAGAAGCAAATTATGCCGCCGCCAATCCCGATTGGAATAGTGATTGGTGGGATGCAGAAGAACAGCTTCGCGTAGGATTAACTGCCCAAGCCCTCGAATTGATGGCTGAAGAAGACCTTACAATGGCGCTAACCCATATTTCAGCGACAGCCTCGCCTCACATTAAGCATGCCGTTGAGAATTTAGCCGAAGAACAGGGTATCGAGGATGAAGAGCTCATCCTCGCGGCAATTGGGTCGGCCATTCAGGCCTGCCATCAAGCTGCACTGGTTCTTGCAGCCGGAGAAGAAGATACTCACCCTTTTGCTCTAAAATACAAATTATTCGAGCTTGGGCGCTGGCCTATTGCCATTACGGGCAACAGCTTCAATCTCTTTTAGTCCTCATAAAAACCGGGAAATAACAATGCGCCTCGTTACTTGGAATATTAACTCTGTCCGTGCCCGCTTGGCCCACGTAGATCACTTCGTTGAAACCCATAATCCTGATGTGATTTGCTTTCAGGAAACCAAGGTCACAGACAATGATTTTCCCCTAAAGGCGTTTACCAAGCTTGGCTTTGAGCATTACGCCATTGCTGGCCAAAAAAGCTATAATGGCGTTGCGATATTTTCGAAAATCCCCTTTACCCAGCTTGAATCGCCCTTATGGTGCGAGAAGGATGATAAGCGGCATATTTCCGTACAATTTGAAAATGGCACAGAACTTCATAATTTCTACGTGCCTGCTGGCGGTGATATCCCCGACCCTGAACAAAATGAAAAATTTGCTCATAAGCTTGCCTTCATGAAACAAATGGCCGCTTGGTTTGGGGAGAAAAAGGCCGCAGACAATAAATACATTTTAGTGGGCGACCTGAATGTAGCGCCCCTTGAAAATGATGTTTGGAGCCATAAACAGCTTTTAAAAATTGTCAGCCACACACCTATTGAAGTGGATCATCTCAATGAGATTATGCACTCTCATGATTGGATTGATGCCATGCGTCATTTCGTTCCCGAAACGGAAAGATTATATAGTTGGTGGAGCTACCGGTCCAAAGACTGGAAGACAACGAATAAGGGACGTCGCCTGGATCACGTATGGGTAACCCCCACGCTGAAGTCTTCCTTGAAAGCCATGACAATTGATCTTGAGGCCCGAGGCCGCGAAAAACCATCAGACCATGCCCCTGTGATCATGGACTTTGATTTAAAACCTTAAGCGTGTGCAGCCCTATTAAATATTTTTAGGGCTGCCTGACTTTCCTTCAAAATGCCAATGGTGGCCGCCATCAGCGTGAGCACGTTGTTTTGCTTCATACATAAGCAAATCAGCAATCCTTATGAGCTCTTCAGGTTCTTCAAACTTGGTTGGCCCTACCTGCACAACTCCCATACTGAACGTAACAGGATAACGGCAATTCTCATCAAAATCTTTAGTCAGGCGGGTTAACGCCACGTCGACATCCGCGAGCGAGGATCTCGGTAGAACGAGGCAAAATTCGTCGCCGCCATATCGGGCGGCAATATCAACAGCACGTGTGCATGCCAACATTGATTTTCCCACTTGAGCAAGCACAGAATCCCCTGCTTGGTGCCCATGCACGTCATTGATTGCTTTAAAACCATTAAGGTCCATATACACCAACACAAAGGAGAGATGGTGGCGTTCCGCGACCCGGCATTCCCGTTTTAGAAAATCATAAAGGGATCGGCGATTATGAAGACCGGTCAAATTATCTTTTTGAGATCTTTCATATAACCGGTGAAACATGTTATCGATTTTTATGCCCACACCAGATGCATATTTCTCCACCTCAAGTGTTGCGCTTTGCATCTCTGTTAAATAGGTCTCCACATACGCGTCAAAAACCAGCTCTGCATCGAAGAGTAAGATTTTTTGCAGAGAGCTCTTTATCACTTCAGCATCCTCAACAAAACAGCTGGCTTCGATCTCTTGTTCCAGCAGGCTTTGTAATTTGGAAAATGCCTTAATATAAATCTTGGGACGAACATCCAAACGCTTATGGACCTTGCCCACCCTTAGGCGTGTATTGACATAATCTTCATCATAAACACCGGCAAAAAGACTCGTTACATAGTGCGACAAATACCCTTTAAGGCGCGCAAGGGTATCGGCATCGCCGATGATAACTGCCATTTCTGGATCATTCAGTTGGTAGTCATAATACTCTTCAATGATTGATTGAAGTGAATGCTCAATGAACGGTAGTGCTTTTTTTATAATGACCGCATCTTCTGAAGTGAAATTCAGCAAATGTAACCTTCGGGCAATCTCACCTGATGAAAAACCCATCTGATCTATGAGTTTACTTGCCACTATATTGTTCATAACACGACCATTCTCTACTGAAACACACCGGAGAAACCAACTGGTAGTACAATAGCAAACAAAAGCTTAAAGATACATTTAAACTCTACTTTACCTTTATGCTGTTGGAAGCGTCAAACCGTCACTTACCGCGACTTTCTGCCCTTCGCTGTTTAGAAGAGATCCTGAAAGTGTTCCGTTCGCAAAATTCACTTCAAATGCCATGGACGTTGCAGAAGGGTTCACTGTGTCCCGAACCCAGTTATAGTAGGCATCAGAATTCATTGGATCTTTTGCAGCTGCATTTGACGCCATCTCAACGGCGGCTGCAATACGTTGAATGACTGTACCCGTATGAGCCGCTTTTAGTGCATTGGACAACACTCTTTCAGTGCCGTCATTGAGCTTCTCTTCAATAACAGCTGTGAGGGCATGATCCCCTTCCACTTCAAACGATCCATCAGAGTTTGTCGTAATTTTAACCTCAGTGTTTTCAGGCATCCCAAGTTCAGCCATCAGTTCTTTTAATCTGGTCTCGGCCTTATCCATATGAAACACCGGATCCAATCTTATCATTGAAACATCGTCCAAAGTCTTCCGAACTGTTTTTGCTCCCTCAGACACATCCACCTGTACAGCATCCCCATACGGGTCGGTTTTGTTTTCTCCTCCCGCACTCTGCACATTATTGTTGTAGGCTTGAGTAACAGTTTGCGCTGAATAAACAGGATTATTACCGCTAACTGAATTGACCATTTTACACCCCTATAAATTGTTCTGTTAACAATACAAAGCAATTATCGTGCCAGCTAAAAAGTCAAGTTCTAAGCCATTTATTTTACAGAGAGCGTCTTCAATGAAGGAAAAATATGCTGCCGAGGCAATTGTTGCCTACCTCATACCTTCTATGCATTTACGCAAAGGGAAGCTTTAGGTTATAAGTCGCGGCTATTTGTTGACCTTCATCATTTAAAAACGATCCAGACAGCTTCCCGTTAGAGAAGCTCACCGCATAATCCCTGGATTCCGCATCGGGTTTAACGGATTCCTGAACCCAATTAAAATATTCCTCGGCATTATTTGGATCTTCTTTAGCTGCATCGGATGCCATAGCTAAAGCTCCAGCAACTCTTTGGAAAATGGAACCCGGATTATAACCCTTGAGTGAGTCGGCAAGCTCAGGTTCACTGCCGTCATTCAGTCTCTCTTCAAGAATTCGCGTTAGAGGATCCTCGCCTTCCACTTCAAAAGAGCCATCTGAATTCACCCGAATACTGAACTCTGCATCTTCAGGCACCCCGATCTCATCCATTAAATTCTTAAGCCGTGTTTCTGATCCTCTTACGTTAAAGGGGTCCGTATCCATATAGCCAACGTCATTCATTGTATCCTTAATGGCCTTTGCCGCATCGGAAAGATCAACTTGAACCGCTTTGTCATAAGGAACAGGTTTTTCAGTTTCGACCAATCTACCTGCCTGTCCGTATGCCTGAGAGACATTTTGCGATACATAAACTGAATTATTGCCACCGACTGAATTGACCATTTTGCGCCCTTTTCATTTCTTTATGAAAAGGGTATGCAATTCTCATACCAGTATTAAGTGTCGAATTTCCGCTGACTTATAAAAGTCAAACCCTTGATAAATGGGAAAATATTGCCTGTTTTAGCTATAATTGCCGGTAAAGGTAGATCCGTCCTTCAGCAATCCCTGCGGGCAAAGGCAATGGCTCCCAATTGGACTTTTCTATCGGCTGGTCGCTCACAACAATCCCGCCTTTTTGAATAAGCCCATCCAGTTTATCGCCTACTTTTTGAGCCAGAGACATACTGGCAGCTTTATCACCCGACCCCACATCGCAATGGACAAGTTTAGCAAGGCCCTCAAATTTCTTTGAGGCTTCCTGCAGGCTATCGAGAAAGTCGCCAATAATCATGTGACCTTCATCCGGAATGCACTCTTCATGGGCTTTCACATGACGATCAAAAACATAAATGTCCGACTTATCAAACAGGTCTCTTAAATGATCATAGGTTCGACCATTTCCAAGGCCAAATTCCAAAACGACCCCCTTAACACCAGCCAATTGATCCGCGGCATAGTTCAGGCTATCTCTTTGGGCTGTCA
>JBALXM010000068.1:0-18465 GCA_036960695.1 Sneathiella sp.
AAACTTTAATGTCCTTTGATGGCCTGCGGGTGAGTGAGGCTGCTTTTGAAGTGGGATATGCCAGTCCTTCACAATTTAGTCGTGATTACCGTAAATTGTTTGGCTACCCGCCCAGTGAAGTGGCAAATAGCGCCGTCTTTAGTTCAGCGCCCGGATAAAATTTCACAACTCGATCGGTTGCACCGTCTTACCTTTCAGATACGACACCACTCAATGATTGTGGTGAGATTTTTGGAGAGTAGAAATGCGTCTGATATTGATTTTGTTATTGTCTATTCATGTAGGGTCCGCATGGGCTGGAAATAAGGTGCAGCGTAATCAGTATTGGGCAAATGTTACGCATGTTGTTGATGGAGATACTTTCGATGTGGAAGTTGAAAACTGGCCAGATCATGTGGTTAAAGCGCGAATACGCCTATTGAAAGTCGATACGCCTGAAAAAAGAGCCGCCTGTGAGAGGGAGCGGATAATGTCAAAAAAAGCGGAAGCCCGCACAAGACAACTAATAGGCGAGAAATTAGTGCGCCTAGTGGTTTTCGGCCGTGACAGTTTTAATCGGGTTTTAGCCGTGGCCTACACTGAAGGAGGATTGAATATTGGGAAAACTCTGCTCGATGAGGAAATCGCTTATCCTTATAAAAAAGGTATGACGGAAAATCCATGGTGTAGTGAAAGTTAGGGTGATCTTTCATTTTTTACAAAGAACGCTCGATCCTAGCTGTGTAAAAAGCCTTAGATTACATAGAGAGCTCGCTTTGTGGGCGTCGTGTTGGTAATTCGGGCTCTGTTGAAATATAGCTCTCACGTTGACTGATTGTTTTCCACCACTCTAAAAGTGATATATGGCTGTTAAGCAGAGTGCGTCCTTCTTCAGCCTTAATGAAATAACCAATCATAGGGGCTAGATGAATGTCAGCTAGTGATATCTCCTTACCGTTCAATATACTTCCTTTTTGCACAATATTGTCCAAAACTCGAAGCACATCTTTTGCGTTTGTTAGCCCATCAGAAATTTCTGTTTCGTTTGGTGATAAATTATTAAGTGGCCGAAAAACACGATGAGAGAAGACCTGGCGCACCATTGGCCAATAACCGTAATTGTCTGTGATGGCAATTACCTGGGCCATACGTGTGGCAGCTTCAATGCCAGTTGGAACAAGGGATTTTCCAGAGAAAGCAAGGTCAATGTACCTCAATATTGCCGCTGTTTCGTATACTTGAAAATCATTGTGCACTAAAACAGGAACTCGCCCAAACGGGTGAAGGTCATAATAATCATCGGGAAGATCGTCAGAAAACGGGTTCACTTCTACGACCTCAAATGAAACATTTTTTTCAAGTAAAGCCATCCGAACGATACGATGATAAACACTGAATTTATAACCGTGAATAATGACAGACATTCATCTCTCCCTTTGTGCATATATTACAGAAAATTTTTTGACCGTCCATTTCGCCAGAGAACGAGAATAATATCGTCTCATTCTCGTTTAGAAAGTAGTAACTGATTATTTCGTCGAAGAGTGCTTTAAATTCACGAAACCAAGAGGCGTTTTCTCACAGTCTGGATCGTTTATGGTGCGCTTAGTTCGCGTGACATGTATCAAAGAATTGCATATCGTAAAAGAAAACCCATAACAGGAGTTCTCGACACATGTCCGATCTTATTTTTCATCACTTTGATCCATCCCCCTATAGCGAAAAGGTTCGCCTGATTTTTGGATTGAAAGGGCTGACATGGAATTCGGTTCAGATACCGCGCATCATGCCAAAACCAGATTTTACGGCTTTGACCGGCGGTTATAGACGGACCCCGGCATTGCAAATCGGTGCCGATATCTATTGTGATACGCAGCTGATTGCCGCTGAGCTTGAAAAACGACACCCGGCACCCTCTCTTTTTGAATGCGGTGGTTTTGGGGTTAATATGGCGCTTTCTGCATGGACTGACCGTATGTTATTCCGACCTTGTGTTCGTTATGTATTTGGAACATATGCCGATAATTTACCGACGGAACTCCTCGAAGACAGAGAAAAAATGAGCGGGCGCGATCTTGATGTAGATGCGATCAAGGCGTCGGCAGTGCCTCTTCTATCGCAAGTGCATCCTCAGCTTCAATGGATAGAAGATATGCTTGAAGATGGTCGGGAATACCTGAATGGCAAGGCGCCCTCGCTCGTTGATTTTTCAGTATTCCATTGTGTTTGGTTCCTCAATAATGTGCCAAAAGGGGCAGAGCAATTAGAACCTTACACCAAGATGAAGGCTTGGTTTGAACGGGTAAATTCAATAGGTCACGGAACGCGCGTTGAAATGGATTCCAAGGTTGCAATTGACGTTGCAAAAGACGCCGATATTACCGTTGAAAAAAGTGACTATATTGGTTCAGGACCGGCACTCGGGTGCCAGGTTTCTGTCTTGAATGAAGAAAATGTTCCGGATCCTGTCGTGGGAGAACTTGTGATCTCTTCTACCAAAGAGATCGTGGTAAAGCGGCAGTCAAAGGAGACGGGCGACACCCTCGTTCATTTCCCAAGAATAGGGTATTATGCCACTGCACTCTAATAGAAAATCTTAAGATTTATTCAAATAAAAAGGGAAGAACTGCTAATGGCTCTTCCCTTTTTATAATTCGCTTTATTCAGTCTTAAGAGGTTTCAATTTCTGCCGGCTTCTCTCGGGCCAACTTTCGTAAGAGTACGTAAAAAATCGGCGTAAAGATCAGGCCAAAAAAAGTGACGCCGAGCATTCCTGAGAAAACAGAAACACCAATTGCTTGCCTCATTTCAGCTCCTGCACCTGTTGAGAGTACAAGAGGGAGAACTCCCAAAATAAAGGCAAAAGACGTCATCAGGATTGGGCGTAGGCGAAGGCGACTTGCTTCAATCGCGGCTGAGACCGCGCTATGACCATTCCGCTCCAACTCCCGCGCAAATTCGATAACAAGGATAGCATTTTTAGACGCAAGCCCGGCGAGCACGAAAAGGCTAATCTGCGTGAAGATGTTGTTATCACCACCAACTAGATAGACACCCGTCAACGCTGACAAAATACTCATCGGCACGATTAAGATAACAGCTAAGGGAAGGGTTAGGCTTTCATATTGGGCGGCAAGAACCAAGAAAACCAATATGATACAAAGGGGGAAAATAAACATTGTCGTATTTCCCGCAAGTATTTGTTGATATGTCAGTTCCGTCCATTCGAAATCCATTCCAGGAGGCAATGTCTCTTCCAGAATTTTTGTGATGGCAGCTTGCGCCTCGCCGCTAGAATAACCTGGGGCCGCATTTCCGTTCAAATCCGCTGATCTGAAAGCGTTGTACCGCATGGCCGTTCCGGGCCCAAACGTTTCTGAAACACTGAGAACACTTCCCAATGGAACCAGTTTTCCTTCAGAATTACGCGTTTTGAGGCGAAGAATGTCTTCAGGAGATGATCGGAATGTTTTGTCCGCTTGAGCGATAACCTGATATGTGCGGCCAAACTGATTGAAATCGTTTACATACATTGATCCCAAATAAATCTGCATAGTCCGGAAGACTTCTTCAACAGAAACACCCAGTTGAAGGGCTTTTGTTCTGTCCAGATCTACTTGTAACTGCGGGACATTGATATTGTAACTTGAAAAGACGCCAGTGAGCTCAGGGGCGGCCCAAGCTTTGGCTTGGACTTGCTTGAGCGCATTATCAAGGGCTTCGTATCCTTGATCCGCACGGTCTTCGATTTGAAGCTTAAACCCACCAACGGTCCCAAGGCCTTGAACCGGCGGTGCTGGGAAAATAGCCACAAAAGCTTCTTCCAGTCCTGCATATTTTTGTTGCAGTTTCTGGGCAATCGCAAACCCCGACAGAGAAGCGTCAGTTCTCTCTGAAAAATCATCCAAGGTGACAAAAACAATGCCAGCGCTACTGCTATTGACGAAGCCATTAATTGAAAGGCCTGGAAAAGCGACGGCACTGGAAACACCAGGTTCAGCTAAAGCAATTTCTGACATCTCCCGGATGACATCTTCCGTACGATCCAGTGTGGCGCCTTGTGGTAGTTGCGCGAAACTGATCAGATATTGTTTATCTTGCAACGGTATGAAGCCAGAGGGGATAATTTGAAAGCCTTGATAGGTGAAGCCCAAAAGGACAGCGTATAAGACCATCATAATTGTTTTGCGGCCCAAAAGCTTTTTAACGCCCACCGCATATACTTCAGTGCTGCGATTGAAAACCTTATTGAAGCCTTTGAAGAACCAACCGAATAGACCTTCCAAGATGCGCGTCAAGAAGTCCTTCGGTGCATCGTGGCCTTTTAATAAATAGGCTGATAACGCTGGTGCCAATGTCAGTGAGTTGATTGTTGAAATAATCGTGGCAATGGCAATTGTCAGCGCAAATTGAATATAAAATTGCCCTGTAAGGCCACTGACAAATGCAATTGGCACAAACACACTGGTAATAACGAGAGAGGTTGCAATGATCGGGCCCGTTACTTCCTTCATCGCCGCAATTGTCGCATCTCGTGGGCTTAAGCCTCGAGCGATATTCCGTTCCACATTTTCAACAACAACAATCGCATCGTCGACCACAATCCCGATGGCTAGGATTAGTCCGAACAAGGACAAGACGTTGATTGAAAAGCCAAGCAACATCATTAAGGAAAAGGTCCCAACAATAGAGACGGGTACGGCAAGTAAAGGGATTATTGATACCCGCCAATTTTGCAAAAATACGATGACAACTAGCACTACCAAAGCAATGGCCTCGAGCAGTGTTTTAATGACGGATTCAATAGAACTTTGCACAAAGACAGTCGGATCGTAAACAATGCTATAATCAACATCTTCCGGGAAATTCTTTTTCAATTCGGCCATGGTCGCACGAACTTGAGTGGAGATATCAAGTGCGTTGGAGCCGGGGGATGAAAAGATTGGGATGGCAACAGCGGGTTTATTATTCAGCAAAGAGCGCAAGGAATATTGCTGGGCATCTAACTCAATTCTGGAAACTTCGCCAAGGCGCGTGACCGTGCCCTCGGTGTCTCGTTTGATAATAACTTGTCCAAATTCTTCAGGGCTTTTCAAGCGACCCTGCACGTTAATTGGCAATTGAACTTGAATACCATCGTCATAAGGGGCGCCCCCCACATTTCCGCCTGCCACTTGTATGTTCTGCCTTCGAATTGCCGAAACAACTTCGAAAGCTGTTAAGCCTCGCTCTGCAATTTTCTCAGGATTGAGCCAAATTCGCATGGCGTAATCGCCAGACCCAAACAAACGGACTTGTCCAATACCTTCAATGCGGGCCAAACGATCCTTCACATTCAGCGTCGCATAATTTCTTAGATACAACATGTCATATCGCTCATTAGGGGAGAGCAAATGAACGACCATTGTTAAATCAGGAGAGCTTTTAACAACATTAACGCCGAGCTGACGAACAACTTCTGGTAATCGGGGCAGCGCTTGAGAGACCCGATTTTGAACTTTTTGTTGAGCAAGATCAGGATCTGTCCCAATTTCAAACGTGACGGTCAGAGAAAGGTTACCATCTGTCGTGGCGAGGGAGCTTAAATAAAGCATTCCCTCAACCCCATTGATTTGCTCTTCCAGCGGGGTTGCAACAGTCTCTGCTATCTCTGCAGGATTAGCCCCTGGAAATTGAGCTTGCACGACAACTGAGGGCGGCGCGACCTCAGGATATTCGGAGATCGGCATATTGAGGAGTGCAATAAGGCCAGCAGCGAAGATCAATATCGACACAACGCCAGCAAAAATTGGCCGGTCAATGAAGAAACGGGGGAAATTATGCATCAATTATACTCTAAAATGTTCAGCCCTGGAACGGGCTCACAGATAAATGGGTAACAGTTTTAGGAAATTTTACCTTTAGCCGTCTGCGGTGACACAGGCATACCAGGCCGTATTTTCATAATGCCTTCTACGATTACGCTATCGCCAGATTTCAGGCCTGAAGTGACAACACGCCGTCCGTCTTGAGACGCACCCAGCGTAATTTGCCGATATTCAACGGTATTTTCTGCGGATACAGTATAAACAAATTTACGGTTTTGATCTGTACTGATTGCTTTTGGAGAGAGCAGTATTAAGTTCTCAGCCTTAGGAGTGCCCAAACTTAATTTGGCAAACATACCTGGCAGAAGCCTGCCTTCTTTATTGTCAAAAAAGGCCCGCGCTCTGATCGTTCCAGTTTGAGGATCAATCCGATTATCAAAACTGTGAATAAAACCCGTAACGGTGGTTGTCTCTCCCACTTGTAATTGAACGGGAATTTGGGTCAGTTCGGTTTTTGATTGCGCTTTTTGGTACATGTTGCTCAGATAAGTGTGCTCATCTATCTCAAAGTCAGCGTAAATTCCATCAGTAGAGACAATTGTTGTTAAGGTTGGCGCATTGGCTCCAACTGAAACATAGTTACCTCTCGTGATTTCAATACGACTAGCGCGGCCATCGATAGGTGATTTTACATAGGCATAATCGAGTGAGATTTCGTCTTGTTCCAGCGTTGCAATTGCATGGCGCACATCACTTGACATCACAGTGAAGGTATTCACGCGTTCATCAAACACCCGCTTGGAGATATTGCCGCGCGCAAGGAGTTGTTCTGCGCGGATTTTCTCTTTTTTCGCCAATACGACATTTTGGCGTGCTGTATCCAACTCCGCCTTGGATTTTCTGACCGCACTTTCGTAGGTACGGGGGTCTATAACAAAAAGAACATCTCCCTTTTTCACCATTTGCCCATCTTCAAATCGAATGTCGACAATTGTGCCTCTGACTTGAGGTTGCAGATCAACTTCTTCAATCGCTTTCAAACGACCAGAGAAATGGTTCCACAGGCGAATATTCTCCTGCTGAATTTTTAGGACAGAGACGGGAAGGGCTTGCGGTTTGGCCGCGGCTTGTACTGGCTCCGCATCCGCTGTATTGGTTGAGGATATAACATATCCACCCACACCCATTGAAATCAACAGGGCTGCCGTACTTAATAGGAATTTGAGTTGAGTGGGCGTTTTCATTTAGTGTAAATCCTTCACAGTACAGGTAGCCTGACGACTTCATGACTGCTTAATTGCATGTGTGTTTGCTTGGACACAACCTGTAAATTGGAATTATCCCAATGTATGTGACCTGTCTTACAAGAATGTGATCTCGACGTCGGGGAAATAAGGAAATGTGATGGCCTTGGCATTGCCGTCAGTTGTCTTGATGAGAAACTCAAAGATAATACTAGGCGTGAGCTGATCTATTCGTGAATTTCCTAAAGCGTGATTGGTTGTAGGTTTTTCTCGGTCATTATTTCTTTTAAGGTATCTCGAAGCCAGTGAAGGCAAGGCTCCTTATTTTGTCTTGTATGCCATGCCATCATAATTTTAACGGGAGGGAGTGTGACCGGTGTCTTTCGTATAACGACATGCCCATTGGTGACCGCGTCCGCCACAATGGGATAGGGCAGGACAGTTATCAGGTTCGTTTCCATTAACAATGAAAAGGTGCTGGCAAAACTGTTGACGGTCATGGCAATTCTACGGGACCTGTTTTGTTCAGCAAGAGCCTTATCCACAACGCCTTCAGCATTCCCCGATAAGGAGACAAACAAATGGTCCGCATCCGCAAAATCATCAAGGGTTAGGGGCGATCGAGCGAGTGGATGATCCGGTCTCATGACACAAACATACTGAAAATCCAGCATCCATTCTGAATGAATAAGTTTGCTAGTCCCAGCAAAAAAATCAAAGACCAAGTCCACGTCAGCATCAAGGAGTAATTTCTCGCCGTCTCCCTTATAGGGGACCGCATGAATATCTATGCCCGGTGCCAGGCGCTCAATTTTTTTTCGAAGAGGTAACCAGAAAATGCTTGTCATACCATCGGTTAAGGCAATTCGAAATTGGCGTTTTGCAGTGGCGGGCTGGAACTCCTCTGGAGCATTCGCTTTGGAGATCACGCGTAACGGGTCAGAAATCTGCCGCCATAGTTGGTCTGCGAAGGGGGTGGGCTTTATGCCGCGACCATGTTTGATGAAAAGCGGATCTTGCCAAGCATGACGCATACGAGAAACAGCGTTGGAGACTGACGGTTGGGTCATGTTCAAACGATCGGCTGCTGCCGTTACAGATTGTTCCTGCATAATGACATCAAATATCACAAACAGATTGAGGTCAGGTTTTGCCATGAATTTAATCTCATTGATTTAGTCAATGAATATCATATCAATGATCAATTTGAAAATATAGGTCAGAAAGGTAATTTTCATGTCATCGGGGCCCAACAATTCATGTCGGCTCCAGAAATTGGATAAGGAATTCGGTCATGAAAGCAGTATTTATTAACGAGTACGGAGATTCCGGAAAATTGATAGTTGGAGAGTTAGATAAACCATCCATTTTACCGTCTCAAGTTTTGGTGAAGATTGTCGCATCTGGCGTAAATCCAGTAGATTTCCATGTTCGGAATGGACTTCTTAAAGATACGGGAAGTCATTCTATGCCCCTCATTCCTGGATGGGATGCTGCCGGTATTATCGACGCTGTAGGGGCTGATGTAACGTCATGGAAAGTCGGAGATGAGGTCTTTACCTTCACGCCGATCATGGGGCAGGGAAATTATGCTGAATATAGTGCAGTGGAGGCTGATTTTGTTACGGCAAAACCCAAAACATTAAACTTTGTAGAAAGTGCTGCAGTGCCACTAGCCGCTTTGACGGCATGGCAAGGGTTGTTTGATCATGGTGGCTTGAAAAAAGGGCAGCGTGTTCTGGTCCATGGCGCGAGTGGCGGTGTTGGCGGCTTCGCTGTTCAAATGGCGAAGGACGCTGGTGCATATGTCATAGGGACCGCTTCTGCAAAGAATGAAGCATATGTTCGGGGTTTGGGTGTCGATGAGTTTATCGATTATCAGAAAGTGCCATTTGAAGGCGTTGTAGAGCCTGTCCATTTGGCGTTTGCAACAGTTGGCGGGAATAATATTTTAAACAGGTCAGAGACGATAATCTTGGATGGTGGATCTCTGGTGTCAACTTTTGACGACCTTGATGAGGGAGAAATACTGGATCGGGGTATTTCTTTCTCCCGCATGATGGTTACCCAAAACAGGGATCAATTATCTCATATCGCGGATTTAATCGATGCCGGAAAAATAACAGTCGCTGTAGACTCTGTTTATCCTTTGGATCATGCGGTGCAAGCGCACCTACGAAGCGAAAGCGCGCGGGCTGTTGGGAAAATTGTTTTAAATATTAATCCATCCTTAAATAGAAAAGCGGCATAGCTACTCTTAAATATTTGGGCTCCTTCCTTTTATTAATTATTGGGAGGAGCTTTTATGTGTCGTTTTTTTGACTTCATCCTTTAACCAAGCAAGTAGTCGATGAAATTTATCAGTTTGTGCAAAGTTTGCAGAACAAACCAACCAATAGGCAGGGCGCATTTTTACGGGTTCTCCTATTGCTTTTAAGAACCCCGTTTGAAGATCATTTTCCACGAGTAGGGTTCGGCCTAACCCAATTCCCATACCGCCCATAGCGGCTTGCAGCATTAAATCCGCGCGGTCAAAAAAGTAGTCTGCTTTGAAATTGTCAATTGTCATGCCTGTGCTTGAAAAATAATGCTTCCAGTTGAAATCCGTGTTGTCAGTCTCTCCTCGCCGGTCGGATAGGAAAACGGAACTTGGATCATTTAACGCCATAGAGTTATTCGTTTTAGTAAGCAGATACGCTGGGCTTGCAACGGGTTGAAGGTGACAATGGGCTAAATGTGTGGAATGTAACCCCGGATAGGGGCCGGGTCCAAAGCGAATAGCTGCATCAGCTTCGTTTGCTTGAAAATTGACCTGCTCCTCTTTCACATCAATAGACACACTTAAATCCATCGACTGTGCGTTTGGGAGGGCAGGAATCAGCCATTTCATCGCAAGGGAGGAGGGGAGCGACAAGCGGATAAGATTGCTCGATTGATTTTGTTCCAATTTATCGAGTGCGATTTCCCAAGAGCTTATTGTGTCTTTTGCCGCGCTAAGTAAAATTGTGCCAGCTTCTGTCAGTTCTAACTGGCGGGTCGTTCTTTTAAATAATGTAAAGCCAAGGGCATCTTCCAATGATTTAGCTCTATGGCTGACGGCGGATTGGTGTACTTTTAGCCTCTCTGCTGCTCTCGTGAAGCTTTTCTCCTCCCCTATCGCTTGAAGAAGCTGGGAGGACTGAATTAGCTTTCCTATAATCTTTTGTTTATCCATAATAATGAGAAAATTTCATGTGTATATGAGTTCAGTAAATTCAAAAAATGACTATTTTCAAATGCAGTCGTTAAATTGTATTCAAAAAAATCGGATTATGACATGAAAAATACTCAAATATCAAAAAAAGTAATTGAAGCACAAATAGTCAATGCATTCGTGACAGAGGGCGGGGGCGGAAATCCTGCTGGTGTTGTGTTGGACGCGGATAATCTCACCGATGCGGATAAGCTAGAGATTGCTACGAAAGTTGGATTGTCAGAAACCGCCTTTGTGTCAAAGTCTGAAACCGAAGGCTTTAAGCTTGATTTCTTTACCCCTAATCGGCGGATCGCTCATTGCGGCCATGCAACAGTCGCCACCTTTTCATACTTATCGACGCTCGGCCGAATTTCAGGGTCGGAGACTTCAAAAGAGACCGTCGATGGTCCCCGAAAAATTGTAATTGATAAGGGCGCCGCCTTTATGGAGCAATTAGCGCCTAAATACCGAATGGCGAGTGACTGGAAGGATGAAGGGGTTACAGCTGACGACATTCTTCTATCTCTTGGTCTCGCAAATGCAGATCTGGACGCCCGTTTGGGACCGATCCTTGTGAATACAGGCAATAATTTTGTTGTCATTGGGGTGTCTAGTGGAGAGACCCTCGCTAACTTGAAGCCGAATTTTGACCAAATTACAGAAATCAGCGAAAAGCTGGACTTGATCGGGTATTACATCTTTACGACAGACGGAGACGCGACGAATAATGATGCCACAGCCCGCATGTTCGCGCCCCGCTATGCGATTGAAGAAGAAGCTGGGACCGGGATGGCCGCGGGTCCATTAGCAAGTGTCTTGTACGATTTTTACAATGTTAAGAAAGAGACTTTGCACATTGATCAGGGATATTATATGGCACCGGCATCCCCAAGCTTGATCACAGTAAAACTAACCCTTGAAAACGATGAAATTCAAGGGATCATGGCAGGTGGTTATGGCCGGACGATGAAAAGCCTTACCATCGAGATTTAGGATAGAAAGCGCGCAGATTTATGATTTGTTTGAATCTGCGCGAAAACGTCCAGGGGCTGCTCCCACGATAAACTCGAAAGCGCGAGAAAATGCGCTTCTGCTCTGAAAGCCAGAGAGTTGGGCAATCCGTTTAACGGGTAAATCTGACTCGGCCAACATAGTCGCTGCGCGGTGCATTCTAAGGGTACGCAATAGCTCCATAGGGCCGTTTCCGTAGGCTTCAGAAAAACGCTTTGAAAAAGTAGATCTGCTCATTCCTGCGACTTCAGCGAGGCTTTCAACGGAATGCAGATCGCCAGGTGTGTCCAGCATTAGTTGCAAGGCAACCCATAATTTTTCATCTGTCAACGCAGCCATCCAAGCAAGTCCTCTATCGTTGGCGGCTAGACGTTGTCTCAAAAGATAGATCATGCATTGCATAAGAAGGACACGGATCATGGCCCTGCTTCCAAGCTCCGGCGATGATATTTCTTTTAGGAGCTGATTAACCGGGGTGGCAATTGTATTATCTGGGGACACATGTTCTACGATTGGTTCGCGAACGAGATCAATTAAATCTCCTACGCCACGAAGTCCGATTTTCACCTGACTGCATACTGCCAGCAACCGATTGTTAGTAGGGCCTTGTTCACTCCCCAAATGATGCCGAATGAGGCCCAATTTTTCGGGGTAACAAGACGGGAGCGCTTGCTCGATATGTCCAAAACTACGCAAAGTATGAGATTGTAGCGCTGGCACCAATACCAAGGTTCCCCGGTTTATTTCGATTGGCGGGCGGCCTTGGAAAATGATCTCCCCTTTGCCTGCAAGAATATAGTGGAGAGTGGAAGAAGGGCGGTGTCCGAGCCCTAGGTCACATTTTCCATACAGTTCACACAAAGCAAAAGGATGCGCTGTAATGTCCAATTCATTAAAAATATGTTCAAAAGTCATTAGAGATACTGTCATTAATTGTAGACGAATAAATACATATAATTGCGAAATAGGGCATTTTTCGGACGTAAAGGCACAAAGGGATGGTTAGTTTCGTTGGATCAGTTCTAGCAAAGGAAACAGTATGTCTGAAAAACACGAAAATGATCTCATTAATCGGCGAAAAGCGCTTGGGGTTGGGGTGGCGGCAACGACGGCAGCTGTTATCGGGGGAGGTATAGCGAGTGCTTCTGCTGCAACAAAAGATCCTTATGCTGACCCTGCAAACCCAGCATTGCCGCCAAGTGACATGGTTCTGGATCTAAAGCGTACGGCTCTTGTGGTCACTGATCCACAAATCGATTTTTTGAGCCCTAAAGGTGTGGCTTGGGGAGTTGTTGGAAAGAGTGTGACACAACATAATACCGTAGAGAATATAGATCGATTGTTTAAAGCGGCAAAAAGCCATGATTTAACAGTGGCTGTCTCCCCTCACTATTACTATCCAACAGATCATGGGTGGAAATTTGAAGGCGCCTTAGAAAAGTTGATGCATAAAATTGGGATGTTTGACAGAAAAGGATCGCTGACTACTGAAGGTTTCGAGAATTCCGGGGCCGATTTTATGCAGCAATATAAGAAATATATTCATGATGGAAAAACCATCATCACCTCCCCGCACAAGGTCTATGGTAACGAGTCCAATGATTTGGTTCTACAGCTCCGTAAAAACAAAATTGATCAAGTGATCTTGTCGGGCATGTCTGCGAACTTATGCACTGAATCCCACATGCGTGAGTTAATTGAGCAAGGGTTTGAGGTTGCCGTTGTAAAAGATGCAACAGCCGCCGCAATGCTTCCGGAGGGAGATGGTTATCTTGCCGCGCTTACCAATTTTCGATTTATAGCGAATGCCGTTTGGACGACGGATGAAGCTGTTCAGAAAATTAGCGCCGCAATATAGCCATCCGGGGCGTACATCACTGCCCTTTTAGGTGTGCGCCCCGTACCAAAAGCTTAGCGAAAATTGCAAATGAATGGGCGAGTATTCCAAAAATATTTAAAGAAACACCACAATAGCGCCAAAAATCTGAAGGCCAAAGATCAGGGTTTGCTGAGAAAGCCTGATAAACTGCCGCCATTGCTCCGGTAAATGACAAGCCTGAAATAACCACATATAGCCAGGTTCTTTGACGCCAACCGTAGATCAACAGTGGGGCTAGCAAAGCCATAATGCCCGCCGCAAGCAAAGACGCTGTCGGGCCAGGTGCCCTCATATCATTCGCGATTAGAACGACACCGGCAATATTCCAAAAGATCACCAGCGCAAAATAGAATAGTTGCGCCTGTAAGATATATTTTTGTCTCGTAAAACGTGAATTGTTCATGGATCAATACACTATTATGTATCGCCTGTAAGATCAAATGAGATTTATTCGTGCAAATAAAATGGCGTAAACATCATGTTGGATGATTAGAGCGATCCAATATCTCCCTGATTATCTCAAGGAGTGATGCGCGGCTATAGGGCTTGTTTATTAAATTGACACCGGCCTCCAATTTTCCATTCTGAATGACTGCATTTTCTGCATAGCCGGTTGCGAATAAAGTTTTGATGCCGGGTTGAAACTGCTCGGCTTCTTTCGCTATGTCGACACCATTCATGCCGCCGGGCAGGACCACGTCAGTGAATAGGAGATCAAAATGAACCCCACCTTTTAGATGGTTGATCGCCTCCGCGCCATTTGCAGCCTCTAACACTTGATACCCACAATCTCGAAGGATGGATACAGGAATTACGCGCAAGCTTTCGTCGTCTTCTACGACAAGTATACTCTCGGTGCCCTTGGCAACTTTTGGGGCATCCGCTTTACTTTTGACGTTAGTCGTCTGTTTGTCCCGGGATCGGGGTACGTAAAGTTGAACCGTTGTGCCGTGATCCACTTCGCTGTAAATGCTGAGATGTCCTCCTGATTGTTTCGAGAAGCCATACACCATACTTAGGCCTAGACCACTGCCTTTACCAACTTCTTTAGTGGTGAAGAAAGGTTCAAACACATTTTTTAAAACTTCAGCCGTCATACCTGTGCCTGTGTCGCTAACCGCAACGGTCATATAGTCACCTGGCATAAGATCATCATGTTTTTCAGTGTATGACTCATCAAGTGTGCAGTTATTTGTCTCGATCGTTAAAATTCCCCCATCAGGCATAGCATCACGGGCATTAATGGCAAGATTGATCAAGGCGTTTTCGAATTGATGACTGTCTATTGTTGCTGTCCAAAGCTGTCCGGGATGATTGACTTTTAGAGCAATTGTCTCCCCCAACGTGCGTTTCAACATGTCTTCAAGATCATCAATCAGTTTTGAGATGTCGACCGTTACAGGTGATAAGGATTGTTGGCGGGAAAAGGCAAGTAAGCGGCTGGTTAAGGCGGCACCTCGGAGCGTGGTTTTTATGATTTCTTCAGTTCTATTTTTTGCAAAGTCAGTATCTATTCCTTCTTCTTCCAGCAATTCGGCATTACCCAGAATTATATTTAGAAGATTATTAAAATCGTGCGCCACGCCCCCTGTAAGTTGACCTATAGCCTCCATACGTTGAGAGCGACGGAGTTGTTCTTCCAATTTCTTGCGCAGGGTAATCGCCATCCCACTGCCTCGATATCCGGAAAAAATGCCATCCTTATCGAAAACCGGGACACCACTAACACTCACATCCATCGTTTCTCCATTAGGCGTTTTAATTGCATATTCAAAGTTTTTGAAAGGGCGATGAGCCTCCAAAATAGCGTGATGAGCCCCCCAATTATCGGCTTCAGAAAGAGGGCCAGCAATATCTTGACGTATCGTACCAATCCGCTCAGATATTTTACATCCACTAACTTCTTCAAATTTTTCTGAAATATAGGTAAATTTTAGGTCTGCATCCATCTCCCAGAACCAATCCGAAGAAGCTTCTGCGAAGTCTTTAAAACGAGTTTCACTTACAGCCAATGCTTTAATCGCTGACTCTAATTGCTGGTTCTTGTCAGTAATAGATTCAACAAGGCTGACATTTTCGAAAGCCGATGAAAAAATTTGTAATATATTTCCAATATACAATTTGTTGGCTTTTTTATGAACTGTACTCTCATCAACATCGCTTAAAATGATTAATCTGTTGCGACCGCTTCTCGAAGTTACGCCAGAGACAAGGAAAGGGTGAGCCTGCAGCAGTTTATCGGGGGAATTTCCGTAAATAATTTGTAATAGATTTTGACTAGTCTCCAATGAAGGCGAGAAAATAATGTCTTCTGCATGAGCTTCATCAAAGAACCCATTTGGAAATTGTAACGATGGCAGGATGTCAAAACTATTGGATCGATACTGGCAATGCCAAAGATTATCACTCTCTATAAAGACAAACAATTCACCAAAAGAGCCGTGATCGCGCAGAATGTTTTCTACTTGTGAAATGACAGAATTTACAGAAGAGGACTCTATTATTTTCTGGCCATCATAGTTGAGTTTTTGTAGTTGTTGCAGGCGACGCGCGGTCAGTTCTCTCATACTTATGTAGCTTTGAAAAAGAAGCCCGATTTGGTCTGGCCTTTTTGCACCTTCTCGCAGTACTTGGCGCGTCGATTGATTTAAATCAGGTTGATCTGGATTAAATAATCTGTTTTCACGGGCCAATTGGTTTACTGGTCTTTCTACCATTCGAGTGATGAAGAAATATATGATGAACCATAAGACTGAGGTTTTGACAATCGAGTTTACTATGATCAAAAGGAAGCCATATTTTAACGTATCAATCACAACTTGTCGTCCGGAGAATATTTCCCCGCGGCCAACATGATAGACTGCGCTATTCTCTGAATCGACATAATTAATATCAAACTGGTGCCCGAAATAATTGTCGAAAATCCCACTTTTTTCTAGAGGATTTTTTATTGCTTGGTTTGACTGAGTAGTATTGATGCCTTTGGCGGCAACGAGAGATCCTGTTTCATCAAATACCTGAAACCCCAACACTTTTTCAATTTCAACCACGCCTTCTACGGAACGACGTATCCCATCATTATCGAGATTCCAAAGTTGTTCGGACAGGCTTGGATATATGGTGCGACTGATTTCGGCAATGTCGACTTCTAGGGTGTCTCTAACGCGAAAAAATTCGAGACTGAGTTGAATTAAGGTGACTGCTATTGCGACAAAAAGATAAATAATGAATACATAAAAAATTATTCGTTTACCGAGAGATTTGCGGAACAAGCCGAATTGATGTTTTTCAGTATTTTCGGGGGCCTGTATCACATTGATTCCTTGGTTTTAAACCTTATAATTGCTTCTTTAATCTCAAGCATACTAACTTTATGGACCTTCATTTTTGTTCATGCTCATTTTTCCAAGGAACGAAAAATAATTTGCTCGATTTTAAAGTGGGAGTACTGATAAATACCTAATAAATTTAAAATCTTAGAAACTAATTTAGACTAAGTATAGCGTAGTGTTATCCATCGACCAACAATTGCTATAAATGTGTCGCTAAATGATCAATGAGCATTCTTATTTTCAGTGTTGACGCTGCTCCTGGTGGATAGACAGCAAAGATATCAAGCTTGGGTAATTCATACTCAGGGAACAAAGTTACAAGTTGGTTTGTAGAACCGGGTTCGAGATCGCTTGCAGGCAGGATGGCTAAGCCATGTCCTTCTTGAGCAAATTTTAACCGAGCGGCAGCGTTATTCGTTTGAACAGCGCTTTTGGTGTTTACGCGGTACTTTTTTCCATTCTTCAAGAACGTAAAATGCGTCGATTGGCGACTGTAAGTGACCCAAGAGTGGGTTGCCAAATCTTCTGGGGTTTTGGGTGTCCCAAATTCTTCGAGATAGGAGCGGCTTGCGCATATATGCCTCTTGATTGTGATTAATTTTCGAGCCATCATTTCTGAATCGCGAAGAGGGCCTGCTCGGAGGGCTAAATCAAAACCGCCGCCAACAAGATTTATATTCTCATCTGTAAGCTCGACATCCAGCTCGACTTTTGGGTGTAGTTTACGAAAGCTACTTAAAATCGGTATGACACGCTTTAAGCCAAAATTCGCGGAGCAAGTGATCGAGATACGGCCCATAGGCTCATCTCGCAGGCTTTGCGCTTTTTGGTTCGCCATGAAAGCTTCTTCTGCAATCAATTTACAGCTTTGATAATAACCTTTACCGACGTCGGTTAAGCTTAGGTTGCGAGTGTTACGATGCAGCAGGCGTGTTCCTAATCTCTCTTCCATCTTTTTTACCTGATGGCTGACAGCAGCACGACTTACGCCAAGTTTGCGGGCCGCTTCGGCAAAGCTTCCATATTCAATAACGCGCGCAAATACGACCATACCCCGAATTTCGTCAAGCATGTTGGGCTCTTTTGTAAAATAAAACTATACAATGAATTAACATAAAGAGGGATTACATCAAAATTTAATGTCAATTATGATTTGAATAGTGAAGTTTAACGAGTGAGAAAATAATGAAAATTTTGATGGTACTTACGTCTCATAAGGAATTTGGATCAAGCGGAAAAGCTACAGGCTTTTGGCTGGAAGAATTTGCCTCCCCCTATTATTTGTTTGTTGATAAAGGCGCGAAAGTGACCCTTGCCTCACCAAAAGGAGGGATGCCACCGGTTGATCCCACAAGTGAGGGTGATACATACGCCACAGATGCCACGCGTCGCTTTGAAGCGGATGAAAATGCTCAAAAATTGCTTTCAAAAACGATTGCGCTAGAAAATTTGGATGCTACGGATTTTGATGCTGTTTTCTATCCAGGGGGGCATGGTCCTTTGTGGGATTTGGCGCAAAACGAGAAATCCCAATCTTTGATTTCAGATTTTCTTGCACAGGAAAAACCAGTCGGGGCTGTTTGTCACGGTTCCGCTGCATTGTTGTATGTTAAAAACTCTGACGGCGAATTTGTTATTAAAGACCGGGAATTTACAGCTTTCACAGATAGTGAAGAAGAAGCTGTCGGCGCTACTGCACTTGTTCCGTTTTCTATTGAGCAAGAGGCTATCAATATTGGAGCTAAGTTTCGGAAGTCAGGCGATTGGAGCTCGTTTGCTGTCGCCGATGGTTCGCTATTCACTGGGCAAAATCCGCAATCTTCTGAGGCCGTCGCTCAATTGTTGTTGGCAAAATTAGCATCATAAAAATGCTCTGAAACCGGCGGTTTTGCTTATTTTTGGCGAACGCCGCCGGTTTTTTTATGCTGCATATAGTTTTATCGAGAATGTATAAAACGAGAGTCTTTATTAGAATTAA
>JBALXM010000005.1:0-69644 GCA_036960695.1 Sneathiella sp.
CGTCAGAAGCACTCATTCTATCTGCGCTCATAAGATCAATATGTTCGACAAGCTCGTCACCAGCCTCAACTTCAACGATGTGAACATTACCGGTATTGGGTCCAAAACGCGGCAGCACAGCAAGCCCTAATGGCGGAACTGGCCCTAGAGCTATGACAACACGCCCAGCGCCCAGCCCAGCGCCTACTCCAGGCAGCCCCCGATTAAACCAAGGAATTCGATCCCCAGCCCGCGCATGTCCCATTGGGAAAGTACCGTGTTCTTCAAATAACCGGTTCCACACACGTTCGTTCAAACATGAGGAATTAAAAAGCGCGGGAAGCAATCCCCAAAAAGGATTTGGTTGAGAGAGGAAAAACGCAAAAAGAATTTCCCCGCTAACAAAAGATGCTTTTCCTGCGACAATCTCTGGAAAAGTTCGTCCATAGCCAAAATAAAGAATAAGAGTATCGGTACCCTGCCATCCGGCAAACCCAACCCATGCACCCAAAACACCCGTTAAATATTGGCTAATCAGAGCATTTGATGAGCAAGAGCAACGCTCCAAAAGCCTTCGAAAACCGACGGCGAAAACTCCAGCCACTATACTTGGGAAGCACCCACGAATAGCGTTCATTCGATAAAATTCTGGTGTGCAATTGAGCATTTCCCAGCCAGAGCAATCTTCATTACCGATGAAGGAGAGAAGAGGCCCGAGCCAAACAGTCCCAATCGCCGCCCCGCAAGTGATCCGTAATAAATCAGAGGCAAGAACACTTAAAGTCGAATTTCCACAGTGATTTTGGCAACATATCCGCCGGCGCTCGTTATAACAGAACCCAATGGATTTGCTTAAAGTGGCAAGCTGGAAAAACCAGAATCCAATTGCAAGACCCCATCTGGCGGCCAGCCCTTCATCATATCCAAAGGTCGCTTGATCCCAAGCAAAATACAAAAGAAACCCGCCCGCCATGGCAAAGACGCCCTGCCCAACTGTTGTTGCTTTTCGCCCGAGATTTCTGGCGAATGACCGAGACCAATCTCGCCACCCACATCTTCCTTCAAAATCAAAATAATTTATCGGGTCGCTCGGATAAGCATAAGGATCGGTGGAGGAGCGATTAGGATCAGGGCTTAAAAAACACAAGAAATCAGGGGAATAATATCGAGCTCCAGCAAAATACAAACCAGTCAGTGTGTCAATCTGCATGCCTGCAAAAGACAGGGTAAATGAGCAAGTACCAGAGCTATATTTCTCATCAATTTTCCCGTAAGCATCAAACTTCAGGCTGGCAAGTGAAACACCCTGCTCGCCTGTGGCCAGTATTGTACTTCCCCGCTGATCTAAATGCAGAAACACTTGACCCGGAGTACGAGCTGTCACTTTTAAGGTCTCTCCAAAAGGAGGGTCGTATTTCTGTGAGCTCAGTTTGAATTCTTTAAAAAACGGCTTCCTTTTAGCATTACTGCCATAGGTTTTTGTCATTTCACCGACACAGCCATTTTCAGACAAGAGCAATATTGTCGATAAAGTCTCTCCATCGGCTTTTCGCGTAATCTGAAAATCAGGCGCCACATACAAAATAGTATCGCCGGTGCTGTCCGCTTTGACTAACCGATCACCATAAGCATCACTGACACAATGGGACTCAACGGAGACCCCAGACCGCTCCCCAACCAGTTTCTCCAAGGCATTATCGGGGCCAAAGAAATACTCCCATGCCTGATCCCCGCCACGCGCAGACTTGCAATGCCCCTCGTCCCCATAGTCAAATGCCCAGTCGATCCCGTTTTCATTGGCAATCTCAACAGTGTGATTTAACCCGTCGGTTAATCTTGCCCTCGGCATTTCATCTGATCGTTTAAAGTCTGACAGATTTCCAGCGGGACCATGACGGAAATAGTCACCGGACAATTTTTTGCCGCCGCCTACATAATCCAGCCGACCAAGGGCATCATAGTGATACTCTTCCCGTCGCGCGCGCTCACTATTACCGCTGAAATCCGCCGTATCTAACAGTCCCATATGACCGGGAAGATGCGTAAATTCCTGATTAATATAAGGCGCCGTATTGGCAGCACCCTCTTTCATGACTGAAAAATGCGTCATGTTTCCGGTATCAGAGATTGTCCGCCGCTCTGTGACCCCGTTGGCAAACCTTGTCTCCCGTGGTCGCCCATTTAAATCGTGATCGAAGAAACTGACTAAAGGCACTGATCCGTTTTCCCAGCCAATGTGTGAGATCCAGCCTGCTCCTGAATACTGAAACGCCAAACTGCGGCCATCTGGAAAATGGCGGATCTTCACACTACCGTCTGCATATAATTCAGTTTCGATTCTTTCAGCGTAAGACGGACCGAAGCTCACTTTTCGGCTGATCTCCTCCCCTGTCGGTGCAAATTCTAAAGTTGTCGCCCAGCCATCGGGGTGCGTTGCTGTTATGGATGTACTTCTGTTTTGAGGAGAGACATCATATTGTAAGTTGTAAGCGCGCTCTTTTTGGCCCCGAGCCTTAAATGCCTTTTGTGTGATGCGTCCCTGCCAATCGTATTTGTAGGAAACAACGGTGTCTCCTCCGCTTTCTTCGACCAACTGCAAAGATTTATCCGTTTTCCGCCGCCGAAGCCCTGTCACTGGGTTGTCCTCCAGAACGCAGTGGCCTATAGAATTCCATTCATAGCGAGTGACCTGACCTGAAGGATCTTTCTTTTGGACCACCTGTCCTAAAACATCATGGACATATTGTGTGGGTCCGACATCCCCCTGATTAGTGGTTTTCACCAAACCATTTTCATCCATAGCGTCCTCAGTGCAACTCCCCGCCTCCCCTTGCGCGGTGATTGCAATGCGCGCAACGCTAATGTCACCCGCATCAGACAGGCTGTACACGACCCTTTGCCCAGAGCCATCCGCATTTTGAACCCCGGCTTCACGACCAAAGGCATCCCAAAACTTCTTGACCCATAAAACTTTGCCTCGTTTCATGGATCGAATTGTTTTAGCAAGAGCCCCCTTTGTAGAGCTTATCTCGACGGGAAGGCTTACTGCCGTCTCCCGCGTCATAGATCCATATATCGTAAAACGTACTGACCATCTTTTAGGGCTGATTTCCATCATCACGATAACGGGGCGGAAAAGCGCATCGAGAACAGTTCGTGTTTCCAGATACCCTTTATCTCCTTGCGCGGCTCGGATCTCTTTGGTGACAAGCGATTTAAACTTCTGGCAGTAAACAGTTTCGGTGGAATTGCGTACCGTAAGTCCTTCATCACTTTCCCAAGTTGAGGGGGCACTAGAATCAAACCCGGAGATCGAAATCAATTGGCCGAACGGGTCCTGATGTTGCTGAGTAATTGCCCCATCAAACGTCTTCGAATAAACAACATTTCCAAAGGCCGGCTCCCGCACCGTTTTTTGCGTTACTATTTTTTTTCCGTCTTTTGAAGACAGAGTTTCTTCAGTCGCAAAGTGGTTTTTATCATAAGATGTTTGTGTGATCATGCCATTGGCACTGGTAAGCCTTACAGGATGACCACTATTATCAAGTTCGCTAATCTCAGGATTTGAATATATCCCTGCTTCAATCATTATGCTGTGAGAAATCGACACGATATGGCCAGTTTTCGCGTCAAATTTGTGATCGAATTTATCGTCTTTTAGAAGATTATTCGATCCAAGTTTTTTCGCGGTCGACGTATCGTAAAGGCTTGAGCGGCTTAAGAAACGCGGATTTCCCGGGCCGGGACCATTTATATACTCTCGCGTCGCTGTCTTGGTTGCATCCGTTTGTCGGACCAGTTGGCCATCCTCATCATATTCAAATGTTTTAGTTGCAACGGGTAGATGCTTTTCAGGTTCCACATATAATCTAGAATTTTTCTGAGACCGGATAAACGCATCCCCTTTTTTATGCCAGACATACTCAAATGCGCTCTCTGACATTTTGTAATGATGTGCAATTTTGTCACCCTTTGGATCGATACAGGGATATGTAGCCTCCCCCTCAACCACTGCTTGGGCCCCACCGAATGTTCCCTCGGTTAGAAGTAAACCCGCGTGCTTTCCTTTAGCAGCATAATGCCAATACTGACCGGTCTGCTCGCTTTCATTCCAAAGGGAGAGTTTCTCGAAATATGCTTCGCCCACAGCATCAATAGTCAGATTGAGACTCTGAATTTTATAGGAATAGACAGATTGTTTTTGAAAGGGACGTTGGACAATTCGATGATACCCAGACAGAACCCCTGCAATATCAGAATAATCCAGTTTTATTCCTAGGCCTGGCGCTTCTGTAATAAAAGCAAGGCGATTAGGAAGACCCTTGGTTTCATCATACTCAAAAGTGATAGGGTCTCTTTCAACAATCCGCTTCGAAGTGTTTTGATCATTTGCACTTAATGATACCGCGCACAATACACCATTGTGCTGATCTAGTTTATAATTGAGAACCCACTTGTCTCTAATCCTCGTTTCAATATTGGAAAGGAGACCGGTAATTTTGTCATACACAAAATCAACAAACCGGGCCTGATTGATTTGTGCCCCATATTGGACGGAAGAGATTAATCCGTTATCGTCATACGCCACCAGCATCTTATTGCCGAATAGATCAGAAATTTCGCACGCCTGTAAGATGGCGTTGTGTCCTCCCTTATCGGGGCGATAAGTGGTTTTAGTGCCATCCAGATCAAAACAATAAAAAGCCCCCGTCCCATCACGGGTCAGGGATATTTTTTTCCCGTTTTGTAAAAAGGTGGAAGCCCCTTTGCGCTGAATGGTCGGCAATCCAACAAGCCTCCAACCACGCCCCAGTGCCGTATCCGCCTTTTCTTCTTGGCTGTTATAATAAAGGGCAAAAGACGGCTCAATTCCTCGAACGCCCGGAGGCACCGCAATATCAAGGACATAACAAGCCGCGCCAGTTCGGTTGTTTGGATAGAACTCTCCCATTGCCTGACCCGGAATTTTGGATTCATTTGGAGAGATTAAACGCGCGTCGCCCTGTTTCATTTCACTCATTACCGTCAATCCTTCATAAATGTGCCGTAATTGTTTCGTATTTTTTTGCGGCTTGTATAAAATCGAGACGATGCTCCGTGCCTTTTGTGAGAAAATGAGGAAAAATAAGTGACTTGTGTATGTTCGAAAGCCGTTAGAGCCTTCCTCTTCCCCCTTGTTCTTCTGGTCCTCACCACATATGGCGAACATGGAAAAGCCGCGTCGCGGGATGAAGCGCGTGAATATAAGGCTTGTATCAAGCTGACGAAACGCGAGCCGGAACTTGCGTTCGAGTCGGCTTTAAGCTGGCGCGATCAAGGGGGAGGATTTCCGGCACGCCATTGCGCAGCGCTCGCCCTCATCGGTATGAAAAAATATCACATCGCCGCACCTCGCCTTGAAAAGCTGGCCGAAGAGATGCGGGCCTCAGGCTCGAACTTCGTTATTCCAACCCTAAGCCAGGCAGCAAACACATGGCTCCTTGCCGGAAATTATGAAAGAGCCAATGCGGTTGCGACGGCGGCGCTTGAGATCGAACCCGATAATATTGAATTGCTTATTGATCGAAGCCGGGTTCTGGCCCATGCGGAGAATTATCAAGACGCTTTCAATGATCTGGATAAAGCCCTCCGCCTCGACCCAACTCACATTGATGCGCTTGCCTTCAGGGCAGCGGCATTTCGGCAATTGGGAGATAATAAGCGGGCAATGGAGGATGCGGAATTGGCGCTGTCTTTAAAACCAGATCAAATTGATGCCTTGATCGAGCGGGGAATTCTTCACAGATTGGCGGGCAACCCGGATCAAGCACGCAAAGACTGGATGAATGTCCTTTCCATCTCCCCCTACAGCCCCGCAGGAGAGACCGCCCGAAAAAACCTAGAAAAATTGGATTATAACAAAAACTAAGTCATGTATTCCAAGTGGTTATCAGCAAAGCGCCCCGCCTTTTGAAATGCCCGCTGCGGCTAAATTGCGCCGGATTTCAGGTTATCCAGGAAATTTCCCACTTCTTTGGTCAGCATAGCAGATTGATCCGTCAAGGATTGAGAGACATCTCGAATTTCAGCGGCGACCTGGCCAGTTTCAGCTGATGCCTTGGCAATTGAGGAGATACTGTTGGACACCTCATCCGTACCGGAGACGGCTTGTTCGACATTACGAGCAATTTCTTGCGTAGCCGCTGATTGTTGATCCATCGCGTGGGCAATATCAGACGCGATGCCATCGACTTTGCCAATAATGTCCCCAATGCCTTCAATGGAGGCTGCGGCGCTTTCAGTAGATTTCTGAATATCGGATATGCGACTGCCGATTTCTTCTGTGGCTCGAGCCGTTTGGGTGGCAAGGTTTTTAACTTCTGACGCCACAACTGCGAAGCCTTTCCCAGCTTCACCCGCGCGGGCCGCTTCAATCGTTGCGTTGAGGGCAAGAAGGTTAGTTTGTTCGGCTATATCGGCAATCAAGTTCACAACATCCCCAATTTCAACCGCCGCAGTGACCAAACTTTGTACGGCTGAATGGCTTACCTTCGCTTCTTCGACGGCATCGGTCGTCATAGTTGAACTTTCGCTAACTTGACGTGTGATTTCAGATATAGATGCTGAAAGCTCCTCCGCTGCGGCGGCGACAGCCTGAACCTTACTGTTCGCTTGTTCTGAAGCGTTCGCAACTGATTTCGACTGATCACTGGTATCATTTGCCGAATCTGCCAAACCTTTGGATATTGCCGACATTTGAGAGGCCCCACTCGCGACCGAACTGACGCTTGAGCCAAAACGATTTTCAAACTCAACAGAGATTGTCTCAACAAATTTCTTACGGGTTTCAGCGCTCACGATTACTTCACGTTCCTTGGCTTCTCGGACAAGACGATCTCTCTCTACAGACGCTTCAAGTTCTTGTGCCGCGGCCTTCGTCTTCTCTTTTTCGAGTGTCGCTTGCAGCACTTTCCGTTCCATTGCAGCGTCTTTAAAAATCTGCACCGCGCGGGCCATCTGCGCCACTTCATCCTGTCCGCTCAAAACAGGCACTTCAGCATCGTAATTACCGTCAGCCAGCGACGTCATCACATTTGTAATTGTAATGATTGGCGGCACAATTTGACGAACGATCAACCACGACAGAGCAACACTGGCAGTGGCAGTAAAAGCGAACAAACCAATTAACAAATAAAGGGCGGTCTGCTCGTGATGCTCTGCTTGGAGCAAGGCGTCTTCTGTAAATCTCTCAATCTCGAATAGAAGCGCTTCCAATTCGTGATCTAACGCCGTCTCAATTGCTTCGATCTCATGAATTTTGCTTGTCGTCCCCTTCAAATCACCGTTGGCAATCTGTTCGAGTAACGCCTCAGCTTCTTTTTCATATATCGAATGCTTCGTTTCAAGAGCAATAATTTCTGTGGCAATTTTATTAAATTCTGCAATTTCAACGTCAGAGGTGGAATGAGCAACTACGGCTTTGGCCATCAGCTCAATATCCTTGAGCTCTTTCTCAACCTTATGCCCGAGGTCAATAAAACCTGCTTTGGAAGAGGTCAGCTCAGAGAGAAGTGACTTGTCGTCCTTTAATCTGGCCGCCAATCCTATGGAACGCTCGAACAGAATAGCCTGTTCCAGTTGATGAATTGTAACTTGCGTAAGTGCGGCGGTCGCCGGCATATCTTCTTCGGCAATGCTTGCTATTTCGGCACCTATTTTTATCATCTGAAAGATACCGGTACCAACCGTCAAAACCATAAAGAAAATCAAAGTAGAAATTAGAACATAAATTTTACTACTGATACGAAGATTCCCAAGCATTTTCATTCCCTTAGACATTACATAAGCTTTTAATGCATTTAAAGGTAGAAAGATGAACAGATCATTAAGAGCCCGCGCATACTGAAGGATGTGATGATGTTTGTTATCATACTGATCGCAATAGGCGTTTTTGACTGATGACTATCAATGAAAACGAGAGATCGAATTATGGTTTCAAAGAAAAATGGATTCGTCTTAATCGCGGTTTTATAAGCCTATAGTTCAATAATGGTCGCCAATAGTTTGTGTTGACGCATTCCCAAGAAATTTCTGAAGATGAAGCTAATCAGGCACTCCTCCGCAATGCCCTGCGATAGGCTAGGGATTCTGCGATGTGGGGACGAAGCACATCATCACTCCCCTCAAGATCCGCAAGGGTTCGGGCCACTTTTAACACCCGGTGATAACCGCGCGCAGACAATTTTAAAGCCCCAATGGCGTCTTGAAGTAACGCTTTTCCAGCGGCATCTGGCTGAACCATGCTTTCCAGCACCTGTCCTTCGGCTTCGGCATTCGTCCGTATGGGCGTTGGGTGATCGAGTCCTGCAAATCGCCTCCGCTGAATTTCTCTCGCTGCGCAGACTCTGGCAGCGACTATCTCCGTCGTCTCCGTTGCGGGCGGTAAGAGCAGGTCCGCGGCCGAAACCGCTGGAACATCCACAAATAAATCAAACCGATCGAGCATAGGGCCGGAGATTTTGGACCTGTATTCGCCTGCGCATTTCGGAGCGCGTGCACACGCTTCGCTGGCATCGTCAAGATGCCCGCACCGGCAAGGGTTCATCGCGGCAATAAGCTGCATTCGGGCCGGGTAAGTTACATGGGCATTAGCGCGGGCAATAATCACCCTGCCAACTTCCACTGGCTGGCGAAGGGATTCCAATACTTGCCGACTAAATTCGGGTAATTCATCTAGAAAAAGGACGCCTAGATGAGCCATGGAGACTTCACCGGGACGTGCTTTGCGTCCGCCCCCAACCATCGCGGCGACTGACGAGGAATGATGCGGGTCCCGAAAAGGGCGAACACGGGATAATTGCCCATCTTTCAAATCACCGGCAATACTTGAAATCATACTGACTTCTAAAGCTTCGGATGCATCCAAAGGCGGCAATATACCGGGTAAGCGTGCAGCCAACATAGACTTACCGGAGCCCGGCGGGCCATTCATCAGAAGGTTATGCCCACCAGCGGCGGCCACTTCCAATACCCTTTTTGCACTTTCCTGCCCTTTTATGTCTTCAAGTTTCAAGAATTTCTCATGGCCTTTAATCTCCGCTTTCTCCGGCGGCGAGAGGACTTGCGTTCCCTTAAAATGATTAATCAGGCTTAACAGGCAATCGGGCGCCAGAATTTCCAAATCCCCCGCCCAAGTGGCTTCGCTTCCCGATGCTTTTGGACAAATGAGATTTTTATCCTGCGCACAGGCTTCAACTGCCGCCGGTAAAATACCAGAGACAGGAATGCAACTCCCATCAAGAGACAACTCTCCCAGCGCAATATAATTTTCCATCTCATCTACGGGTAATATGCCCATAGCGGTGAGAATACCCAACGCAATAGGCAAATCATAATGCCCCCCTTCTTTTGGCATATCGGCAGGGGCTAAATTTACAGTAATTCTTTTAGGAGGTAATCCAACACCCAATGAAGTGAGCGCCGCACGAACACGTTCGCGACTTTCCGCGACTGATTTATCGGGAAGCCCTACGACGTTAAAAGCAGGCAGTCCTGATGCCATCAGAACCTGAACTGAGACTGTACGCACCTCCAACCCCTGAAACGCAACTGTCGTGATCCGTGCTTGCATCCTTCCCCCACAAAGAACAATTATCAATAAAAACAATCATAGCACGAAAAACTATAAACATAATTCACTTTTTTAGGAAAAATTAATTTTCAACTGCAACACCAGCCCCGCGCTATTTTCTGTGGAAATTCGAGCCTAATTCTAATGCCGAAAGAGCTCACAAATTTTTGTTCTTCCTAAAGGTGTGCGAATTAGTATCCACAACTGTAAGAGAATTTTAACCGAAACGCTCCTAATGTCTTTCTCAATAGGAAAAGTTCAAATAATTGGGGTACCGACATATCGGTAAAGGGCAGTTATGCTAAAACTATTTAAGAAAACTATCGGTAAAAAAGCGAATTCCAATGACGGTACGAAAAAATATTCGAAATTTGGAATAGGTTTCAGGCTGACGGGTGCTTTCTCCGTTGTAACGGTCCTGACAATAGTAATCAGTGGTTTGAGTTGGGTAAGCATCGGTGTTTTGACCGATGCCCAAAGCAATACGATCGAGCAAAAAGTGCCCGCGATCGCCCTTGCGTTACGACTTGCTAATGATACCGCAAACATCGCCGCGACGACGCCCCAACTCAGGTCATCCCAAACAGACAAAGCGCGACAGGAAAGTGTAAGCAGCCTTGGCGCGACAATAAATATTGCGAAAACCCGCCTTGAGGAACTGAACAGTTTTATTGAAGGGGATGCTGCCTTACAGCGAATTGAAGAGAGTATTCAAACGCTGGAACCTCTCTTAAGTCAGTTGGATGGTCATGTTAAAGAACGCCTGCGCCTGACAACGCTTCGCTTGGAGATCATGACTCAACTAGCGCAATTGCGAAAAACACTTAAAACAGGGGCCCAACCTCTACTCCTGCCTTTACGCATCAAAATGTTTGATAATGCCGATACCTTTGATGAAATGATTGAAGCGCTTGTTGAGGATGCAAAATCTGGGACAATCCCTGAATACGACTTTGAAGAATTACACCAAACCAATCGTAACGTTCTTCGGTTCCAAGAAGATGTCCTCTCTTTCCAAAGCAGCGGTTATTTACTGCTAAGCCTGCTTGCAGAAGGAACTCTCGCTGATAATAATAAAGACGTCAGCGAATTATCTTCCAGTTTCTTATCCTCGTTATCCAGCATGGCAAGCCCCTTATCCAAACTTGTAGAGCGGGATAACAACAAAGCCGTCCAAAAATTGGAGCAACTGTTTGAGACGCTTCTGGTGATGGGTGCCAAAGGGACAGACAACCAGCTTGTTTTCAAAATCCGTACTGCGGAGTTAAACGCTATTGAAGCGGCGGACAAAATCTTGACCCAAAGCCGACTGATTGCAGAAAACCTTTCGGCCGACGCTAACACTTTCGTCTCCAGTATTGAAGAAAGCGTGCAGTTGGCAACGTCTCAAAATTCTTCGCTTGCTGAACAAACAAAAATCACTTTAGCGATAGCGGCAATCATCTCCGTGATTATTGCCATTGCAATCGGCTGGCTTTACATATCCAGAAACATTGTCAGTCGTTTGATGATGATGGTGGAATCAGCCAGAAAACTTTCCGAAGGAGACTTACAGTCTAGCATCTATCGTGAAGGGAATGATGAAATTGCCCGTCTTGGATACGCCATAGTTGATTTCCGCGATACCGCACGTAAAGCGCAAGCCGCCCGTGAGGAAACTGATATTCAGAATAAAAACCGCGAAGAAGAGAAAGAACTGCAGCGTAACGAGCGGATAGAAGTTGATCGTAAAGCTCAGGAAGAACAAAGCCGACAAGCAGATGAGGCCGAAACAAACAAACGGGCTGAGATGAACAAATTGGCTGTTGAGTTTGAAGGCAGTGTTAAACGCTTGGTTGGTAATTTCTCTGTCGCGACAACAGAAATGACGCAAATTTCAGGGTCCATGTCATCATCAGCCGGTGATACTACTTCCTTAACGCAAAATGTTGTCACAGCTTCCCGAAACTCGAGTAGCAGCATTAATTCTGTTGCAGCTGCGACCGAAGAGCTCTCCTCCTCCATCAACGAAATAAGCCGGCAGGTTGGCCAAGCTGCCTCAATTGCAGGGGATGCTGTGCGGGAAGCCGAGCGCTCGAACGTCATGATGACAAGTCTCAATGACGCTGCCGCCAAAATCGGGGATGTTGTTGGTTTGATTAGCGATATTGCCGGACAAACCAATCTCCTTGCTCTCAATGCAACAATCGAGGCTGCACGAGCTGGAGACGCCGGCAAAGGCTTCGCAGTGGTCGCATCAGAAGTTAAAAACCTCGCCACGCAAACAGCAAAAGCCACGGAAGACATTACCGAGCAAATTAAAACTGTACAGGCAGAAACCAGTCAGGCCGCGATGGCTATTGGCGGCATAAGCACAACAATTGGACGCATAAATGAAATTGCCACGACAATTTCAGCAGCCGTTGAAGAACAAGGTGCCGCCACCAGCGAAATTAGCCGAAGCGTCCAGCAAGCAGCGGATAGCGCGCAAGAAGTAACCCAGAATATTGCAGCGGTGAATGACACGGCAACCAGCACTGGTCAATCGGCGGTTAAAGTACAAAATGTTGCTGAAAAATTGGTCCGCGAAGCAGGCGATCTCGATGTAGAAGTTGATCGTTTCTTAGGTCAGGTCAAATCCAGCTAACGCTTTTACTTTGCTGGATGAAGTTGTAACAAAATAAAAAAGGCTCGAGGGATTTCCTCGAGCCTTTTTTATTAACGAGCCATTTTATTAAACAGCGACCTTCTCTTCAATACAGTCCCAAATGCCCGCTTCCAATTTCACGTCATCATAGCGATTGATTTCCTGAAGACCGGTGGGAGATGTTACATTGATCTCAGTCAGATAATCACCGATCACATCAATGCCGACAAAAATCAAACCCTGCTCTTTCAAAGATGGGCCGATAATTTCGCATAATTCCTCTTCCCTTGGTGTCAGGGTTGACCTCATAGCGGACCCACCAACATGCATATTTGATCGGCTTTCCCCCTCAGGCGGTACGCGATTTATGGCACCAACGGGCTTACCGTCCACCAAAATTATCCGCTTGTCCCCTTGCCTGACTTCTGGCAAGTATTTCTGAACAATCATCGGTTCACGATAAAATTGCGTAAACAATTCATGGACAACTGTCAGGTTTTCATCCCCAGGTTTCAAATGAAAAACGCCTGCGCCGCCGTTCCCATAAAGAGGTTTTACGATGATATCTTTATATTCGTCGCGAAACGCTTTTATTTCCCGAAGATCTGACGAGATAACCGTCGGCGGCAATACGCCATCAAACTGAGTAACAAAAATCTTTTCCGGTGCATTCCGAACACTAGCAGGATTATTAACGACCACAGTTTGCGGGTGAACACGCTCTAACAGATGCGTGGCTGTGATATAAGACATATCAAAAGGCGGATCTTGGCGCATCAAAACAACATCCGTCGTCGCAAGTTCGAGGCGTTCCACTTCACCAGCGGAAAAATGATTACCCTTTTCCCGCCGCACTGTTAAGGGGCGCGCATTCGCAATCACCTTACCGTCCACATAGGACAAGTCGGCAGGCCCATAATGGAAGAGAGAATGCCCGCGGCTTTGCGCTTCAAGTGCGAGAACAAAAGTACTGTCCCCATTAATTTCCACATCCTCAATAGGGTCCATCTGAATAGCAACGGTAAGGCTCATGGTTTTATCCTGTTTCCTGATTTTTGTTTTGTGCCGAGTTCTGACTTATTGTCTTTTTAAATCGATACAAGCCATCGCTTATCTATTTTTTTTCAAGACGGCATGACTAATAATCTTGCGAACGCCGGAAATATCGCGTGCATGCAATATCACCCGGTCCAATTCTGACTGATTTTGCGCAATACCCATCACATAAACGATCTTGTTGACCGTATCGACACTATAATTAACGTGTTTGACATCCAAATCCTGAACAAGTCGCCCCCTTAACTTTGCAGAAATCCAGCTATCCCCACTGGAGGAAGTCAGCGTATTTTTATCACTGACCTGCAATTCGTTCAAAACTTCCTTCACCCCGTCAATAGACCAAACAATTGACGCTACAGTCGAACGATCCTCATCATTTGGAACTTCACCAGTGACCAGAACACGCCCTTCAATAACAATAGTTGAGACATCAGTAAAAAGGGTCTCGTCCTTATCAAGCAAGTCTTTGAGAATTTTCAGCTTAATGTTTGCATCATTTGCAGTGTCCTCAAAAGACCGTTCTTCTGCAATCGTAACTCCTGCAGTTGCGACGCCGCCAATAATAAGACCCGCAGGTGTACAGGACGTCAGCTGCGCTAAGCCCAACACAGTGATAACCAACATAGCAACAAACTTCATACTCGAACGCCTCAAACAAATAATTTTTGCCACTATATCTTTTATTAAGCCCTGAATAAAGGCTACAAACAACCTAACTACCAGGCATTTTCCATGTGAACGGGCTTACTCATAAAAGAAGTAATGAGAAGAATGTCAAAACGGATATCCATTTCAGAAAACTCTGGTCGCGACGCAATAAATGCCTCCATAGCACGAGAAATCCGGCGACGCTGTTTTCCATGAATTGCATGAAGCGCTTTTTCAAGCGACTGGCGCTGTTTCACCTCAATCGCAATAAGCACTCCCTTCCGCCGCGCAATGATATCAATCTCCCCCACGGGTCTTCGAAACCCGCGCGCGACAATGTGATATCCCTTTAGCCTTAGAAACCAAGTGGCAACCGTTTCTGCAAAACGCCCCCGAAAATAGGCGTATTTCCGTCTACGCTGGCGGGATTTTTTGGAAATTTTCGTCATAAACCTATTCCCCAATTCGTCCGTAATGATATCCAATACGCTTAACTATTTGCCTCGCGGTCCAACTCCTGCCATTTTACATGAACACAATACACAAGCGACACGACAGTGGGAGTTAGTCAATTGGCGGCGCAAGAAACAATCAGAAACTCAGACAAATTCTATGCTAAAAAATCTATTTTGGTTTGGACTGCCTGTTTAACTTTATCTCTTTTACTCGCTGGCTGCCAAACACTCCCCTTTAATTTAACAGGCCCAGCTGAAAAACCGGTAGCAACGAAGCCCGAGACTAACACGAAAAATACGCCCGCAGTACCTGCACTTGAAACACAGCCTTCAGAGGCTGAGAAAAAAGCAGCAGAGGCTCTGAGTAAAGACGGCAATCAACAGCCAGGTATTTTGTCGTCTGAGCTTAATAATCAACCTGCCCTCAGTTTGCGTCCACCGGCTTTAACCAATGAAGAAGAAGCCGTTAAAATCGCCATTCTTCTGCCTTTGACAGGCCAGCATAAAAAAATCGGGAATGACCTGCTTCGGGCCGCTTATTTGGCCTTGTTTGACCACGGAAACAAAAATCTACATCTTCTGCCATACGATACGAAAGGCACCCCTGCAGGCGCTCGAAATGCAGCACTTTTTGCTACTGGCGAAGGCGCGCAAATCATCATTGGCCCCCTATTCTCCACCTCCGTATCCGCTGTCCGGCCTATTGCCGCTGCGAATAATATTAATATCCTAACTTTCTCAACAGATGATGCTATTGCCGGTGACGGTGTCTATTTAATGGGATTAACGGCGGGGCAGCAAATTACCCGAATTATGGAATTTTCTTACAGGCAGGGCCTTGCAAGATTTGCCGTTCTGGCTCCACAATCTCTATATGGAGATACCGTCATTCGAAATATCCAGCAAGCGTCTGTTAAGTTGAATTTGACGCTTGATAAAATCCTGCGCTATCCATCGAACTTAACCCCCGGCTCTGAAGAATTACAACTGATCGCAAAAGATATTGCCAATTACGATGCCCGCCACTGGCAGTTGAACCAGAAAATCAAAGAGTTAAAAACGAGGGGCGACGCGAAGTCAAAAGCGCAACTGAAACGACTGTCCAAACGGGACACTTTGGGTCAAGTATCTTTTGATGCTCTTATTATCCCAGAAGGCGGACAAAGGCTTTTAGAGCTTGCCCCTCTATTATCCTACTATGACGTTGATCCGACGGAAGTTCAATTTATTGGAACCGGCCTTTGGGCCGATAAAACACTGACAACGGAGCCTGCACTGGTCGGTGGCTGGTTTGCAGCACCAGAGCCTGAAAAAACGCAACAATTCCAGTCTCGTTTCAATAAGACCTACGGATATAATCCGCCACGAATTGCAAGTTTAGCCTATGATGCCGCAGCCCTCGTCGGCCTCTTGGCCCTCGATGCCCGACTTGATAAATTCAGTCGTTCTGCTCTTGAAAACAACATCGGTTTTGCCGGTTATAACGGGGCTTTCCGTTTCTCAAACACCGGAATTGCTGAACGCGGACTTGCCGTCATGCAAGTGGGACAGCAGGAACTGGAATTATTGGAAGAAGCCCCAGAATCCTTTGAAGCACTGATTAACTGAGTAACTCTGCCAGCAAACTATTCAAAACGAACCGGCCTTTATCCGTCGCCCTGAGGCGGCGGTCATCTAGGTGAATAAAATCGGCATCGACAAGACGTTTAATCTGTCGCTCGGAGACAATCTCAGAGAGTGGTTTCCCCACTGTATTTTCGAAATTCTCGAGCCACACACCTTCTCTCAAACGCAAGCCCATTAACAATTGTTCTTCCGCCAAATCCAGAGGCGTATCAATACTATCAAAAGCCTCGGTGCCATGTCCTTGCTTTTCAGTGAGCTCCAACCATTTTTCTGGCCTTTTAACCTGTTGGTATGCGCGACGAGAGCCATTCATTTCTGGACGCCCGTGAGCTCCCGGACCAATACCAATATAATGACCGTAACGCCAATATGTTAGATTGTGACGACATTCAAACCCTTTGCGAGCATGGTTTGAAATCTCGTAAGCAGGAAGGCCTGCCTCCTCACAAATTCGTTGAGTTTCAGAGTAAAGATCATCAGCCAAACTATCTCTTGGCAGATCAAATTCGCCTCTTTTATAGGCCCCCGCAAATCCGGTGTTAGGCTCAATTGTCAGCTGATAAAGAGAGAGATGATCCCCAGCAAGGATAAGGGCTTGCTTTAAATCTTGCTGCCAATCCCGCACTGTTTGGTCCGGTAGTGCATAGATCAAATCAAAAGAAATATTGGAAAAAACATCACGGGCGAGCGTTATGGTTTTAAGGGCTTCCGCCACACTATGCTCGCGACCTAGAAATCGAAGGGCTTCATCATGTAAGGATTGAACCCCCATAGACAGACGGTTAACCCCCGCCGCATGGTAACCTTTAAATGATTTGGCTTCTGCTGAGGTGGGATTAGCTTCCAGTGATATCTCAATATCATCTGCTAGCGGGAAATGTGCACCCACACCCTCGATTAAGGCTGCTACAGTCTCCGCTGACATGAGAGAGGGCGTCCCGCCCCCAAAAAAGATGCTACCGACTTCCCGCTTTGGTGTTTGCGCTGCAAACCAGGCAAGCTCTTTCAGTAAAGCGGCCGTCCATCGTTTTTGATCAACTGTCTCTCGGACATGGCTGTTGAAGTCACAGTAGGGGCATTTCTTCCGGCAAAACGGCCAGTGAAAATAAATTCCGAATCCTTGATCCGGTCTCTTATTTTTGGAAACAAGCATCGATCAACTGACGAAATGCACGAGCTCTGTGGCTAATGGCATGTTTTTCTGCAGGGTCCATTTCGGCAAATGTAATATCCCGCTCATTAGGAATGAAGACTGGATCATATCCGAATCCCTTCTCGCCCTTTGGCGGCCAGGTAAAGTTACCATGCACCTGCCCTTCGAAACTTTCAACATGGCCATCAGGCCATGCCAGCGACAAGGCACAAATGAAAGAAGATGCGGTATTAACCTCACCACATTCATCCAGTTTTTTCTTAACCGAACCCATGGCAATTGAAAAATCTTTAGAAGGCCCGGCCCATCGCGCAGAATAAATCCCCGGATCACCGTTCAAAGCCTCAACGGCAAATCCAGAATCATCGCTCAGGGATACAATGCCGGATGCCTTTGCCGCGGCCAGTGCCTTAATTTCGGCATTAGCAATAAACGTATCCCCATCCTCAACTGGTTCGGGCAAACCCAAATCACCAGCAGAGATAGGGTCGACACCATAATCTGCAAGTAAGTCGCGGATTTCCCGCACCTTACCTGCATTATGGCTGGCAACAACCAGTTTTGGTCCGGTAAATTGCCGAAAAGAACTCACAATCCAAGAGCCTTGCGCTGCATTTCACATAGATCTCTAACGCCGCTTTTTGCGAGATTAAACAAGGACGAGAATTGAGCCTCAGTGAACGGATCTTCTTCTGCTGTCCCCTGAATTTCAATAATTTTACCGTCAGATGTCAAAACAAAATTGGCATCGGCTTGAGCATTACTATCTTCAGGATAATCAAGATCAAGAACTGGCGTTCCCTTATAAAGACCGCAAGAGACAGCCGCAACTTGGCTTGTCATGGGGACTTCAAGGATTTCGCCTTTTTCTACCAGACTTTCAAAAGCTTGATAAAGAGCCACATATGCACCGGTGATAGAGGCTGTACGCGTGCCGCCGTCGGCTTGTATAACATCACAATCCACTACGATCTGGCGCTCGCCAAAGCCTTCCATATTCACAACAGCACGAAGAGAACGACCAATAAGACGTTGAATTTCAACTGTCCGGCCCTGTTGCTTTCCGCGCGCGGCTTCCCGTCCCATACGAGATCCTGTTGAGCGGGGCAGCATACCATATTCAGCTGTTACCCAACCTTTACCAGTATTCCGTAAAAAAGGCGGCACACGGCCTTCAATACTTGCCGTACACAGAACGTGCGTATCGCCTGATTTAATAAGGCAAGACCCTTCTGCATGCTTGGCAAAACCAGGCTCCAAAGTTACTTGGCGAAGTTGGTCTGGTGTTCTCCCTGACGGACGCATTTAATTACCTCGAATATCAATATGTTTCATGTTGTAGACCTTGTACTATCTGCGCCTGATTGACGCAAGGCTCTGCCATCACTACATTTCAGGTAGACCCATTTTCTTCAAGGAATGATCGCGTATGAGGCCAGGTTTATGATGATTCAGGAACTCAGTGAGCGAAGTCGCGAGATTTTCCGCGTCATAGTGGAGACGTATGTACAAACCGGAGAGCCCGTTGGCTCAAGGACTTTATCCAAAATTGGCGCCTTGGACCTCTCCCCTGCCTCCATCCGGAATGTTATGGCAGATTTGGTCGATGCGGGACTTCTCTACTCTCCCCACATCTCAGCAGGAAGGCTACCAACACAAGCCGGAATGCAGCTTTTTGTCGATGGATTATTGGAAGTTGGCAATCTAACAGAATCAGAACGATCCGAGATTAAAGCACGCTGCGCAGTGGATGGCCGAAATATTGAGGAAGTATTGAACGAGGCCACGACCATGTTGTCGGGCTTATCAAACTGTGCTGGGCTTGTCATGGCACCGAAAAGTGACAGTCCAGTTAAACAAATCGAATTTATCCGCTTGGGCATTGATAAGGCGTTGGTCATCATTGTAACCGCCGACGGCCTTGTGGAAAACCGAACGATCGAGCTGCCCGCTGGATTACCGCCCTCAGCATTGCAAGAAGCATCCAACTATCTCAACAACCGACTGACAGGGAAAACCCTGTCTGAGGCAAAGAAAGAGATTCAAGATGAACTTGCCAGACATCAAGCACAATTGGATGTTTTGACCCAAAGCGTTGTTGAATCAGGGCTTGCTAGTTGGGGGGGCAAAGAAACACTGATTGTTAAGGGGCACGCTAATTTACTGCACGATGTGCAAGCCGTTGAAGATTTGGAGAAAATAAAACTTTTGTTCGATACCCTTGAAGCTGGGAAAGAACGGATTAAGTTATTGGAATTGGCCGATGGGGGCCATGGTGTACGCATTTTTATTGGGGCAGAGAACAATCTTTTCTCGCTTTCTGGTACATCAATGATTATTTCTCCCTATCAGAATAGTCGTGACCAAATCGTAGGCGTGGTTGGTGTCATTGGACCAACCAGACTTAATTACGCCAAAATAATTCCAATGGTGGATTATACGGCAAAGGTCATTGGGCGATTGCTAGATTAATATTTGCGCGAACAGGATAGATAAAATGGGTGATTCAAATTCTCACAAAGAACCCGAGATTGAAGAAGTGAATACAGAAGCTGAAACTCAAGAAGCTGTTGATAACGAAACGATGGAAGCATTGTCGGAAGCAGAAGCTGCGGATTTGAACGTTGAAGAAGCGCAAGCTGCCGAAATTGTCGCGTTAAAAGAAAAATTGCTCCGCGCAATGGCTGAAACGCAGAACATCCGTAGCCGCAGCGAAAAAGAAAAAGAAGACACTCATAATTTTGCGGTCACTAAATTCGCCCGCGATATGCTGAGCATTTCTGACAATCTGCGCCGGGCCTTGGATAGTGTTCCAGCAGACGCTCTGGAAGATGAAACCCTTAAAAGTTTGCTTGAAGGCGTCAATATGACCGAAGCTGAGCTTTTAAGTACATTGTCGCGGCATAAAATTGAGAAGATTGAGGCTGAAGGAAAAAAATTCGACCCGAATCTCCATCAAGCAATGTTCGAAATCGAAAATCTTGACGTAGAGCCAGGTACAATCTTGCAAGTTCATCAGGCCGGTTTTGTCATTGCAGGACGGCTATTGCGCCCGTCCTTAGTTGGCATTGCAAAGGGCGGCCAGAAAAAAACTGAAATCCATATCGACCAGTCAGCCTGACAAAAACTTCATATGTGAACACTGAAAAGCCGCTAGTTTCTAGCGGCTTTTTTTGTTAACAGACTCTTTTCTGTTTATTAAGTATATTAGAATATACTACTTGTACGACACAGCGTCGTAGGAAAAAAGTATGTTCAACCCCAAAACAAGTATTTTTGGCACGATGATATTGCCTGTCCCAATCATCGTAGGTCTCGCTATTTTGTTTTCTTGGTTCTTTATACCAAACCTCACACAAAATAGTGCAAGAGAAGAAGCTCTTTCCTCTTCCGCTGAAATGGTCGCTCAGTTTAAAACGCTTCGAGGATATTACACTAAAAACATCATTAAAAAGGTGCTTGCAAGCAGCGACATAAAGCCTTCGATTGATCATGCCGGCAAGGAGGGTACTATCCCTCTCCCTGCAACCCTTATTCATGATATGAGTGAACTACTTCAAAAGCAAAATACAAGTATATCGCTCTATAGTGCCTATCCATTCCCCAATCGTGCCACCCGGAAGTTGGATGATTTTCAAAAAGAAGCTTGGGCCTTCCTGCAAAAAAATCCGAAAAAGACTTTCTCCAAAGAAGAAACTAAAAACGGCGAGAGAATATTACGGGTTGCATCCGCCGATACAATGTCAGCACAAGGATGCGTCAATTGCCATAACTCCCGCCCTGACACCCCGAAGGACGATTGGAAACTTGGGGATGTCCGAGGTGTTCTGGAAGTATCAAAAAACATTGAAGGACAATTGGCCGCGGGCCAAAAAGTGGGCAATATCATCATTCTAATTTTGCTCGCTATCGGAATCCTGCTTGTCGGAATTTTTATACTCGTATCTCGAAAAATTTCTGGAAATGTTGAAGATATTATTGAAACAATGTCTGACCTCTCCGACAACTCTAAAGACGTTGAAACTGTTGATATTTCTGGAAAAGAGAGACTGGATGAGATTGGGAGTATTGCAAGAGCTCTTCAAATTTTTAAAAACTCTGCTTTAGAGAAAAGGGCACTTGAAGAACAGCAAGAACAGTTACGAGAGGCCGCGAATGCGGAACAAATTGAGACTGACAAACGACGCAAAAAACGAGCTGCCGACCGGGAATCTGAGAGAGAAGAGACTGAAAGTGAAAAACAAAATGCGCTTACCACCCTCGTATCAACCTTCGAAAGTTCAGTCGGTATTATCGTGGATGGTGTTGCCTCCGCTGCTACAGAAATGCAATCTACAGCACAGGAGATGAGCAAAATCTCACAACGAACGAGCGATCAAGCCACCGCCGTGTCAAACGCCTCAACTGAGGCCACCTCAAACGTACAATCTGTTGCCTCTGCTGCCGAAGAATTATCCGCATCCATTCGTGAAATCAGTCAACAAGTATCTCAATCAACCTCCATCACTTCCCAAGCCGTGGATGAGGCTCAAAAAGCAAATGTCCTGATAGAAGGGTTGAATGCTGGCGCTCAGAAAATTGGTGAAGTCGTCCAACTTATTCAAGATATTGCAGAGCAAACCAATTTGTTGGCACTAAACGCAACGATTGAAGCCGCCCGAGCGGGCGATGCGGGCAAGGGTTTTGCCGTCGTAGCCTCGGAAGTTAAAAACCTTGCCTCTCAAACAGGGAAAGCAACGGAGCAGATTAGTGCGCAAATATCGGAAGTACAGGGATCAACAAATAGCGCTGTTTCCGCCATACAAGGTATCTCACAAACCATTGCGAAAGTAGACGAGGTTACTGCAGCCATTGCATCAGCAGTAGAGGAGCAAGGAGCGGCGACACAAGAAATCTCCTCAAGTGTTCAAAAGGCCGCGGTGGGGACTGAAGAAGTGTCCTCTTCAATTAGCTCCGTAACTGCCTCTGCATCAGAATCTGACAATGCTTCAACTGCTGTCTTGAACGCCTCACATGAACTGTCAAAACAAGCAGAAAACCTACGTACCCAAGTGTCAACATTTGTAAAGAATGCTAAATCTGGATAAAAAAATATTATAGAGAAGGGCGGGCGACGAGATGCGTCTTTAATGATGCTTTTGCTTTTTCAGGGCTCGATACAGCATAGCAATAGATGCATCCATGCGGGCATGTATCATACGCTCCCAAATCTCTTGCGCCGATACAAAGGCAGCCTTTGCGGTTGCCTTGCACTTTAATCCCGTCCCCCAGCCCTAATCGGTCTGCACTAATACAGGCAGCTCCTTGAATGGTCTCACTCTCTAAATCAGGTTGAGAGCATAGAGTAAGTTTTTGACCATTAGCGGTCGCGACAATCGAAAGCTTACTGAGTAATTCTCTTTGAACTTGCGGGCTTGGATTTTCCACTAATAGTCCAGATTTCTGGGCCAATTTATTTAGATTTCTGTTCGTCTTTTGATAAAAATGCATAAAAGACACCACGACTTCGGTGGTCGCCCCTTTCAGGGCAGAAGACAGTCTTTCAAAATTATCCAGATGAAATTGAACTGGCGTGACCGAGGAGATTAAAATTGGATCGTAGCGCCAAACGATACTTTCTTGGCCATATGCACCGCTAAAGTCCTGAAACTGCCTTATAGCAACGTCAGAAGAGGGTACGGAACTTTCCAATAACCGAGGATATCCCGTAAGCGTGAATTGCACATAAAAAGGATACTGCCCTGCCACCAACCGACTTAATCGAGGCAGGAAAGGGGATATATTTCGTGTCCAGAAAACAAATCCATCAATGTCATCAGGCTTTAGCGAAATAGTCGAATATTTCCCATTAAAGGGATTACGGATTTCCACATACCCTTCCCCCATACGGTGTTCAAACCATTCACCGTAGAAAGCGGGAATATCTGTTTTATAACTTGCCGAGATTACAACCATGTCAAACCCGAGTGACGGAGATCAGCCTTTGTTTCGGTTCCGAAATCCATCCCAACTATAGATGAAAAGCCCGATCCAGATGAGTCCAAAGGCAATCAATTGGCTTTGTGAGACGGGTTCATTATAAATATAGACAGCTAAAACCACCTGAATAGTTGGTGCGATATACTGAAGCAATCCGACGGTTCCAAGTTTCAGCCTCTGCGCGCCCATTGCGAATAAAATAAGGGGGATTGCCGTGACAAGCCCTGTCCCCATGAGCAATAACAACTTATTGAAATCATAAAATTGCCCTGGAGAGCTCCCATTTGAGATATCTCCAGTAATAACCAAATACACAATATATCCAAGAGAGAGAGGGAATAACAGGCTGGTTTCCACAGTTAAGCCCACAACAGACTCAACCCGAACCATTTTCCGTAAAAGACCATATAGCCCGAAAGAAAAAGCCAGAACCAAAGACACCCAAGGTAAGCCGCCTGTATTAATGGTCAGCAAGATAACCGCAAACGTCGCCAAACCAACAGCAACTGTCTGCATCCTGTTAAGGCGTTCTCCTAGGAAAACGAACCCCAGCAACACATTAACCAAAGGGTTTATATAATAGCCAAGGCTAGCTTCTAGAATACGATCGTTTGTGATGGCCCAAATAAAGGTTGTCCAATTAATAGCAATTAGAACGGTGCTCGCACAGAAAACCAGCATTGTTTTCCGGTTTTTGAAAACGTTCAGTACATGCGGAACTCGTTTAGTGACAAGAACGATGGCAACCACAAACGCAAGTGACCATATAATCCGATGTGCAATAATTTCTATTGGGGGGACATCCCCTAGCTGCTTGAAATAAACCGGAATCACGCCCCAAAGACAGAAGGCTCCAAACGCAGCGAGCAAGCCGTGAAGCTGTGCCGACCGATCGGTGTTTAAAGAACCACCACTCTTTTTTGACGTTGAAGGATCGGACACGGCACACTGCAATCTGAGGACGAAAAAAATAATATGTCTATTCCCCTAGCAAAAGCCCAAATGCGGGTAAAGGAAATACGTGATTTATAGGAAATTCAAACACGGAATTCGGGAATTTTTTGCCACGAATCAAAAAATCGCCCAAACATGCATACGCCAGACCTTGCACTGATTTCCCATCACACCTATATAAGCCACATAAATTGTTTGTTAATAATCCCGGGGATCGCCCTAGTGCATAAGATGGCTAGACCGGTCTGCCAATCGAGAAGAGGATAATATGGCTAAAGTAATCGGTATTGATCTTGGTACCACAAATTCTTGCGTTTCTGTTATGGACGGCAAAGAATCACGCGTTATTGAAAATTCTGAAGGCGGTCGGACAACTCCTTCCATTATTGCTTTTGCAGAAGATGGCGAAAAACTTGTCGGTCAAGCCGCCAAACGCCAAGCCGTTACAAACCCAGAAAATACACTTTTTGCAATTAAGCGCCTAATCGGCCGCCGCTTTGATGACAAAGCAACGCAAAAAGATATCAAAATGGTCCCATACAACATTGTTAAAGCTGACAATGGCGATGCATGGGTACAAGCACATGACGAGAAATATTCTCCCGCTCAGGTTTCTGCCTTCATTCTTCAAAAAATGAAAGAAACAGCAGAAGACTTCCTCGGTGAAGGTGTGACACAGGCTGTTATTACAGTTCCAGCTTACTTCAACGATGCGCAGCGCCAGGCAACAAAAGATGCCGGTAAAATTGCCGGCCTTGAAGTTCTTCGTATTATCAATGAGCCAACAGCCGCAGCCTTGGCTTATGGCATGGACAAAAAAGATCAGACCATCGCAGTTTTTGATCTGGGTGGCGGTACTTTTGACGTGTCCATTCTAGAAATCGGCGACGGCGTATTTGAAGTACGCTCAACAAACGGCGATACCTTCCTTGGTGGTGAAGATTTCGACATGGCATTGGTCGAGTATCTTGCTGACGAGTTTAAAAAAGAAAACGGTATTGATCTGCGCGGCGACAAGATGGCGCTTCAGCGTTTGAAAGAAGCTGCTGAAAAAGCAAAGATCGAACTTTCTTCGTCTCAAGCAACTGACATCAATCTACCCTTCATCACAGCTGATGCATCTGGTCCAAAACACATGCAGCTTAAACTGACACGTGCTCAGTTTGAAAATCTAGTGGGTGATCTGATCAAGCGGACTTTGAAGCCTTGCGAGAAAGCATTGAAAGATGCTGGCATGCAAAAAGGTGAAATCGACGAAGTTATCCTCGTTGGTGGTATGAGTCGTATGCCAAAAGTTCAGGAAGTTGTTAAAACTTTCTTTGGCCGCGAGCCAAGCAAAGGCGTGAACCCTGATGAAGTTGTGGCAATGGGTGCTGCTATTCAGGCTGGCGTGCTGCAAGGCGACGTGAAAGACGTTCTGCTTCTTGATGTAACACCATTGTCTTTGGGCATTGAAACTTTGGGCGGTGTTTTCACACGCTTGATCGATCGCAATACAACAATCCCAACGAAAAAAAGCCAGACATTCTCAACGGCGGAAGACAGCCAATCTGCTGTTACCATCCGGGTTTTCCAGGGTGAGCGCGAAATGGCTGCTGACAATAAATTGCTCAGCAACTTTGATCTGACCGAAATTCCAGGTGCTCCGCGCGGTGTTCCGCAAATTGAAGTAACATTCGATATTGATGCCAACGGTATTGTTAGCGTCTCTGCAAAAGACAAAGGCACTGGAAAAGAGCAAAAAGTTCAAATTCAGGCATCAAGCGGATTGAGCGATGATGATGTTGATCGGATGGTTCGTGAAGCTGAAGAGCATGCCTCTGAAGACAAAGAACGCAAAGCAAAAGTAGAAGCATTGAATAGCGCTGAAAGCCTAATTCATACCACTGAGAAAACTCTTGAAGAGGCAGGCGATAAAGTCGGAGACGACATCAAAGCCCCTGTTCAGGCCGCTCTTGACGAATTGAAAGAAGCTAAAGAATCTGATGATCTTGACGCAATAACAGTCAAATCAGAAGCGTTGACAGCAGCGTCCATGAAATTGGGTGAAGCGCTTTATGCTCAAGCTCAAGAAGAAGGTGCCGCTGAAGGCGACGCGCCGGCTGAAGAGACTGCTGAAACTGCCAGCGACGATGTTGTCGATGCTGACTTTGAAGAAGTTGATGAAGAGAAAAAAGACAAATAAGGTTTTGCTCAATAATTAACAGCGAAATCACTTTCTTGAACACACCGCTCCGGGCAGCATTATCCGCCCCGGGGCGGCCTTTAGTTAAGTAGGACCTTATGGCGAAACGCGACTTTTACGACATCCTGGATGCAGACCAGGACGCCGATGCGGCAACCTTAAAGAAGGCCTATCGCAAGCAGGCTATGAAATTCCACCCCGATCGTAATCCCGGGGATGCAGACGCTGAATCTTCCTTCAAAGAAGTGAATGAAGCGTATGAAATTCTAAAAGACGACCAAAAACGCGCAGCCTATGACCAATATGGTCATGCAGCCTTTGAAAATGGCGGCATGGGCGGCGGCGGCGGCGGAATGGGCGGCGGCTTCTCCGACATTTTTGAAGATCTGTTCGGCGACTTTATGGGCGGCCAACGAGGCGGCGGTGCGCAGAGTCGTGGGTCAGATCTGCGCTATAATATGGAAATATCCTTGGAAGATGCCTATCACGGCAAAAAGACCGAGATAAAAATTCCAACAACAGTCGAATGCGATACATGCGATGGCAGTGGTGCCGCTGAAGGTACTTCTCCTATCGGCTGCTCCACCTGTAAGGGTCATGGTAAGGTTCGTGCTCAGCAAGGCTTCTTCACGATTGAACGCACCTGCCCAGCTTGTCAGGGGCAAGGCAAGGTTATTGAAAAACCATGTCGCGATTGCCGTGGTGAAGGCCGTAAGAACAAAGAGAAAACTCTCTCCATCAGCATCCCAGCAGGCGTAGATGACGGCAACCGAATCCGATTGTCTGGCGAGGGAGAGATGGGCGTGCGAGGCAGCACCCCTGGCGATCTTTACATTTTCCTTTCTGTCGGTGATCACCGGATTTTTCAGCGGGAAGGCGAAAACCTTCATTGCCGAGTTCCGATCCCAATGACTGTTGCAGCTTTGGGCGGTGATATTGAAGTACCGACCCTTGATGGTAAGCGGGCGAAAGTATCCATTACTCCAGGATCTCAGTCTGGCAAGAAATTCCGCTTACGCGGCAAGGGTATGCCAGTGATGAATTATTCAAGTCACGGCGATATGTATATTCATACAATTGTTGAGACGCCGGTAAATTTGAGCAAACGCCAAAAAGAACTTCTTAAAGAATTTGAAGAAGAAGGCGATTCTCATAACCCGGAATCAGAAGGATTTTTCTCTCGCGTGAAAGATTTTCTCGCGGATCTGAAAGATTAAGCACTCAAAATCTCCCCCCTCGCCAGAGGGGGGACTTCTATGCTACACCACTGACCAGAATTCGACTTAAAGGTGAGTGAATATGAGTGATATGAAAATCGGAATTGTTGGATGTGCTGGCCGCATGGGTCGCATGTTAGTGAAACAAGTCACCCAAACAGCCGGTTGCGCCATTCATGGCGGCACTGAACCTAAGAATTCCCCCTTTATTGGTCAAGATATCGGCGCCCTTGCGGGCCTTGAGCCTTTTGATATTAACGTGACCGAGAGCACCGAAGATCTTTTTGCAAATGTTGATGCGGTCATCGACTTCACAGTCCCAGCTGTCTCCGTCCAAAATTCAAAATTGGCTGCAAAAGCTGGAAAAATACACGTTATTGGCACCACTGGCCTTAGCAATGAAGAGCAAAATGAAGTCGCTCAAGCTGGAGGGGATGCCGTTATTGTTCAAGGGGCAAATATGAGCCTTGGCGTCAATCTTTTAGCGCAACTGACAAAGAAAGTTGCTGCAATTCTTGACGATGAATTTGATATTGAAGTTCTTGAAATGCATCACCGCCATAAAGTGGATGCTCCGTCCGGTACGGCCCTTCTTCTTGGCAAAGCCGCTGCGGCAGGCAGGGAGGTTGATCATGACGCGGTTGCAGATCGTGGCCGCGATGGTATTACCGGTGCGCGCAAAAAAGGCGACATAGGTTATGCTGTCCTTCGGGGCGGCAATGTGGTTGGCGATCATACGGTCATGTTTGCGGCTGAAAACGAGATCATTGAAATTACCCATAAAGCCGGCGACCGTGCTGTATTTGCCCGCGGCGCTGTTCGTGCTGCCCTTTGGGCAAACGGTAAGGCGCCTGGAAATTATGATATGATGGATGTTTTGGGCCTGGGCGACTAGTATCTCTATCTCATTCTGACTTCAGTGTCGTATTTTAAACGTTAAGTAGAAATTTTATAAAACTATGGTCAACCCCTCGTTACACAAAACATCTGCAAGTGAAGTATTTTTCAAGCAATTCGTACCAATTGCAATTTCGGTTTCAACTGTTCTCATTTTACTGTTTTCAGTCAGTACTGATAATATCGAATTTTACATTATATGGAGTGAAGGCGAGGGAAGCCTCGTGGAGATCTTTACGGTCTTATTTGCAGTCTTTGGCGTTGCTCTGTCGCTCAGTAACTTTTTTAAACGCGCATCGATGCCAACACGCCTAATTGGCCCGTGGATGATCTTTTTTGCCATCGGATTTTTGTATATCGCACTAGAAGAATCTAGCTGGGGGCAACACTTATTCGGCTGGCAAACGCCGGACTGGTTGTCTGACGTAAACAGACAACAAGAGACAAACATCCATAATCTTTTCGATAAAAAGATTGATCGAATTCCTAAAGCAATCATTGGCGCCCTTATCTTTTTTGCGGGCGTTGCATGGCCTCTTTACTGCAAATTCAAAGGCACGCCGAAGAATCTTCCACTATGGTTTACAACGCTTTGGCCCGCCAAAACCACTTTCACGGCAGCCTTAAGCTTTTTCCTCATCTGGGTTATTGGCCGGTCAATGGTTGTTACCGATTTCGATACCTATAATGGACAGAAAGTAAGTTTTTCAGAGTTGCGAGAACTGCTCATAACCTATTTTCTACTTGTTTATACTTGGGATCTACGACGCTTCAAAAGGGACTCTGTTTCGATACCGGAATAAAGCTGCCTTAACAACGTCTCTCACTTCCGCCTTTTCGTCATCAATGAGAAACGCTCCGATCGCTAAACATTCATTTCGGCACAAAACACAGAGTGTATTCTCATTGATTTCAATGCGAGACCAATAAGCTTGGTATTTTTTTCGGATTTCACGACCGGTCACTGAGAAAAAACTTACGATCAACTTGTGATTTTCTATTTTAATCGTCTCGAAACGACGGCCTGATCGGTAATTGAGCTTAAAGGCACCAAAGAGCAGGAAAAATTGCAGACCGAAAAAAATCAATATGGGCCAAGCCCCCAATATGGCGAAAGTAATACCGACTATCAGGCTCAAAATACCCACAAGAACCATTGTTAAACTAAACCCCGCCTTGCTTAACGAGCGGTGTGGTCGCAGAACAATCGAAAACGCTTCTTCCTGCATTGATCTTTCTGGCATATCTCTGCGCCCCCTAGTTTCCCACCCCATAATGGTTTTTAATTGAACATTGCGTAAGCTGAATGCCTATGCCAATAACATAGGTATGAAAAAAGCAGATATAAACGAATTCTTCCGTCGCATGAGTGAAGACAACCCGGAACCCAAGGGGGAACTGGATTACGTAAACACATTTACCCTGCTTGTTGCTGTGGTTTTATCAGCGCAAGCCACAGATGTCGGAGTTAATAAAGCAACCGGTCCGCTTTTTGCTATTGCAGATACGCCGGAGAAAATGCTTGAACTGGGCGAAGATACTGTGCGCGATTATGTCAAATCTATTGGTTTGTATAAAACCAAGGCCAAGAATGTCATCAAGCTTTGTGCCGCGCTCGTTGAAAACCACAAGAGTGAAGTGCCGCGAACGCGCGACGAGTTGGAGGCACTTGCTGGTGTTGGCAGAAAGACTGCCAATGTTGTGCTCAACATCGCCTTTGGTCAGCCTACAATAGCCGTAGACACCCATCTCTTCCGTCTTGGTAACCGAACAGGCATAGCACCGGGGAAAACGCCTCTTGAAGTGGAAAAGAAGCTAGAGAAGCGGATCCCGAAAGAGTATATGCGCGATTCCCATCACTGGATGATCCTGCACGGTCGTTATGTGTGCAAGGCAAGAAAACCAGAATGTAACCGCTGTATCGTGGAAGACTTGTGCTCTTTCAAAGGAAAGACAACGGCAGCCTAAAGACTAGCTTAGTGCTTGCGCCCGATCTTCACCGACCCGCCGTAATTGACTGCCAAAACACGCTTCAGAATCCACGACGATAACCTTGTGACGATCATTCATAGAAATATGCTGCACCGTCAAACTATCGGAACTTACCTTTGTTGTCGGGTAAAAAGTCAAATGCAGGGCGCAATCTTTGGTTAAATATTGCCACACTTCCGCAGGCTTGTCTTTTCGGAGAAGAACAGGGGAGCCAAAAACAGCTTCAATTTCCTGGGTTGTTTTCCCCATTAACACGCCGACCTTGGGCAAGGGTATTAAAGAAGCCCCTTCCGGCTCGGATGCCGTTGGCAAGGAAGCTAAAGCAGCCTCTTCTGGCTCTGATACCGCCGGTGAGGGTGTTAAAGCTGTTTCTTCTGTCTCTGATGACTTTGGCAAGACTGCGACCGTCTCTTCTACTTCCGAGACGGTAACGGTAGGCAGTGGCTTATCAGGCGGGGTGGCTGTTTGAGTTGTCGCTCCACATGCCGATAAGATCACAATAAGAGACGTAATGGTAAGGGTCTTTAAAATAGGCATCACGCGATATCAACCGCAGTTGACCCCGCCTCCAATTTAGCTCGTTTCTTATAAAGATGGACCATAGTTGCCGTTGCTATAATCGGCACGATCAAATTTAAAATCGGTATGGTCATGCAAAATGCGATGGCAACACCAGTGATAAAAATCTCAAAGCCCTGAATTTTACGAAGCTTGTTCACTTCCTTCATATCATGGTGGCGAATGCCGACTTGTTGGAAAAATTCGCGGCTGAGCAAATATCCGTTGAGCACATAATAGACCACAAGATTAACGCCAGGAATTAGATATAACGGCAAAGCCAGAATATTACACAAGATAATAACAGCAAAGAATTTCAAGGAATCCCAAATACTGGTCCACAGAGGAATATCGCGTGAAGGCTTATCTTCAGGGTAATGTTTTGCTTCAACCGCATCCGCGATATCATCGAGGAAAATACCAATAACCGCACTCATGGTGAGCGGAAACAAGAATATTGCAACGAAAAATGCCCCAAATCCACTTAACCAGGACACAATGGAATTAACCCACTCCCAGTCCGATTGCGGAATAAGGCCGGCCATTTGAAGCAGAAACAGAAAGGAGAAAATCAGCGCTAAAACCGATATCATCATCGATTTAAATATGACTGATCTAAATGCAGGATCGCCCAATTGAGCAATGGCCTTACTTATTGCTGAAATCACTTATAGCCCCCGATTAACTGACATGTTCTTTGCCATCATGTAGGCGTTCCCGCCACCATACGCAATCCCTTATACGACATTTTCCCCAGATCACCTTGGATCAATGGGCACAGCGGCTGCAAAATCATGCTCGGCTTCAAAAGCCGCCGCGGCTTGAAGAACCAAATCTTCCCGGTGCGGTGGTGCCATTATCTGCAAGCCAACAGGTAAGCCCGATTTTGTTATACCACACGGGATCGAGATAACCGGACAGCCCGTAATTGTCAGGTAATATGTCATGGCAAGCCAAGCCACATAATTATCAAACTTAACACCATTTACTTCTGAAAGAGACCGGATTGTATGATCAAAAGGCGGCACCATCACCGTCGGTGTCAGCAATAAATCATACGTCTCGAAGAAAGTTGCAACCCGCCCATAAAGAGCCCCTTGCATCCGCTGCGCCTGACCTATCTCCTCAGCCGTTAATTTTAATCCAGCCTCAATGTTCCAAATCACGTCTGGTTTTAATTGATCCCGATACGCCTCCAACTTAGGCCCGTGAGCTGCCGCGAATTGGGCGGCTCGTTGAGTTTGAAAAATGCTGTCTGCGCCTGTAAAATCCGGGCAATCTGCTTCAACTCCTCCTGTGAAGTTCGAGAAAGTTCGCACGGCCTGCGCACAAATCTCCGCAACCTCGGCATCAATAGGGCAATGACCAAGATCCGGGCTGTAGGCCACTTTCCCAAACTGTGGCGGGCTCTTCAGTTTTTCCAAATATGAATAACTTGGGGTAGGAAGGCTGATAGGATCGACCACATGCTCACCAACCATCGCATCCAGCATAAGCGCAACATCGGCCACAGTCCGGCCCATAGGACCTTCCACAGAATTTAACATAAAGGGCAAAGCCGCGGGGCCATGCGCCACACGTCCTGGTGATGGACGCAAGCCCACAACGCCGGTAAAACTTGCAGGAATTCGAAGGCTTCCCCCAAGATCACTCCCTTGCGCCAACCAAACTTGCCCTGCAGCAAGGGCTGCAGCAGACCCGCCCGACGATCCGCCGGGTGTTTTTGTTGTATCCCATGGATTTGTTGTTGTTCCCCAGACTTCATTAAAAGTTTGTGCACCAGCTCCAAATTCCGGCGTGTTGGCCTTGCCCACAACAATTGCACCATTAGCCTCCAAGCGCTCCACCATAATGTCGGAATGCTGGGCAATTTGGTCAGCAAAGATCGGAGACCCTAAAGTAAAACCTACCCCCTCAACTGGCGTCAGATCCTTAATGGCAATTGGTAACCCGTAGAGATAGGAGGATGGTTTATCCACCTTACGATTTTTCAGGATTTGATCGGCATGCGCCCGAGCTCTATCAAAACAGCGAATAGGTATGGCATTTACAGCGTCATCTGTTTCAAGAATGCGGGCTTCTGCCGCATCAATGAGCTCAAGTGGAGAGACATCTCCATTGGATAATTTTTCGACTGCTTGTGCAGCACTTAGCTTTATTAATTCATTCATATATTATTGTTGTCAAAAAATTAGATAAATGTACAGCCCTTGCTTGCGATCCGGGCTGGACTGACTATACTCCGCGTGGCCGAAATTCACCGAAAGAGACCTATATGTCCGATTATAAATTCGATACGACCTGTATTGGCAACGCCATTGTGGATGTTATTAGTAAAATTGATGATGCGTTCCTGACCCAAGAAGGCTTGGTGAAAAACTCAATGAACCTCATTGATGAGGCCCGCGCAGAAGATCTTTACGGGAAAATGGGGACAGCAGTTGAAATTTCTGGTGGCTCGGCCGGCAACACAGCAGCAGGGGTCGCCTCCCTTGGCGGCTTATCCAATTATGTGGGCAAGGTTCGCAATGATCAGCTGGGTGCGATTTTTGCCCATGATATCCGGGCAACCGGGGTCACTTTCGATACAATCATGAGTGAAGAAGGGGCTGCAACCGCGCGTAGCTTTATTCTTGTTACGCCAGATGCCCATCGGACAATGAATACGTATCTTGGTGCCTGCGTCGAATTAGGCCCTAATGATATCATTCCAGAAATGATAGCCGCTTCCGAAGTCACTTACATGGAAGGGTATTTGTGGGATCCCGATGGCGGCAAAGCTGCTTTTCGGAAAGCAGCAACCATTGCCCATGAGGCGGACAAGCGCGTATCCTTAACCTTATCTGACAGTTTTTGTGTTGATCGTTTCAGATCCGAATTTATTGAATTCATTGGCGGCGGCGTTGATATTCTCTTTGCCAATGAAGATGAAATTAAATCTTTGTATCAGACTGATAATCTGGACGAAGCCATTTCAGCGGTTCGATCGAATGTAGAAATCGCCTGTGTCACCCGTAGCAGCCATGGATCTGTCATCATTCAGGGTGACACAACGGTGGATGTTGAAGCAGATACTAGCATTGATGTTGTTGATACAACAGGCGCCGGTGATCTTTATGCATCCGGCTTTTTATACGGCTTCACAAATGGCTATAGCCTGGCGGAGAGCGGCGCAATCGCGTCCTTAGCAGCGGCAGAAATTATTAGCCATATTGGGGCTCGCCCTGAAATTTCTCTAAAAGATCTGATCTCAAAACGACTTCGCTAAAGGCGGATCATCGTCAGACCCCTTGACAGAAAGCCGCCAAGCAAACACTCTCATTTATCACACTAGAGGAATAATGCATGGCGGCAACTGCCCGACAAGAGAAGCTAAAATCCTACGTTAAACATGCCTTTAAGGTGGAAACTCTCCGCCTTTATAGCGGCCTTGTGCTCATGCTGTTTTTGCTTATGCACATGATAAATCACGTACTTGGATTGATCTCTCTTGAGGCAATGGAGGCCGGCCGGGGGGTCTTCCTTATTATTTGGCGGGGGACACCGGGAACTATTCTCCTTCTCGGATCCCTCATTATTCATACCGCTCTGGTTATGATGAAGTTGTTTCTCAACCGATCAATCCGGCGTATCCCTCCCAAGGAGATCGTGCAAATTCTCATGGGGTTGGCAATACCGCCCCTTATGATTACTCATATAATCGGAACCCGCATAGCCCATGAAGTCTTTGGGATTGAAGACACTTATGCCTTTGTGCTTTACAGCCTTTGGATAGCAACCCCCATACAGGGCCTGTTACAAAGTATCGGCCTTCTTGTCGCCTGGATGCATGGATGTCTTGGCATGCACTTTTGGCTGCGGCTAAAGCCTTGGTACGAAAAAGCCTACCCTTATCTTTACAGTCTTAGCCTTGCCCTACCGATCCTTGCCCTCACTGGATTTGTTAATGGAGCGAACGAGGTAGAAACCCTTTTTCAGAATGCCCAATGGCAAGACGCCTTTTTTAAAGCCTTAAATATCACTCAAGATGATATCACTTGGGTCTATGCGACCCGTGATATCGGCTATCAAGTGATGATAGCGGCCTTGGCTTTATTGCTCTTCAGCCGCCTATACTGGATGATCCATTTCAGGCGGAAAAAGCTGATCGCAATCACCTACCCAGACGGTAAAATAGTCTCAACGGCGCCCGGCTCTACTATATTGGAAGCCAGTCAATTAGGAGGCGTCCCTCATGCCGCCGTTTGCGGCGGGCGCGGGCGATGTTCAACATGCCGCGTTCGTATCACGGTTGGCGCAGATGCTTTGGTACCGCCAACGGATAAAGAATTAGCTGTTTTAAAAAGAGTGGGAGCCGCCGAGGGAACCCGACTTGCTTGTCAGGTACACCCTTTGTCGAATTTGTCTGTTGTTCCTTTATTGTCAGCCAAAGCATCTCCAAAGCAATCCTTCTCACGGCCGGGATATTTGCAAGGAGAGGAAAGAAACATTGTAATCCTGTTTGCCGATTTAAGGTCTTTTACCAAATTCTCGGAACATAGGCTTCCCTATGATGTGGTTTTCGTCATTAACCAATATTTCCGCCATATGGGAGAGGCGATCGAACAATCTGGTGGGCATCTGGACAAATTTATCGGTGATGGTGTTATGGCCCTGTTCGGATTGGAAGATACGCCAGAGGTTGCCGCGCAAAAGGCGCTGACTGCCGCAAAAGCCATGGCAACAGAACTTGAGATCATGAATACAAATTTGAAATCTGACTTAGGCGAGCCTTTGCGGATTGGCATCGGCGTTCATATGGGCCACGTGATTGTTGGAGAGATGGGATATGGAAAAGCGACTTCTATCACAGCCATCGGGGACGCCGTCAATACAGCCAGCAGGCTGGAGGCTATGAATAAAGAGCATGGCAGTCAGCTTATCTTCTCAGAGCATGTCGCAAAAGCCGCGGGCTTCACCGGTGCATCAAGAACAGAAGACGTTATGATACGCGGACGGAAAGCACCGCTTGCAATTCACATAATCGATGATGCTATGCAAGCGGAAATCCCAGAGCCTAAATCTTAAGACTGCATACCACGAGCCATACTGCCTTCTTTGATTTTCTGACCGCCCATAAGGTGAATATGAAAATGAGGGACAAGTTGTCCGGCATTCTCGCCATTATTGCTCACCAAACGATAACCACTGTCCAGAAGACCTAGGTCGCGCGCAATTTCCCCTGCCTTTGCAAAGAAACTGCCAATTTCTGTGGCAGATGCATTAGCTGTAAAATCATCCAGATCCACGTAGTGTTTCTTCGGAATCACAAGGACATGGATAGGCGTTTTTGGGGCAATGTCGTGAAATGCTAAAATCGCATCATCTTCATAGACGGTTTTATTGGGAATTTCCCCGCGCAAGATTTTCGCAAAAATATTTGAAGTATCATAAGCCATGATATGTCCTTATCCCTCTTCTCTGGATGCTTTTTCATCAAGGCCAGATAGCCCTTCGCGCTCGGCCAGTTTGGCATAGATTTCTGATGGCTCAACACCCGCATCTGCCCACAGCACAAACATGTGATAGAAAAGATCTGCGCTTTCAGAGATCACTTCCTCCCGGTTTTTCAAGACAGCAGCCAGCGCAAGTTCGACGCCTTCTTCACCCACTTTTTGAGCAATTTTTTGCGTACCCTTTGCATAGAGTTTTGCCGTGTAAGAGCTACTCGGGTCTGCATTTTTTCTGGCGGCAATTGTCTCAAATAGCCGATCTAGAATCTCAGTTTTAACTGTCATGATATATCCTAAAGCCTAACCGCTACACCCGCATCCCGCATGGCTTCCTTCGCTTGGCGAATTGTATATTCACCAAAATGGAAAATTGAAGCCGCGAGGACCGCCGTTGCATGTCCTTCAATTATTCCGGCACTCAAATGATCCAGGTTGCCAACGCCCCCAGACGCAATCACCGGGATAGTAACCGCATCCGCGACCGCGCGTGTCAAAGGCAGGTTAAATCCTTCCCGCGTACCATCACGATCCATAGACGTGAGCAAAATTTCCCCAGCGCCATATTCCGCCATACGCTGCGCCCATTCAACAGCATCAATACCCGTGGCATTGCGGCCGCCATGAGTGAAAATCTCGAATTTTCCAGGCGCTGTTTGTTTGGCATCTACAGCAACCACAATACACTGGTTTCCAAATTTTTGCGCCGCTTCCCGCACAAATTCGGGCCTGTGAACAGCCGCCGTATTAATCGATACTTTATCCGCACCCGCCAAAAGAAGCTTTCGAACATCTTCTACAACACGAACACCGCCACCAACAGTGAGCGGCATGAAACATTGCTCAGCGGTACGGCTAATCACATCATACATTGTGTCCCGATTATCGGAACTTGCCGTAATATCCAAAAAGCACAGCTCGTCCGCGCCTTGCTCATCATAGAGGCGAGCCTGTTCAACCGGATCGCCGGCATCTTTAAGGCCCACAAAATTGACGCCCTTGACGACCCGCCCATCCTTCACATCCAGACAGGGAATAATCCGCGATTTAAGCATTGGTTTGCTCCACCAGTTTCATGGCAGCAACCGGATCGATGCGGCCGTCATAAAGGGCACGACCAATGATAACGCCTTCGATACCCGATGACTGCACTTTGAGCAATTGTTCGATATCCTTAATTGAAGCAACCCCGCCCGATGCGATAACCGGGATTGAAATGCTCTCAGCTAAAGCACATGTTGCTTCCACATTCACCCCTTGCAGGGCACCATCTCTATCAATATCTGTATAAATGATGGCTTCAACACCCGCATCTTCGAATTTTCGTGCCAAATCCAACGCAGAGGTCTCGCTTGTCTCAGCCCAGCCTTCGACGGCGACCATACTGTCCCGCGCATCGATCCCAACAGCGATTTGTCCCGGAAATGCCTTGCAGGCATCTTTGACGATCTGTGGGTCACGAAGGGCAATAGTGCCAAGAATGACGCGGCTAATCCCTTTATTAAGCCACATCTCAATAGTTGCAAGATCCCGAATTCCGCCCCCCAATTGAGAGGGTACGTCAGTTGAGGCCAAAATACTTTCAACTGCCGCAGCGTTCACAGGTTTTCCTTCAAAAGCACCGTTAAGGTCAACCAAATGAATACGATTAAAGCCTGCTTTTTTAAAAGCTGCAGCCTGATCGCCTGGGTTCGTATTAAAGACAGTGGCCGCATCCATTTCACCGCGAAGGAGCCGAACACAATTGCCGTCTTTTAAATCAATTGCAGGGTACAAATTCATGATCAATCGGTCTCCGTCAAATCTTTTTTATAGTAATAGCCATCAACAAATTCCGTGCCATTCCAAGCATATTTCTCTTTGGTCGCCCAGCGCCTAAATCCATTATTTTCTACTAATGAAATGGCAGCACTCTGCGTCGCCCTCACATCAACTTCTAAAATTTTAAACCCCTGCTTTAAAGCCGACTTTTCGATAACGGAAAGCAAGCCGATCGCAAGGCCAAAACCCCGCGCGTAAGGGGCAATAAAAAAGGTTGAAATATTGGCGATATGGCCACTTGCTTCATTATTTGAAAAAGGCCGAACAAGTTGTCCTGTTCCCACGATGACCCCTTCAAGGCGTGCGCAATACAACTCGCGCACGGGGACAAGTAACACACCTTTCCAAAAGGCTTCCTGTACAGATCGCTCCGGCGGGGTCAGCCAACCAAAGCCATTCCCATCAAGAATGGCCTTATTGGTCGCCTCGCACAAATCATCCATGTCCCCTGCAGACATCTCAGTCATAAGCTCGATCACAGGTTGGTGAATATTTCTATTCTGCTTATCTGGCATTTGTTTGCCCTCAAGGCTTCCATTGAAGAAAGTTAGAGATCAGACGCAAGCCAGCTTCTTGGCTTTTTTCAGGATGAAACTGCGTGCCAATCATATTATCTCGGCCGACAATAGCGGTAATGGGCCCTGCATAATCAACAGATGCCAATAATTGGTCGGAATTTTCCAAGGCAACCTGGTAACTATGGACAAAATATACGTGGTCACCGCTTTTCAGACCGTTTAGCAACTCATGATCGCTTTCAATATTGAGCTCGTTCCAGCCCATATGCGGTATCTTTAACGCTTTATCCGATGGATTTATAGGGGATACATCCCCTGTAATCCAATCAAAACCAGCAGTCTCACCATATTCAAGACTACGCGTTGCCATCAATTGCATGCCGACACAAATGCCAAAGAAAGGTACCGCTCTTTTAGTGACAGCTTCCTCCAGTGCATCATGCATTCCATCCAAAGCCATTAGACCTTCACGGCAGTGTTTAAAGGATCCAACGCCGGGGAGAACAATCCTATCGGCCTTAGCCACAACACTGGGATCATCTGTCACGACAACTTTGGTATTTAAGCCCGCTTCACTTGCAGAACGCTCAAACGCCTTTGCCGCTGATCGTAGATTCCCTGATCCATAATCAATTATCGCAATCATACTTTAGATCCAATTTTAACTGATATCTAACCACAACATCTCGACTATTCATCGGGCACTTAAAAATTAGCGCCGAACGTCAAGACAAAGCAGATAGTAATAATCCACTACGCAAAAAATGCATCCCGGAACACACCGAGTGCTTAGAGGCTCCCGCCTAGCGTTCCCTTGGTTGATGGAACGGCGTCTGCACGTCGCGGATCAATCTCCACAGCATCACGCAATGATCTGGCAAGTGCTTTGAAGCAACTTTCAATAATATGATGATTATTTTCACCATATAGATTTTCTACGTGCAAAGTAATGCCAGCCCCGTGAGCAAATGCCTGGAACCATTCTTTAAACAATTCCGTATCCATATCGCCCAATTTATCGCGCGTGAATTTGACATTCCAGATAAGGTACGGACGTTTTGAGACATCCAATGCCACCCGTGTCAGCGTCTCATCCATGGGAATAAGGGCGGACGCATATCGGCGGATGCCCTTCATATCTCCAATGGCCTCTGCAAATGCAAGCCCAATAGCGATACCGGTATCTTCCGTCGTATGGTGAAAATCTATATGCAAATCCCCTGCTGCCCGAACCTTCAAGTCAATCAGACTGTGGCGCGACAGCTGTTCCAGCATATGATCCAGAAACCCTATACCTGTCTCTACATCATAAGTTCCAGTGCCATCCAAATCGAGCCACACGTCAATCTGTGTCTCCTTGGTATTTCTTTTTGTCTGGCCTTCACGCATGAAAATTCCTTCCGGGCGCTATAACATGCAAATAATTCAAGCGTGGATATAGCAGGAAGTACCTATAAATCCAAGCACGGAGGAACTATTTGCTGATACAAAAAGAATTTTTGAGACAAATTTGGTTGGCTCCCCCTTATCCACCGCCAGGGGTTATTGACTGAACAGCATTGCTGATAACCGGATTGCGCAAGTTTTCTTCTGCACTATTCATCGCAAATTCCAGACGATCTGATAGTTCTGTGTAACCATCCCGCCGTGCATCTTCGTGCAAATAGGACAGAATTTCGAAAATTGCCCGTAAATTTTTGTGGCTTTCATTCTGGGGAGCAGAAGTGCCGTCAGGGTAGTTCATGAGTTTCTCCAGTTCGTCAGATTTAGCGTATTTTCTAGGTAAATGACGGTGCTCCACGCAATTCGTGAAAATTGATTAAACAAGTCTGTGCCCTTGCATCTTGACCATTTCTTTAAAATAGTTACATCCTCTGGGTAACAAGCATGATCAAAAGCTGGATAAAGAAGCAAATATGTCTGAACAATTAGAAAGCTGGCACGGCACAACAATCCTTTCCATTCGTAAAAATGGAAAGGTCGTCGTTGCAGGAGATGGGCAAGTAACCCTTGGCTCAACCGTCATTAAGGGCAAAGCCCGTAAAGTTCGTAGAATTGGCGAAGGTGGCAAGGTTATTGTCGGGTTTGCCGGTGCGACCGCGGATGCCTTCACCCTCTTTGAGAGACTGGAAAGCAAACTTGAGCAGTATCCGGGGAACCTGACCCGTGCCTGCGTCGAGCTTGCAAAGGACTGGCGTACGGATAAATACCTGAGACGCCTTGAGGCGATGATGGCCGTTGCCGATAAAGATGTCTCCCTCACATTGACTGGAAATGGTGACGTACTCGAGCCCGACGATGGTATTATTGCCATCGGTTCCGGCGGAAACTACGCGTTGTCAGCGGCCCGTGCCCTTATTGATATTGAAAGTATGAGTGCAGAAGATGTGGCAAAAAAAGCCATGACCATTGCCTCTGAAATTTGTGTCTATACCAACAATAACTTCACTTTTGAAAGTATTTCTGAAGATGTCTGAACTCAGCCCCCGCGAAATAGTTTTTGAACTGGATCGTCATATTATCGGTCAGAGTGATGCCAAACGTGCCGTGTCTATTGCCCTTCGGAACAGATGGCGCAGACAGCAATTGCCCGAAGATTTGCGCGAAGAGGTTCTGCCAAAGAACATCCTTATGATAGGCCCCACCGGCGTTGGTAAAACTGAAATATCCCGCCGGCTTGCAAAACTTGCCCATGCCCCGTTCCTGAAAGTTGAAGCCACTAAATTTACGGAAGTCGGGTATGTCGGCCGTGATGTGGAACAAATTATTCGCGATCTGATGGAAATTGCCATCGGTATGATCCGTGAAAAACAACGGGAGGCCGTCACCGCCAAGGCAGAAATTGCCGCAGAGGAACGCGTTCTTGACGCCCTCGTTGGCGACAGTGCTAGCGAAAGCACCCGCCAGACATTTCGTAAAAAACTTCGGGAAGGTGAGCTCGCCGAAAAGGAAATTGAGCTAAACTTGGTCGACAGCGGTTCTGGTGGCATGCCTGCATTTGATATTCCCGGCATGCCCGGCGCACAAATGGGCATGTTGAATTTGAACGACATTATGGGGAAAATGGGCGGCACACGGACCAAACCTCGCAAAATGACTGTTGCCGATAGTTATAAAGCATTGATCGAAGAAGAAGGAGACAAGCTGCTTGATGAAGACAGCATAACCCGTGACGCAATTTCACTTGTTGAAAATGACGCGATTGTTTTCCTCGACGAGATAGACAAGATTTGTGCGCGCAGTGATCGACAGGGGGCTGATGTCAGCCGCGAAGGCGTTCAGCGCGACCTTCTCCCTCTCATTGAGGGCACTATCGTTAGCACAAAATACGGTACAGTTCGCACTGACCATATTTTGTTCATCGCCTCTGGCGCGTTTCACGTTGCTAAACCTTCAGATCTCTTACCAGAATTGCAGGGCCGGTTGCCAATCCGAGTTGAACTTGCACCTTTAACCAAAGACGATCTGAAGCGCATTTTGACAGAACCCCAAGCCAGCTTGATCAAGCAATATGTCGCTTTGCTGGGCACCGAGACGGTTACCCTCAACTTTACAGAGGATGCCATCGACGAAATCGCCACGACCTCCGCCCATATCAACGCAACCATTGAAAATATCGGAGCAAGACGGTTGCACACTATTTTGGAAAAAGTACTTGAAGAGATAAGTTTCTCAGCCACGGACTCCTCAGGTACAGTGCTGGAAATTGATGCTCAATATGTAAAAGACCATTTAGGTGAGCTAAACACTGAGACCGATTTATCAAAATTTATTTTGTAAGATCTAGAAACCACCTAAACAAGCAGGGGCGACCTTGCTGTTCACCTTGCTTGTTTAGGAATTACTTAACACTATGAGATTAAAATCGATGTCTTAACCAACACTGAAAGTCGTCGATCTTATGAAGATACTGTCTGAAGCTGAGCTTGAAAAACAATATGAAAATGAAGCACGGGATGAAGCACGCGATGTTGTTGCCGGATTAGAATTACGAATGCAGCAAATACGCATGGGAACGTTGAATTCTAAAGAAGCAGCTACCCTGTTGGCTCAAGATGCCTCAAATTTACGGCTCAAAGTAAAGGCCGTCAACGTACCGGGTCTCACACCTTTAAGTCACAGACTTGATGAATATCTTTCGCAAGCGACAGACATCAAAGACTCCAACTTAAAAGATTTACAAATTTTCAGCGACAAGATTAGCAGCCTACTTGATGGCGAAGTGATACAAAGCGAAGATATTGCAGCAGTTATTCGTGAGCTCCCCCATAAAAGCACTTTCGATGTGTCGGACGTTAAAGTAACCGATAAAGAGGTTACCCTTGTCTCACCGCAGCGAACAGCCGCACGCGTGGTTGAGCGAGAGTTAGCTGCGTGCGGATACCGCGTATCTACTGTTCTGGACCCGATGGAAGCCTTTGAGATTATCTTCGACACAAAACCAGATCTTGTCATTACAACAGCAATTATGCCGCGCCTCTCGGGCATTGACTTGGCCTGCGCCCTCTCTGCCATGCCTTCAACAAAGGGTATACCCGTCGCTGTTTTAACCAGCCTGCCAACAAACCACCCTGATCTGCAGGCCCTTCCCATGAATGTGGGTATTATCAGACGGGATAAAAATTTCGGGAATGATCTGGCGGACGCGTTACAGCGTTTCTCTATTACGTAAGCCTCAGGACCCATTAAAGTTAGGCGCGCGTTTGCCTGCAAGCGCCGCCTGCCCTTCCTTGAAATCATCTGATTCTAAGCACGCCAATTGTGCCGCTTGTGAAGCTTCCTTATCAAAACAGCCCCGTGCCATATGGTTAAAAGTTGCTTTCATTCCTGACAGACTGAGAGGCGCCAAACCCGTAATTGCCTCGACCAGCTTTTCTGTTCGTGCCGTCAGTGCCTCTTCTTCCACCAAGTAGTCAAGAAACCCAATACTTTTAAGCTCATTGCCATCCATAGTTTCCAAGGCCAAGAACAACCGTTTTGCGGGACCAAGTCCAAGCCGTGACACGGCCCGTGCCATACCTGCGGAATGGTAATGAATGCCAATCTTTGCAGGTGGCACAAAACATCTCATTTGGGGCATGCCAATACGAAAATCACACGCCAAGGCGATATCGGTCCCGCCGCCATACACACCGCCATTCAGTTTGCAAATCATAGGGAACGGAATGGCTTCTATTTGGTCGGTTAGCATCTCTAAGGGGTTTTTATCAAAGTCATATTCTTTAAGCTCCCCCAAATTGGCCCCCGCACAAAAACTTTTACCAACACCAGTCAAAATTCCCACCCGCAGCGATTTATCCCCGGACGCTTCTTTTAGGAAGTCTCGTAAGATATTCATTTCAGACGGGTTTAAAACATTATGCTGTTTTGGCTTATTAAGGGTGACTGTCAGCACGTCTTGATTTATGGCGGATGTGAAAAAACTATTCATGGGATTACGACCTTTTATTGATTTTTTCTGTTGTAGCATAAGGCAAGACTATTTGACAAAGACCCTATGCCTTCTTTACCAAGAGGTTCCACAAAATACCAAGGTTAGTGCATTTCATGAATATGCGACGTCTAAAGATGGGACTGAATACGGTTCTCGGGTTAAAAAAACAGGGATTCTTTATTCCCTACCGATATGCAGGCTCTCCCTCGCCGCTTGCAAACAGAACCCATTATCCGGCCATCCTTGCTCACATGCAGAAATCCATTGAAACTCAAACGCGTTTCCTCGAGGAAATGTCAGCCTATGCTGAGGAGTTTTCTTCTGTTGGAAAAACACCCCCGCCTGAGCCTAGATGGGAGCAAGACTGGTTTCCAAGGTTAGATGGCGCAGCTGCTTATAAAATGGTCAGGGATATAGCCCCCAAAAACATTATTGAAGTTGGCTCAGGCCACTCGACCCGTTTCATGGCCCGTGCCATTAAAGATGGGGGATTACAAACCAATTTCACCGCAATTGATCCCGCACCCCGCGCCGATATCAGCAAACTTGATGTCACAATCTTGAATAAAACCGTTCAGGAAGTTGATCCAACCACGTTTGATTTGCTTCAACCCAACGATATTTTATTCATCGATTCCAGCCATATCGCCATGCCCGGAACGGATGTGGATATGCTCATCCTTGATATTCTCCCCAGATTACCAGCCGGCGTGTATGTACATATTCACGACATTTTTCTGCCCTTTAGTTACCCGAAAAGCTGGGCGTGGCGCGGCTATAATGAACAGCAGATGGTAGCCCCCTTGCTAACAAGTGGTGGTTATGAGCTTCTTTTTTCCAGTCAATTTGTCTTCAACGAAATGAAAGATGTTTTGGGAAAATCCAAGTTGGCGAAATTGCCGTTACTGCCCGGCGCTATGGAGACAAGTCTGTGGCTTCGAAAAAGCACATAACAGAATTATGATAATCTGTTACTGTAAAAGATACATAAAAGAGTCATATTCCTCTCATGATAAAAAAAATAGTACGGACCCTGCTTGGGGAAGATATTGAAGGGGGATTAACAGTCAGGGTCAAAGCTGCCATTCAGCGGCAACAGGACCAATCTGAAATTCTGATCGCCTGCGTGCAATTGTTTTTAGTTATCACTTTTGGCACCCTCTACTTTCTATCCCCAAAAACTTTCTCAGCAGACGCTATGTTTGCGCCCGTACCTTATGCCTTGTCAGCTTATTTTCTATTCACCTTGGCGCGGCTTGCTTTTGCCAGTATCTGGCGATTACCAGCATGGTTTCTGAGCCTCTCAGTGATTGCGGATATGTCCTTGCTAATGTTCCTTATCTGGAGCTTTCATATCCAATACGGACAAGCTGCCTCCTTCTACCTAAAAGCCCCGACATTGCTTTATGTCTTCATTTTCATCGCCTTGCGCGCTCTGCGTTTTGATATGCGTTATGTGTTACTTGCGGGCATTACGGCGGCCTTCGGTTGGATAATCCTTTTAGCCTATGCGGTATATGCTGGGGAGGGAATGTCTGACATTACTAAAGACTATGTCCTCTACACCATGTCCCATAAAATTTTACTCGGTGCCGAATTTGACAAAGTTATCAGTATTCTGGTGGTCACTTTGATTTTGGCCCTTGCCATTATCCGGGCGAGACGGCTGCTTATAAACTCTGTTGCTCAAGCAACCGCTGCAGCCGACTTATCCCGCTTTTTTTCACCTGAAATTGCTGCACAAATTACGCATTCAGAAGGATGGATTGAGCCCGGAACTGGTCAAACACGCTACGCCGCTATTCTACATTGCGACCTACAAGGCTTTACCCGTCTTTCCATAGAAAAGCCCGCGAATGAGGTTATTGCTTTGCTTGCAGAATACCAGTCACGCATGGTCCCGATAATACAGCGCAATGGCGGTACCATTGATAAATTTCTGGGTGATGGAATTCTTGCGACCTTCGGTGCTGCAGTCGAGACCGAACATTCTTCCGCTGATTGTCTCAAAGCAATGGAAGAGATGATGAAGGAAGCCGAAATGTGGCGGACGGAGCGAAAGGCTGCGGCCCTCACTCCTCAGGTCATCCGCTTTACGGCTGCCTCCGGTACGATCCTGTTCGGCGCCGTTGGGGACGAAAGCCGATTAGAATACACCGTCATTGGTGAGCCTGTAAATCTAGCGGCAAAGCTGGATAAACATGCAAAAGAAGAAGATGTCTTGGCTCTTATAACTTTGCAAGCCTATGAAGAGGCTTTGTCACAGGGGTACAAACCAACGACCCAAATGGAAATCCGGTCAGCAAGAGATGTAGGCGGTGTTACGGGCCTTGTGGATCTTGTCGTCCTTAAAGAGCCCATACCATCCAATTAGACATCATTTATACGGATCAGCCGCATCCCTGAGACCATCACCCACAAAATTAAAAGCCAGCACAATTATAATCACCGGGACAACCGGATAGATAAGCCAAGGCGTCGTGGCGACCGCATTTATATTTGTTGTCTCATTCAGCAATACGCCCCATGACGTGATAGGCGGGCGCAATCCCAGGCCAAGGAATGATAAGGCTGTCTCTCCCAAAATCATGCTTGGAATCGCCAAACTCGCACTGGCAATCAAATGACTGGCGAAAGAAGGCAGCAAATGCCGCCCAATAACCCGCGTAGGACTAGCCCCCATCAATTGGGCTGCTGTCGTGAAATCTTCCTCTCGCAAAGACAGGAATTTTGATCGCACCGCCCGGGCAAGCCCCGGCCAATCTAACAGTCCCAATATCACCGTCAGGCCAAAGAACACCCCTATGGGTGACCACGTTACCGGCAATGCCGCGGATAGAGCCAACCACAAAGGTAATTGAGGTAGGGACTTAAGCAGCTCGATTGTCCGTTGGATAACGTTATCAATCCAACCGCCATAATACCCTGAAATACCCCCCAGAACGATGCCAAGGCTAAAGCTGATTGCGATACCAATAAGCCCGATTGTCAGAGAAATGCGCGCACCATAAATGATCCGGGACAAGATATCCCGTCCTAGCCGGTCGGTTCCAAGCCAGAAAAAAGTAGCCCGCCGTTGATCATCTGCGCACACAAGATGCATCTTCGTATCAATAAAGCCCCAGAATTTGTAGGGATCGCCTTCACAAAAATACCGAAGCGTATAAACCCGGTTTTCATCAGGCCTGTATTCTCGCTTGAATGTTTCCAGATCCAATTTCTGCCGATACCCATAAACGAAGGGTGCATGAAGTTTACCGTCTTTAAAAATATGAATAGATTGCGGGGGCGCAAAAATAAATTTTGTGTTCCGTGAATGCAACTCATAAGGTGCCAGGAAGCCTGAGAATAAGACTGAAAGATAGAACATCAGCAAAATAACGGCACTAATCACAGCTAAACGGTGACGGCGGAATTTCCACCACATCATCTTCCATTGAGAAGCCATGTAGAATTTTTCTTGTTCCGGCGAAAGCGTCTCAACTGAATAAGGGTCAAACGGTGCATCAGAATGCCAATGCTCTAGCTTATCATCGCGGCCATTGCCAAATAGTTCACTCATTTCGTGGCCCCCCCACTCAATCGAATTCGGGGGTCAAGCACCGCCAACAAGAGGTCAGAAATAAAAACCCCTATAATCGTTAGCAGAGCAAGGAACATCAAAAATGATCCCGCCAAATATTGATCCTGACTGCGTAGGGCCTCCAACAACATTGGGCCCGCAGTGGGTAGACTTAAAACCGTACTTACAATCACAGACCCTGAAATCACATCAGGCAATAGGTTCCCGATATCTGCAATGAACGGGTTCAAGGACATACGCACTGGATATTTCACAAGAGCCCGTACCGTGGGTACCCCTTTTGCTTTTGCCGTCGTCACATATTGCTTCTGCAATTCATCCAGTAAATTGGCACGGAGGCGACGGATCATAGCAGCTGTGCCGCTTGTGCCGATTACGATCACAGGAATAATCATATGATCAAACACAGAAACGGCCTTACCCCAACTCCAGGGCTGGTCCAGATACTGCTCGTCCATCAATCCGCCTATTGAGAGGCCGAAATAGTAGTTGGCATAATACAAAAGAATCATCGCAAGCAGAAAATTCGGCGTTGCCAGACCTAAATATCCAATAAGCGTAAATCCATAATCGCCAAGGGAATATTGTCGTGTCGCGGAATAAACACCAATGGGAAAGGCCACAACGTAGATAAACAAAATTGTCGTGAAATTGACCAGGAAGGTCAAAAGCATACGATCACCAAGGACCTCAGTAACAGGTAGATCATAGGCAAAAGAATGTCCCCAATCTCCCTGCAGCAATCCTGAAAAGCCGTTTGGGCCAGGCCAGATACCCATCCAAACAGCGTATTGTTCGATCATAGGCTTGTCGAGAGAATATTCTTCCCTATAAAAGCTCAATTTGGCGGCAGCAGATGCAGATTCCCCTTGGGCTTTTAATTCCTGCAACTGATTTGATAAATAATCCCCTGGTGGCAATTGGATAATGACAAAAATCAGCATGCTGACCACAAACAAAGTTGGGATCATTACAAGAAGACGCTGGATAAAATAATTTAGCATTGATCCTGTCCCCTACCCTTTTCCATCAAACCAAAAAATATCTGGATGATATATGCCAAACAAAGCCCCGGGGTTCCAATTGTAGATAGCTTCTTTGGGAACATTACGCAGAGAGTTTGTCACCACAACTGGCTGAAGAATACCGCTCACAACACCGATCGTAAACTGTTGATCCGCGTGAATGGCTAGCATTTCTTTCCAAATTGCCGTTTGTTTCGACACATCTGTTGTCTTTTGCCATAGCATGAGCAATTCATTGAGGCGGAGTGCTTCTGGTATATCGGCAGGCTCACCGGACTGACCCTTGGTTTCGACGAATTGCCCCCATTTAGGCCATTGATAACTTGTCTGACTTGTTGTTGCCAAATCTGCAGGGCTTGTTGCCGGACCAGGCACACCATTTTCAAAGCCATACCATACTGACATCAAGGTCTCCCCGGAAAAAATCCGATTACGGAAAACCGCTCGTTGGGACGGTTTGGTAAAAAGGCTAATGCCCAATTCTTTCCAACTGTCGCGGATCAACTCTAGGACGTCTGTGCGCTCTGTAACCTCTCCTGCGGTCTCCACAATAATGGTCAAAGGCTCTCCATTAGGCAAAAGTCGGATGCCGTCATCATTCCATTTTGTCAGACCGACTTCATCAAGAAGCGTATTCGCCTTCTCTATATCCAAAGCAGCCCACACCGTACGGAGTTCATCTGAGTAAAAAGGACTTTGGGGTTGTGCCGTATTATTTCCTTCAAGTGCCAGACCAAAAAACAGCGCATCATTAATCTCTTCGCGGTCGATGCCCAGTGATAAAGCCCTGCGAAAGCGAACGTCACGGATCAATTTGCGCCACATCTCGTCATTGGCGTTCAAGTTTGGCATCAGCGCAAAATGTGATCCACGGACCGTAGACCACAAATTCATTGTATAATCGGACCGTTTTTCGTTTTCTTTCAAGAAGGTAGCATCTCGCAGTTTCAAATTCCGTGTTTGTAAATCCACATCACCCGAGGCGGCTTTCGCCGAAATTAATTTCGGCTCCGATATGCTAAGGATCATGCGATCAATGTAGGGAAGTTGTTTTCCAGCGCCATCAACACGATGGAAATAAGGGTTTCTCGTGCCGATAAAGCGGCTTGCAGGTGGGAATGTCGTATTTATCCAAGGCTGCAAAGACGGTAATTCTGGATTGTCAAATTTGTAAAGATTATCTTTTCTATTATGACTAGAGGCCCATGACTTAAACTTGATCCTCTGGATCTTGTTCATTTTGGAAAAATCCACAAAATCTTTATGGAATTTCTTCAAATAATGAGCTGGCCGATAAATGAGCAGAGGAGATGCCCCCGCTAAAAGTGCCAGAAAATTCGGATTTGGTTGCGACCATTCATATCGAACGGTCAGTGCATCCGCAAAGGTTACAACTGGATATTCCCCGCCCACCAATAACGTCGAAGGCGGACCGGTGGGGGAGAGTTTTTTGTTGTTCGCTACATTTTCCCACCAATAACGGAAATCTTCGGACGTAAAGGGTGTGCCATCTGACCAACGATGTCCTTTACGCAGCTTGAAGGTAAAAATGCGATTTTCCACCACATCAAAACTCTCCACAATATCCGGAGCAACTTTCAAATCGGATCTATAACCAACCAGCCGGGAATAACCGAAAACGAACATCAATTTCACATCTGCCGGTTTACCGATCAAACTCCGCAGACTGCCACCATATTGACCCAGCTCTTGACCCGGCAACAACGGCATGACAAGAGGGTTTTCAGGTAATCTATCCTTCATCGCGGGCAGCGACCCGTCCAAAACTGCCTTTTTGAAATAAGGTATTTCTTCAGCGATAGCGCCTCCTGCAAAAAGGGTCGACGCAAGGATTAAAGCCACATATAGGCTGCTAGTTTTTAGACAATTTCTCACGTTTTCAACTCCGCAAGTTGAGTTCCTTCTTCGACCCGAACAAAATGTTCGTCCCCCAAATCCATCATCATGGCACTGCTCGCCTCATTGACAGTAAAGGGGGCTGGCCAAGCCGCTGGATCAGAGGCTTTCTCAGAGACCAAATGCGAGAAATCCAGCTTAAATTCAGGGTTAGGTTCTGGAACTGCCGCTAAAAGCCGCTTAGTATAGGGGTGGACCGGGTTATTAAATAAAATCTCGCGAGGGGCTGTTTCAACCAGTCGTCCTTGACACATGACCGCGATCTTATCTGCGATATAATCCACGACAGCCAAATTATGGGAAATAAATAGATAAGTAAGGCCTAATTCTTTCTGTAAATCCTTCAAAAGATTAAGGATTTGCGCTTGAATGGAGACATCCAGCGCTGATACAGGCTCATCACAAACCAATAAGTCAGGCTTTAAGGCAAGGGCCCGCGCGATGCCAATACGTTGGCGCTGTCCGCCCGAGAATGAATGGGGGTAGCGGCGTAGAAAGCGAATATCAAGACCCACAAGGTTCATAAGTTCCTTAACCGTCTCCACCCTTTCTTCTCGCGTGCCAATATTATGAATAATCAAAGGCTCGGATATAATATCAAAGACCGTCATTCTTGGGTTGAGAGAAGAGAAAGGGTCTTGAAAAATAAATTGAACTTTCTCCCGATAGGAGAACAGCTCTTTATCGTTCAAGGACAGAACATCGAGATCTTTTCCCCGATCATTATAGGTAACGGAGCCTTCACTCGTTGAGAGTGCTCGCAAGATCATTTTCGAGAGTGTCGTCTTGCCGCAACCCGACTCCCCGACCAGCCCCATACATTCGCCGGGTTTTATGAAAAAACTAACCTGATCGACGGCCTTCACCGTCCCGCCAGGCTTGGAGCCAAGCCAGGTTGTTTTGCGGGTTTTAAAAGTCTTGCTTAAATTCCGGACTTCCAAAATGGGCTTGGTATCTCCCGCGACCATCGTTCGAGGATTAGCCTGTTTTAAAAACCGGCTATCGTGATCCCGTTTAATCTCGCGGATCGGCGTTAATCTCTCCCCCTCTTCCATATGAAAGCGCGGTACGGCTTTAAGCAGTGCTCTCAAATAGGGATGGGAGGGATTTTTAAAAATATCTTCCAGTGTTCCCTGTTCCATGACTTTACCATGATACATGACAACAACTTCATCCGCCATACTTGCTACCACACCCAAATCATGAGTGATCAGCAAGATTGCCATTTTTAGTTTCTTCTGAAGAGATTGCATCAAGTCAAGAATTTGAGCCTGAATAGTGACATCGAGCGCCGTGGTGGGCTCATCTGCTATTAACAAGGCTGGCTTACATATCATTGCCATGGCAATCATAGCGCGTTGCCGTAAGCCTCCAGAAAGCTCGAAAGGGTAAGTATTCAGGGCGCTTGCAGGGTCAGGAAAACCAACAAGGTTCAAAATCTCTTCTGTAAGTTCTTGCCCTTCTGCTTTTGTTTTTTTGTGGTGAAGATGCAGCGCCTCTGAGATCTGATCTCCGATTGTATGCAATGGAGAAAGGGAGGTCATAGGTTCTTGGAAAATAATGGATATACGACCTCCGCGAATTTGGCGCATTTCCCGGCTGGAAGGCTTTAGTTTTGCAATATCATAAAATGTCCCGGGCTTTTCGGGATCAAAGAAGATAATTTCACCTTTGGTAATATGTGCCGTTGCCGGCAGAATAGACATAATCGCTTGACTGATAACCGATTTCCCAGAGCCAGATTCGCCTACAAGCGCAACAGTCTTCCCTTCAGGCACACGGAAACTGACTCCATCCACGGCCTTTATAACCCCTTCAGAAACCCTGAATTCAATCTTTAAATCGCGAACAAGCAACACATTGGACATCAGGTGATCATTTCCATCTTTAGAAGATCAGCTATAGGAGGCCCGTCTGGTTCAATACCAAGGGCCGCCATATTCCGGATCGATGTCTTATCCAGCTGAACGTTGTTTTTCAGTGCACGTGATGCGCTAATGCCGATCAAAATTTCAAAATTAGTGATTGTGAATTCTTCCCTCAATCGAACACCTCTCCCTTTCAGCTTAAGCTGCATCCACCCTTTTTCTCCATCGCGAAGCGTTGAAAATAACTGAGTTTGAGCGCTTCAAGCTCCTCCCATTTTATTGCTCTGGTTAAAATACCCTCAGAGCAAAATCCCCCTGCAATCACACAAATTTGTGTTTGATCACGATCCATTGCTCGAATTCCAAAAAGGAAGAACAAACAAAATATGCTAGCTAATAGAGAGACAATGACAGATGAAGGCTTTAACAACAAGAGGGGAACTAATGACAATACGAATCCGGCCCTTGCCCTTACGTATTTCTGATTGGTTTCCTTCGTTGAACAAGAGAATTTCTTCACCACATCAATATAGCGGGCACCGCACCTTTTTTTTAGAAATCATCAGGAAAATCATCGATTAATGCAATGGCACCGCCAAGTGTCACCCATCTTACTGCTTGATGGCTGCTTAAAAACCCAAGCAATTTGAAAGTCACCTCCCAGAGCTTTTCATCATGAATGAGATGATGGGTTAAGAAGCCAGTAGGCTCTGATTTGTCAACAAATCCAGTTCGCCGCGCCTTCAAATGATTAATGCATAAACGCAGAATTTTCTCATCCTCCAGCGCGCTTCTATCGCCGCGCCAAAACACCGGATCGATATGAGTGTTTATTTCAGCAAGCCCCGCAACCGGTTGGGCTGATACTCGCGCTTTATATCGGGAGAGACCGACAAATCCCAGCGTCTTTAGTTCTTTGATAACCGGATCGGAAATTCTATTCCAAGGGGGGACAAAAACAGGAAAGAACACGTCACCAAACAGCTCTTCCATCCTAGCTTTACCTTGTTTTAAATCCTCGACACACTCCGTTAAAGATCTCGTTTCAGGAAATTCAGATTTTTTCTGACCATCTTTAGCAAAGCTTTTATGCAACACCCCATGCTGCAATATTGTGCACCCCGCCAAATCATCCCCAATACGCGGATCGACCTCATCCGGAATGACCGCCAAATTTAAAGGGATATCCAGAGTATCGCGTAAATCCAACAAACGATCAAATGCCGTCGTTGGCTCATTCAGATCATCATCCCGCCACCAGAAAGTCGCGACCTGCTCGGTGGCTAACCAGAGATCGAGTTCTTGGGCAAGTTCTTCCCAGACACTCATTTTCTATCCGCCAACCATTGCTTGAGAAGTTCTGAAGATTTATTTGCGCCATCTACATTAATATCTGCAGCTGAAGGCTCTCCGCTCAATGCTTCATCGACTTTTGCTGCAAGTAATTCTGGGGTAAGCGTTGCTTCATCGGCGATATGCAGCGCGCCTTTTTGCGCAAGCAATTCAGCTCTCATGGTTTGTTCTGTCTCAATACCACCGGCGTAGGGCACGATCACGGCACGGCACTTGGCATATAGAATTTCCATTACCGTATTATATCCACCTTGACTGATAGAGACGCTGCAATTCATCAACAGGGTCGTGAAATCTTTACGGGCCCGCTCTACAATCACGCCCTCCGGCGCCATATCGCGCAATTCCTCATAAGTTTCAGTGTCAACAGTGGTACCCACCATCATCCGCCAAGTTACATCCTTTGCGGTGGATAAAGCTCTTGCCTTCATTGCTGTCTTTAAAAGCTCCGTTCCAACTGCGCCGCCGCCGCTTGAGACAATGATCTCATCCGCGCCGGGTACGTCCGTCCCCCCTTTGATCCCCGTCCGATCCACGACATATCCAGTGTAGTGAATTTTATCTTCGATGCTCTTTGTATGAGGAAAGGTTTTATCCAGCGATACCAATTCCGGATCACCATGAACCATTACTTTATGGAAATATTTTTTCACCAAATCCATCATTTCTTCATTCCGGCCCGGCTTGGTCTGAGCCACCAAAATATCCCGAACGGAAGAAATTATCAGCGGTGGATGCTCCGCCTTACTGGCGGCCTCAAGAAGCGGTAGTAATTCAAAGCGCATTTGCCGCCGTCCGAAGGGGAAAAGTTCAGTTATCAGAATATCTGGTTGAACATCGCGCCATACTTGCAAAAGTTTGTCGGCTCGCAATTGCTTCCAGCTATCATCAATCTGATTTCCGTCTTCATCCACAAGGGTTTTAAAGAAAAGATCCGTTGCCCTGGTCGCCGGGAGCTGGACAAGATGGGCTCCTCCCATATCAATACCGATTTCGTGACCGCCCGAGACAACCGTCACATCAAATCCTGTCCGGACAAAATTACGGGACAATGTGGCTGTTCTGCGTAAATGACCAATACCGAGCAAATGTTGCACATAGAACAAGATTTTCGGTTTCGAATTTTGATCAGTCATTGACGCTCCAGATTTATATTTACACGGACAGGGAATACCTGCCCCTGCTCATCCACTTCAAACAAATGAGCACAATTCCAATTAAAAGTAACGGGTGATTTGTCTGTCATATCCCAGTTATAGGCAAGTGATTTAAATGCCCGGATCACCCCTTTGTGGGTAACGGCAACTGTTGGCTCCTTGATAGTTTCAAGCCATTGACGAATGCGGTCTTGCACCTCAGCGGGACTCTCTCCTTCCGGTGGTTTCATATGAAGGCCTTTATCTTCTATCCCCTTCATGGCGGGTCCCAATTCACGCCGCAACTCTCCGATAGTGCGACCTTCCCACTCTCCCCAGTCCATCTCAACCAGCAGATCTTCAATATCTGGATCCTTGGCTCCCAAAATTTTTGCCGTCTCCTGCGCTCGGATCAAGGGGCTGGAAACCCACTTAAAGTTTAAAAACTCATCAGGAATGACATTCTTTTCCAATAGTTGCCGTCCTGCGTCACTAAGCGGTATATCACGCCTTCCCTGTAGCTTTTTCGCTGCATTCCAAGATGTTTTGCCATGCCGAATAAGAAGGATGGGGATCATTTGATCACCTGTTGAATATTGTCGGCTAAAAGCATCGCGGCGGCGGCGAGGCTCCGATCTTTCTGGACAAAGTCGATAGCCCTTTCCCCCATTTTCTGTCTCAACTCCTTATCATCCAGTAAAAGACGAATTGATGCCGAAAATGCCTTCATGTCTCCAGCAGGACAAAGCAGCCCAGTATCTCCATTGAGAACTACATCCGGGACGCCCCGGATATTTCCGGCGACAATGGGAAGGCCCGCTGATCCGGCTTCTAAAAATGCCATGCCGTAGGCTTCCCCATGAGCTGGCCAAACATATAAGTCTGCGTAATGATAAAGGCTGAAAAGATCTTTTAAATCCAATTGCCCCAAGAAAACAACGCATCCTTTATGCCGATCAAAGAGAGCCTCCACCTTAGAGCGTGCATCCCCGTCACCGACAATGAGTAGTTGCCAATCATCGCCAGGTAAAGAATCCAACGCCTCAGAAAGTTGGGAGAAGGACTGCATCTTATCCCCATCTCGCATCATGCCAACGCTTAAGAGAGTATGCTTTTTAGAGCGGCCACCTGCGCGCGTTACAAGCATCTCTGCCCGATCTGGATCTGGTGCCTGTTCTTGACTATTAAGGAAAGGGGCCAAATAAACCAGCGCATCAGGTTTTTTAACAATAGCCCTTAAGCACTCTCCATCCAGTTGCGTCATGTGGAACACTTTATCGGCGTGGATGATGGCTTTCTCTGCCGCCTCATAGCCGCGGCTCCACCGTCCCTCTTTTTGCTTTGGCGCGTGACTGGCCTCCGCCACCAAATAGGGAATTCCCAACCTTTTTGTAACCACAGGCCCGATTAAGTCTGGGGCTTTATGATATAAATGGTAGGAAAACCAAGCGACAGGACGGTCTGCCTTTGGCAATGCTTCAATACGGGCAACAATTTCTTCGGCCTCTAAGCTACTTTTAATAGCTATGTCAGCTTGAAAATCAGCGTCTCCCATTTTATCAAAGCTGCGCAAACTCGACGCCAATTCAGGCTCGTATCCTGCCTCCGTCAACGCAGCGAGTAGCAAACGGGCCACCCTACGATCTCCAGATGGCACCGGGTGTTCTGGTGACTTCATCGGAGCGTAGAAGAGAATCTTCATCCGTTCGTGCCTGTCGATTTCAATGTTTGTTCAGAGATAAGTTTTTTTGACAACATGCCAATCCACTTATCCGCATCGAATTTTTCGCGCAAAAACTGATCACCGTTCTCGGCAAAATCCGTCCGCAATTTCGGATCTTTTATCAAAGTAGCAAGCGCTTCAGACAATGCCGCTGGATTGCGTTGATCGACCAGAAGCCCATTGGTCCCTGTTGTAATCAGCTCCGGTATGGCAGACACCTTGGTCGAGATCACAGCTACCTTTTGGCTCTGCGCTTCCATTAAAACATTGGGCAAGCCATCTCTGTCACCGTCTTCAGCGATAACGCTTGCCAGAACAAACAGGTCTGATTTTTGTAAAGCGATAAGAACTTCTTTTTGCGGCAAAGCCCCTCGCCATGAAATTTTTCCCGTAAGACCCAGTGTTTCGGCTTGATCTTTTAAGCTATTCAACAACGGGCCGCCGCCAATATGGGTAAAATGCCATTGCAGCGATTTTGGCAGCAGAGCCAGCGCTTGCAATAAATCATCATAGCCTTTTTTCGTAACCGCTCGCCCTACGGAAATGATCTCAACCGGTAATGACGGATCAGTGCCATCGCTGGTATGGGATTTTTCGGAAAATTTATCGAACCGTTGCAAATCAAGACCGTGATACATCAGCTCTACTTTATCTGGGTCCGCCGCAAGTCCTTTAAGATACGTGGCGTTGAAGGAGGTACAGGTGACAAGCCATTCCAAATCGGTAAGTTTTTCAGACAACTCCCATTCCGGAGACGTCCAGATATCTTTCGCATGGGCTGAACAGCTCCAAGGCAAGTCCAGCATCATACTGGCATATCGTGCAACGGAGGCAGGGGTGTGTAGAAAATGCGCATAAATCTGTGCCGTTCTTTCAGGCATTTCAGCGGCTAATACAAGCGCTTGACCAAATCTGCGACCACGATTTGATGTTTTATCTCGTTTGAAATCATCCCACCAAGTCCGGCGCGCCTTCTTATATCCAGGTAATTTTCGCACCTGCCTCCAAGCGTTAAAAAGGCGAAGGGGCTCCTGATAAAGATATTCAGGGAGATAAGTAACAGGCGCTTTTATCTCATCATGAATTGGGTGGGTGGTTTTATCCGTCGGATGACGAAGTGAAATCAGGTGAAGCTCTATTCCCCTTTTCTCTAAAGCCAGTAACTCTTGGGCGATAAATGTCTCCGATAGCCTTGGATACCCTTTCAAAACGACAGTAATAACAGGGTTGATAGGTTTCAATCGGGACATGTTGGCCTTAAAAATTATGGAGTAAGTAAAAGTATCTAGTACGCACTGAGGAAGAGTAATTCAACTATCAATCAATCAATGACAAAGGGAACAGTAATGTGAAAACGCATTTCTTGTTACTAAATTGTTTCTTGCCGCATACAGGCTAAATATGAAACAGTGTTCTGACCTAAACCACTGACGTTAAAAATAATCAGGCGGACCGCACTGCATGGAACACGGCATATACAAATATATTCTGCGGCACAGTAAAAAGCAGCAAATCCTTCTGACTTTGCTTGCTTGCGCCTCTTTTCCATTTCTGTACTATTATCTTGAATTGCCTAAAATCATTATCGATCAGGCAATTCAGTCCAGAGATATTGTGTATCCTGTTGAATTCGCTGGATTTTCGATTGATCAGACAGAATTTTTATACGTCACCGTGGGTATATTTTTACTCCTTGTGATCATCAACCAAGCCTTCAAATATGTCATCAATGTATATCAGGGGATTACCGGAGAGCGCATGCTTCGCCGGTTGCGCTATGAGCTTTACAGCCAAATATTAAGATTCCCCCTCCCGTCATTTCGTAAAAAAAGCCCCGGTGAAATCATTCCGATGATCACGGCAGAGGTTGAACCCTTGGGCGGTTTTATCGGTGAGGCCTTCGCGGTACCCGTCTTTCAGGGGGGATATTTGATCGTGATCATGGGCTTTTTGTTGGCCCAGAATTTCTATATGGCCATTGCCGCAATCTCCCTCTATCCCTTGCAAGCCTATTTCATCCCGAAATTGCAGAAGAAAGTAAATTTGCTTGGGAAAGAGCGGGTCAAACTTGTACGGGGCTTATCTGAAAAAATTGGGGAGACTGTCGCCAGTGCACAGGAAATCCATATTCATGATAGCTCAAACTATCTACGGGCTGGATTTTCACAGCAGCTAGGCCGCATCTTTAATGTAAGATACCGCATTTACTTATTAAAATTTATCATCAAATTTCTGAATAATTTCATTCAGCAAATGGGGCCTTTTTTCTTCTACGCCATTGGCGGTACAATGGTTATTAACGGTACCCTTGAAATTGGAACCCTTGTCGCGGCGATCTCAGCCCATAAAGAAATGGCAGCCCCTTGGAAACAACTTCTTTCATATTACCAGCGCCGTGAAGATGCATGCATCAAGTATGAACAGGTAATAGAGCAGTTTGAACCGCCAGGTATGCGTGATCCGGACAATCAGTTAGTTGAACCTGAAACCGTTCCTAATCTGACCGGCGAAATGGTGGGACGGAATATTATTCTGTCTGACGATACTGGGTCTCCGCAACTGGAAGGACTGAACATCAATTTTCAGCTGGACCAGAATATTGCAATCATGGGCCCTGCAGGCTCTGGTCGTGAAGCCCTGATGATGGTTTTATCCCGGCTTATCGATCCAGATAAAGGGCGCTTGATGGCAGGTGGCCTTGATCTAAGAGGTGCATCCGAAGCCATTATTGGTCGTCGCATGTCTTTTGTTGGACAAAATGGATATGTCTTTAACACCACTATCGGCGAAAATTTGTTTTTCAGCCTGAAACATCGCCCCCTTCATGAAGTAGAGCATGAAGGAGAAGAGGTAGAATTTAGGGAAAACGACGCCAAAGAAGTCCTCCTCACAGGAAATTCCACTGACGACTTTGGAGCCGACTGGATCGACTATAGTAGCGCTGGGGTCTCTGATCTAGCAGCGTTGCATGAACGTGCCATCGATATCCTGGACATGGTGGATTTAGGGGATGACGTTTATCAGTACGGACTGCGCAGTACATTGAATTCTAAAGATGATCCAGAAACAGCTAAGTTGATACTGGCCGCTCGGCATCGTTTCTTTGACAAACTTGAGGCAGATCCTGGCCTTAAAAACCTAGTCGAAGAATTTGAAGTGGATAAGTATAACACCAATTCGACTTTGGGAGAGAACCTGCTTTTCGGAACCCCCGTTGGTACTGAATTTGATTTAGAACGCCTTGCAGAAAACACCTATGTGCAACAAATCATAGAGCAAGCTGATTTGACTGACTCGTTTTTGAAAATGGGTTATCAAGTAGCAACCACCATGGTTGAACTGTTCGCCGATTTACCGCCAGATCACGAATTTTTCCAATTATACGGTTTCATTTCATCGGACGAATTACCGGAATATCAAGGTATATTGAACCGCGTAAGCAACGACACTCTTGACCAATTGCGCGAAGAGGACAAATTACGCTTCATGTCCCTTCCCTTCAAGGTCATCCCCTCTCGTCACCGTCTTGGAGTAATAACCGAAGAAATACAGGAAAAAATTGTCGAAGCACGCGGACGATTTGTTAAAAATCTGCCCCCACACTTAAAAGATAGCGTCGCTTTCTTCAATTCTGACGCCTATAACGCCGCCGCGAACATTCAGGATAATATCCTCTTTGGCAAAATTGCCTACGGATACGCGCAAGCCTCTGAAAAGATCGGAACACTTCTTGCTTCCGTCGTAGCAGAAATGAATTTGAAACGCCTTATTATCAAAGTCGGGCTTGATTTCAATGTGGGAGCTGGCGGAGCTCGTTTGAACGGAAATCAACGGCAAAAACTATGCATCGCAAGATCTCTTATTAAAAGACCCGATGTGTTAATCATGAACCAAGCAACGGCCTCTTTCGATAGCCGAACCCAACATCAGATTGTTGAGAAAATACTCGGTGAATTTGAAGGTCGCTGCGTAATATGGACAATTGAGAAACACGAAGTTGCGTATCTATTTGATACTATCATGGTCATTAGTGGCGGTGAGATTACTGAGACGGGTAGCTTTGAAGAGCTCCAATCGAGCAGCGGTCACTTTAAACAATTAACAGCCTAATCCTAAATAGGAGAGTAAAACGTGAGTCTGAGAGAAGAGGTAGAAACATTACGACAGATCCCTCTATTTGCAAAAGTGGACCCGTCGAAGGTTAAGTTATTAGCCTTCACGTCAGAGCGCGTCACCTTTCAACCTGACGACGTTGTCTGTCAGCAAGGAGAGATGGGGGATGCTGCATATGTAATTATGGAGGGACGGGCTGATGTTATTGTCAACACACCATCAGGGCCCATTACTGTCGCAACCATGCAAAAAAATGATGTTGTTGGTGAAATTGCCATTTTGATCAACATCCCACGAACGGCGACAATTAAAGCCGCATCGGAACTCACCACTTTGCGCATTACCAAAGATGTGTTTTTCCGGATGATTAATGAATTTCCGGAAATGTCCGTTGAAATGATGCGGGTTCTCGCTGAACGCCTAGTCAGAACGACAGAAGAATTACAAAAGGCGAAGGAAAGCCTTCAAAAAAACGAAGAGAACGGATAATAACTTTTTTAAGATAAACTAGTGCTCGATCCTATAAGGACTCGTGCTTTGCGACAACCTCAGTTACTTTTTTCTTAAGCTCTAACAGGGTCCAAATTTTTGTTGATCTCCCGCTGGACAGACTCTCTCTCCGTGTACAAAGACCCCCGGGTTCTAGCTATTCTGTTTCTGGGCTTCTCTTCCGGTTTGCCGTTAGCCCTCACAGGAACCACGCTGTCTCTTTGGCTTCGAGAAGAGGGGATCACACTGACCTCAATCGGGTTGCTTGCTAATGTGGCAACCCCTTATGCCTTAAAGTTTTTATGGGCACCGCTTGTCGATAAAATGCCGATCCCAATCCTCACCCGCCTATTAGGACGGCGGCGAGGCTGGATGATCCTCACCCAAGTTTGCCTGATCCTTTCAATTATCGGTTTAGGGACAACAAATCCTGCAGAAAATATAGAGCTTACTGCCTTATTCGCTTTTCTTGTGGCATTCTCATCCGCCAGTCAAGATATTGTCATTGACGCCTATAGGGTGGAGATTTGCGATGAAAAAAGCCTCGCTGCCGGGGCTGCTGCCATTGTATTTGGATATCGCATTGGCATGCTGGTCTCAGGTGCCGGAGCCTTATACCTTGCCACCTCATTCGACTGGCAATTTACTTATTCGGTGATGGCATGTTTCGTTCTTGTGGGTGTTGTCACGATTTTACTAACGAAGGAGCCGGTTAACCATACAGCGGTATCCACTCTTCAATTTAGCAAAAAAAGCAGCAGGGTTGATGCCTATACTCATTGGATAGCTGAAGCCGTCATACGCCCGCTTACAGAATTCATGACACGGCCCGGATGGGTCCCGATCTTACTATTTGTCATGTTTTATAAATTCGGTGACAGTCTTGCTGGAGTCATGAGCACCCCGTTTTTCTTTGATCTGGGCTTTACAAAAATTGAAATTGCCAATGTCAGTAAGGTTTATGGTACCGCCGCAACCTTTTTAGGCTTGGTCTTAGGCGGCTGGTTAATGGCGGCAACCGGCCTATATAGGACTTTGTGGATTTGCGGCTTCTTGCAGTTATTCTCTAACTTGATGTTCGCAATCCAAGCTATAGCGGGAAATGACATTGCTGTTTTATCCTTAACGGTTGGCGTCGAAAATCTAGCAGGGGGCATGGGAACAGCCGCATTTGTCGCTTATTTATCGAGCTTGTGCAATATCGCCTATACAGCAACTCAATACGCTCTTTTATCATCGTTCATGGCAACAGCCCGCATTTGGTTCTCCTCCCCCGGTGGATGGCTTGCGGAACAATTGGGCTGGATCGAGTTTTTCCTGATCACCACCCTCGCTGCAATTCCAGGACTTATGCTATTGTGGTGGCTCACCCGTAGCGGTCGTCGAACCCATCCCGAAGCGATTAACTCAAAAACTATTCAAGAAGGCTAAAAGGCCCGGAGACAACACATGAATATTGCAAATCTTCTCAAGCGAACCGCCCGCACATTTCCAGATTTACCGGCGCTTTCACACGGCGTGGAGACCACGGCGACGTACCGGGAATTTGCAGAACAATCGGCGGCGATCGCTGGCGCATTAGTGGGTGAATACGGCCTCGAAAAGGGAGACCGGGTCGCCCTAATCATGAAAAACCATCCACAATATTGGGTTGCCCTTTTTGGTATTTGGCATGCGGGTCTGGTGGCTGTTCCGGTAAACGCAAAACTGCATCCGACAGAATTTGATTATATTTTGGAAAATTCTGGGGCTTCTCTAGCCTTTATAACGGACGATTTAACAGACACACTCAAAAATCTTAAATCTGACACGCCTCTCATTAATGTATCCAGCGCAAAATTCAATGAATTGAAGACCCACAAGACAGCTCCAATGGCCGATGTGAACCCTGATGATCTGGCGTGGATTTTCTATACTTCAGGCACCACAGGTAAGCCCAAAGGGGCAATGTTGAGCCATAGAAACCTGCTAACCTGTACACTCAATTATTTTGCCGACGTGACGCAGATCAATCCCGGCGATGCCGTCATACATGCGGCACCTCAAACTCATGGGTCGGGCATTTATGGCTTTCCTTTGATTGCTAAAGGGGGCATCCAAGTGACCCCATTAAGTGGGGGATTTGATCCTGCTGAGACACTCGACCTCATTAAACATTACCCAAATTCCTGCTTTTTCTTCGCCCCAACCATGATACATCGATTGATTGGGAGCGATGCCTTCGTTGGCGCAGATACCAGTAATATAAAATTGATCGTATATGGGGGCGGCCCTATGTATGAAGCCGATATTCGTAAAGCTCTGGCAGCCATTGGGCCCAAATTCTGTCAAATTTACGGTCAGGGCGAAGCCCCGATGACCATCACCGGTCTCTCTCAAGCGGAGCTTTCCAATGAAGGTCATCCTCGACGTTCCGAGAGGCTTGCTTCTGTCGGGACTGAGCGCACGGATGTTGAAATCCAAATTGTGAGTGAAGAGGGAACTCCTTGTAAGACCGGAGAAGTGGGCGAGATCACGGTGCGCGGGGATGTGGTCATGTTAGGCTATTGGAAAGACCAACAAGCCACGAATGATGCCATTAAAGAGGGCTGGTTATATACCGGCGATGTCGGCTGCCTTGATGAAGATGGTTTCATGACCCTCAAAGATCGCTCAAAAGATCTGATAATTTCTGGCGGAACGAACATCTACCCCCGTGAGGTTGAAGAAATTCTACTCACCCACCCCGCAGTTGACGAGATATCCGTTATTGGTCGTCCCCATGCGGATTGGGGAGAGGAAGTGGTGGCCTTTGTTGTCTTGTCATCAGAAGAGGCTGCAACTGTAGATATTCTAGATGCCTATTGTATCGAGCATATGGCCCGTTTCAAACGCCCCAAAGAATATTTCTTTGTCCAAAGCCTCCCAAAGAACAATTACGGCAAGGTGCTGAAAACAGATCTTCGAGAACGGCTGAAGTCTTAAACCGAAAGGTCAGCGATATATCTTTCAAATTCGGTGATAAAATTCTGCATTTTTTGGGAGTTATCATCAATTTTTAAGAATGCACGCGCCTCAGTCGGTGATTTTGACAGCAATGGAAATCGCATAAAAAGCCGTTCGTTAAAATTCGATGTCACCGTCTTCAACACAAGGCGCAAGGAGGACAACATATCCTCCCCTCGATGAGAGGCATGAACCAGTATGACAGGTTTATTTATAATAGCCTCACCCGAGACCAGCCAATCAATAGCATTTTTAAGACCACCCGGAATCGCATGGACATATTCTGGGCTTGAAATAATCAAACCATCGGACTGCGATACCATGGTGATGAAGCGGACAACTTCAGTCGGTATATCCGCTTCCAAGTCTGGGGAAAAAATGGGAAGTTTCTGAAGAGCATCAAAAAGGGTTATTGTTGTACCAATAGGAGCATTTTCTGCCATAGATTCAAGCAAAATTGTATTAGTAGAGGCGCTCCGTGCACTCCCTGATATTGAAAGAAAATTCATTCAACTTTTGTATCATCGAAATACTTAACCACCAATTTCATTTGATAATCCAATCGAAAAATCTCATTTCTAGTCTTTCACCTATCTGGCGATTTGGTGTGACAAATGAGCTTTAACTGTCGGCCATTCACTCTCAATAATACTGAAGACACATGTATCACGGAGCGTCCCGTTTTCTGCCCTTGAATGGTTTCGCAAAATACCGTCCATTTTTGCACCAAGCCGCTCGATTGCCTTGCGACTTTGGGCATTCAAGATATGGGTGCGAAACTCAACGGCGATGCAGTCCAGTGTCTCGAAGGCATGACTTAAAAGCAACATCTTACACCGTGTATTCATGCCGGTCCGTTGCACTGATTTCCGATACCAAGTGGATCCTATCTCCAGCCTTTTATTTAACGAATCCACGTTCATATAGGTTGTCATACCAACGGCTTTTCCAGATTTCTGATCGATAATTGTAAAAGGCAGCATAGAGCCGCCCCGCAGGCATTGAAGGCGACGCTCAATTTCCTCTGCGACATGCTCTGGTTTTGGAACTGTTGTATACCATAAAGTCCAAAGTTCTCCGTCCGTCGCCGCCGCCACCAAATCATCGTGATGGGACATATCCAACGGCACGAGAGAGACAAAATCATCAGAAAGTGTTGTGTTTGTTAGCCACGTCATAGGAGCACCTGAGGTCATTACTGAAATACAGGACATCCCTACTGTAGGCTTGGCCCCTAAAAAAGAGCCAATTATCGGAATATATAGGAGCCAAAAAAACGGCCCCACCATCGATAGGACCGCTTCATCGGAATTTGGAAAGTCTATTTACCGGCTTCGTGAGCTGCCAAAGCGGCCATATTGACCAATTCCGAGACTGTCGCACTGATAGGCACAATTTGAACTGGTTTTTCCAAGCCAACAAGCAACGGCCCGATCACTTCTGTATCCCCAAGAACGGGCATTAATTTCGATGTGATATGAGCAGAGTGAAGACCTGGCATCACAAGCACATTGGCAGGTCCAGACAAGCGGCAAAAAGGGTAAAGCTTCGTAACTTCTGGATTTAACGCCACATCAGCTGACATCTCACCATCATATTCAAAGTTAAGCTCTTCCTTATCCAAAAGGCAGACAGCTTCACGAATTCGATCTGATGTCACATGGGCAGGATTACCAAAGTTTGAATAAGACAGCAGCGCAACGCGAGGCTCATGCCCCATTCTACGAGCTACTTCCGCAGCCTCTTTAGTGATCTGAACCAAGTCTTCCGCATTAGGCAATGTGGTCACGGCAGTATCTGCAATGAAAACCGTACGATCCCGGCCCACGGCAATAGAGACCCCAATTGCTTTGTGGTTTTTCTTCGTTCCAATAACTTTTTGAATGTCTTTAAAAGCCACAGAAAAACGACGGGTCACTCCCGTCACCATGGCATCGGCATCCCCTAATGCGACCATACAGGCGGCAAAAATATTACGATCCTGATTGACAAGACGCACGCAATCGCGGAGCAAATACCCTTTTCGTTGCAGTCGCTCATACAAGAATGCGTGGTATTTTTCACGGTCAGCCATTTCCCGTGCGTTATAAATCTCAACTCCTTCAAGATGATCAATACCAATGGCCTTCATTGTCTCTTCAATGATCTCTTTCCGACCCACAAGAACAGGGACGCCATATCCCGCTTTCTGGAATTGTATAGCCGCGCGAATAACTTTCTCTTCCTCGCCTTCGGCGAAGACCACCCGGCGCGGAGCCGCCCGAACTTCATCCATGATCAATTGCATGGAGCCCGCAGTTGGATCAAGACGCGCACGCAATTCATTGCGATAAGCGTCTTCATCAATAATGGGTTTACGAGCAACACCACTATCCATAGCAGCTTTTGCAACAGCCGTTGGTATATGGGTAATCAGACGAGGGTCAAAGGGTACAGGGATAATGTAATCTGGACCATAAACAGGTCGATTACCCTGATAGGCCGCAGCCACTTCATCGGGCACATCTTCACGGGCAAGTTCTGCAATGGCCTCAGCCGCCGCAATTTTCATTTCTTCATTAATAGTCGTCGCCCGAACATCCAGCGCGCCCCGGAAAATATACGGGAAACCAAGAACATTATTCACCTGATTTGGATAATCAGAGCGCCCGGTCGCCACAATCGCATCTCCGCGAACAGCAGCAATATCTTCTGGGGTAATCTCAGGATCGGGATTAGCCATGGCAAAAATGATTGGTTTTGCTGCCATATGCTTGACCATTTCCTGCGTCACGGCCCCTTTTGCAGAGAGACCAAGGAAAATATCTGCGCCCTTCATGGCTTCATCCAAAGTTCGCAAGTCTGTCTCTGCTGCGTGAGCGGATTTCCACTGGTTCATCCCCTCTTCCCGGCCTTTGTAGATAACACCTTTTGTATCGCATAAAATTGCATTGTCGTGGGGCAGACCCATAGCCTTTATTAGCTCAAGGCAAGCAATCGCTGCGGCACCCGCTCCGTTTACGACGATTTTCACCGTCTTCATGTCCCGGCCCGTGAGGTCCAGCGCGTTGATAACGCCAGCGGCACAAATAATCGCGGTACCATGTTGGTCATCATGGAAAACCGGTATATCCATCAATTCGCGAAGGCGCTGCTCAACGATGAAACATTCAGGTGCTTTAATATCTTCAAGATTGATGCCACCGAAACTAGGACCCATCAGACGGATACAATTAACAAGCTCATCCACATCTTCTGTATCAAGCTCCAAATCAAAACAATCAATGTCGGCAAAGCGTTTGAAAAGAACGGCTTTCCCTTCCATAACAGGTTTCGATGCTAAGGCGCCCAAATTACCAAGGCCAAGCACAGCGGTGCCGTTTGATATAACGGCAACCCGGTTTCCCTTGGTGGTGAAATCATAGACGGTATCTGGGTCAGCCTCGATGGCGAGGCAAGGTCCGGCGACACCAGGGGAATAGGCAAGGGATAGATCCTGCTGCGTCGCTACTGACTTAGTTGCGACGATTTCCATTTTGCCAGGTTTGCCTTGCGCGTGGTACCGCAGTGCTTCATCATATTGGCTCAAGTCTGGTTTATCGCCCATCACATATTTCCCTTAGATTTTTCTTATGTTTAGCCCTGAAATTTCGACTCCAAAAAAATCTGATAAAGGAGTTGGCAAAACCTGCGGCTATGATAGTTTTCCAACATGCCTACAATAGTAAAATCAAAGTCGCAACCGAATAAGTCTGTAACCCCTATGATGGAACAGTATCTGTCCATCAAGGCAGATCACCCAGATAGTCTTTTATTCTATCGTATGGGTGATTTTTACGAGCTGTTCTTTAACGACGCCGAACTCGCTTCAGCCTCGCTGGATATTGCCCTCACAAAACGCGGAAAGCATGAGGGGATGGATATTCCCATGTGCGGTGTTCCGGTGCATTCAGCCGATGGCTATTTGCAGCGCCTGATCCGTAAAGGACACCGCGTTGCGGTTGCCGAACAAATGGAAAGCCCTGCAGAGGCTAAAAAGCGCGGCGCGAAATCTGTTGTGGCCCGCGATGTTGTGCGCCTTGTAACGCCCGGTACCATTACAGAAGACAGCCTGCTGGACGCTCGATCTCATAATTTTTTGGTGGCAATGGCCAGAGTTCGAAGTGACTATGCGCTGGCATTTTTGGATATCTCTACCGGCGAGTTTTTCTCCTGCATGGCCCCAATGCAAGATATTACAGCCCATTTAGCCCGCCTTCATCCCAGTGAAGTCCTCGTTTCTGACAAATGGCTTCAAGATGAAGAATTATCCCTTCTTCTGCGCGATTGGGATAAAACTCTGACGCCCCTCCCCTCCGTCCGATTTGACAGTGAAAATGGAGAGCGCCGGTTAAAAGACTTGTTTAATGTCACAGCCTTAGATGCATTTGGCCAGTTTAGCCGCGCAGAACTTGCCGCCTGCGGTGCTCTGGTAGATTACGTGGAACTAACCCAAAAAGGTAAATTCCCGCTTATCAAGCCGCCTCTTCAGCAGGCAAATGATGACGTGATGTCCATTGATGCTGCAACGCGACGCAACCTTGAGCTTACCCGCACTATGAGCGGGGAGAAACAAGGAAGCCTGCTGGCAACCATCGACAGAACCATAACTGGGGCCGGGGCCCGAAAGCTTGGGGCCCATATTTCAAGCCCAATTACCCGCGCACCCGAAATCCACCGCCGTTTGGATATGACTGATTATTTTGTCCGCGATGATCGCCGGCGAGAGAATTTGCGGTCCATCCTGCGGCGTTGTCCTGACATGGAGCGGGCCCTCACACGGCTCACCCTCGGTCGCGGCGGCCCCCGTGACATGGCAACCATTCGGGACGGCCTTGCAGAGACTGCAAACTTGCGAGCAACGCTCACCACCAGCGACCTTGATACAGCAGTTGCCGGTATAACGGATGCAGGGGACGGATTAGGATTTCATGGGGAGGTTGTTGAAGAACTGATAAAAGCCCTTTCCGCCGACTTACCACTTCTTGCTCGAGACGGCGGCTTTATTGCTCACGGTTACCGCCCAGACCTCGATGAGCTTAAAGCCTTGCGGGACGAAAGCCGCCGCCATATTGCCAATTTACAGGCAAATTATGCAGACATTACAAAAGTGTCTTCCCTTAAAGTGAAGCATAATAATGTTCTTGGTTATTTTATCGAAGTAACACCCCGCTTTGCAGATAATATGGGAGAGGATTTTATCCACCGGCAAACCATGGCAAATGCCGTCCGTT
>JBALXM010000005.1:69744-110908 GCA_036960695.1 Sneathiella sp.
GATAATATGGGAGAGGATTTTATCCACCGGCAAACCATGGCAAATGCCGTCCGTTATTCCACCGTTGAACTTGGGGAATTGGAGGATAAAATATCCCGCGCGGCTGATCGCGCTCTTGCCCTTGAGTTGGAACTTTACGAACATCTCGTTGCGAAAATCACTGCTTGGGGCACGCAAGTTCTCGGTGCGGCTGAGGCCATCGCAACATTAGACGTATCAGCCAGCCATGCCGAACTTGCCATCGAGCGTAACTACGCCCGCCCGCTCGTGGATGATAGTCTTCAATTTGATATTGAAGGCGGCCGCCATCCTGTCGTGGAAGCGGCGCTGGAGAAAAACAATGAAGCGGCTTTCATCTCGAACGATTGCACCCTATCAGGGACTAATCGGTTGTGGCTCCTCACAGGACCCAATATGGCGGGTAAAAGCACGTTCTTAAGACAAAACGCCTTAATCGCCATTCTTGCCCAAATAGGCGCCTATGTCCCGGCGGCAAAAGCACATATAGGTATCGTAGACCGGTTATTTAGTCGGGTTGGCGCCGCCGATGATCTAGCACGGGGCCGTTCAACCTTTATGGTTGAGATGGTAGAGACAGCGTCCATCCTAAATCAAGCAGGGTCACGTGCCCTCGTAATTTTGGATGAGATTGGTCGCGGGACAGCCACTTTTGACGGCCTGTCAATTGCTTGGGCCACCGTCGAAAATCTCCATGACGTCAATAAATGTCGCGGTCTTTTCGCGACCCATTATCATGAACTGACAGCCCTTTCATCGAAGCTAGATTCCTTATCCAACCACAGTATGAAAGTACGTGAGTGGAAAGGCGATGTTATCTTCCTTCACGAAGTTGGCAGCGGATCCGCAGATCGGTCATACGGCATTCAAGTGGCAAAACTTGCGGGTCTTCCAAAAGCGGTGATCAAACGGGCAACCAGTGTGCTTAGTCACCTTGAAGACAAGGATCAGCATTCCGCCACTACCCGTCTTGCCAACGATCTCCCCCTCTTTGCAAGTGTCATTGAAGAGGCTGCAAAACCGGATCCAGCTAACGGTCCCTCTATGGCAGAAGAGCGATTGAAAGAGATCAATGTAGACGACATGAGCCCAAGGGAAGCCCAATCCATTTTGTATGAACTAAAAGCCCTTGTAAGGCCTGAATAAAAATCATGCAGGTCGCGAGTGACAATTTGTCAATTGGTCTTTAAGGTAACGTCATCTCAATAAACTGAGGCCAAATAAATAACAAAATAGGGAGTGTCTTAATGTTTAATCTTTCAGGCAAAAATGTCGTCATCACCGGATCTAGTAAGGGTATCGGGAAATCAATTGCACAGCAAATGGCGCTGGCCGGCGCGAAAGTTACAATCTCAAGCCGCAAAGCAGATGTTTGCGAAGAAGTTGCTAAAGAAATCAATGACAGCCTGCCTGCTGGCAGCACAGGCGGCGCCATTGTAATACCTTGCAATATCAATGAAAAAGACAGCCTTCAAAACTTGGTCAATGAAGCCCGGGCACAAATGGGTCAAATTGACGTACTCGTCTGTAATGCGGCCCTTAACCCCTATTTTGGCCCGTCTATAGACTGCCCAGATGATGCGTTTGACAAGATCATGTCAGCCAACATCAAATCTAACCACTGGCTGTGTAATATGGTGCTTCCAGAAATGAAAGCCCGCAAAGACGGCGCAATCATCATTGTATCGTCTATTGGCGGCCTGCGTGGATCCCCCGTTCTCGGTGCTTACAGCATCTCAAAAGCCGCAGACATGCAGCTTGCACGGAATTTAGCTGTGGAACATGGACCAGACAACATCCGTGTGAATGCTATTGCGCCAGGCTTGATCCAGACAGATTTCGCCCGCGCTTTATGGGAAAATCCAGACATTTTGAAAAGGGCAACATCTACAGCGCCACTAAAACGTATTGGTCAGCCAGATGAAATTGCCGGTGCCGCTGTATTCCTTGCGTCGAAAGCGGGAACTTTCATGACAGGGCAGACATTGACCATTGATGGCGGTCAGACAATCGCCTAATCAGCGACAAAAACGTATCAGGCCCGGTATCGTCCGGGCCTGATTATTTGGCAGCTAATTGATCAACGATCAAATTCGCCGCCACAATAAACATCATGCTACCCACCAAAAAATCTAGAATACGGGCCCCTGCCGGGTGCCGTAGTAACGGCGCCAAAGTCCGTGCTCCATAAGCAATTGCGAAGAACCACAAAAATGAGGAGAGAACTGCGCCTCCAACAAAGAACATTCTAAATTCAAGGGCATAAGATGCAGCGATCCCGCCCAGTAATATCACTGTATCCAAATAGACATGCGGGTTTAACAACCCAAACGCCAATGTCATAAGAACTGCTTTTTTAAAGCTGGATGTGACCTCGCCTTCGGTCTCAACCGCCGTCTTTTTTGGCCGGAAGCTTTGATAAAAAGACAAACTTCCAAAAACAACCAAAAAGGCAGCACCGCCCCAACTTGCAAAAGGCACAAGCCACGGCATGGTCGCAATTAAACTTCCAAGTCCCAACGCCCCTAAGATAATAAGCCCGGCATCAATAACCGAGCTGAGCAACGCCACGGTCAAAACTTGATCTCGCGCCATCCCTTGGCGCAGTACAAACATATTTTGCGCGCCAATAGCGATTATCAACGCACCGCCAAGGAGTGCACCGTTCACAAATGCAGAAATAAACATGTAAGGGTCTTATGTCCTGAAAAGAAAATGAAGTTGCTGTCATTAAGTACAGCCATGATATAATAGAATAATAATCGGCAAAGCGCTGTAGCGCAAGAGTTAGTGGAACCGGACTAAAATGGAAAAAATCCCCAGTCGGCGAGATATAATCGACCGCAAGAAGGTAACATCCCTAATTGAAGAGATTAGCGTCCAGCATGCCCCCAACAGCGTGGATTTTCGCAATGCCCTCCTAAGCTTTTTAAAAGAAACACTGTCCGCAGGCCAAGCGGAAATCAAACGTCGGTTCATGGAAAATAATAAGGGCCGCCCCACCATGCATGCCGGATCCTACCTGATGGATCAGATCATCCGCATCATTTACGATGTGGCGACTGTTCAAGTATTCCCTTTAAGTAATCCCACGTCAGAAGAAAAACTTTCCTTGCTGGCTGTTGGCGGTTATGGGCGCGGTGAATTGGCCCCCCATTCGGATTTGGATCTACTTTTTCTCTTCCCCTACAAGCAAACAGCATGGTGCGAACAAGTCATTGAATTTTGCCTATATATGCTTTGGGATTTGGGCCTTAAAGTTGGTCATGCGACGCGGACGCCGACAGAATGCATGCGCCTTGCCAAAGGCGATATTACAATTCAAACGGCCCTTCTGGAAGCACGCTATTTGTGGGGAGACCAAGATCTTTCCGTGGAATTGCGAGATAGGTTCGAGAAGGAAATTGTCTCCGGTAACGGCAAACAATTTATTGAAGCAAAACTTCAAGAACGAGATACCAGACACGCTAGATTTGGCAATTCCCGATATGTGGTAGAACCCAACATGAAAGAGGGAAAAGGCGGGCTTCGTGACATTCAAACTCTTTTCTGGATCGCCAAATTTCTGAATAAAACCTCAAGCATCAAGGAGATGATGTCCCTTGGGGTTTTTACAGAAGCTGAAAGGCGACGTTTCACCAAAGCGTCCAATTTCTTGCGCTCTGTGCGGTGTCATCTGCATTATCTGACAGACAGGCCGGAGGAGCGCATCACCTTTGATGTACAATCCGAACTTGCCGAACGTTTGGGATATAAAGATCGCACGGGAACCTTGGGCGTCGAACGCTTCATGAAGCATTATTTTCTCGTGGCAAAAGATGTCGGCGATTTAACCCGTATCTTCTGTGCCAACTTGGAAGCAGAGCAGCAAAAGAAAAGCCGATTATCTATTCCTCGCTTTGGTTTACTGCGCCGTAAATTACAAGGATTTTTGGTGGAAGGCGGCCGGTTGAATGTCAATTCAGATGACGACTTCATCAGCACCCCAATCAAGATGCTTGAATTGTTCCATTTGGCGCAAAAAAAGGATTTCGACATTCACCCCAACGCTCTGCGCCTCATTCGGCAGAACTTGAAGCTGGTGAATAGAAAACTCAGGGTAGATATACAGGCAAATAAACTCTTTTTGGACATGTTGTGTAGCCATAAAGACCCTGAAACTACGCTGCGGCGCTTAAGTGAAGCCGGTGTCTTTGGAAAATTTGTCCCTGATTTTGGCCGAGTGGTCGCGCAAATGCAGCATGATATGTATCATGTCTACACAGTGGATGAACATACGATCCGAGCTATCGGTATTCTCGCTCAAATCGAAGCTGGATCGCTAAAAGAAGAGCATCCGCTAAGTCATAAAATCATGCCTAAGCTTTTATCACGCACTGCTTTGTATACATCTGTTCTCCTTCATGACATCGCGAAGGGGCGCGGGGGAGATCATTCTGTGCTCGGCGCAGAGATTGCTGAGAAATTATGCCCAAGATTTGGACTTTCCCCAGCAGATACAGAGACAGTTGCCTGGCTAGTACGAAACCACTTGTTGTTTAGTAATGTGGCATTTAAGCGCGATATTAGCGACCCCAAAACCGTCAGCGATTTTGTTCAGATTGTTCAAAGTCCGGAGCGCCTCAAACTTCTTCTAATTTTGACCGTTGTTGATATTCGGGCCGTGGGTCCAAATGTATGGAACGGTTGGAAAGGGCAGTTGTTGCGAGAACTTTATTACGCAAGCGAAACGGCTTTGACTGGCGGCCATATTTCTGAAGGCCGGGCAGAACGCGCAAGACACCACAAGGAAGATTTGCGCGCAGCCCTCACCCATTGGTCCGAAGAAGATCTGGAAAGGCATCTGAATAAATTTTACGAATCTTACTGGGCGGCAAATAGCTTAGAAGTACAGAAAGCCCATGCGGAGCTTTTGAAAATTGCGGATAAGTCAGAAGAAAGACTGACCATTCATGCAACCAGTGATCCTTTTCGAGCAATCACCGAAGTCACCGTTTATGCAGCCGATCATCCGGGCCTCTTCTCCCGCATCGCCGCTGCAATGTCTCTGTCCGGTGCCAATATTGTTGATGCTAAAATTCATACAACAACAGATGGCATGGCCCTAGATACCTTCTTTATCCAAAATTCTGAAGATGACGTTTATGATCAGGGCAGCCGGATGGCCAAGTTACGCAGCGCCATTGAAGATACGTTAAAAGGCGCGCGCGTTGCCCATGTTGAACTGGACAAGCGCAGAAAATCTATGCTTCCAAGCCGCACCCGCGTGTTTAAAGCTGAACCTTCTGTCTTGATAAATAATGCCGCATCAAACATTCATACCGTTATTGAAGTGCGAGGCCGAGATCGCACGGGCCTTTTGGCTGAGCTTACCCGCAGTCTTTTCACCTTATCCCTCACCATCGCCTCAGCCCATATCACAACATTTGGGGAACGTGTCGTTGACGTCTTTTATGTGAAAGACATGTTTGGCCTAAAAATAACCAACAAAGTAAAAATGAATAATATAGAAAAACAGCTACTTATTGCCTTAAAAGGGCCCGAAACAAAGGCCAGAAAGAAAAGTAAAACAACAACAAATGCTGCGCTCAAAGTAGCGTCGAAAAAATAGAGGATCAGATCCGGTGAGTCTCATTAAATCTGTAGCCACGGTCAGCGGTTACACTATGATCAGCCGGATATTGGGCTTTGTTCGCGATATTCTGATAGCCTCCGTTTTGGGTGCCGGTCCTATATCTGACGCTTTTTTTGTAGCGTTCCGTATTCCCAACATGTTTCGAAGGCTTGTGGCCGAAGGTGCGTTTTCAGCAGCCTTTGTCCCTCTTTTCTCAAGACATTTGGAGGAAGAGGGAAAGGAAAGCGCCCTTGATTTTGCATCCCACGCTTTGGGGTTTCTAACAGGGTTTCTCTTTCTTTTCTCAATTACCTTCATGATTTTCATGCCTGCCCTCATGCAATTTCTAGCACCGGGTTTTGAGGTTGATGGTCTGCGTTATTCCCTCGCTGTTGAGTATACCCGGATAACATTCCCTTACTTAACAGCCATGGCCGTCGTCGCCCTACTCGGCGGGGTACTGAACGCCTTTTATAAATTTGCTGCCATGTCTGCGGCGCCAATTCTGCTCAATATCATTTTAATTAGCTGCCTTTTATATCTAACCGGAAATTCAAATTTTGAGGCTGGGTATCTCTTATCATGGGGGATTGCCGCCGCGGGCCTCGCACAAGCTATATATCTCGTTATTGCCTGCAAACGCGAAAATCTTATGGTGCCAATACAGGTTCCGCGATTTACACCGAAAATCAAACGGCTTTTCCAGTTGATGTTGCCGGGACTTGTGGGTGCCGGGGTACTCCAAATAAACATTCTGGTTGGGACGATTATCGCCTCCCTCCTCGCGACAGGGTCAATCTCGTATCTCTATTATGCGGATCGGGTGTACCAATTGCCCCTTGGTATTATTGGAATTGCGGTTGGAACAGCTTTACTTCCCATGCTCTCGCGACAATTACGTGCCGGTGATGCTGGGCCTGCCAACGAAACCCTGAACCGGGCCGTGGAACTTTCCATGCTTTTCACACTGCCCGCAACAGCCGCTCTAATGGTTATTTCAGCGCCCATTGTTACTGTCTTGTTTGAACATGGTGAATTTGGTCCTGCTGCCAGCAAAACAACAGCGGATGCTTTAACTGCCTTTGCAAGTGGGCTTCCCGCATACGTTCTCACAAAGGTTTATGCTCCGGGCTTTTTTGCCCGAGAGGATACAAAATCACCGGTGATCATTGGTGTTGTTGCAATGGTTGTTAATATAGTTCTCAGTCTGCTTTTATTGGACACCCTCGCCCATATAGGGATAGCGCTCGCCACGTCGATTGCGGCTTGGTTTAACGCCGCTGCTTTATTAATTTTATTGCAAATGCGCGGACATTATACGGTAGATAAAAGACTATATCGCCGTGTATCGGGGATTTTGGCTGCCTCCCTAGTTATGGCGGCGACACTATGGGTAGTTCTGCCGTTTGCACAGCCTTACCTACAAGCAGGGCTCTTCTCGCGCATCACGGCATTATGCTTCCTTATCTTTGGCGGTGGCGCAGTTTACGGAATTTCGGCTCTCCTATTCGGCGCAGCTAAATTTTCTGACCTCAAATCCATGATCCGCCGGCGGTAAGACGGCTTAAACAGTTGACGCTCCCCCTCCCCCCTGCAATAACGCCTACTCCTATTAACTCCCGCCCAACGGTTATTGAATAGACCAAACAATGGGCGCGTGTCCAAAGCGTGAGGAGCGTTTATGTCTCGAATTTTCTCCGGTGTTCAGCCAACTGGTAACCTGCATCTTGGTAACTATCTCGGTGCGATCCGTAATTTTGTGCGTCTGCAAGACGATTATGAGTGCATTTATTGCGCCGTCGATATGCACGCCATCACTGTCTGGCAAGACCCCGCGGAACTTCGCAGCAACATCCGGGAAGTGGCCGCAGCCTATCTTGCCTCCGGCGTTGATCCGAAAAAATCAATTATCTTTGCCCAAAGCAACGTAGCCGCCCATGCTGAACTTGCGTGGATTTTCAATTGTGTCGCCCGTATGGGATGGCTTAATCGCATGACACAATTCAAAGAAAAAGCGGGTAAAAATAAAGAAAATGCGTCCCTTGGCCTTTATGCGTACCCATCCCTTATGGCGGCAGATATTTTGGTTTATAAGGCAACCCATGTACCTGTTGGGGAAGATCAGAAACAACATCTGGAACTGACGCGTGATATCGCACAAAAATTTAATACTGATTTCGGAACCGAAACATTTCCGTTGGTTGAGCCGCTCATTTTTGGCGAAGCAACCCGTGTGATGTCCCTGCGCGATGGCACGAAAAAAATGTCTAAATCAGACCCCAGTGATTATTCAAGGATCACGCTTACGGATGGTCCCGATGAAATTTCTAAGAAATTGAAAAAAGCGCGGACAGATGCAGAGCCCCTTCCAGAGAAGGTTGAAGATCTTGAAGGCCGCCCAGAAGCGGCTAATCTGGTTGGAATTTATGCAGCCCTTATGGATATAACCAAGGCAGATGTTCTGGCGGAACATGCTGGATCGCAATTCTCTGCGTTCAAGCCTATCTTGACTGAGTTGGCAGTAGAAAAATTTGGACCTATTGGGACAGAAATGAAACGACTGCTTGCAGACCCCGGTTATGTGGACAGTGTCTTGAAAGACGGAGCTGAACGCGCCCGCGTTATTGCCGAGCCTGTTATTCGAGAAGTAAAAGAAACTGTTGGTTTCCTCGTTTCCTAACAAAATTGTATAGTGGGAGTTGCTTGTAACAACTCCCCTTCATGCATACATTCTAGTGTAGTGGTTAAACAACACAGATAAGGTTACTGAAAATATGAGCGAAATCGGAACAGGTGGTCACGCCCCTAAAAGCCGTATGCCAGCAATTGGTAGAAGCTGGCGCAAGATTTCTTATGCCCTTATTTTTCTGTTCCTTCTGTATTATGTGGGCGGAATGATCATGGTTCACACCATCGATGATGATCTAAAATTCATTCCCCCTGCAGCTGACAAAACGACGGGGGGAAGCCGAACTGTTGAAGTGGTGGCCGGACTTATTGATCGGGAAATCAACGACAATCGGTGGACACCAAACGATCCGTTCTTTATGCCAGCAGCTCTTCTTGATAATATGCCTAATTATCAGCAGGGCATTATTTCAGCTTTAGCCAGATTTAGTTTTGAGCTGACTGACCAAATCGGCCGCACGCGAGGATCAAGCCAAACTGACCCTGATCTTCAGCAAACCGCTGGCCTGCTGCAATATGCCGGAGATGTATGGAGTTGGGATCCAACCGTATCCTTGCTGCCCACAGCGTCCTCTGAAAAACAGTATGAGAAGGCACGTACTGCTCTGATTTCCTATAATGAGCGATTGGCAGATGGCCGAGCTGTATTCGAAAAGCGCGGCGATAACCTACAAGCGACTATTGATCGTATTGCCCTGGATATCGGATCATCCACGGCAGTGATCGACAAACATATTGCGGAAAATTCCGGCGCCTATATTGATTTCGTTTCTGACGATTTGTTTTATGGCTTTAAAGGCCAAGCTTATGCTTACTATATGATCCTCTCCGGATTATCTAAAGACTATGAAAGCTTAATCCGCGAGCGGGAACTGGGGAATGCTTGGGGTCAGATGTTACAAAGCTTCCGATCCGTTGTAGAACTTGACCCTTATGTTATTTCCAACGCAAAAACAGATGGGCAACTTTTCCCCAATCATCTTGCCGTTCAAGGCTTTTACATCTTGCGTGCGCGCACCCAACTTCGAGAAATCAGCAACATTCTCTTGAAATAGTTTTAGGAATGATGGCAGGATAGCCGCCTGAATTAAGCAATCTATGGAGACTTCATGAGCAATGAAGGTCAGTCACCTACGCGTCGCAGTAAATTTCTGGTAGTCGTCGACAATTCGCCTGAATGCAAATCTGCCATTCGTTTTGCCTGCAGGCGAGCATGGCATGTCGGCGGCGGTGTTACGTTGCTTTTTGTGATTGAACCACCAGAGTTTCAACATTGGATGGGCGTTGAGCAGGCTATGCGCGAGGAAGCGCGCGAGGAAGCAGAAGAGCTCCTTCAAAAACTTGCTGAAGAAATTCAAAACGATACCAATCTTGTTCCTGAATTTGCTATCCGTGATGGATATGTGAAAGATGAATTGCTGGCGTTAATCGAAGAAGATCCTGATATCCGCATTTTGGTTCTGGCAGCCTCCCCAGATAAAACCGGCCCTGGCCCGCTCATCAAAGGTTTAGTTGTCGAAATGTCAGGCACGTTTGCCATCCCTATTACCGTCGTTCCGGGTAATTTGAGTGACAGACAATTGGATGCGGTCACTTAGATTTCACCCTTATATTCGATTCGACTTTTGGATTACCAACGCTGCTTTTTTCTTTTTTAGCACACGCTAAATCATTGACAATATTCCCTAATTTTAGGCCATAAAGCAAAGCTTGCAATTAACACTTCTTTAAGACATAGTCCGGCTGCTTGGATGAATCTATTTGTGTAAAGTTTTCGATAAATGCACAATATTTAGTATTAAGGATATATTGCACACACTGAATGTAGTGGTATACTAACTTGTTTTTAGCAGGTCAGACAGTGTAGCAAGAAAATTGAAATGCGCCAGATAACGACAGCTCTTAAATCTAGCAAGGCAGCTACTGTGCTTGCACTCTCTTTAGCCGGTCTTTACGGCGCTACTGAGTTTGGGGATCACCCAATCCAGCAGGCGGGTGCAGCAATTCCTCCCAAAGCACAGTTTGCGTCACTGCCAGGTGCTGCTGATCCACAAAAAACAGCTGGCCTTATCGTCCCACGTCCAAATCTACGCCCAGCGAATCTGCCTTTTATTGAACAGCCGTATCAAATCAGTGTTGTGTCTTTGACCGAAAGCTGGTCCGGCATGTCCTTTAATATTGATAAAATTCGACTTGGGCAGGAAGTTCCTCGATATTTCGTTGAAGAAATGCCCGTCGACATTCTGGATATCACGCAGGTTCAAACGCGTAAAAAGGTATTTCTGTCTGTAACCTTGCCATTAATCCTAAAAGCCAACGAAGAAATTATTGATCGGCGTTCTCGCTTGCTCAACATAATGGCGGTACAGGAACTGAAAGCCACACTTTCTCCATCAGATACAAACTGGGTCTCTCAACTAACTGATCTCTACGGCAGCAAACCGGGAGATCTGAATGACCTCCTTAATCGTGTCGACATTATTCCGGTGTCTTTAGCCCTTGCGCAAAGTATTGAAGAATCAGGTTGGGGAACGTCTCGCTTCGCACGCCAAGGAAATGCCTTGTTTGGACAGCGTGTCTGGTCCGCCGGCAATGGTATCGTCCCTGAGGAGAGAGAAGGCGGAATGCAACATGAAGTGAAAGCATTCGACGCCCTTTACCAATCTATCAGCAGCTATATCCACAATCTAAACAGCCATAAAGCCTATGAAGGCCTCCGTTTCGAGCGGGCAAGACTGAAACGAGAAAACGGATATGCCAGTGGGTACGCTTTAAGCGGTACCCTTCATTCATATTCAGAACGGGGAGCAGATTATATTGATGCACTCCGTGCTTTGATGCGGGTGAACAAGCTCCGTCAATTTGAAAGTGCTAAATTGATACCAGAGCAAGTTGCTCAAATTTTCAACTGATCCAGTAAAGTATCAGCAGCCGTTGCAACCAAACTGGTTTCAGACGCTAAGAGCAAAAAATCAAAACCCTCTCCATACAATTGGTTTGCATGATCAGCCCCGCTTGCAATGCAGCCTAACCATTTACCGCTTTTCTTGATTTTGTCCCGCGCAAGCGCGAACAAGGCTTTCACCTCGGGATCGTCAAACAAAGCAAGCTTCTTGATGCTGCCCGATAAGTCGTAAGGACCGATAAAAAGCATATCCACGCCATCGACAGCCGCAATCTCTTCTATATTATCAACGGCCTCTTTTGTCTCAATTTGACAAACGATCATCATCTTGTCTTCAAAATCGGCCCGATAGGTTTCGGTATGGCGTCCAAAATTTGCCATCCTCGCCGCCCCAAATCCAGCGCCCCGAAATCCGTTCGGCGGATACCGACATGACTTTACCGCTATTTTGGCTTCTTCAGCCGTATTAACAGATGGAAACATAATCCCTTCCATTCCAGCATCCAGCGCCCGCTTGACCATAACAGGATCATTCCACGGTACACGCATCATAACGCTAGTTTTACCGGCGGAACGAATAGCGCGATGTTGATGGATCGCGGCAGGAAGATCACCGTTCCCATGTTCATGATCGATCATGATCCCATCAAAACCGCATCCGCCAAGGATTTCAGCCATATCGGCAGACCCCGTAAATAACCAAGCACCAGACGCCTTTTCTCCGGCCTGCAAGCGCTTCTTCAAGTGACCTAAATCCTGCATGTTTTAACCTTATTTTTTAGGAATATAATAGAGTGAACCAAACCAGCGGAATCGACCTTCAGGTCCAGGTAGCGTGCAATTGATACGCCCGCGACCTGCCGGAAATGCTTTTGATAACCGCACTTCAATTCTCGACTCGCCAATTCTCTCGATAGGGACGGCTCCGCCCGACTGGTTCGATGCGTAACAAGAAAGTTGATGAAGGTTAGGATATTTCTCCGCTGCGGAGAACCCAAATGCGGGCGGGTTTCGCTGCAAGATATTATCCGTTGGCATGGTATCTTTCACCCGCAATGGCAAGGCGTTAGCCGCAAGTCGCAGGCGCCCTATCCCCCCGTAATTTTCATTCATAGCAAATCGTGGATAAGCGTACTGATCAAACCCTGCATACGCGACTCCCGATTGTTGTCCGAAAGCGGCCTTAAAGCCCGCCTCTTGAACAACCTTTTTGATCTCGCTTCCATATTCGCCGTAAGGGTAGGCAAATAGGGCCGGAACAAATCCCAACTTTTCTTCAAATCTAGCACTTGCCTTGGCAATATCCTTCTTGAGTGTTTCAATACTCAATCTTGGTAAATGCCCATGCCCAGCACTGTGATGTCCTATATAGACCCCGCCATCGCTCATTTCCCGCAGCTGATCCCAGCTGACATAGTCAGGCGCATTTACATCCAAATTGTCTGTGGAAGTGAAAATAGTAAAAGGAAACCCTGCTTCTTTCAAAAGGGGCCAAGCCTTCTCATAGACAGACAGATACGCATCATCAATGGTCAACGCGACCGTGCGATCGGGTAGGGACTCACCTGCCTCCAATGCAGCGACAATTTTGCCAAGAGGTAAAACGGAATATCCGCCGCTTTTCAGCTCACTTAGATGCTCTTGAAATTGGTCAATTGAAATATTTGTATGAGGATAGCCACTTTCCCCAAAGCGGTGATACATGATCACGCTTGCCCAATCTGCGGCAATAGTCGGAAAAGACGTCAGGGATACAATTCCCAAACTCAGCAGAGCAATAACCACTTTTTGGGCACTCCGAACCCTCTTCCAACCAGCTCTTACAGAAAACGTCATTATACAAACCCACATATTCATTTTATTCTTATTCCCCCTCCATCTTAGATCAAGAAGGGTCCATCAATCCAGTGCCCGCATACCCATCAGATAAAGTTGGAAAGCGTCTTGGTTTGAATAATTGGTAATGCCACCATTCATTTACATAAAAATCCCACCCAGCGGCAGACATAATTCCCAGCAATATGGCACGATTTTTCTGCGCCTCGGGTGATATTTCGAGTGCACCATGGTGAGACAGCGTGGTCATGGCGTCAAATTCAGTACCCATTTCAAGCTCTGCGCCATCGCCTTCAATCAAGGTCAAGTCAATAGCAGCCCCGCGAGCATGGGGGGAGCCATTACTCGGGTGTGATAAATACGCTGGATTTGGAGTATGATCCCATAATTTTTTAACAGCTTCTGTCGGACGAAATCCATCGAACAGTTTAAACCGATACCCTATTATCCCAGCAAGACAGATAGCGGCTTGCAACTTATCAATCGCTTCTTCATTCAGATAGCATGCAGCCCGCTCATATACAGGACTACCCGTAAAGTTATTACTGGAAGCGTACCGAATATCCAGTTCCACATCAAAGGTTTCTGTTGTGATTTCTACTAGTTTCATATGAGCCCAAACCCCGACATTTTCAGTCACACTACTTATCTTTTGCACCAGACAGACCAAATAGAATATGGTAATGCCTGTCTCTTCGGACAAGGGAGCCTACAGGGACAGGATTAAGAAGGCAATGAAGATACTCGCACTTGATACGGCACTGAATGCCTGCTCTGTCGCCATAACGGACACCGGCAATATACTTGCCTTCCACCACGAAGAACGGGCGCGCGGCCATGCTGAAACGCTGTTGCCCTTGGTTCAAGCTCTGATGGGAAAAGCCCATATCGATTTTAGCGACCTCGACTTAATCGCTGTCTCAGTAGGGCCGGGTACATTCACGGGTCTTCGCATAGGCCTTGCCGCCGCACGCGGATTGTCTTTAGCGTCCAACACACCTTGCGTCGGCGTGACAACATTGGAAGCCCTCGCCGCTTCCGTCAAACCGGAAATTGCGGATGGCAGAGCAATTGTCGCAACAGCGGATGCGCGGCGAAAAGAAATCTACATGCAATCTTTTATCTATCAAGGCGAAGACACTTTTCCAGAAACGGTGAAGACTGCAGAAGCCGTTCCTATTCAAGATGCCCATCAATTTCTGCCCGATAGCCCCTTTGTGATACTCGGCAGCGGTGCCCAGCTTTTAGAAAGTGCCGGAAAAATACAAACGGGTATCGGCGAAATTCTTACCCTGGACCCGAACCCTGATGCCCGTTTAATTGCAGCAATTGCAGAGAGGCGAGGCCTTCCTCCAAAAGGGACTCCCGCTCCAGCCCCCGTCTACTTGCGAAAGCCAGATGCCAAACTACCAGGGGGGATTGACCCCACTGCCAAACCCTGATGAGGTATTCAGCAGCCTATTTTGACACACCTGTTGCAGCAGAACTATTAAGCCAACTTCATGGTCTCTGTTTCTCGAAAGGGTGGGATGAAAAAGCTTTCTCAGAACTTTTACAGCTTTCTGGTACCACAGCTCACATCATTAGCCTTGCTGAAACACCCTGCGCTTTTTGCTTATTTCAAATTGTTGGAGAGGATGCAGAGATTCTCACATTAGGGGTCATTCCGGAGGCGCGAGGAGATTCAGTAGGGCATTTCATGCTCTCGCAAGGAGTGGGGCCCCTCATAAAAGCAGGGGTTCATCGACTATTTTTGGAAGTTTCCGAAACCAATGTGTCGGCCCTCAAACTTTATGAAAATTTCGGATTCATCAAAGTTGGGCTGCGCAAAAATTACTACAAGGAAGGGGATAGCCGTGCCCATGCAATTGTTATGGAAAAACCACTAATATAGAATATCCCACTAAATCTTCAGTATTTTTATGGTTAATTTAACATTAAAGAAAATTGATTACAGGACAGGAAAAGTCTGGCAGTATTGCGAATATTAAGACTATAAGTAGTTCTATAGTTGATTGGTTCATGAATTCAGAAATTTTTTTTTGCAAACCTCTTTTTTCTTGGGCCTCTATTGCACATATTACCAACATACATTAATAATACGGTGAACTTTTGACTGGAGGATTGGATAAGGTGTCTGACAAAATCGAGAAAATGGAGCTTCTCGCTCTCACGACAGACATCGTAACGTCTCATTTGACACGCAATACGATGGAAGCCGCTGAAATTTCTAATCTAATACGGGAAGTTTTTTCCACTTTAGCAACTGTTGGAACGTCTGAACCTGTCAATGACAGACCGCAACCTGCCATCTCTATCCGCAAATCCATACAGCCCGACTTCATTGTATGCCTTGAAGATGGCAAAAAGCTGAAAATGCTCAAGCGCCATTTGAAGACAGCATACAACATGACACCAGAAGAATACCGCCAACGATGGGGTCTTCCCTCCGACTACCCTATGGTAGCGCCTAATTATGCGAACCAACGCCGCACTCTTGCGAAAAAAATCGGACTTGGCACCAGAAGAAAAAAAGCTGTCGTTATTTAGCATTTCTTTTTCTGGTCCAGAGATTCTTATTCGTATAGACTTGCCTCTTGTGAACAAAACTTAACACGTTATTTATTGAGGCCTGTATGTCATCTCGATTAGAACAGCTTTGTGTCGACAAAGGATTGCGTATGACAGAGCAGCGCCGAGTGATTGCGCGCGTTTTGTCAGACTCCCGTGACCACCCTGATGTAGAACTAGTTTATAAGCGCGCGTCCGACGTGGATGACACGATTAGCATATCCACGGTTTATCGCACTGTGCGAATGTTTGAAGAAAATGCTATACTCGAACGCCACGATTTTGGTGATGGTAGAGCCCGTTATGAAGAAGTTTCAGACCAACATCATGATCACTTGATCAATGTGGAAACCGGCCAAGTTATTGAGTTTACCAGCGAGAAAATCGAGATCCTTCAAAAACTAATTGCTGAAGAGCTTGGTTTTGAGCTGATCGATCACAGGTTGGAGCTTTATGGAAAACCCCTTAAAGGGCATTCCAAGACCGAGCTCAAGCCAGAAGAATCTGTTGTGAACATTCGACAGACCCTTCATCAGAAGAAAGACAAGTAAACTGAACTTCTATCTTATTTCTCAAGCGGCTGCTTTATGACCATATTGCGTTCTCTACTTGTAATCTTGTGTGCCTTTTTATGGGCATTGATCTTGATGCCTCTTCAAGGCCTCGTGTTGGTGCTTGCGCCGAAAGCCGGCTATGCATTGCCACAATTATTCCATAGAGGCATTTGCCGTCTCTTGCGGGTCCAGGTAACTATTCACGGTACCCCTTCTCCGGAAAAGCCGACGCTCTTTGTCTTGAACCATATATCCTGGCTGGATATCCCTGTCGTTGGCAAAGCGCTAAAGGGCTGCTTTGTTGCGCGGCAAGAAGTTCGGGACTATCCGTTCTTTGGCCCTTTCTTCAAGTTGCAGCGAACCATTTTTATTTCGCAGACCCCTTCCGCAATTAAGGTCCATAAAGAAGACATGCTTGATCATCTGGAAGAGGGAGAGAACATCTTTCTGTTTCCGGAAGGCACATCGTCAAATGGTATCATCGTCCAAAACTTTAAAAGCGCATATTTCGTTCTTGCAGAAAGAAATGAAGACGCAGCCCCTCTTATTGTCCAACCCGTCACCCTAGCCTACAGTCAAATGGACAATTTGATGATGACCCGCGGAACCATGGGCGTGGTAGCATGGGTCGGCAATGAAAGCCTCCTTGGGCACATCTGGGCTTTTTTGAATTCGGGCAGGATAACGGCAGAACTTCGTTTTCATTCACCCGTGACAATGGATGAATATGATTCTCGAAAATCCATGGCAACCGATTGCCAGCTTGTCGTAACACAAGGGTTATCCAGAGCGTTAACGGGTAGACTAGAGCCAAAGTAGTTTATTTTAGGGAATAAAGGGTGTGATCCACGTGACTTTTGTGATCATTCTCTTCATTCTTGATTTAATACCTGATAAGTAAAGGGTAATGCAGTGCAACGTGATTTTCCATTGCCCATTGAATTACCCATATAAGTATGGCCAGCGAGGAAAAGTGACCAAGAAGCTCTATATTTCAACATACGGCTGTCAGATGAATGTATATGATTCAGCCCGTATGGCCGATATTTTATCCCCTTTGGGATATAGCCTGACTGACAAACCTAAAAATGCAGACATGGCTATCTTGAACACCTGCCATATTCGCGAGAAAGCCTCGGAGAAAACTTTCTCTGAACTGGGGCGCCTGCGCAATATGCGAAATGCCAAAAAAGAGCAGGGTAAAGGTGACATGATGATTGCCGTTGCCGGTTGCGTGGCTCAAGCCGAAGGCTCTGAGATCATGAAACGGGCTCCTTATGTCAGCATGGTTTTTGGCCCACAATCCTATCACAAACTGCCGGAAATGCTGGCGGAAGCCGCCAGAGGTTCGGGTCAAGTCCTAGATACAGACTTTCCGATAGAGCCGAAATTTGACTTCCTACCTGAAAATGCCATTGATACTCGCTTGAGTGCGTTTCTCACCGTTCAAGAAGGGTGCGATAAATTCTGTGCTTTTTGTGTTGTTCCTTATACGCGCGGCGCTGAATTCTCTCGCACAACGTCAGAAATCGTTTCTGAAGCGAAACGAATGATCGCGGGTGGTACTAAAGAAATTACCCTCCTTGGTCAGAATGTTAATGCCTATCACGGCCTTAACAAGGCAGGTCAGTCAGCGTCCTTTGCACATCTTATATACGAACTTGCAGAATTAGACGGTCTTGAACGCTTGCGTTATACAACCTCGCATCCTTTGGAAATGACTGAAGAACTCTGTAAAGCTCATCGGGATGTGGATGTATTGATGCCTTATTTGCATTTGCCCGTTCAAGCTGGATCCGATAGAATTCTGGAAGCCATGAATAGGCGACATACAGGCGCGGAATATAGGAATATAATCGATAAGCTTCGGAGTTATCGTCCCGATTTGGCCCTTTCAGGAGACTTTATTGTCGGCTTCCCTGGAGAGACTGACCGTGACTTCGAAGACACAATGCAGTTAATTCGGGACGTAAAATACGCGCAAGCGTATAGTTTTAAATACAGCCCGCGTCCGGGAACTCCGGCCGCTGCCCTCGAAGATAAAATGATCCCAGAGACCGTAAAATCTGAGCGTTTAGCTGCTCTGCAGGCTCTCGTCAACGAACAACAACTTGCCTTCAACCAGTCGTTTGAAGGCAAGGAAGTTCCTGTATTGTTAGAGCGGTCTGGAAAAAGAGAGGGTCAACTTATTGGCCGCAGTCCCTATATGCAATCTGTGTATGTTCAATCCCCTCCTCACAGGATCGGACGAATTGCGACAGTTACTATTGAAGAGGGGAATGCAAATTCCTTACGCGGAAATCTGAAACCCGGCAATGCAGCAAGCATTGCCTGACCTTAGGAGAAAATGTGTCACATCCTACTTCCGATATTGATGTTCCCAGTACGTCCGAAAAGAAAAAAGAAGGCGTCACCGTTGTTAAATTTGAAGACAACAATCTGGTCGCCCAATTGTCAGGAGAACATGATCGACACATTGCCCGAATAGAACAGGGGTTAAAGGTCACGATCACACCGCGAGGCAACCAAATGGCCATATCGGGCCCTGCGGAATCTCAGGAAATGGCCAAACAAGTCTTGCATGATCTTTATGCGCGGCTTGAAAAAAAACTTGAAGTGGCCAACGGTGAGATTGACGCGGCCGTTCGAATGGCAACAGATCAGCCTGCGCCAGATGGAAGCCGTGCATCGGTCGCCGCAACTGCGGACATGATTGTCACCAAAAGACGGCGAATTACGCCTCGCTCAACCAATCAATCCTATTATGTAAGATCATTGCGAGAACATGAGCTTGTTTTCGGCCTTGGTCCTGCGGGAACTGGTAAAACCTACCTTGCGGTAGCAAATGCCGTCGCGATGATGATTGAAGGTCAAGTCGATCGTATTATTTTAGCGCGCCCCGCTGTTGAAGCAGGCGAGAAATTGGGTTTCCTGCCCGGTGACATGCGCGACAAAATTGATCCTTATTTGCGCCCTTTATATGATGCTTTATATGACATGCTTCCCGCAGAAGAAGTCGTCAAGAGATTGGAGAATGGGGAGATTGAAGTTGCGGCTCTTGCCTTTATGCGAGGCCGTACTCTCTCCAATGCTGCCATCATTTTGGATGAAGCCCAAAACACCACGCCGGTTCAAATGAAAATGTTGCTAACCCGCATGGGTGAAAATTCCCGTATGGCAGTCACCGGCGATTTATCTCAGGTTGACTTACCTATTGGTATGCGGTCGGGCCTTCAAGAAGCGGTTCATGTACTCCGGGGCGTAAAGGGCGTAGATTTTATCAATTTTGGAGAAACTGACGTCGTTCGCCATAAACTTGTCACAAGAATCGTTCGCGCCTATGGCGAGCATGACAAAGAGAAAAAATTGAACCTTACCGGCGGCAACAAACGGTAATTAGAACTGGGAAAGCTGTGCTGTTTTTCTATAACGGCTTATAAGAATGCAAACGATAGTTGATGATATTTTGAATAAAGACTGTACCTCTGAACTTTCAGAATTCGAGCTTCCTTATAGGTGTGAACTTAGCATTTTGCAGGAGGACAAGTGTTGGCAAGGCACTTTAATGCCTGACAGGTCGACACTGAACCAAATTGTAAGTGCATCTCTTAACCATATTCTATCAGAATTAGATCTTGATGCCCCTCCTGCCTCTCCTGGAATAGAAATCAGCTTTCTTTTTTCCGACGACACTCATATTCAAAAACTAAATAAAGAGTATCGTCAGAAAGATAGCCCAACAAATGTGCTCTCTTTTCCGCAAGCCGAACTATCAACACAGACCCTACAAGAAACGCTCCTTTTTGAAGAACCTCTCCTTCTTGGCGATATCGCTCTTGCCGAAGAGACGATTAAACGCGAAGCTGCAGAGCAAAATAAGTCCTTCCATAATCACCTAGCTCATTTGGTTATTCATGGTGTGCTTCATCTTGTTGGCTATGATCACATAGAAGAAGATGAGGCGGAGCATATGGAGAGTATTGAAGTCGAAATTTTGAAAAAATTAGATATTGGTAACCCCTATACAATTGCCCACAATGCGCAGGAAGCCTCCCAAAGTACAAAATGAACGACCAATCAAATACATCCGGTGCCCCAGAGGGCAATGAGCCAAAAGAGTCGAACGGGTCTGGATCAGGCTTTTTCAACAGTCTATTGCGCCTCCTTCACATCGGATCGCAAACCGATAGTAGCGTTCGATCAACCCTTGAAGAACTGATCGAAGAGCATGACGATCCTGAGCAGGCAATCAATCCGTCTGAGAAGGCCATGCTGACGAATATCCTCTCGATTAGAAACCTGAGTATTCGAGATGTGATGATACCACGCGCGGATATTGAGGCCATTGAGGCCGATTTGTCTCTTGAGCAGCTCGTGACACGGTTTTCTGAGACAAGTCATTCTCGCTTGCCCGTTTACGAACGCAATCTTGATAATGTCGTTGGAATGTTTCACATCAAGGATCTTATTAACTTTTGGGGACAACCTGAAAAGACCAACTGGCAAAATTTTCGCCGGGAAATCTTGTTCGTCCCGCCGTCAATGACCGTACAGGACCTTCTGCTAAAAATGAGAGCAACTCATATTCATATGGCAACTGTCGTTGATGAATTCGGGGGCATTGACGGGTTAGTGACCATTGAAGATTTGGTTGAAGAAATTGTCGGAGATATCGAAGACGAACATGATGAACAAGAAGGCCCCTTGATTTTTGTATCTGGTAACGGCACAATCGAGGCTGATGCAAGAGCTTCCATCGCCGAGCTCGAGGCGCTGCTTGAAGTGGACCTTCTACCCGAAGACGAAGATGAGGAAGTTGATACGGTTGGTGGTCTGGTCTTTCAGATAGCAGGTCATATTCCTGCCCGCGGTGAAATCATTCCCCATTCAGAAGGCCTTGATTTTGAAATCATTGACGCAGATCCCCGTAAAGTAAAGCGGGTCCGTATTCGCAGGCGCCCAGGAATTCTGGAACAGCCTGAATGAGCGGGTTAAATGCCCGGCTATCTGATTTTTCTTTTTGGAAGATAGCAGGTTTATCCTTTATTCTGGGCCTTCTCCTGGCGACAACATTTGCCCCCTTGCATTGGGTTATTTTCCTTCCCCTTTGCTTTTCGGGCCTCCTCATCCTCCTTAAATGTGCCAATAATAAAAAGCAGGCATTTTTCATTGGCTGGTGGTTTGGCTGGGGTCAATTTATTGCAGGGTTATATTGGGTTGGTGTTGCATTTACCATAGATGCCAATGCCCACGCCGCTCTCATTCCCCTTCCCGTTTTAGGACTACCGGCATTTTTAGCGATCTTCACAGGGGTGGTAAGCCTTGCAACCTATGTCACAAAGTTACAAAAATTGTACCGAATTGCCGTCTTTACCGGATTCTGGGTATTACTTGAATATGCCAGAGGCCTCGTCTTCACAGGCTTCCCGTGGAATTTAGCGGGATATAGTTGGGGTAATAACCTCCCCATGCTGCAATGGACGGCATTTATCGGTGTTTATGGACTCACGCTCGTAACTGTTCTAATCAGTAGCTTGCCTTCGGTTTTAGTCGATGACAACATCACTCGGTTAAGAAAAAATACAGTAATTCTAATAGGCTGCTTTCTCACAATATGTATGATGGGTGTCGGATATTCACGCATCACCGCATCCCCTCTCCCCCCCCTATCAGATAGTCGCATTCGCATCGTTCAGCCGAATATTTCTCAAGCTGACAAATGGCGGCCAGACCTTAAATTCTCTCATATACGGAAACTGACGGAACTAAGCGCGCAAGAAAATGGACCCAAACCGAGATATTTAATCTGGCCCGAAACCGCTGTCCCATTTTTCTTAACCACGAATGAAAAACTGAAATTCTATTTGCAAAGATTTGTCCCAAAAGATGGTGCCCTTATCACCGGAGCTCCTAGGAAAAACTCCGAAAAAAGACAATATTGGAATAGTGTGCAAGTCCTTAAATCAAATGGCGATATTCCTGTAATTTATGATAAGCGACATCTTGTGCCCTATGGTGAATATCTACCCTTGAGGGGCTTTTTAGAACAAAGTGGCATCGCCTCATTAATACCGGCGCTAGACCAAATGTCCGATTTCTCAACCCCCGCGGCATCAGCTCCATCCGTATTTACGCTGCCAGACCTTGGGTCAGCCCGAGTACTTATCTGTTACGAAATTGCTTTTCCGTGGGAAGTAAAAACAGAACAACCCTTTAATTGGATACTCAATGTAACCAATGATGGGTGGTTTGGGGACACATCAGGGCCTTATCAGCATTTGGTTGTTAGTAAAGTCCGTGGCATTGAACAAGGTGTCTCTGTCATTCGTGCTGCGAATACAGGCGTTTCTGCAATTATTAACGCATATGGTAAAATATTACAAAGCTTGCCCTTGGGCCAATTGGGAGTTATTGACGGCCAAATTCCCGCCCCTATTCCAGGACAAACTTTATATAGAAAAATTGGTGAGGCGCTTCCACTCGGACTGGCTTTCCTCCTGTTGGGATTTGGAATTACCGGGTACAGACTGAAAAACCAATAATTCATACGTGCGATTGCTTTTTATATCGATTCAACTCTATAATACATCGAATTCGGGTCTTGAAAGAATCCCAAAACAACTGATTCACTTCGAAAAATATTATTATTTTTCAGTGTAGTACGGCGTATTTGGTAGAATAAATTATCCGCTTTCTACACAAAAGCGTTTAATTTATTCTTATTCAACAATATTAGAAGATCCCATCTAAAAAAGGGAGGGGTATTAGCATGCCACAACATCCAGTGGACGTACATGTTGGAAACCGCGTAAAGCTACGCCGGACACTTCTTGGCGTTAGTCAAGAAAAACTCGGCAACGAATTGGGCTTAACATTCCAACAAATACAAAAATATGAAAAAGGGGCCAACCGCGTTGGCGCAAGCAGGCTGTTTCAAATTAGTCAGGCTTTAGATGTACCACCGTCTTTCTTTTTCGATGATATGCCGTCAGAATTAAGCCCTACTTTTTCTGGCCTGCAAGAAGAGACGGAACCTTTCGAGCAACAGCATTTATCAAAACGGGAAACACTTGAATTGGTTCGCGCCTATTATAAAATTCCAGACGAAGAAATTAGAAAGAGGATTTTTGATTTGATAAAAGCTGTGGGCGGACAAGACTTAAGATTTGAATTTTAAATCAGAACTTGACCAAAAAAAACTAAACGCTAGAGTGCGCGGCGTATTATTCAATTTGCGTAACTTAAAAGTTGGCAGCAATCCCTGATATGAAAGCCGAGGTTTACCCGTGCGAAATACCAATTACCTTTTTACAAGTGAATCTGTTTCTGAAGGTCATCCCGATAAAGTATGCGACCGTATTTCAGATACAATTGTCGATTTGTACTTATCCCATGACCCCTATGCGCGTGTTGCATGTGAAACCCTAACCACCACGAACAGAATTGTTCTAGCAGGTGAAGTTCGCGGTCCAGCGAGTATCACAAAGAGCATGATTGAAGATGCTACTCGACAAGCCGTGCGAGACATTGGATATGAGCAGGAAGGTTTTCATTGGGAAAATTCTGCTGTTGATATCTATTTACATGAACAATCCGTTGATATTGCTCAAGGCGTTGATGCCACGGGAAATAAAGATGAAGGCGCTGGTGATCAGGGCATTATGTTCGGCTATGCCGTTAATGAAACTGATGTCTACATGCCTGCTCCAATTTATTATTCCCATGGAATTCTAAAAGCGCTGGCCGATGCACGACATACAGGCACAGAAACTATTCTAGGGCCGGATTCAAAAAGCCAGGTAACCTTGGCTTATGAAAATGGACGTCCTGTCCGCGCGACTTCCGTTGTTGTCTCTACCCAACATATTGAAGGTGTTGAGACAGAAGAAGTTCGCGAAGTTGTCAGAAAATATGTAACTGATATTCTGCCTGATGGGTGGATGTGCCCTGAAGACGAATTTTACGTGAACCCTACTGGTAAATTTGTTATTGGCGGTCCTGACGGTGATGCCGGCCTAACAGGTCGTAAGATCATCGTTGATACCTATGGCGGAGCAGCCCCTCATGGCGGCGGCGCATTTTCAGGTAAAGATCCGACCAAAGTAGATCGCTCTGCAGCATATGCCTCCCGTTATTTGGCTAAAAACGTTGTTGCAGCGGGACTTGCGGACAAATGTTGTATTCAGGTCGCTTATGCCATTGGCGTCTCGAAACCTCTTTCCTTATATGTCGACCTTTATGGTACGGGAAAAGTGGATGAAGATAGCCTTGCAAAAGTCTTGATGGATGTTATGGATCTGACCCCTCGTGGTATTCGGGAACATCTTGACCTGAACAGGCCAATTTATGCCCGGACAGCAGCTTATGGCCATTTTGGCCGCCCAGCTGAAGAAGATGGTGGTTTCTCGTGGGAGAAACTTGATCTTGTTGATAGTTTACGATCAGCACTAAGGTAGTTTGTACAAATGCCAAACCCCGAAGATGCCCGCAAACGAGTCCTTTACGGTCGTCGTCGGGGTAAAGCATTACGGAAAAGCCAACAACTAGCCGTCGATGAGTTTTTACCCAAAATCCGCGTACCAGAAGACGAATCTCCTCTAGATCTGAACACTCTATTTGACGGAAAACAAAAAGAGTTCTGGCTGGAAATCGGATTTGGCGCAGGTGAACACCTCGTTTGGCAAGCCGAAAACAACCCAAATGTGGGAATCATCGGCTGCGAGCCGTTCCTTAATGGCGTCTCGTCCCTCATCATAAAACTTCAAAAATCCGGCGCGACAAATGTTCGCATTCACGATGAAGCCGCTGAAATACTGATGGAAAACATTCCTGAAGCTTCTTTGAAAAAGGGATTTCTGCTTTTTGCTGACCCTTGGCCAAAATCCAATCATCACAAGCGGCGATTCGTCAAAAACGACAACATTTCTGCACTTGCTCACATCCTTTGTGACAATGCCGAGCTGCGCATTGCAACAGATCACGTCGATTATGGTGCTTGGATTCTTTTCCATATGCTGCAATCAAAAGATTTTATCTGGGAGGCAACACGCCCTGATGACTGGAGAATCCGCGGGAGCGACTGGCCTCAAACGCGGTACGAAGCCAAAGCACTTCGAGAAGGCCGCAAGTCTGCCTACTATAAATTCAGACGACTCCCCCGGACTGCATAAGCCTGTACGCAAGAAAACACTTGGCATTACGGCGATCTGGTCTATTATATAGGCAATACGTTACTGTTCGCTCACCGTCAGGATGGGCTTTGGAGCAGTGGGCCTCTGGTCCGCTGTTTTTGTTTGTGGGACGTACACTTTATTTTTTTACCGCTAGAAAGAGATGTTCATTGGATCCTACTGTAAAAATAGCAGAACTAATCAGGCCTTCGCTCGAGAGTTTAGGCTATGATCTTGTTCGAGTAACTTTTACGGGCGGCGATCGTCAAATCCTCCAAATTATGGCGGAACGTGAAGACGGAACAATGACCGTTCAAGGCTGCGAAGAAGTCAGTCGCACCGTTTCTGCCTTGCTAGATGTAGAAGACCCTATTACAGAAGCGTACGACTTGGAGGTTTCGTCTCCTGGCATTGATCGTCCTTTAACACGCTTAAGGGATTTTGAACGTTGGGCCGGATTCGAAGCAAAAGTAGAACTAGACGAAGCGGTGAATGGCCAGCGTAGGTACCGCGGGAAAATAATCGGCATAGAAGGAGATATGATCTCTGTTCGTGACGACGCTGGAGAAACACAACAGTTGCCTTTTGCGGGTTTGCGAAAAGCTAAATTGATTTTAACAGATGAGTTGATTGCTGCTAGTCAAAGTAGCAACAAGTCCTGATTAAGAATATTTGACGGAAATTAAGTCATGGAATCGGCTGCGAGTTTAAATCGTCTGGAATTGTTGCAAGTTGCTGATGCAGTTGCCAGAGAAAAAGTAATCGACCGGGATATTGTTCTGGAAGCGATGGAAGAAGCTATCCAGAAAGCTGCTCGAGCAAAATATGGTCATGAAAATGACATTCGGGCCAATATTGATCGAGGCACAGGTGAAATTCGCTTGATCCGCGTTTTGGAAGTAGTTGAAGTTCCAGACAACGAAGCAACGCAAATTCCACTGGAAGAAGCCCAGCGACGAACCCCGGGTTCTGTCGTCGGTGACTTATGGTCTGAAATCCTACCTCCTATCGATTTTGGTCGTATTGCAGCACAGACCGCCAAGCAAGTTATTGTACAAAAAGTTCGCGAAGCAGAACGTGAACGTCAGTACCATGAATATAAAGACCGCGTTGGCGATGTGATTAATGGGATCGTAAAACGGGTTGAATTTGGGAATGTCACTGTAGATCTTGGTAAAGCAGATGCTGTGGTGCGCCGTGACGAACTTCTCTCAAGAGAAAGTTTCAGACAAGGCGACCGTATTCGGGCTTATATTTTTGATGTGCGCCAAGAACAACGTGGCCCTCAAATTTTCCTCTCCCGTAGTCACCCTCAATTTATGGCGAAGTTGTTTACGCAAGAAGTTCCAGAAATTTACGACGGTATTATTGAAATTAAAGCCGTTGCACGGGACCCTGGTAGTCGTGCGAAGATTGCTGTTTTGTCAAACGATTCAAGTATCGATCCAGTCGGCGCCTGCGTTGGTGTACGAGGCTCTCGAGTGCAAGCCGTTGTCAACGAATTGCAAGGCGAGAAAATTGACATCATTCAATGGTCTCCGGATCAAGCGAGCTTCATTGTTAATGCCTTGGCACCTGCAGAAGTTGCTAAAGTTGTTCTTGATGAAGAATCCAACCGGATTGAAGTTGTCGTTCCTGACGATCAGCTATCTTTGGCTATTGGTCGTCGTGGCCAAAATGTACGATTGGCAACCCAGCTCTCAGGTTGGGATATTGATATTCTGACTGAAGAGGAAGAATCAATCAGACGCCAAGCCGAGTTTACTGAACGCACAGATAGCTTCATGCAGGTTTTGGATGTGGATGAAACCATTGCGCAGCTTTTAACAACAGAGGGTTTCACTTCCGTTGAAGAAATTGTCAATGTGGAGGAAATCGCTGAAATCGATGGCTTCGATGAAGACATCGCTGAAGAACTGGTTCGTCGTGCTCAAGAGTATCTTGAAGCCTTCAACGCCGAAATGGAAGAAAAACGTCAGGCACTTGGTGTATCTGATGAGCTCGTCGCAATTGAAGCCCTAAGCGGCCCAATGATTGTGGCTCTTGGTGAAGCCGGCGTGAAGGAATTGAACGATCTAGCCGATCTAGCAGGAGACGAGCTTGTTAGTTCTGAGGATGGTATTCTGAAAGAATTCGGTTTGAGTTTGGATGAAGCAAACGACATCATTATGGGGGCTAGAGCCCACTGGTTTGCAGAAGAAGAGCCATCGAATGAAGAAGAGAGCAATCCCGAGGAAACTTGAGACTCCGACATTACGTCAACAACGAGACTTGAGTGAAACCGTGCGTCGGTGTATAGCCACTGGGCAGACGCTAAAAAAGGAAGAACTTCTTCGTTTTGTAGTGTCTCCAGATGGCGGGCTAGTTTACGACAATCAAGGTAAATTGCCTGGCCGCGGAATTTGGGTAAGCAGTAACCGGGATAGTTTAGAGCTCGCTCGGAAAAAAGGTATGTTTGCAAGATCAGCCAAAAGACAAGTCTCTGTTGCAGAGGATTTGATCGAAACTGTAATTGCTGCACTGACGAAAAGATGCTTGGACCTACTGGGTCTTAGTCGTAAGGGCGGACATTTGGCAACCGGGTTTGCAAAAGTTGAAGCATCGTTAAAAAATGGAAAAGCCTTTGTATTGTTGGCGGCCCATGACGGTGCGGACGATGGACGACAAAAGTTACGACGATTAGCTGGATCGCGCCCTTTAGTGGAGCTTTTCAGTAGCGATGAACTGAGCAAGGCGCTGGGCCGTGAAAACATGGTTCATGCGGCTATAGCCCGCGGAGGGCTATCGGATAAATTTTTAGTCGAAGTTTCAAAGCTTAATGGCTTTCGAGACGTAGACGGTGAAGACGGAAGAAGCGAGTCGGAGTAATATGACTGAGACAAACGACAAGGGTGGACGCAAGTCACTCAGCCTGAACAAACCGCTAGATGTGAAAACGGGTGTCGGTGATAGTGGTCAGGTTCGACAAAATTTTAGTCATGGTCGCTCCAAGACCGTGCAGGTTGAAGTGCGTAAAAAACGCGGCGTCGCCCCGGTACCAGCCGCGGCGGATCCAGCAACTCCCGCACCGCAGCAGCCCGCCAAGACTGTCGCTAAGCCAAAAAAACCGCTTGGTATGTCAAAAACACCTGGCAACAAGCCCCCTCGTTCTTCTCAGAAGAATAGAGGAGATCGTAAAGATCCGAATCTTCTGACACGCAATGAGATGGCTGCACGAGCAGCAGCCCTTCAGGGTGCCCGAAATCAAGCAGTTCAACAACAAGCTGTTGATGCTGAAAATCGTGCCCGTAAAGCAGAGGAAGACAAACTTCTTGCCGAAGAAGCCGCCGTCGCTGCAAAAATCGCAGAAAAAGAATCCAAAGAGAGTGAGCGCCTTGCCAATAAGCGCTCTCCAGATGAGAGACAAAAAGCCGAGGAAGCAGAAGCTCGCCGCCTGACCGAAGAGGCCCAAGCCACAAAAACGGCGCAAGCCGCAGTTCATCGGGAAAAGAAGAAATCAGCCCCCGCTGAAGAGCCCGCACGCGCGCCGAGACAAACTGAACAACGTACGCCCGCTCGCCCAGCGACAAGAGAGGGTGGCGAAGAAACCCGTACGACAACAGCTCGTAAAAAGCCTCTTAAAACAGCGCGCACCGGTGCAGCGCCTGCCGATGACCGCCAAAATCAAGGTCAAAAGAAAACTGCTGATCAACGTCGTCAATCAGGCCGCCTTACTATTGGGAATGCCCTGAACGATCGTGGCCCAAAACAACGGTCACTCGCAGCGGTGAAACGTGCTCGCAAGAAACAGCAAATGCAGCCAGCTGATCAACAGAAGGTATTCAGAGAAGTCACAATTCCTGAAGTTATTTCTGTTCAGGAACTGGCCAATCGTATGTCAGAACGCTCGGTTGACGTGATCAAGTCTCTTATGAAACTTGGCATCATGGCTACGGCGACGCAGACTATCGATGCAGACACAGCTGAGCTTGTTGTAGAAGAATTAGGACATACAGCAAAACGTATTGCTGAATCCGATGTTGAAATCGGATTGGGCGGCGAGATTATTGATACGGAAGTATCCCTTCTCCCTCGCGCCCCTGTTGTTGCTGTTATGGGCCATGTGGACCATGGTAAAACATCACTTCTCGATGCTTTACGTAAAACAGACATCGTATCTGGCGAAGCGGGTGGTATCACTCAGCATATCGGCGCCTATCAAGTTAATCTTGAATCTGGTGACCTTATTACCTTCCTCGATACACCAGGCCATGAAGCCTTTACTGCCATGCGTATGCGCGGTGCAACGGTTACAGATATCGTAATCCTTGTGGTCGCAGCCGATGACAGTGTTATGCCTCAAACCATTGAGGCCATTAAACATGCTAAGGCCGCAGAAGTACCGGTCATTGTAGCGATCAATAAATGCGACAAACCAGACGCAAACCCAGATAAAGTTCGTCAAGAACTTCTTCAGCATGAAATTTTTGTTGAAGATCTGGGCGGTGAAGTTCAAGCAGTTGAAGTATCTGCCATTACAGGAAAAGGTCTGGATAAACTCCAAGAAGCTATCCTGCTGCAAGCTGAAATTCTTGAATTGAAAGCTAACCCACATCGCAGTGCTCAAGGTTCTGTGGTGGAAGCTAAAATCGAAACCGGTCGCGGCATGGTAGCAACTGTACTTGTGAAACGCGGAACATTGAAGGTTGGTGACAACTTTGTTGCCGGTCCTGCCTACGGTAAGGTTCGTGCCTTGCTCGATTATCGCGGCAGACAAACTGAAGACGCAGGACCTTCCGTTCCAGTTGAGGTTCTTGGTATTCAAGGCGCCCCAGAAGCTGGTGACGATTTTGTTGTGACCGAAACAGAAGGCCAAGCGAAAGAAATCGCTGAATATCGTCTTCGTGTCGCCAAAGAGAAGAAAGTTACTGCCTCTGCTCGTGGTACGATTGAGCAAATGTTCCTAGCCATTCAGGACGGTACTGCAAGCGAACTTCCCCTGGTCATTAAAGCAGACGTTCAAGGTTCCGCTGAAGCGATCGTGTCATCTCTTGAAAATCTTTCGACCGATGAAGTGAAGGTGAATATCCTTCTTGCCGGTGTCGGTGGTATCACAGAATCAGATATCTCCCTCGCAATGGCGTCCGGTGCAATGGTTATCGCCTTTAACACTCGGGCAAATACGCAAGCTCGCGATGAAGCGGCAGCACAAGGCATCGACATCAGATATTACTCAGTCATCTATAACGTCATCGATGACATCAAAGGGCTTCTATCTGGTATGTTGGCACCAACATTACGCGAAGACTTCCTTGGATATGCTCAAATCCGCGAAGTGTTCAATATTACCAAACTGGGTAATATTGGTGGCTGTATGGTTTCTGAAGGTGTTGTGAAACGCGGCGCGAAAGTACGCTTGCTGCGCGATAATATCGTAATCCACGAAGGCACGTTGTCTACCTTGAAACGCTTCAAAGATGAAGTTAAGGAAGTCAAATCCGGCATGGAATGTGGTATGGCTTTTGAGAGCTATCATGACCTCAAAGAGAACGACCAAATCGAGTGCTTTGAAGTCGTGGAAATTGCTCGCCACCTGTAAGAAATTAAATCTGTCGCAAATATCGACATGGTTGAAACAAAAAGCGCAGGGGCCTCGGTCCCTGCCTTTTTTGATTGAAGAGGCCACAAATGGCACAGAAAAAAAGAACCCCCAGAACCGCGAACAAGCGTCAGCTGCGTGTCGGTGAACAATTACGGCATATCCTGTCCTCCATATTGGCAGAAGATAACGTTCATGATCCCGATGTCACAGGTGTCTCTATTACGGTGACAGAAGTTCAACCCAGTACGGACATGAGAAATGCAACGGTTTACGTCATCCCCCTAGGTAATGACGACGAGTCGACGTTGATCGAAGGTCTAAACCGTTCCGCAGGCTTCATACAAAGTGAATTGGGCAAGCAACTGACTATGAAATTCACCCCACGGCTGACTTTTAAGAAAGATGCATCCTTTGAATATGGCAATCATATTGATGCGTTAATCAAAAAGAACCAAACGATTGAAGATGCGGACGAGTAAAGAATAATGGCGCGTAAACGTCGAGGAATCCCCATCCACGGGTGGCTGAATATTGATAAGCCCGTGGATATTACATCCGCCCGGGTCGTTAGTATTGTAAAACGAATTACCACGGCCCAAAAAGTTGGACATGCCGGAACACTGGACCCCTTTGCAACGGGTGTCCTGCCCATCGCCCTTGGCGAGGCCACAAAAACTGTTGGCTACATTGTCGATGACATCAAAGAATATACCTTTATCGCCAGATGGGGTGAGGCAACCAACACGGACGACACTGAAGGCGAGATTTCCAAACGCTCCGATAATCGACCATCGATGCAGGAAATTGAAGCCATTATTCCGCAATTTTTGGGGACCATCAAGCAGACGCCTCCAGCGTTCTCAGCAATCAAAATAAATGGTGTTCGTGCTTATAATCTTGCCCGGGATGGTCAAGACGTTGTGATGCCCGAACGGGACGTCGTCATCCACTCATTGAAGCTTTCAAAAATGATTGACGCGGACCATGCAACCTTCGACGTACGCTGCGGAAAAGGCACCTATATTCGAGCCCTTGCAAGAGACATTGCACTGCAACTGGGTACCGTCGCTCATTTGTCTGAACTTCGGCGCACCAAAGTCGGTCCTTTTTTGCAAAATCGTTCGATTTCACTGGATAAATTAGAAGAGCTATGGCAGTGTCCGGCGGACTTTGAGGACTTGCTTCCATTGACGACCGCGCTGGACGACATCCCGGCGGTGGCCATATCGGAAACTCAAGCAGATCGCGTGAGGCACGGCAACACCGTGGCAGTCCCAAATCAAGCAGACAACGTTGTCTGTGCAATGGTCGGAAGCATACCCGTTGCCCTCTCTCGTATTGAGGATGGCATCTTGTTTCCCGTCCGCGTATTTAATATTTAACATTTGGAGTATTATCGATGTCGATCACTGCAGAAAAAAAAGCAGAACTGATCAAGGAATTCGCAACTAAAGAAGGAGACACTGGTTCTCCTGAAGTACAGATTGCGATTCTGACTGAACGGATTGTCAACCTCACTGACCATTTTAAAGACCACAAAAAAGACGTACATTCACGTCGTGGTTTGCTCAGCTTGGTAAGCAAGCGTCGCCGTTTGCTAGACTATCTACGGAAAATCGAGGAAGCTCGTTACCTGTCTATGCTCACACGTTGTGGTATCCGTAAATAAAGATGCAGACCTCGATCCGAAAAAGATCAGAGTAATTTCCAACGCCGGTTCTGCATATGGTTTTTTAGCCTTTTGCGTGCCGGCGTTCGGTGATTCTGGAGCCTGCTCCAGAATAGTATAATGACAAGAAAAATGCTGGGGCATAAGGCCCCTGATATTGCAGGACAGCATTGGGCTGAGCCTGCATCGGAAGGACAGAATATGTTTGAAATACATCGCAAGGAAGTGATGTGGGGCGGTCGTCCGCTCGTAATGGAAACTGGTAAAGTTGCTCGCCAAGCAGATGGCGCTGTAATGATTACTTACGGCGGGACACAGATCCTGTGTACAGCAGTGGCTGCAAGAGCACCAAAACCTGGTATGGATTTCTTCCCACTTACTGTAAATTATCAAGAAAAAGCTTACGCTGCTGGTAAAATTCCAGGCGGCTTTTTCAAACGCGAAGGCCGTCCTACGGAAAAAGAAACACTGGTTTCCCGTCTGATTGACCGCCCGCTTCGCCCTTCATTCGTAAGCGGCTTTAAACACGAAACTCAAATCATTTGTACAGTTTTGGCACATGACCTTGAGAATGATCCAGACGTTATTGCACTGATTGGTGCTTCAGCGGCTCTGACTATTTCAGGCATCCCGTTCATGGGACCTGTGGGCGCAGCCCGCGTTGGTTTCATCGACGGTGAATATGCACTGAACCCGACAACTGAGCAGTTGGCGAACAGCGAACTTAATCTGGTGATTGCCGGAACTGACGAAGCTGTTTTAATGATCGAATCAGAAGCAAACGAGCTGTCAGAAGAGCAAATGCTTGGTGCGGTTATGTTTGGTCATCGCGAGACACAAGCGGTTATCGATGCGATCATCGATCTTGCAGAAGATTGTGCAAAAGATCCTTGGGACTTCCAGCCGCCTGAAGATGATGCTGCCCTGGTTACTAAAGTTAAAGCCGCGGCTGTTGCTGGTTTGACTGAAGCGTATCAAGAACGCATCAAACAGGCGAGAACTGATAAAGTATCTGCCGCTAAAGCTGCAGCTATTGCAACTCTTGAAGACACCGAAGTAGAAGCTGCTTCCGGTATCTTGAAAAAAATCGAAAAAAGCATTGTTCGTGGCAGCATAATTAGCTCTGGCGTTCGTATTGATGGTCGTGACACGAAAACTGTTCGCCCGATCATGTCAGAAATTGGTGCACTGCCTCGCAGTCATGGCTCTGCTTTGTTCACACGTGGCGAAACACAGGCCCTTGTTGTAACAACACTTGGTACTGGTCAAGATGAGCAAATCGTGGATGCCCTTGAAGGCGAATACCGCGAAAACTTCATGCTTCACTACAACTTCCCTCCTTATTCAGTAGGCGAAGCTGGTCGCGTTGGCTTTACTAGCCGTCGTGAAGTAGGTCATGGTAAACTTGCATGGCGTGCTGTGCATCCTTTGCTGCCAAGCAAAGAAGAATTCCCATACACACTCCGCGTTGTCTCTGAAGTAACCGAATCTAACGGTTCCTCTTCAATGGCGACTGTGTGTGGTACGTCTCTCTCCCTTATGGATGCAGGTGTTCCATTGAAGCGCCCTGTTGCTGGTATCGCAATGGGTCTTATCTTGGAAGATGACGGCCAGTACGCCGTTCTCTCTGACATTCTCGGTGACGAAGATCACCTAGGTGACATGGACTTTAAAGTTGCTGGTACTGAAAAAGGTATTACATCCCTTCAGATGGATATCAAAATCTCAGGCATCACTGAAGAGATTATGCGTATCGCTCTTGCTCAGGCAACTGAAGGTCGTTTGCACATTCTCGATGAAATGGCGAAAGCTATCGAAGGCGCACGTGATGGCGTTCGTGATGGTGCACCGCGCATCACTCAGCTGAGTGTCAAAAAAGACAAGATCCGCGATATTATCGGAACTGGTGGTAAGGTTATTCGCCAAATTTGCGAAGAAACTGGCGCCAAAATCGATATCGATGATGACGGAACTGTTAAAGTTGCAGCGACAACTGTTGAAAGTGCGGACGCCGCTGTTGCATGGATCAAATCCATTGTGGACGATCCTGAAGTTGGCGTTATTTACACAGGTAAAGTTGTAAAAGTCGTTGAGTTCGGCGCATTCGTAAACTTCTTCGGAAACCGTGACGGTCTTGTTCATATTTCAGAACTCGCCCCTAAACGCGTTGCCAAAGTCACAGACATCGTCAACGAAGGCGACGAAGTTCGTGTTAAAGTACTTGAAATTGATGGTCGCGGCAAAGTTCGCTTGTCAATTAAAGCTGTTGAAGCAGAAGAAAATACAGATTCTGCAGCAACCGAAGAAAGCTGATCTAAAGAATACAGGAGGCGGCTTGAATTATGAGAGCCGCCTCCATTCTTGTTCAGTGCTTTATGCTTGGATCAACTTGCTCTAAGTGATATGTACACAGTAACTCTGCGGTAGGAATCGTCTCTTGAAATCACTAAACCCCATTGTCGTGTCGGGAAAAGAAGTACTTCCCATTGTTGAAGGCGGAAAAGGTGTTGCCGTATCAACCGGTCAAAGCTCAGGCGCTTGGGCTGCTGCAGGAGGTGTCGCTACTTTTTCTGCTGTAAATGCTGATAGTTACGATGACAATGGCGATTTTATCCCTCAGAATTACCTTGGCAGGACACGTCGTGACCGCCATGAAGAACTTGTGGCCTACGGTATTAACGGTGGCATCACACAAGCGCAAATAGCCCATGATCTCTCTGGCGGAGAAGGTCGCATTCACATGAATGTTTTATGGGAAATGGGTGGCGCTGAGCGCATCCTTCACGGTGTTCTGGAAGGGGCAAAAGGCCTCGTTCACGGTATCACTTGTGGCGCGGGCATGCCTTATCGTGTAGCTCAAATCGCATCAGACTACCAAATCCATTATTACCCAATCATCTCCTCAGCACGTGCTTTTCGTGCTCTATGGAAACGGGCCTACCATAAATTCGCTGACTGGCTGGGCGGGGTTGTCTATGAAGACCCTTGGCTTGCTGGCGGCCATAATGGCCTCACCAATTCAGAAGACCCACTGGTGCCAGAAGACCCTTATCCACGGGTGGCATTACTGCGGACGATGATGAACGAAATGGGTCTAAACCATATTCCGATCATTATGGCTGGTGGCGTTTGGCATATCGAGGATTGGGCTCACTGGCTCGACAATCCTGAAATCGGTCCGATCACTTTTCAATTTGGAACGCGCCCTTTGCTGACCAAAGAAAGCCCTATTTCGGATGCCTGGAAAGCAAAACTCGGGACTTTGAAAGAAGGGGACGTTTTTCTAAACAAATTCAGTCCAACCGGCTTCTGGTCCTCTGCTGTTCGAAATGACTTTTTGGATGAGCTAAAAGAGCGCTCCGAACGCCAAGTCGCATTCGTAAATGAGCCGATCGGTGATCACAACACAGCCTTTAGCTTTGGCCCACGCAAGCGGGAAATTTATCTAACATCCACAGATAAAATGCATGCTGACAAGTGGGTTGCAGAAGGTTTCACCTCTGGTTTGAAAACACCAAATTCTACAATGATTTTTGTCGATCCAGACAAAATGAAAGAAATCCGCAAAGATCAGGTGGATTGCATGGGCTGTTTGTCTAATTGCTCTTTCTCCAACTGGGCAGAGAACGAAAAAGGCAATACGGGCCGTAAAGCTGACCCTAGAAGTTTCTGCATTCAGAAAACCCTTCAAGATGTCATTCATTCTGAGAGCAACACCGAAAACAATCTGATGTTTGCCGGTCACGGGGCCTATCAATTTGCCACAGACCCCTTTTATGCCAATGGTTTCATCCCAACGATGAAGGAACTTGTCGATCAGATAATGACAGGTAAGTAGTTAGATTATACGCTTTCCATAAAATGCTTATTTGAATTATTCTAAAAAATGGCTATATTGGAAGCGTATATTTAAGCGTTGTTAGGTGAAAATAGTGTCATGACAGATCAGAAAACAAATACCGGGGTTGATTTTAATCATTCAAACCCCGCCTCGTTTGAAGATCGCATTCGGTCTGCCTCTCTGCGGCCAACACGGCAACGCCTTGCCTTGGCAGAGCTTTTATTTTCAAACGGGAATCGTCATTTAACGGCTGAAACCCTCCACAGCGAAGCGTTGCGGTCGGGCGTTAAAATATCATTGGCCACCATCTACAATAATCTTCATCAATTTACGACAGCGGGCCTTCTGCGCGAAGTAGTCGTTGACGCCAGCAAGTCTTATTTTGATACGAACGTAACGCCACATCATCATTTTTTCCATGAGGATGAAGGCCGGTTGCAAGATATTGAATCGCCGGAATTGGTTGTACAAGGCATTCCCAGCCTCCCAGAAGGCACCATGATTTCAAGCATCGATGTAATTGTACGTCTTTCCAAACGATCATCGTAGTTCTTGATATCCCTTCTTAGATTTTCCTTTTTAGAAACATTCTAATCTGTTGACAGCCTCCTTGAGCAGGATTATATTTTTGTCATTCTTTACAACTGAAGAATTTTAAAAAAACCCGCCAATTCCAGGAGGACATTATGTCTCTACAGGGAAGTAAAACTGAACAGAATCTGAAGGACGCCTTTGCTGGTGAATCTCAGGCAAACCGCCGTTACCTCTATTTCGCTCAAAAAGCAGATATTGAAGGTTACAATGACGTTGCTGCCGTTTTCCGCTCTACCGCAGAAGGCGAAACAGGCCACGCACACGGGCATCTAGAATATCTAGAAGAAACGGGTGATCCGGCTACTGGCCTGCCAATTGGCTCCACAGACAATAACCTGAAAGCCGCAATTGCAGGCGAAACACATGAATACACTGATATGTATCCAGGTATGGCCAAAACTGCGCGCGAAGAAGGCCAAGACGAGATTGCTGATTGGTTTGAAACACTAGCTAAAGCTGAAAAAAGCCACGCTGGTCGTTTCCAAAAAGCTTTGGATGAAATGGACTAAACCCCTTATCCAACTACTCTGTTAGGGCGATCTCGATCGCTCTAACCCTCCCCCGCCGCCAAAATTCAGGGAATTACACTATGCGCGAAGGCAGCTTGGACGCCCCCACACGGCATCCCATTGACTGGAACAATCCAGAATTTTACGACGAAACAGCTCTAGATGAAGAGCTGAGGCGCGTTTTTGATGTATGCCACGGTTGCCGTCGCTGTTTCAATTTGTGCGATTCTTTCCCTAAACTATTTGATCTGATAGACGGATCCGCAACAGAAGAGCTTGATTCTGTGTCCTCAAGTGATTTTAAGCCTGTGGTAGATGCCTGCACTCTCTGTGACATGTGTTATATGACCAAATGTCCGTATGTGCCGCCGCACGAGTTTAATTTGGACTTCCCTCATCTCATGCTTCGCTATCGCGCTGTAGAGAATAAAAAGGGGGAAAATACTTTTGTCACCAATGAGCTCGCGAAAACCGACAGAAATGGCAAACTTGCAAAACCAATCGCCCCCCTTGCAAATTGGGCGACGAAGAAAAGCAACACCGTCGCACGCGGCATTATGGAGAAAACCCTTGGTATCCATAAACATGCGGCGCTTCCTAAATATCATTCAAAAACTCTAGAAGACCTCGCGAAAACAAACACGCTTGAGGTCAATAAATCTGCCCCGGCATATGGTCGTAAAGCAGTTTTATATGCCACGTGTTTTGGAAATTATAACAACCCTGACATTGGAGAAGCCACACGCAAAGTGCTTGCCAAAAACGGCGTTGAGACAAAAGTCGTCTATCCTGGTTGTTGTGGTATGCCACTTTTAGAGCAAGGAAATCTGGAAGCCGTTGCAGAGAATGCCAAAAAGGTCTCAGCGGACTTGGTAGGTTGGATTAACAAGGGATATGACGTCATCGCCCTAGTCTCTTCTTGCGCGCTAATGCTTAAATTTGAATGGCCGCTCATCTCGCCGGAAAATGCTGACTTAACGACTTTGGCTGACAATACGTTCGATGTATCCGAATATATCGTCAATATTGCAAAGAAAGAGGGTATTTGTGATGGTATGGAGCCCTTGGACGGTGCCATATCCATGCATTTGGCCTGTCACGCCCGAGCCCAGAATATGGGCGCAAAAGGCGCTGAAATGCTGCGCCTTATCCCCAAAACACGCGTCGCCATTGTCGAGCGTTGCTCTGGCCACGGAGGATCTTGGGGGATCATGAAGGGTAATTACGAAACAGCCCTAAAGGTCGGTAAAACCGCCGCCAAGAATGTCCTTAAATCCGGCGCGCCTTATATTGCGTCAGAATGCCCTCTTGCTGCTGAGCATATTTTGCAAGGCATGGAGGCACAGGATCCGGAGGCCACAAAAAAAGTGCAGGCCACGCATCCAATTGAACTAATTGCCAAGGCTTACAGCCTATAAAAAACCGGAAATTATAAAATGACCCAGATAAAACGCGAAATTACGCGCGACGATATTATGCCCGTTGCGGACTATGAGAAAATTCGCAAAGCAAACAAGCAGAAACTTATTGCAATCAAGAAAGATCGCCGCATTGCTGTGGGTCCTTTTACCACTTTCTATTTTGAAAGTTATGAGACCATGTGGGCGCAGATTCATGAAATGCTGTATATCGAGCGCGGTGGCGAAGAACAGATTGCCGATGAGCTAACAGCCTATAACCCGCTTATCCCCAATGGATCTGAGCTGGTTGCGACCTTCATGATTGAAATTGATGACCCTGTTCGCCGTGACTTCACCCTGCGTAAACTTGGCGGTGTGGAAGAGACAGTTTATATCTCTATCAATGGTGAGAAATCCTATGCAGTCCCCGAAACCGAAGTGGACCGGACGACAGAGGATGGTAAGACTTCCGCCATTCATTTCCTTCATTTCCCCTTATCTGCATCCCAGAAAGATCAGATGAGAGCTAAGAATACTGAAGTTCTAATGGGCATTGACCATGCAGAATATGGTCACATGGCCAAATTCAATGAAGAAAATCGCAACGCTCTTGCTGCTGATTTATCAACGTAAGTCGCTTTATCGAATTTTCTCGTTTTCATAAACGCCATAAAAGTGGCTGGCTTTAAGCCAGCCCTTATTCCCTGCGATCTCAACGGCACACCAAGGCCCATCACATTCCAATAATTTTCCTTGAACGCCTGGTTCTGCCATAAGAATCACAACGCTGCCTGTATCCGTATCTTCGTAAATTGGGCGACGTTCCCCAGTAATGAGTATGGTACGCCGACTAGACAACAGGCTTTTATGAACCCATCCAGTGGCCCCTTCGATATCGCGAATCTGACGCCAGAGCTCGTACTCGGCAATAATCTCAACCGGCCAGCCACTGCGCGTAAAAACCCAAGAAATGGGATAGCGCTTTCCGGGACCGACACGCACATTCACCTCATTTGACGAAAGGGAAACAAAGCGCGGCGTAGGCGAACCTGCATAGGCTGCATTGCTTAACGAAAATGCAGAGAGGATAAGCAAAAAAGAAAAAACAAAGGATCGAGCTGTCACAAATTAAGCCTTTAAGAAAGAGTATAAATTCCCGACCTATATGCCGCGAGTCGTAAAGCTGGGTCAAGGAGACAAAAAAAACACAAAGAATATCAAGGTTAAATTGTCTCCGCCGGGCTGATCTGCTAAAAAAACATAAGGTCAGTAAAAAATAAGAGAAGTAAGACCAGAGGGACATGGAATGTCAGATAAGTCGAAAAAAAAACCAGTCGTTGTTGTAACACGTAAACTTCCCGATGTGATCGAAACTCGCATGATGGAATTGTTCGATACACGCCTCAATCATGAAGATAAGCCCATGAGCCAAGCAGAGCTGGTAGAGGCCGTTCGAACCGCCGATGTTTTAGTTCCAACCGTCACCGATAAAATCGACCTTGGCGTTTTGAGCCAATCGAACCCGGACTTGAAGTTAATCGCAAGTTTTGGAACCGGCGTGGACCATATCGACCTTTCAACGGCCCGTCAGCGCAATATCACTGTGACAAACACTCCCGGTGTTTTAACAGAAGATACAGCGGATATGACAATGGCCCTGATCATGGCTGTCCCTCGCCGCCTAACTGAAGGTGAGAGACTCATGCGCAGCGGTGAATGGACCGGTTGGTCCCCTACTGGCATGCTGGGCCATCGAATTTGGGGAAAACGTCTGGGCATCATCGGCATGGGCCGTATCGGGCAAGCTGTCGCGCGCCGGGCCAAAGCTTTTGGTCTATCCATTCATTATCACAATCGCAATCGGCTCCCTGACTATCTAGAAGATGAGCTGGAAGCCACGTATTGGGAGAGCCTCGATCAGATGTTAGCGCGCATGGATATTGTATCCGTCAATTGCCCGCATACACCCGGTACTTTCCATCTGCTTAATCAGCGCCGTCTGAAACTATTGCAAAAGCATGCTTATGTAGTCAATACATCCCGCGGTGAAGTGGTCGATGAAAATGCCCTCACCCGCATGCTCAGGGCCGGCGACATTGCAGGTGCTGGACTGGACGTGTTCGAGTTAGAACCTGCGGTAAACCCAAAATTGCTGGAGCTGGATAACGTGATTCTGCTCCCTCATATGGGGTCTGCCACCATTGAAGGCCGTAT
>JBALXM010000005.1:111008-115006 GCA_036960695.1 Sneathiella sp.
GTTTACATTCTAAAATGTTCGATTTAGTATAATCGCATGGCACGATATAAAGAATATGACCGATATGAGGTCCTAGAAAAAACTGTCCATTTGTTTTGGCAAAAAGGTTACAAATCAACCTCAATGGCCGACATTGTGCATGCGACTGGCTTAAATACTGCAAGCATGTACAAGGAATTTGGCGATAAAGATGGTTTGTTTGAAGAATCGCTTGAACACTATCGCCAACATATCGTTCCCCATCGCTTTCAAAGCCTAAAAGACGAACCGGACTTTAATGGTATCAAGAAGTTCATCCAAGCCGTAATAGACTCGTCTTCTTCAGATGATTACAAAGGCTGCTTGCTTATGAACCACATGGTCCAAAAACCAAGCATCAGCCTAGCAGCCGCCCAAAAAGTTGACGACTTTTGCTTAATGATTGAAGCTTTGCTAGAGGTCGCTATTTGTAATGCACAGGCAAGCAATGATATTTCCCCAGACAAGGATCCAGCTGCATTGGCAAGCTACATCTTATGCTGTGTTCAAGGGTTGATTATGTTTGGCCAACGGTCGATCAGAAAAGACAAAATATCCAATCTTCACGAGATTATTTTAGGCGCATTATAAAAAATTTACATAATTTTAAAATGAATGTTTTATTATTATTGACAAAACAAAATACACGTTTTAGAGTTATTTACAGGGCAAAAATACTATCAAAACGACTGATAATTTGAACCAGTTTACGAATAAATATTTAAAATAAGGGGCCTAAATATGTCAATTACTGAAACCGCAATGAATTTTTTTGATGCTTGCGAAACAGGAAAAGGATGGGATATATGCAAAACTTGGTGCCACGATAACGCTAGCTTTTCATGCCAAGCGGATATGCTTGCTGAAGTTACTACGGTTGAAGGATATGTTGCTTGGGTAAAAGGGTTATTTACACCAGTTCCTGATATGCGACCCGAAATTAAAGCCTTCGCGACAGACACAGAGCGGAATTCCGTTACCGCATTTGCCGTTGTCCACGGAACTCAAACAGGTGAGGGCGGACCAGTTCCTCCAACAGGTAAAACTGTGGCAGCTGATTATGTCTATGTTATGGAATTTAACGGAGATAAAATTCAGCACATGACAAAAATATGGAATGACGGCCATACCTCGAAGCAACTGGGTTGGGCATAACATATATTTTAATTAACAAAGTTAGCACGATCTTCCCAGCGGAACTTGCCCCCAGTAAGTTCCGCTGACATAATTCCATTATGTGAGATCAACATGAAAAGATCGTATGCTAAAAGTCACCGACACCATCTTGATTAATGACGATGAAATCGTGGAAAGCTTTGTTCGCTCATCGGGCCCTGGTGGTCAGAATGTGAATAAGGTGTCTACAGCGGTTCAACTGCGTTTTGATGCCAAAAATTCTTCGGCCATATCCGACCCATTGCTAAACCGAATGCGCCAAGTTGCCAGCCATTTGTTGACCAAGGATGGGATACTCATCATCACTGCCGAAAGCCATCGAAGTCAGGACCGAAACAGACAAGACGCCAAAAGCCGCCTTATTGACATCATTCAAAAAGCAACGATTGTCCCCAAAAATCGTCGCCCTACAAAACCAAGTTATTCATCCAAACTTAAAAGGATGGATAAAAAGACACAACGCGGCGCCACGAAAAAAACTCGCGGTCGAGTTACAAAGTCTGATTTTTGAACCCCTACTTGCTTATCCTGCGGGTAACGAGTAATCGTGTGAGATGCAATCAAATCATCAACAGTCAAAAATACTCATAAGTGCTTGCTTACTAGGCCACCCTGTTCGATATGACGGCAACGGGAAGTTACTTGACAATTCATTGCTGAAAACCTGGCTCGACGAAGGGCGGCTTGTTGTTGCGTGCCCGGAAATGATGGCAGGCTTTTCAACGCCACGCCTTCCCTGTGAAATTGCGGACGGATTGACGGGTGACGAAGTTTTAGCCGGTAGAACCTCTATCATTGATAGTCATGGGCAGAACGAGACTCCCCAGTTTATAAAAGGAGCGGAACTCGCCCTGAAAATGGCACAAGAAAACAACTGCCATTTTGCCTTGCTCACAGAAAACAGCCCGTCTTGTGGCAGCAATTTCGTTTATGATGGATCATTCTCAGGGCGCAAAATCCCAGGTATGGGAGTGGTTACAGCAATGTTAATAAAACATGGCATTCAGGTCTTTAGCGAAACTGAAATCTCCTCACTTGCCAAAGTGATTTAGAAACACAGTGCTGATTGGGAGTTCATGTAGCCAAAGTGCACTTCAGCCTTTAATCGTTGGTAAGCTTAATTGAGCAGGCAAATATTGTTCCTAAATATCGCCGCGGCACCATTAAGAAAAACCAAGGCATGGATTATAAATCTAACTATTAGGGCTCACTTTGCATTTAGAAAAGGGCGAGTCGGATACCAAGTGCGACTAAGCACACACCAATTCCCTTTTCTATTCCCCCTCTAGCCTTATCAAACATCTCTTTCAAGGTTTTATGAGTCAGGGCAGTTGCCACGAACGCAAACCAAACCAAATGAGCCAAGGCAATAAAAAGACCAAATCCCAATTGACCTATAAGCGGTGTTTCCGGATGTACGACCTGACTGAAAAGCGCCACAAAAAATAACGTCGTTTTGGGGTTAAGGGCATTGCATAGAAATCCTGTTCTGAAAGCCGACATCAGGGTCGGTGCCTTTGCTACCACCACTTGTTCCCGGCTGACTTCATTTACGCTACGCCGCTTTAGAAAGGGTTGGCATCCTAACCACACAAGATACCCAGCACCCAAATACCGAATAACGTCCAGCAACCACACCGCTTCCACTAAAATGACACTAAAGCCCAAGATTGAATATAAGATGTGAACTGAAATTCCAGCTGCGATTCCCGCGCTTGTCACAAGTCCCGCACGCCGCCCATAAACCAAACTATTACGCAAAGTCATGGCAAAGTCTGGTCCAGGGCTCACCACCGCTAAAATCGTAATCGCCATCACGACAGGTATCTGTGTTTCCCATCCACTCATAACAACTCTCTCTGTTGGATAATAATTCTGTACTGTTTTACTTTCACATGGAGCACATCCTTTATATATCCATATTAATTATCCAGAACTGGTGATATAAACTAACCAATGAACAGAAATCACATTCCTTCCCTCGATGATCTAAGAGCTTTTGAAATCGTCGCAAGACTTGGATCCGTTCGGGCAGCAGCAAAAGAGATCGCACTAACTCACGGAGCCGTCAGCCGGCGGATTATAAAACTTGCGCAAGAAATAGATGTGACGTTGTTTGAACGAAAAGGGCGCGGTATAAGGCTCACCGTTGAAGGTGAAAAACTTGCGAAGGCAACGACGGAGGCTCTCGCCCTTCTTTCTACCACCTTAACTGACATTAAAATCCCACACAAAATGTCCCCGATAACCCTGTCGTGTGAGCGCTCTGTCGCCCTCCATTGGCTCATCCCTCGCTTAAGTGTATTTCAGGATGCCAATCCAACAATCGAGCTTCATTTATCTGTAGGTGGCGGGACTTTCGATTTTACAACAGACAGCATTTCACTTGCCATTCGCCGTATGGACTTTCCCATTAATCCCGATTGGATTGTGGAGCCATTAATGCAGGAAAGCATGGGACCCGTCATGCAGCCTAGCATGGTGTCCCGCTTTCAAGAGGGTGACTTTGTCGCTCTAGCCTCAACCACCAGGCCTGACGCTTGGGAGAAATGGCGTGCTGGGCATAAAAGCACTCCAGCTCCCTCAAAAACGCTCTTTTTGGATCATCATTTCCTTATTGTAGAGGGCGCAATAAATGGGCTGGGCGTCGCTATGTGTCCAAAAGTGCTGGCAGTTGATGCCCTCAAACAGGGTCGCCTTGTCGCCCCTTATGGGTTTAGCTCTGACAATACGAATTATGCCCTTATCCATACAAATAAATCTACAGAGGATGATCAGTTTAATCTGGTTAAAGATTGGATTTT
>JBALXM010000069.1:0-4964 GCA_036960695.1 Sneathiella sp.
GGTATTATCTACACATGGTTGACGACTAAAAATTCGTCTAGAAAGCGCATTTAGGGCCATACTTCTTTAATTGCAATCATTGTTATTGCTTAATAATAAGGCTGAAATATACATCCCGCTTATTAGGCAACGATATCATTTCCGTCAATTGTACCTACGCTGATCTCTGCTATAACAGTATACCCATCAGTATCCCCATTATCATCGTAGTATAAGTAGGTACCATCAAATATAACCTTTTGTTCCCCTGCATTCTGGCCACCGGAGTAATCGGCGTTTGTGCCATCATATGCCGTTCCGCCAATTGTTGTCAGGAAGTCATCAGCAGCATTAAAACCGGAATTGAAAGCGAACTCGTCCTCCAAATTGATACTATCCGAAGCTGTTTCAAAATCAGTGATAATATCACTTACACCTGCAAAAGCAGAGTTAGCGGCAACAAACACGCCATCGCTCAGGTTATCAAACCCAAAAATATCACTTCCCCCACCACCGGTTAAACTGTCGTTACCGGCATCACCCTGCAAGAAATCATTACCCAATCCACTATCAAGAACGTCATCGCCAGCACTACCAATGATCGTATCGTCAAAGCGTGACCCTCTCACATTTTCAATGTTGAATAGTTGATCCTGATCACCGTAACCATCATCGGCAACAATTCCCGTAGCAAGATCGACATCGACGCCATTTTGAAGGTTAGACCTGTCATATCGCATCAGATCAAACCCACCTCCTCCATCAATGGTATCATTACCTGAACGCCCTATGAAACGTTCGTCTCCGCCGCCGCCTCGAAGGCTATCGTCATAGTTCGAACCTTGAACTTCATGTATTTCGGTAAAAATATCTGTATTGCCATAACCATCTTCTGTCGTCGTACCAGCGCCATCGATTACGTTAGAGAAGAGTACAGTCACACCATCTTCTGCCCCTAAGTAACTAAGGCGGTTGAAGGCCGCAGCACCGCCGTTCATCGTGTCGTTACCGGCGCTACCGATAAAGCCAAAATAGACGTCCGAATAATTAAACCCGGTGATTAAATCGTCTCCAGTTCCGCCTTCAAGCCCGAAACCACTAAAGCCCGTACTAATAATATCATTCAAATTGAGAAGCGTGTCGGTGCCAGACGCCCCTTTATTAACAAGACCAGTTGAGAGGTCTGCATTTAAATTGTCAGATAAATCGCTATAATCTATTTCAAAATACCCGGCTGTACTGGCGAAATTCATTGTATCATCACCGGTCCCTCCGCGAATGTAATCATAGCCGAGGTTATTGCCTGTTATGATCAAATCATCGCCATCAAGGCCGTATAAATCGTTATCAGCGTCCGACCCAATCAAAGTATCATTGTGGCCCGACCCGCGGACAGCTTCAAAATCTGAAATAACGTCGGCATTTCCAAAACCATCATTACTGACAATGTTATTTTCTAGATCAGCATAAATCCCGGCCACTTCATCACCGGAATCATAGCGCAGCATGTCAAATCCACCGCCACCGCTCATGGTGTCGACCCCATCACGCCCTAGGAAACGGTCATTATAGGCGCCTCCGACGAGACTATCACCAAAGTTGGAGCCACGAATTTCATTTATTTCAGTAAAATCATCTGTGTCTCCAAAACCATCGTTTGTGACAATACCCGCATGATCAATGGAGTTTGACATGGAGGCGGTAATGCCCGAGATAGAAGTTCTATGGTCAAGAATGTCGAATGTATTTGATCCACCCATTATGAGGTCATCACCTTCACCGCCTCGAAAGAGCACATCACGATCGGTATAATTAAACCCGGTGATCGTATCCTCCCCGTCGGACCCAATAAGCGCGAACCCATTTGCCCCGGCATAACCTCCAACTGCAATTTTATCTAAATTATGGAAAGAGTCGAAGCCGGCATCTCCCTTATCCGCGTAGCCTTCATCTAGATCGACATACAATCCCCCACTCGCTCCGATTTGACCAACGGTAAGCCCCGAATAATCCACGACGAAAAAGCCCGCTGTACTGTCAAAATCAAAATTGTCAGAACCTAGACCTCCAATGATAACATCCAAACCATTGCCTGAACCGCCATTATTGCCGGTAAAGATCCAGTCGTCACCAGCGCCCCCGTCTAATGTATCGCCTCCGTCGCCGCCATCGAGGCGATCATTCCCCTCATTCCCCCACATGAGGTCGTTTCCCTCTTCTCCATGAAGGGAATCATTTCCGCCATTGCCAATAAGTGTATCGTTGCCACCTTCCGCATAGAAATCATCATTATCAGTGCCGCCAGTTAGACTGTCATTAAAGTCGCTGCCATGGATTTTCTCGATATTAATAAGCGTATCCATAACGCCATCATGCTGCACCGTACCGTTGCCACTCCCCGTCATGATAGCTGTGATACCAGCACCCATGTCGAAATACTGAACAGCATCGTACCCAACGCCGCCATCCATGGTATCCGCGTCGGCGCCTCCTAAAAGCCAATCGTCCCCATCGCCACCGATCAAAGTGTCTTCACCATCGCGGCCTTTAAGATTGTCACTATTGGCAGATCCCACGATGATATCGTCGTAAGAAGAACCACGAACCTCCTCAATGCTTGTTAAGGTATCCTGATCACCATAGCCGTCATTGAGAACGATGCCGGTTTCGAGATTTACATTAATGCCATTTTCGAGCCCAGTTCGGTCGTACCGGACAAGATCATATCCACCGCCGCCGTTTATAATATCGTTCCCTGATCTACCTATAAAGCGATCATCAAAATCACTTCCAAACATCGTATCGTCAAAATCGGAGCCGCGAACTTCGTCCATCCCACTAAATATATCGGAGCCACCTTTGCCGTCATCACTGGTCGTTCCCGATCCTTCAGTTATGCTATCAAACTGTATATTTATACCAGAATCGACAAAGCCGTAATCTAGGCGATTAAAAGAAGTGGTACTTCCGACAAGCGTATCATTACCGCCGTTTCCCTGGAAACCAACATAATAACCATTGCTAAATCCAGTTATTAAATCATCTCCGGAACTGCCGCTCACCGTAAAGGACGTTGTCGTGGCGTCAAAATTAAGCAGGGTATCAATCCCAGCATCACCTTTATCAACTGATCCTGCCTCAAGATCGATATCAAACCCGGCTGACGACCCGCCCAGTGTATCCACATCATCACTTGATAGTCCGCTATAATTGATCCCGAAGTCACCGCCAGAATTTGTGTAGTCAATGGTATCGTTCCCGCGACCGCCAATGACATCATCAAATTCAGTATTATTACCGGTGAAGATCAAATCGTTCCCGTCTCCACCTTCAAGCTTATCTCTTCCCGTATCACTCCCAACCAACGTATCATCGAAACGAGATCCTCTGACTTGTTCAATCCCTATGAGGAGATCTTGATCCCCATAGCCGTCATTCAGCACCACCCCAGTCTTAAGATTTACGTTTATCCCGTTTAATATTTCGGCTTCATCATAACGCACTAAATCGGTACCACCGCCACCATCCATGGTGTCATCTCCCGCGCGACCGATAAAACGTTCATCAAAATTACTACCGACTAAACTGTCATTAAATTCGGAACCTCGAACTTCATCCATGCCACTGAAAGTATCAATACCGCCAAGACCGTCATCACTCGTAGTACCCTGGCCGTCCGCGAGGTTTGAAAATTCAACCGTAACGCCATTTAGCGAATATCTGTAATCCAGCTGATTAAAGGCCGCATCATGACCGATAAGCTGGTCATTCCCACCTTCTCCGCGAAATTTAAGAAAAACCCCTTCATAATCAAATCCAGTGATTGTATCGTCACCTTGAGTTCCCGTAATACCGAGACCGGAATAACCGCCACTAAAGAGTGTATTGATCCCAAGCACCGTATCAGTACCGGCATCGCCCTTTAAAATAGTGCTGTGCCCATTTAGGGAATCCTCGCTTAAATCAACGTCAATACCAGCATTTGTTAAGAGACCAGATTCATCGATATCGCTGGCTGTGAGAGCCGTATAATCGAGTTCAAAATAACCCCCGGTATTTGAGATATCTACTGTATCATTACCAGTTCCACCGAAGATCCGGTCCCACCCAGCGTTATTACCAGTTTCGATAAGATCATCCCCAGCACCGCCGGTAAAAGTATCGGACCCCTCGCCACCAATCAGAACATCGTTATCATCTCCACCATCAAGATAATCGTTGCCAATTCCTCCGTCTAAATAATCATCCCCTGCACCGCCCATAAGAGAGTCATTATCGCCCTCTCCCATGATTAAGTCTGCCCCCAGCCCCCCAAATATCGTATCATTTCCATCACCACCCGAAATAGTATCATCCCCAGCCAAGGCATCGATGTTATCCGCGCTTGCCGTCCCGATGATCAAATCTGCATTCGGTGTTGGTGATCCCGAAACACCGCCATCATCCACAATTGTCGTGGTATTTATTGCTGTTCCAGCTGTAGCATTCACGCCTATCCCAGAAACATTGCTGATGGTCAAAGTATAAACTTCATCACTTTCGGCACCATCTCCACCCACAAGTGGAATATCAAAATTCAACGTCAATTCACCGCCAGAGAAAGCAGCGCTATCACTTACGGTTATGGTTACAATATTGCCAGAGCCACTGAGGACAACTCCCGCTGGCAATATTGACAATGCATCGAAAAGATTTCCAGAAATGTCAGAAGCATCCGCGCTTACAAAATCCAGTTCAAGGTCAAAAGAGACGGACGCGCCAGAAGGCAAGGTTGATAATGCTAGGGCAAGACCTGCAAGGGCAATTGCATATCCAGCACTCTGGCCCTCATTCTTACTGAGCGATGCTTGACTAAAGGAAACCGATAAAGCATCAACCTCTTGAATTGTCGTTAAAGCCTGATCAACCAGTATTGAGGCATTACCGTGCACAATGCTTTCATTAGACAATGTCGCAATGATAGTCTCAGTGCCTTCCACATTCCC
>JBALXM010000069.1:5064-17116 GCA_036960695.1 Sneathiella sp.
CTTCCTCACTAAGGATGAGTGGAGCAGCAGAGATCGCAAATCCAATACTGCCATCCGCGTCATTAAGATCAACCGAGGCAATCGGCGTCACGATGGAGATAGTCCCACTGTCAATGCTTTCATTAGACAATGTCGCAATGATAGTCTCAGTGCCTTCCACATTCCCATCATCAATGGCGGAGACTGTGAACTCCAGATTGCCATCAAAACCAGATGTGAAAGTCAATGTGGAGCCAGACCGAATAACACCAGCCTCTAACCCAATAGCAGTATCCAACGCCCCATAAAAACTCGAATAATCCACTCCGTCCGAGGCCGAGCCTGAGGGATCAATATCAACAGTGGCGACGTTGCCACCGACAAGCGGGCCACCGCTCATGGTCAATGTGAAGGTCGTACTCTCCGCAGCTTCCTCACTAAGGATGAGTGGAGCAGCAGAGATCGCAAATCCAATACTGCCATCATTATCTGTAATTTCTGTGAGGGCACTGGTTGCTGAAGGATCGACGCTTGCGGGCCCGCCAAAGCTTGAAACGGGATTACTCAGGTCTATTGAAAAAGTTTGCGCGTCTTCAACACCATCGCCGTCAAAGACTGAGAGGTCAAAATCCAAAACGCTACTGTTCCCAACACCGCCCGTAAAAGTCAGCATGTTCACACCGTCAAAACTGACACCGGCCGTTGAGCCCGCGGCAAAGCTTAGTGCCGCAACAATATCTGAATAATCTGAACCATCTGCCGAAATATTAGTCAAATCAATATCAATAGAAGCCGTTTCTTCATCAGGGAGGGTACCTTCATATGCCACGGAATAACTCGCGACACTTCCTTCAAGAATAGACGAAGATCCGGTGATCGAGAACGCCACCGCACCGTTGGACGCAATTGTTGTCGTAACACTGTCAAAAGAGCCATTAATAGTCGTGTTCACTCCCGTGAGTGAAGAGGCACTATCCAAACTAACAATAAAACTCTCTGCGCCTTCTATAAGACCATCAATCGATATATCTAAATCAAAGGCTAGACTCGCAGCACTACTATCAAATGTCAGCACATTCCCATTCAAAGTAACACCAGATGTGGATGCAATAGCCTCGTCAAGAGCCGCGAATAGAGCCGAGACATCTTCTGGATCTGTCTCAATATGAGATAAACTGATTGATACGGAAACTGTCTCACCTGCTTGCAAAACTCCGTCATAAGCAACATTATAGCTTGCCGTTCCACCTTCAATTGCGGATACCGCCCCTGATAAAGAAAAGGCAATAAGGTCAGAGGCTGCATCGATAATCGTAGTTGCCTGTGAGGCGGAACCACTGATGATCCCGCTTATGGATCCGTCTACTTTTGGGTCCGAAATAGCAATCGAAAAACTCTCATCCCCTTCACCCAGACCATCAGAGAATGTGGGTAGATCAAAGGTAAAAGAGGACGCGGCTGTGTCATCAAATATTAGTGTTGTTCCAACAACCGAAACACCCGTTACAGACGCTGCTGCATCTTGCAAATCTTTCGAAAGATTTTCTTCAAAATCTGCGCTACTAGTATCTCCTGAATTCAGGCTAACATAGATAGAGACAGAATGGTCCGACGTTATTGTCGCGCCTGCAAACTCAATCGTATAAGAAGCGTCTCCCCCCTCAACCACCGGATTTGAATTTTCTTGTATAGTCCAGCGTATGTTCGCGGCAGACAAATCGACAATTTCCGTATCGACCGAATTCCCATCAACAATAACCAGCACCTCATTTCCCGAGGGACCATTTCCAACGGGAGAAGAGAGAGAAAGCCGATAGTCTTCATTGCCTTCAATAGCCAGGTCACTTAAAGCCGCCAGCGAGATATCAATCTCTACGGCGTTACCGGCACCGCCTCTAAAGACAAGCGTACTCACACCATCAAACGAGACCCCTGCCGCCCCATTGGCAGCTGTCTGTACGGCAGTCAGGAAATTGGCATAATCAGAACTGGAAGCATCAAAATTAGAAATCCCAATATCTACAGAGACAGATTGTCCAGACACGAGGGGAGTCCCGCCAAGGCTGATTGTATAGGAAGCTGAATTTCCTTCAGAAACAACACTAGATCCTGAGAGCCCTACAGTGACGAGTGAAAAGGTTCCGTTATCGAAAGATACCTGTTCAATATTTACGAGGGTATCAGTATCTCCCGTCAACGCATCGACAACAATAAAACCACTGGCATCAGGCAAAATCACATAATCCGAAGACTGACCTAAAAAGTTCGCAATATCCGTGCCCTGTCCACCATCCAGCGCATCATTGCCACTACCACCTTGTATTAAATCAGCACCAGTCCCACCGAGGATAAGATCATTGCCCCCGCCCCCATAGAGGCTGTCATTCCCAGCATCCCCAAAAAGCGTATCATGATCGCCTGTTAGAGGATTTGGGTCCTCCTCGTCATCCCCATAAATTACATCATCTCCGTCCCCACCCAGCAACAAATCGGCACTACCTTCACCGCCCTGCAAGTAATCCTGTCCGACACCGCCATCAATAGTGTCATCGCCTTCACCACCACTTAAGTTATCATCCCCAACACCACCGAAAATGGCGTCATTCCCGACATCTCCCTTGACCGTGTCATTGCCAGCGGCGCCAAGGAGAATATCATTCCCGCCTTTTCCCTCAATAATATTATCGACAAGGCTGCCTTCAAACACATCATCTTTGTCTGAACCTGAGAAATTAACCACAGGTGTGAAGAGCGGCGAATTGTTGTCAATTTCATTGATCCTCGCTTCCACTGCGGCAGCGAAATTCTCAGCGACAAGGGCTCCTAAATCATCACTTGCACCTAGGTCATCTCCAATGGAATTTACATTCAAATTTAGAAGAAACTCGGCAAGCCTTCCCACCTCCGCTTCTGGCTCCACTACTCGGATTGGGTCAGTATTTGGTGTTGATTGAGATGGCGTATTTTCGTTATCTGGCTCCGAATTCCCCGCGCCAGCAGGGGCTCCAATATTACTGCCAGCTTCAGAATTAATATTCTGTAAATCTTCGTTTTCTTCTTTCCGACCATCCCGGATTATTATTGTGTCGCGCTGCGCGTCCAAAACACGCCCATATTTGGCCTGGATGGCGGCGATTGCAATCAGTTCAACACCAGACAATCCAGCAGCCGCCAGCGATATCAGCTGCCCTGGCTCCAAAATCATTTCCTGATTACCAATTGCTGTATAAACACGACCGTCAATAACTGATACTGTCGCCGCGCCATCAGCTGCTATTTCAACGACAAATTCAGTACCTCGAATACCAATAGAGCCAAAAGGAACTTTAATATCCACATCATCATAATCGTTTTTAGCAATTTTTCCCGACAGAAAAGAGACTGTTCCTTTCAGGAACGATAACCCCAAATTTCCATCACTCGTCGATGCATCATAAGCAAAGTTATCAATAGCCATTCTAGAGCCCGGCCCAACCCCCAGAACAGATCCATCAACCATAAGTAACCCGAGCGTCCCATCACCGCCCGTTTCAATAATATCATCTTTATAAATATCCGATCCCGGTTGCAACACTTCACTTGTGCCATCGGTATGGCGAACGGTGGCACTCCCCTCAATGGTTTCGATAGTCCCGACGACGGCCCCTAAAGAAGAATTTGCGTCACCGCTTTGTGCAAACTGACCTGGTCCAGCCAATTTTACAGCAAACTCCCCTGCAACCATGGCCCCCATTTCATTTACCAGCTGCGGGGGAATATCAAAAGTGAAGTAACCGTCCAGAACGACTTCTCGGCCAGCCTCATCCTTTAAGACAAGATCTTGCCCGTTACGTGAATACTCGGCATCAAATAGGAAAGAGCCAAGTGGGACTTCAAAAGAAGAGCCATTATCGCCTTCACGGAAAAAACCGTTTTCTATTTCCCGCGTGGTATCATTCGGAACAATGCCATCGATATCTTTTCTCACACCTAATCCCCTCAGCTTAAACCGAATAAAACCCGTACAAGAAATCAACTATCTCTTCTTCCAATGAAGAAGACTGGTGTAGAGCAACCGGAGCGGCCCATCACGACAATAGATACAATTTTAGACATATTGTTAATGGTTTAGAAAGGTTTAGTTTTTTTGCATACTATAAAAAACTGACAGTTATCGCATCCACTACATTAGGTGTTCGTGCTTTTATAACCCGAATGGATGATAGCGTATTTGCAATCAAAGAAAAATTTCTTAACTGTTTGATATTATTGAAAAAAAAATTTCTCATTACTATGTCTTTGGTACGATTACTGTAAATTATACACTATAAAATAGTTTCAAATATCACTTCTAATATACAAAAAGTAGCATATTAACCATTTTCGCAATGACACAACAAATTGCATAAAAAAAACCTCCACATTAGTTGAGGAGGTTTTAACTTGGATAATCATAAAAATACGGCGTATTAAATCCGAATCAATACCACCAAACCACTGGTTGAAAAAAATCAAAAGGCCGTATTTGACGTTTCAGCCCACCCTCCCCTATGTCAAAGGCCAAGATTAGCCGGTGTTAATTCACCAATTGCCAGTAACAATTTATAAACGGCAGCGCGAGCTTCATAAGTAGCTCCAACATGGGCTATACGGGCTGTATAAAACTCGTTTTCAGCATCAAGAACATTAAGCGCTGTTTCTTTACCGCCATCTCGTAATTGTTGCCTCGCGATAAATACCTCGGCCGCTATATTAACAGCATTGTCTAATAATTCTTGCCGCTCCTGTGCAGTTTCCAATATACGCCACGCTATACGAACTTCTTCATCAACTTTTACTTTGGTGTAACGGAGGCTCGCAAGTGCTGCGCTATGACGGGCGGAGGCTTGCCCTACTTGCGCATCTGTCAGAAACCCAGAAAAAATCTCCCAGTTCAGTTCAAGTCCAGTAAAGATGCTCCGTTCGATCCCCTTGGTACCGTCTACATTTTCTTCCCAATTATATCGGGCGACCGCATCCAGTGAAGGCTGATAACTTGACGCAGCCTGTACTTTTCCTTCTTCTGAAACTTCGGCCTGCAACTTACCTACAATGATCTGAAGATTATTGTCACCCGCTATTTTCAAACTGTCTTCTATACTTTCAGGGATCATGTCCAGTGGTGGAACCGCAGCAACCATACTGTCTTCATTCGCTGGCTTTGCAAAGACTTGCTGGTATCTTGCAAGTGCTTCATTAAACCCACCGACAATACCAACCCGACGCTCTTTCGCCCGTTGCAGCCGTGATTTAGCTTGTAGAACATCTACTTCAATTCCGGCGCCCCGTTGAACCCGTTCATCCTCTAACTGAAGTTGTTTTTTTAGGGTTTTCTCATTCTCATAAGCCAATAGTTTAAGGAAACCATAGCGCTCTACATTCAAATAGGCCGTGGTCCCTTCAAACAAAAGTTGTTGCTGGACAAAAGAAAGGTCTTTATCGGCTATCACCTTGTTTTTTTCAGCTGCTGCTAATTCAGACGTTGTCCTCGAGCCCTGATACAAGTTTTGACGGACTTCAATACCGGCGCGATATCTATCTGTGTCATATGGGCTGCCATCAGATGCCGTCAGTGATTTATTTTCAGTTTTCTCCCACCCGGCATCGCCGTTCAAAGAAACTTTTGGCAAAAATCCAGAAAATGCCGCATCCGTCCCCTGAATAGCGACTTCTACATTTTGTTTTCCCACATCCAGCTGTGGATGTGTTTCCAACAGATACTGTAATTCTTCTTCTAAGGTATCCGCTGACAGGATCGCAGGAAACACTGCTACAGATATTATTCCAAATACAACGGCAGAACTTGCCAAAAAGTGACGCTTCGTTACACCAAACCTACCCAACATGTTCATCCCCTTAAGCGCAAACTTCGCCTAGAACATTCACTAGATTAATTCTAGTTAATTAATTAATACTTGTAGTAACAGTTAATGATATGTTCAACAAGCACGTAAATTAGAACTTAAACATCTTTGTTTACTTAGTAGTTGCTTCAAAAACACCATGCCAATCACTCCCCGGATCTTCTTGCGCATATTTTTCAATTCTATCTAAATGCTGGGAGTAAAGGATTGATAACCGTGGTTCCAATGCCAAACAAGTCTTCGCGCATTTTCTCGCCTCTAGCCATTTTTTACCTCTGTAGGCTACAAGCATGTCTGTATTTCTTTCCTTCAAAGCCTGAAAGGAGTCATCGGTCAAATTAAGCTCACTTTTAATTAGGCCGTAAATTCTAACAGCCTCACTTTTCCCTTTTACAGCAAGCAAATCAAGCTCAAGACACTCAATATCAGTAATATGCTCAACAGTCTTCGGTCCAATGATTGTATCCACCCCATATGACTTGGACTGCCCTTCTAATCGCGCAGCCAGATTGACAGCATCCCCAAGGACCGAATAGTCAAATCGCTGATCAGACCCCATATTACCGACAACACATTTGCCGGTATTTATGCCGATCCCTACACGGATCGGAATATGGTCCCGACCGCTTTCTTCTGCACTGTGTTTTAGCTTACTGTTTACGGCTATCAATTCCTTATGCATTTCAGTGGCTGCATCCACCGCATGCCTAGCATGATCTGGATCATCAAGGGGCGCGTTCCAAAAAGCCATAATGCAATCCCCCATATATTTATCAATTGTCCCGCCTTTTTTAAGAATGATATCGGTCATTGGTGTCAAAAAATTATTGATCAGTTTTGTCAGGCCTTCAGGATCATCATTAAAGAGCTCAGAAATTGGGGTAAATCCTCGGATATCACAAAATAAGAAGGTCATCGTTTTAACCTCCCCCCCCAATCGCAATTGATCTGGCTGATCTGTCAGTCTTTGAACCAAATCTGGTGATAAATAATGAGAGAAAGCACTTCGTATCTGGCTTCTTTGTTGTTCTGTTGAACGGAAACTGGAATAGACAAGGACGATATAAAGAAGTGTGGATGCGGCGACAAAAAAAGTTGCATCCATCAAGATCGATTTTTCAAAAAACAAATAGGCAGCGATCCCTATATCCACCCCTAATAAGGCAATTAACGCCAAAAAGGTATTTCGCGCACCCGCGACAGGCACAAATGCAATCAGTGCAATACCTATCAACAAGACTGTCCCCCACTCAATGGCGCGCATTAAGTCTCCCCTGAAAAGATGATCTCCCGATAGAACGGTTTGAAGCATCTGTGCATGGATTTCAACACCCGGCACAACTGAGTCTACAGGCGTGGAACGCAAATCTTTCAAACCTGTTGCTGACGTTCCAAGAAGAACAAGTTTTCCTGTGAAACGCTTAGGGTTAAAATTTCCGTTCAATATATCGACAGCAGGCACATATTGGCTCTGATCATATTTTGAAAACCGTATCCACATACGTCCAAATCCGTCAGTTGGGATCAAGGAACGTGCGACGACAACTCCTTCAACACCATTTTCACTAGCCCTAACAAGGACATTACGCCCTGTTGCTACTCGTAAGATCTCCAATCCTAGAATAGGGATTAGCTTTTCACCAACACGACTAAGCAAGGGGATCCGGCGAATAATACCGTCAAAATCACTATCAAGGGTAAAGGTCGAAAAACCTGCTGCGGCCTTCTCAAGAACATCTACGTTACCAACAAGAGTTCTGGCTGATTTTATGTATCGTATTGGGTTTTTACCGACCCAATTTATGCTAGGGAGCAGGTTCAGCGTATTCGTTTGAACGACGCCTTTTTCGTTGCTAAGATACCCCCCGAGAACCACCCGACTGCGTTTCATTGCTTTCGCCAAAATTTCATCATTTCCGGGAAGCATGGCTAACTTCTTACGTGTCTCGGAATCCAGTCCTTGCATTTTCTTTGCAAGCAACGGGGCTGATAACCGATCGGCTTCGGGGAAAACGATATCCATCCCAACCACTACCGAACCTGCATCAGTCAGTTTCTGAATTATCTCTGCTAATACATCCCGTGACCAAGGCCATTGCCCAACTGCAGCGAGACTTTTCTCATCAATATCCACAACGACAACAGGGGATGATTTCGAAGGTATTCTCGGATCAAGCCTTTGGTAAATGTCAAAAGATCGGTTTCTAATGCCCTCGACTAACGATGAATTCATATATTGTGCCGTTAGAATAAGCACTAGAATGAACCAGGCTATTTTTTGCCCGGTCGACGCAAAAAGAGAAGAATAAATTTTCTGGAAAACCTTAATGACACCCTCCCCAATTGGTCGCTCTATCTCGATCAACGTTCACGGAAACTCTCATGCCGGAGCTTCAGAACAGGCTGCAGCAAGTAATCGAGAACTCTTTTCTTGCCTGTACGAACATCCACCATCGCAAGCATTCCTGGAGTGATCAGCATTTTGTTTACACCCTCAGCCCCACCCTGTTCTATCTCAACAATAATGTTGAAAAAGGTCTCCCCATCTTGTGTACTGGTTGAATCTGCATCTATCTTTGCGACGATCCCTTTAAGTCCTCCATAAGTGAAAAAATCATAAGCTGTAATTTTAACAAGTGCAGTTTGTCCTTCGTGAACAAAGCCGCGATCAACGGGACTGAGTTTCGCTTCAACCACGAGCGTATCACTAGAGGGCACAATATCCATTATAGCATCCCCCGCACGGACAATGCCGCCAATGGTATTGATCCGCAAATTTTTTACATAACCATCGATGGGGCTTCGTATGGTCGTTCGGATCACTTGATCACCCGCTGTTTTCAAAAGCTCTTTTAGGCGTGAAATTTCCCGCTCTGTCTCGCTAAGCTCTGAAAAAGCTTCGCTTTTAAATTGCAGTTTTTCTTCAACAATCCGCGCTTTGACCTCTGAAGTTGCAGCTTTTGCTCGTGGAATTGCCGGCCTCAGGACAGTCACTTCACCGCGAAGGCGAGTGAGTTCGGTTTCCAGTTGAAGATGTTCAATTTTGGGCGTCAAATTGGCCTTTACAAGCTCGGCAGACATAGCATATTTGCGTTGTGACACTTCAAGGTCAGAGGTGATCGCAGATAATTTCAGTCGCAACTGGTCCACATCCAATTTCTTTTGCAGTGCTTTTTCATTCAGCGTTTCTATTTTGGACTGCAATCGCGCAATTCGGTTTTGATATTCCTTTTTCTCTGCATCAAGAACTGCCATGATTTCAGGACGGACTGCGAATTTGAATTTAGGCTCCAAACCTTCACTTTCTCCGATCAACCGCTCGCGCTTTATTTCAATTCCCGCCAGTTGAATTTTAAGAGCATCCACATTAATGGCGTTCACAGCCAGATCCAACTGCATGAGAGGACTGTTAGCTTTAACAAATGCACCATTTTTTACGTGAATTTTCTTAATGATGCCGCCTTCAAGATGCTGAATAACTTTCACGTGATCTTGTGGAACCACTTCACCTGGAAGAACCGCTACTTCTTCAATCTCCGCAAAATTCACCCAAACAACAAAACTAACAATCAAAACAATGATCACCCACCCAAAAAGTCGCCATGCGGGCAAGGGGTATTTCTGCTCCATTTTCGAAAATCTGTTCATGCTCCCACTTTCGGAATAACCGAGCGCACTCCGTTACCTGTCGGTGAGGCAGCCTCTGCATGATCATTAATCCGCTTTAAGACAGCATCCCTTGGCCCCGACAGAAGAATACGATGTTTATCCAATAAGTATAAATTCTGGGTGACAGCTAACAGCACAGGAGAGTGAGACACGACAATTACTGAACTTTTCTGAGCGAGTGACTGCAACAAGCTTTTCAATTGAAGTTCCCCTTGCTTATCCAAAGAGGCTGACGGTTCGTCAAAAACCATGATGGGAGGATTGCCAATTAAAGCCCGCGCGATTGCGATCCTTTGACGAATACCTCCTGAAAGCGCATGCCCTGCCTCACCCACATTTGTTCCATACCCATCAGCCAGATCGGTGATGACGTCATGAACCCCCGCAGCCCGACACGCATCAACAACGTCATTATCTGGAATATACTCCCGCTTACCGGTTATATTTTCCCGTATCGTGCCATCGATTAGCACTGTTTCTTGCGGAACATACCCGATCCATTTTGCCAATTGCGCTCTAGTAAATTGTGAGAGATCTGCCCCATCGAGTAACACCCGCCCTTTGCCAGGAAGATATAAGCCCTTCATCAATTTAATAAGAGTGCTCTTCCCACCGCCATTAGGGCCCATAATCATATGAACTGTTTTTGGAGCGAAATGAGCAGATAATCCCTCTAAAACAAGCTCACTATTCTCCTCATACCCAAAAGAGACATCCTCCAGTTTTAGATCTCCCCTTGGCTCGCCTAAACTGATCGTCTGCTCAGTTCTTTCTGTCGCAAGATCCATGAACAGGCGCAATCGTTCCCGTGATTGGGAATAGGCGGAGAAAGCCTTCCAAGTCCCCACAAGCTGGCTAAAAGGCCCGATCACCCGATTGGATAACATGTTGGCAGCAATTAACGCACCGATGCTTAATTTTTGATCGATGATAGCCAGCGCACCGAAACTGGTAATAATCACCGTGGTTGCAAGCGTAAAAACCATTCCTGCATTAACAAAACCATCATGTTTCATACCACGCTTTAATGCAGTCTCAATGTTATTGGCATGAGCATTTTCCCAATGAGGCCCTATACCTGCATCCAACGAAAGCGATTTTACCGTGCTACGGCTTGAGATCATATCTCCGACAAGTGAATCCCGCGTTCGCTGACTCTCCTTTTCCGTATCACTGGCTTGTCCCACTAACTTTCCAGAAACGGCGGCCAAAAGGATAAAAATCGGAATAATTGACAAGAAAACCCAGGCAATCGGTTCTGCAATGATAAAAATTAATCCCACGAACAAAATGGCAAAAGGTAAGTCTATGCAAAGCAAAAATGGAGGGCCTGCAACCGTATTTCGGACCATATCAACATCACGAAACAAACTTTGCCAGTAAGAACCCGGTCTTGCCTCCAACTCCCGAAGGGGGAGCGACCAGAATTTTTTAACGACACTTTCTCCAAGTGTCATATCAATACGCATCGCGGCTTTTTGTAGTAGCCGGCTTCGAATTTGCCGCAAAACAAAATCAAACATTAAGGCTAGAACCACTCCCGCGACAAGCCCCTGCAAAGTCGTAACATTACCAAAGGCAACAACACGGTTATAAACTTGAAGCACAAAGAGAGGAATGACCAACGCCAGAATATTTATGAAAAAGGAATAAACAATCAGCTCAAAAAGGAGAGGCCGCAGCTTTTGCCGAATGGCATCAAGCCATTGGTCTTTTTTTTTCATATGGCCCCCCTCGTTTCCCAAGTCGAAAGAGTGGTAGTTTATTGCCTCTCTCTATTACAACCGTTTATTACCTTCTTTAATACACGGGTTCTTTAAACTTTACTATTTTCTTTATTTTGTATTTAAAAATTATGGTTCTCTACTTTTATTTTAACTTCCTATTCCTTCATTAAAGTTGAAAATATCGTGAGGATATAAAAAAGAAGAGCTCACCCGACTATTTAAAAAATGAAACCACGGCAAATGCCTTGGTATTGAGGTCGATGATACCCTTGCAATCGCTGAACAATTTGACGTCTGATATGCAGGCGTTAGAGCAGACACGCGTTGCTCTATCCAGTTGGGGCTTCTTAGTGCCAAAAGCTGACATTAGAGACATATAAATACGTGTATGACGGATAAATTAAACTGTTGCCGCTTAGTATTACGATTTCCTGTTACTAGTCCGTCTAATCAAAAACATTAAGCTACCTCAACACCAATGTGGCTGCTGCTTATAGAACATCTATTTAAAACTCTAAGATGTCCGCCATATTTTACGTCGAGTAATAAGCTATACTTTACGGGTCAATAAAATTGGGTCGGTAGTAATAATAAATCAGTATAATTGCGAATAGTTTAAGTAAATATAATATGGTTTTGGGAAAAATAGATATAAAGTAAGATTTTTAAAATAAATCGATTCCCTAATGCAACAAAAACAGTATATTGGGATAATTCTATTCAATTTTTTCACATATAATACTGTGCTAATAAAGTCATACATTAACTTATAATGATCGATTTTTCCTCATAAAT
>JBALXM010000070.1:0-17046 GCA_036960695.1 Sneathiella sp.
CTCACGAAGTGAGTGGCTGGGGAACGTGGACTCGAACCACGATTGACGGAGTCAGAGTCCGTTGTCCTACCATTAGACGATTCCCCACCAATATAAAGACGCAATGCTATTGGTCAGTGGCGGCTTGACTACCAAGCCCGGCGGGGGTTGTCAATGATGTTAAATCTGCAGAACTTAAATATTATGTGAAATTTTAAGCGGAAAGCTGATACTCTAGCGGAAATTGGCCGTGGTGCCTGAAATTTTGCTCCTGGAGGGCAGCTTGAGTGACAGTATTAAATAGTCCGCAATGGAGGCGGGACGCTCGAAGAAGACATCGGAAAAAAGGAAGTGACCGGCAAGGGGGACAAGGCAGATGGTCCCATACTTATGGCGCGGTAGATCTTGGCACTAACAATTGTCGTTTGTTAGTGGCAAAGCCCGAAGCACGCAGCTTTCGGGTGATCGATAGCTTCTCGCGCATTGTCCGGTTGGGGGAAGGGGTTAGTCACACAGGGCGATTGTCTGATGATGCCATGGAGCGAACCCTAGAAGCCTTAAAAATTTGCGCCGGAAAAATGGAAAAGCGGGGCGTGACGCGTATGCGGTGCGTGGCGACAGAGGTTTGCCGTAAAGCAGATAATAGTGCGGAATTTTTGGCCCGTGTTGAGGAAGAGATCGGGATAAAGCTCGATATCATCACAACACAGGAAGAAGCCGACCTCGCTGTAGATGGCTGTTCGCCGTTACTTGATTATCGGAACAATAATGCGCTGGTGTTTGATATCGGCGGGGGCAGTACGGAACTTGCCTGGTTGAAACTGGGACCAAACCAGCAAAATGACGTGATCGGCTGGACATCCATTCCCTATGGTGTGGTGTCCTTAACAGAACGTCACGGCGATACAGCCCAGTCAAAAAATGCTTATAAGGATATGATTTCCGATGTGATGGAACATATTAATGTTTTTGAGGCAGAACATAACATTGCTGAAAGCATTAAAACGGGCCGGGTACAGATGCTTGGAACTTCTGGCACCGTGACGACGCTTGCGGGTGTTCATTTTGGATTAAAACGGTATAACAGGCGCCAAGTGGACGGCGCGTGGCTGAATACCAAAAAGATGATTGAGATTTGCGAGCGACTGGCCGTCAGCGATTATAAAGCCCGGGCGCTTGAACCTTGCATTGGTGAGGAACGGGCGGACCTTGTGGTTTCAGGATGCGCCATTGTTCATGCGATGCACCAAAAGTGGCCAGTTAAAAAACTTCGTGTTGCCGATAGAGGTGTGCGCGAAGGATTGTTATTTGGTTTGATGAAGACGGCGGATAATGAGCATGAGGCTCAAAAATTGGCCAATAAGATGAAAACTGCGGAAGAGTTGGGATCATGAGTGAATTCGGTGACAAAAAAAAGACGGGTGGGAAGAGCAGTACCACGACCACAGGACGTCTTCTTCACACCAAGGTAAAATCAGCCCGTGGCCGTAAAACCTCATCGACCCTTTGGCTAGAACGGCAGTTGAACGATCCTTATGTGGTTGAGGCGAGAACGCGGGGTCTTCGGTCCCGTGCCGCTTTTAAGCTTATGCAATTGGATGATCGCTATAAACTTTTGAAGCCTGGGGATTCTGTTGTGGATCTTGGGGCGGCACCGGGCGGTTGGACACAGGTTGCTGTGGACCGGGTGGGTTCTATAAAGGGTAAAGGTCAGGTACTTGCCCTTGATATCCTTGAAATGGATCCGATCAAGGGTGCTGAAGTCATTCAGCTTGACTTCACAGAAGATGATGCGGACACCAAGGTTAAAAATATGCTTGGGGGTCCTGTCAATGCCGTGATCTCTGACTTAGCAGCACCGACAACGGGGCACAAGCAGACAGATCATTTGCGCATTGTCTTCATGTGTGAGCTGGCGCTCTCGTTTGCTGTTGATGTGTTGGCACCCGATGGCGTGTTTATTGCCAAGGTTCTGAAAGGCGGGACGGAAAATCAATTGCTTGATTTACTCAAACGCAATTTTAAGAATGTCCGCCATGCGAAACCAGAGGCCAGCCGAGCAGATTCGCGTGAAGCCTATGTGGTCGCTACCGGATTTAGAGGGAATGATTAACTCTGCCCGCCGTTTTGCAGTGCCTTTGTCGGGTGCTGTTTGACGGCGAGAGCCAGCTTTGATGCTCGCCAGAATAAAAAATCATCTTGGTTGAGATTTACTCTAGGAATTTCAAATCTTGGCTGTATGATTTCGCTGCAATTCCCAAGGAGTTGCTATGAAAATCAGAGAAGCCCTAACATTCGATGATGTATTGCTGCAGCCAGCAGCATCAGACATCCTCCCCGCGCAAGTCAATACAGCCTCCCGCTTGACCCAGAAGATTGAACTGGGTATCCCCTTAATTTCCAGTGCTATGGATACTGTTACAGAATCCAAAATGGCAATCGCTATGGCGCAAGCTGGCGGTCTTGGTGTTATCCATAAAAACCTGTCGATTGAAGAGCAGGCGAACGAAGTGCGCCGCGTCAAAAAATTCGAAGCAGGCATGGTGGTGAACCCGGTAACGATATCACCGGAGGCTCCTTTGTCAGAAGCCTTGCACTTGATGCAAATTCACAAAATTTCGGGTATCCCGGTGACGGAGCCAAAATCGGGTAAACTGGTTGGAATTTTGACGAACCGTGATGTGCGCTTTGCAACGGATACAAGTCAAGCGGTCTACGAATTGATGACCCGCGATGGTTTGGTGACATCAAAAGAAGGCGCGGGTCAGGAAGAAGCGAAGTTCTTGCTTCATAAGCACCGCATTGAAAAATTACTGGTGGTTGACAAAAACTATCGCTGTATCGGTTTGATCACAGTGAAAGATATTGAGCGTTCCACCCTTTATCCAAATGCGAGTAAAGATGAGCACGGGCGCTTGCTGGTTGCCTCCGCTGTGGGGATTGGGGCTGATGGTATTGAACGGGCGCAAGAGCTGATCAATGCCAATGTGGATGTTTTAGTTGTCGATACGGCCCATGGTCATTCCGCTGGGGTTTTAAAAGCTGTTGAGAAAATCAAAGCATTGAACGGCTCCGTAGAGGTTATCGGCGGGAATGTGTCAACGGCTAGCGGTACAGAAGCCTTGATCGGCGCGGGTGTTGATGCGGTAAAAGTGGGTATTGGACCCGGTTCGATCTGTACAACCCGCATTGTGGCCGGTGTTGGTACACCGCAATTAACGGCGGTTATGGACGCAGCTGAAGTTGCCGCCAAGCATAACATTCCTATTATTGCCGACGGTGGCATTAAAACATCTGGCGATTTGGCAAAAGCGTTAGCTGGCGGTGCAAATTGCGCCATGATCGGCTCCTTGCTTGCGGGGACAGACGAGAGCCCGGGAGAGGTCTTCCTGTATCAAGGTCGATCCTTTAAATCTTATCGTGGTATGGGGTCTTTGGGCGCTATGGCGCGCGGGTCTGCGGATCGGTATTTCCAGGAAGATGTTTCAGATAATTTGAAGCTGGTTCCAGAGGGAGTTGAAGGCCGAGTGCCTCATCGTGGTCCAGCTAATGCAGTCGTTCATCAATTGGTGGGTGGTCTTAAAGCCTCAATGGGGTATACAGGCAGTCCGACAATTTCTGAAATGCAGAAAAACGCGTCTTTCGTGCGGATTACCAATGCGGGTCTCAAGGAAAGTCACGTTCATGACGTAGCGATTACGCGTGAAGCCCCTAATTACCGCCAAGATTAAGTATAAGGACTATATGTAATGACTCCCTCAGCCCGGTTAAGCTCTGTTATTGAGCTACTTGATAAAATTATGAGTGAAGCCGGGCCGGCGGAGCATGAGGTGCGGGCATATTTTCGCGCCCGTCGCTATGCTGGATCAAAAGACCGGCGTTGGATCACGGAATTTCTATATGTGATTTTTCGCCGTTTGGGTGAGATCGATTGGATCGTTGAACAGTTGGCGCTGGAGCAGACAAACCGCTCGCGGGCGCTTTGTGCGATGGTTTTCGTGGAAAAGATCTCAACTGAGCAATTGCAAGAGGGGTATTTCCAAGGCCCCCATGCGGTACCGACTTTGGATGAGGCGGAAATTGAAGCGCTGGGCAAGTTGGATGCACTGGATGTATCTGCCATGCCAGATCATTCAAAAGAGAATTTCCCCGAATGGATCGCCAGTATCTTATCCGCGCAATTTGGAAAAACTGCTCCAACGGTGATGCGCGCTTATCAGGAACGGGCACCTTTAACTCTTCGTGTTAATAGCTTGAAAGCGGAGCGGGAAGAAGTCCTGCGTATCTTGACGGAAGATGATATCGAGGCTGTGCCTACAAAGCTCTCCCCTCACGGTATTATTCTTAAAGGACAGGTGAATATTGCCTCTCATCAGGTTATGCAGTTAGGACTGGTTGAAATACAAGACGAGGCCGCGCAAATTTCATCTCTTTTGACCTGCGCAACTTCTGGTATGCAAGTCGTTGATTATTGCGCTGGTTCGGGCGGAAAATCTTTGGCTATTGCCGCTGAAATGGATAATAGCGGAGAGATCTACGCCTTTGATGTCAGTTTGCGTCGTATGAAGGATTTGTCTGCTCGAAGAAGAAGGGCTAATGCCATTATCATTCAGGCAAATGTAATGTCTGATGAAAAATCTCTTGATGAAGCTGTCGATCGCCTGAAAGGGCAAATGGATCGAGTTTTTGTTGATGTGCCGTGCAGCGGTTCAGGAACTTGGCGTCGCCAGCCTGATCAAAAATGGACTTTTTCAGAAGAAAAACTGGAAAATCTTGTGACTTTGCAAAAACAGATATTGGGTAAGGCCGCAAGGCTTGTCGCTCCTGGTGGGCGTCTGGTTTATGCAACATGCTCAATATTTGATGCTGAAAATACTAATCAAGTAACGGAATTTTTGGATAAAAATCCTGAATTTTCGCTTATTCCAGTATCCCAAATTTGGGGTGAGGCTGGACTTGCTGGAAAACGGTCTGAAGAGATGTTGAAATTATCGCCTGATGAATTTGGCACCGACGGCTTTTTCACAGCAGTCCTATGCAGATCCGCTTAAAGGCTACACTTCTTACAAGATTTTGTGACTAACGATACCTTTGATCATTATGTTATGGCTTGATTGTTTATTCTGGTTCTATAATACGGTTATAGGCTATGTACTCTCGAATTCCTTTCTAATGATCAAGGCTTAAGCTCATGAATTTTCGTCGCTTTTTCTTGTTGATGTACGCTATTGCTGCCACTCAATTGCTGATGACACAGGTTGTTTTTGGTATGGGGAGTGGCTCAGGCTCTTCCGATTCAACAAAGTCAGTGGTGAATGTTGATTTTGTTGCTGGCAAAAAAGCGATAGATCAAAAAGACTGGAAAGGAGCGATTAGCGCCTTCCATAAAGTCATTGCTCTGGATCCTAAAGATGCTGATGCGTTTAACTATTTAGGATATGCAAACCGTCAGTTGGGTGATTATGATAAGGCATTCGATTATTACAATAGTGCCTTGCGTTTGGACCCAAATCATAAAGGGGCGAATGAGTATATTGGCGAAGCTTATTTGAAGATGGGCGATCTTGCCAACGCAGAGAAGCATTTGTCCAAGCTGGATGGTATTTGCACTTTTGGCTGTGCTGAATATTCGCTTTTGAAGCGTGCAGTTGCTGATTATAAGCAAAAAAACAGCTAAGTGTTTTAAGCGTCCAAGGGTTGTTTTTCTTTAGCACGCGGCAGGTATAAGCTGACGGCCGTTCCTGTGTTCGGATGGCTTTTAACGCATACATGGCCACCAGATTGCTTGGCAAAACCGAAAACCATACTTAACCCCAAGCCCGTGCCCTTACCCACATCTTTAGTGGTGAAAAAGGGCTCGAATGCTTTTAGGGATGTTGCCTCATCCATTCCCGTTCCCGTATCGCTGACCGACAACATGACATATTCGCCTGCGGGCAAGCCGTCGACGGTTTTTGCATTAGAATAAAGCTCAATATGATTTGAAATTTTGATGGTTAGGGCACCGCCATTTGGCATTGCATCTCGGGCGTTATTTGCCAAATTTAGGATGGCATTTTCAAGTTGACCTAAATCGCCCAGTGCTCTCCACAGATGATCGCCATAGGCCACTTTTATTTGAATATCTTCGCCTAAGCTACGGTCGATAATGGTAATTATACCTTTAAGGCCTTCTAGCAAATCAAGGGATGAAGGGCGCAGTGTTTGCTTGCGAGAAAAGGACAAGAGTTGCTGGGTAAGCTCCGCGCCTCGTAAGGCGGCTTTATCAATGGTCTTTAATTGTTGGCATCCTTCATATCCACTTTCCTCGGCTTGTTCTTGTAGGAATTCAACATTACCAAGGATAATGGCAAGAAGATTATTGAAATCATGAGCAATACCCCCGGTCAATCGTCCGATGGCTTCCATTTTTAAGGATTGGCGCAGTTGATCTTCCATTTGCTGACGAATTGTGATGTCGCGGCCAACACCGCGATATCCTTGAAATTCGCCACTGCTATTGAATATTGGTTTGCCAGAGATAGAGAGAAATTTGTCGTCCCCCTTTGGGCGTCGCATCGTGTGGAGGATATCAATAAAGGAATGTCTGGATTTTAGAAATGAATCCGTATTTTGCCGCTTCCAGTTTTTGCTTGTAGGAAGGATGAAATCAGAAAATTGAGATCCCAAAAGCTCCTGGCTTGAACGGCCAGACATTTGTAGTCCGCGGTCCGATACGTAACTTAAGTTATAATCCTTATCCATTTCCCACATCCAGTCGGACGCAGATTCCGTGAAGTCCCGGAACTTTTCTTCACTTCTTTTAAGCTCCATTTCGGCGTGAGCTTGCTGTGTTACATCAGTAAAAGTCGATAGGAAACCGCTGCCGGGTATCCAGCGGGCTTCAATGTCCAGAATAGTCCCATTTGGACGGGCTCGTTGAAAATGCAGATATTTTTGGCTGAAAATAATGTCAGACCACTGTTCGTAAATGGTTTGGACGTCTCCCTTGCCATATTCACCGCGCATAGCAATGAAATAGATGATGTCTTTATAAGATGTTCCCGGCTCTCCGAGCTCTTTGGGCAGGTCCAATAGCTCAAGGTAGCGTTTGTTCGTCAATTGAACGTTTAAGTTTTTGTCGAGAAGTAGGATGCCTTGACGAGATGATTCCATCACCAGTGAAATAAGGTCATTCTTTTCGGTTACGAGATGCTCTGCTTGTTTACGAAGTTTAATTTGGCTTTGGAAATCAATAATTCGGGGGAACCAGGCAGAGATACCTATGAAGGCAAGAATGCCTCCGGGGATATAAAAAGCGGTTCTAATATAGATGAGGTTTTCAGCGCCGACGACTGCGGCCAAATAGCCTTGGAGTGGGGTGTGCGTTAGATAATTCAAAAAGACGCCGAGGGACACAACGATCAAACCGAGGGCCAACGAGGTCAAGCCACGCTCTCGAGGAATTAAGCTCCATAAATGATAGATGAAGGCAATTGGGAAAGAAGTGATAACCATCACTTCTAACAATTCGGAATTAAGGTATGACACTACTCTAAACTCACCCGTTTTAAGACTTTAAGCTACTATGGTTTTAATACCGTGATCGTATAATGGTCATCGTTAGTACATACTTGCATTTATTATGTAAAGGTTTCTAATGTTAGGTGAATTAAGTACTTTCCTTTACTACCTTATTTTTATGAAATTGATTCTAAATAATCCGAGAATGCCTCTGGACAATTGAGGCAACTGTGTTTAAGAACCGGCTATGAAAAATAGCATCTTGATCATTGACTTCGGAAGTCAGGTCACCCAGCTTATCGCGCGCCGGGTCCGCGAAGCGGGGGTTTACAGTGAAATCGTTCCTTTTAACACGGCTGAAGAAAAGCTGAAGACGTTTGAGCCTAGCGGCATCATTCTCTCCGGCGGTCCTGCATCCGTTATCGGGGACGAGACACCGCGAGCGCCAGAAGACGTATTCCATATGGGAGTTCCCGTTCTTGGAATCTGTTATGGTCAGCAAACCATGTGCGCCCAATTAGGCGGGCGGGTTGAAGAACCTGAGCACAAGGAATTTGGTCGCGCTACTCTTGATGTCGTTAAAGAATGCCGTTTGTTCGATGGTATTTGGGAAGTTGGGGCGAGTGATCAGGTTTGGATGAGCCACGGTGATACCGTGACTGAAATTCCCGAAGGCTTTACAACGGTAGCCACTTCTAAGGGCGCACCCTTTGCAGCTATCGCTAACGAAGACAAAAATTTCTACGCAGTACAGTTCCACCCTGAAGTGGTTCATACCCCGCGAGGTGCCGAGCTTCTGTCTAATTTCGTTCACAAAATTTGTGGATTGAAAGGCGATTGGACAATGGCGGCCTTTAAAGACCAAGCCATCGATGCAATTCGTAACCAAGTGGGCGACGCAAAGGTTATTTGTGGTCTCTCGGGCGGGGTTGATAGCTCTGTCGCTGCGGTTCTTATCCATGAAGCCATTGGTGATCAGCTCACTTGCGTGTATGTCGATAACGGCTTGATGCGAACAGGGGAGTCTGAACAAGTGGTTCGGGTTTTTCGGGATCAGTATAATATTCCTCTTATCCACCGTGATGCCTCCGACCTTTTCTTGAAAGAATTAGAAGGGGTCTCTGATCCTGAGAAAAAACGGAAAGCAATTGGCCGTGTTTTTATCGAAGTTTTCGATGAAGAAGCCGGTAAAATCGGTGGTGCCGAATTTTTGGCGCAAGGAACTTTGTACCCCGATGTGATCGAGTCTGTCTCCTTCGCGGGCGGTCCAAGTGTGACCATTAAATCCCATCATAATGTGGGCGGATTACCCGATCACATGAATCTTAAATTGCTGGAGCCTTTCCGGGAATTGTTCAAAGATGAGGTTCGCGAACTTGGTCGTGAATTGGGGATGGCATCAGAGCTTGTGGATCGCCACCCATTCCCAGGACCCGGCCTTGCTATTCGTCTTCCCGGCGAGATTACTCGCGATCGGCTTGATATCTTGCGTAAAGCAGATGTTATTTATCTCGATGAGATCCGTAAAGCGGGACTTTATGATGAGATTTGGCAGGCTTTTGCTGTGCTGCTTCCCGTACGGACTGTTGGTGTGATGGGTGATAATCGGACATATGAATATGTCTGTGCGCTGCGTGCAGTAACATCAACGGATGGTATGACCGCTGACTACTACCCTTATGAGCATGAATTCCTTGGCCGCGTTTCAACGCGTATCATCAATGAAGTGCAGGGCATCAACCGGGTCGTTTATGATACAACATCAAAACCACCGGGAACTATTGAGTGGGAATAATAAACAGGCCGCACCAAATTGGCATGAAGTATGCCTTTTGTTGCGGCCTTTTACGCGATCAGCGAATTGCCCGTTATCTTCCAGGGTAAAACGGGCAATCACTGGTGGGGCGTAGGGGATGTCTGTGATAGCTTTTTAGAGATTTCGCTGGCGATGTCATGCCAGCCAAACTGCGTGGCTGCGTGAAGTGCGCGCTGCAGGCCGCACGTACCGATAAGATTATCTACAATGGCTTGTTTCTGTTTGTCTTGATCTACGCGGGCCATGATTTTACTCTCAACATTAATTTTTACTGATGTTAATTTTAGTGACAATCCGTGAAAATTAAGTAAATTTATCGATTAAATTTTAGCTAATTTTTTTTGTTTGTTTTTACATTAGAAGGCTTGAATTTATTCGCGATTTGTGCCATAGTCTTTTTGTTGATTATTCCAGCCTGCTCAAGGCCTCCCTGTGAGAGGACAGGCGTTTTGGTACGAGGGAATTTGGGGTTGATAGTCACCTAATAACGATGTCAAGGACGTGGGCTTGCGTGGATAACGGAGTTTACGCCGATCAGATAAATGGATGAATTTTTAAGGACGCTGTAATTTGCGCCTTGCGAGAATCAGAGGAATCCCATCTGGTATATGTGAGTTGACACCGCGAGGATTGATGAGGTTATTGTGACGCTTTCATAGCGAAAGTATATGGCCCTGAAAATTTTTTGCACGCCCTGGCATACGAGCTCAGGACGAAATTTATCGCGCCAGAAATCATTATCCAAATTTTCGAATGAAATGGTGACGAGGCAATCAACACTAAGACTTCTGGTTATCCCCCTCCAAAAAACTGATATAAAACAGCGACGATAAGGGCAATTCCAAGCCATAGGGCGAGATTGCGGGACCGTTCACTCGCCTTTAATCGTTTCATCGCATATAGAAAACCGGGGAAGACTAAACCCGCAATCATAATCAGGGCAATCAGTCTTAGGGCGTCAAATTCGTTCAATTTATAAAACTCCGCTTCTTGATTTGTACTTATCCTTTCATATGTGTGTTAAAAAGCTCCGCTGAAGAGGGATTATTTCATCTTTTTTCGGATTCAGTCGGAACAGCAATTGCTATCCCCACGCAGGCAGTTTAATTTACGCTCAGATTTTTAAGAAACTGGAGTTCTTCGTGTCAGATATTTTCGGTGAAGTGGACGAAGAAGTCCGTAAAGATAAGTCAATGGTCCTATGGAATAAATATGGGAAATTTGTCATTGCAGGGGCTGTCCTTCTTGTCGCAGCAACAGCGGGCATTGTTGGCTGGAAAAATTACCAGCTTTCGCAAGCGCAAGCGCAAGGGGAGCAGTTTGAACAAGCAGTGAGCTTTGCTACGGCGAAAAAGTTTGATGAAGCATCAACTGCATTCGCGGCTTTGGCCGATGGAAGTGATGCAGGATACGAAGCATTGTCTCGGCTTCGTCAAGCCGCAGCCTTAATATCAGCCGGCAAAGGTGCCGATGCACTCGAGGTTTATGATAGCCTTGCTGCGAATGAAGAGGTGGGCGAAGAGTTCTCCTCTATCGCTGGAATACTAGCAGGTTACTATCTGATTAATAACGGATCGACGGAAGATGTCCGCACGCGGGTAAGCGGCCTTGCTGATGCCGGTGGCATGTGGGCGGCTTCTGCCAAAGAGCTTCTGGCTTTAAGCGATCTGAAAGATGGTAAAACGGCAGATGCGCGAGAAAAGCTTGGCGAGCTAAAAGATGATGCAAGTGCGCCGCAAGGTGTGAAGGCCCGGGCAGAGCAGCTCTTGGCTGCATTAGAAGGTAAATAACAAGAATTTTACCAGGTTACTGTGTAGGGCTTGAAACGGGGCGTGTGTTGAAAAAATCTATCATCTCAATGAGAAAAACGGTGGCCCTTTGTGGTGTGCTGGTGACACTTTCAGCATGCTCTGGCGTGACCGATTGGTTTGGTGCCGCTGAAGCGCCGCCACTTCCCGGAGAGCGGATCTCTATTTTAGCGCTTGAACAGTCACTGGAACCTGATGAAGGACTTGCTGACACAACGGTTAGATTGCCAGCCCCTTACGTCAATCAAAATTGGCCACAAGCGGGCGGTACATCAAGCCATGTGATGCACCATTTAACCCTTGGCGATGATTTGCAAGAGGTTTGGCGCGTTGATGTGGGGGCAGGGTCTGATGATGAAGACAGGCTCACATCTTCTCCCGTAGTTGTTGATGGTCGTGTTTTTTCCATGGACAGTTCCAGTCGGGTTCGTGCCTTTGATCAAGAAACAGGTAAAGAACTCTGGGCGGTCAATTTGACCCCTAAGGGGGAAGAAAAAGGGACTGTTGGTGGCGGCATATCCTCTGAATATGGGCGCCTATTTGCGACAACGTCTTATGGTGAGGTTTTTGCTCTCGATCCCGCAACGGGCGGTATGTACTGGAAAGCTGAGCTGGGGGTGCCTATTCGGGCAGCACCAACAATTGCTGAAAAACACGTCTATATCGTGACGTTTGATAGCCGGGTTTATGCGCTTGATGTTCGGACCGGTGATATCGATTGGGATTTTGAAGGGGGCGTTGAGACAACGGGCCTTTTAGGAGCCGCGAGCCCTGCTGTTGCCAATGGTACGGTTGTTGTTCCTTTCTCATCGGGTGAATTATATGCGTTGCGTGCGGATAATGGCCAACAAGCCTGGAGCGATGAGCTGAAACGTAAACGCGGCTTTAGCTCTCTAACCTCTCTTGCAGATATTAATGGCTTTCCGGTTATTGATCGGGGAATGGTTTTCGTTGCCAGTTATTCCGGCCATATGATCGGCATAGATTTGCGGACGGGAAACCGGAAATGGAGCCAAGAAATCTCAACCTTGCAAACGCCTTGGGTTGCCGGTGATTTTCTTTATGTGATTACGACTGACGGCGAACTTGTCTGTCTTTCACGGAAAAACGGTTTGATCAGATGGGTTCGTTCTTTAGGGAAATTCGAAGATCCAGAAGATAAAGTTGGATTAATTGTGTGGTCTGGACCCGTTTTAGCAAGTGATCGTTTGATTTTGGTCTCCAACTACGGTATTGCGGTGTCAGTTTCCCCTTACGACGGTAAGATTTTGGGGAAAGTTGAACTCTCGGACACAGCCTCTATCTCTCCTGTCGTAGCTGGGGAAATGCTGTTTGTCCTAACGGATGATGCCCAGTTAGTGGCATTTCGCTAAATTAGTTATGTCCTTTACAGTTGCAATCATTGGACGCCCAAATGTTGGGAAGTCCACGTTATTTAATCGTCTGGTTGGTAAGCGCTTAGCGCTTGTCGATGATACCCCAGGTGTGACCCGAGACCGGCGCGAAGGCGAAGGTCGTATTGGCTCGCTTAAATTCCGCGTGATCGATACCGCCGGTTTGGAAGAGGCTTTCGATGACAGCCTTGAGGGACGCATGCGCCGCCAAACCGAGGTAGCGATGGGGGAGGCTGATGTTGCTCTAATGATGTTTGACGCCCGACTTGGCGTAACACCAATGGACAAACATTTCGCAGGTTGGCTTCGCAAAATCGATATTCCGGTCATTCTTATCGCCAATAAATGCGAAGGAAAAGCGGCTTATGTGGAAATGCAGGAGGCCTATGCTCTAGGCCTTGGCGATCCAATGGCCCTTTCTGCTGAGCATGGCGAGGGAATCGGCGATTTGTTCGATGCACTTCTTCCCTATGAAGTGGAAGAAGTCCCTGATCTTCCTGCAACGGAGCGTCCTTTGGCTCTTGCCATTGTCGGGCGCCCGAATGCAGGTAAGTCAACTCTCGTCAATAAGTTGATTGGCGCAGAACGTATGTTGACGGGGCCAGAAGCCGGTGTCACGCGGGATGCGATCGCTGTTGAATGGGAATTTGAAGGCCAGAAAATCAAGCTTGTGGATACCGCCGGGATTCGAAAACGCGCGCGGGTTCAAAAGAAGCTAGAAAAACTCTCTGTTGCTGATGCCCTTCGGGTGGTCAAAATGGCAGAGATTGTGGTTTTGGTCCTTGATGCGGACGTGTCTTTTGAAAAACAAGATTTGATCATTGCCTCTCACGTCTATGAAAATGGCCGCGGCCTCGTGGTTGCCATAAACAAATGGGATACGGTTAAGGATCGCGGCGCGATGCTTCAGCATATTCAGGACAAGTTACAAGTCTCCTTGCCGCAAGCGCGTGGGGTTCCTGTTGTAACCTTATCTGCACTGAATGGCCGGGGCCTTGAAAGACTGCTCCCAAGCGTCATTAAAACCTATGAGCTTTGGAACAAACGTATTAGCACATCCCAGCTTAATCGCTGGTTGGAACATATGCTTGAAAAGCATCCGCCGCCCCTTGCCAAAGGAAAACGGCTTAAATTGCGGTACATGACCCAAGTGAAATCACGGCCACCAACCTTCTCGCTCTTTATGTCTGGACGCGGAGAGTTGCCAGAGGCTTATATCCGTTATTTGATTAATGGTATCCGGGAAGATTTTGACATGCCGGGTGTTCCCATAAGAATTGCAACGCGCGTGGGGGATAACCCATACGCGAAAAATAAGAAAAGATAATCCATTAAACGAGGCTTTTAGCCTCGTTTTTTGTGTCTAACGCCCTGTTGATCTGGATGGTTCATGGAATTTTTTAGTTTATCAGGAAATCGCGTTTTCTCTTGGGAATTTCAAGGCCACAAGGCTGTAAAGAAAATTTACGCCAATAGGCAGGGATTCAAGCGGGAGAAATTTGTGTTGGGACATCTGCATAACGCCGCGATCCGATGTCCAAAAATCCTCGCGCAAGGGGAGGCGGAGGGTCAACCTTATCTAATCCTTTCCTCCCTATCGGGACGGCCCGCGACTGAATTTGACGGAGAAGATCTCCTTCAAATAACCAAGTCAGCCGGGGCCGCTTTACGTGTATTGGAGAGGGCCATTTCCCCTATCGAAATTGAAGAAACCACAATTTTGGCATCCCGAGACACGAAATTAATACGTGATAAATGCAACGACCATTTTGAGGGAGAGGCGTTATCTTGCCTGCATACCGCACTTCAACTGTATGACACGCAGTTTGGCGCTAAAGCCAGCCATTGTTTGAACCACCGGGATTATCGGTTGGCAAATATGATGTGGGATACTGACCTTGATCAACCCTTCGGATTGTTGGATATGGAAACGGCCTGTTGGGGCCCAAGCGGTGCCGATTTAGGGCGGGCCGTTATTGAAGATTTCAAACCAAAACCGCTACAAGCGGCTTTGTTGGGGGGATACGGCCCTGTGACGGATGAGCATCTTCACCTTCACAGTCTGATGCATATGGTGGAAATGACAGCCTATCTTGCCGGCAAAAAAAACTGCTCTGTCAGGGAGATCCTGCTTTTAGAGGCTCTAAAGAAAAATGTCGTCCGACGGGCATCGGGCTTCTAGCGCGCCATCTCCAAATCATATTGTTGCTGCGATTGAGAGGCCTCGGCCTTGATCCAGTCGTGGAAACCAACGATCCGTGGTCGTGTTTGAGTGCCTTCTGGACAAACGAAATAATAAGCAGATTCAGCGGGACAGTGCACATCAAACAAACGCACCAGACCAACCGCACTCAAGCCACCATCTACATGCGCACTGCGGACAAGAGCTACGCCCTGCCCAGCTATGGCTGCCTGTAGGGCCATATTCGAGTTGGGAAAACGCGGGCCTTGATCCAACGGTAAGGACGGCACACCAGCAGCTGTGAGCCAAGCATCCCAGCCTGAATCCTTAAGCCCGTCATGTTGCAACAGCAAAGGGAAGCGCTTAAGATCGGCTGGGGCTTTCGGCATGCCGAGGCGGCTCAGCAGTTGTTCGCTGCACACTGGGAAAACATACTCACGCAGCAATAGGCTGCTATATAGTCCGGGAAAGTCGCCGCTGCCCATTCGGATCGCTAGGTCCACATCCTCAGTCTCTAAATTGACTAAATGATTAGTCGTAGAAATCCATACATCGACCTCTGGGTGACGCTCGCGGAAATCATTAAGTCGTGGCACCAGCCAAGTCAATGTGAAGGACTCCAGCGAGCTGATCTTGAGGGGACCCCTAATGTCCTCGCCCTGGAGTTCCTCCAAAGTTGTTGACAATCGCGCAAAAAAGTCGCGGGCAATAGGGGCCAGTGCAGCACCGTTCTTGGTCAGTGCAAGTGGGCGAGTATTGCGTGCGAAGAGATCAAATCCCCAGAGTTCTTCCAGATGGCGAATTTGATGACTAATGGCACTTTGTGTTACATTTAGCTCGGCAGCAGCACGTGTGAAGCTACCATGACGGGCTGCGGCTTCGAGCGCTCGTAACGCTGCAAGTGGCGGAAGGTGATGAGACATTATAACATGAATGATAGCTCATGCTAATCATGAAAACAACTCCTTTGATTATGTTGGAATAATCTCTTAAAATTCTAATATTAACATGATGAAATCTCATGAAATTAGTGCTTAATTTGGAGTTGAAAAACTATGAGCTCTCGAATAGGAAGACGAATAACTCGAGACCGTTGGGGTGAGCCAACTGACGGTCAACCAATTGATCCTAAACGCTCGAAACCGAAGCAGTGGTATCGTCGCGTTTTTCACATAGTTTTGGGATCATTCACGAGCTTAACACGGGATTAAAACCTACGAGCTGTGCAACAAGCGTATTAGCGCATCCCAGCTTAATCGCTGGTTGGAACATATGCTTGAAAAACATCCGCCGCCCTTTGCAAAAGGAAAACGGATTAAACTGCGTTACATGACCCTAGTGAAATTTCGACCCCCGACCTTCTCTTTGTTTATGTCTGGACACGGTGCCGACTTAGGGCGGACAGTTATTTACGGTATCAAATTAATCCGCTACGAGCGGCTTTCCTCGGCGGCAACGGCCCCGTAACAGATGGGCCCTTTATCTTGCCTTTCTACCATCTGTTGAAGCAAAGGCGTTATCCATTTTTCCAGTACGTATTATGTGTTGTAAGGCGTTGAATTTGCACGCTATTGGGAGTTGCGTCCGAAGTTAGGCTCGCCTTCGAATAGATCCCAAGTAAACGTTGAAAACGAACGAGATCTTGGTCTCTATGTACCGTAAGCGTGGTCGCGCCCATGCCGCATCATTCACAATAGGATAATGGACCGATGCCTCAAAGTGTCAGAAGCGTACATTTACTCGACTTTAATTAATCAGAGTTATTGTTTGAAATATGGTGTCAAATTTCATCCGCGTTTAATGAAAGTGGGGTCGTCCGTTTTGGCTGCCGAGTTCTCAATAAAATACAGAATGTTGAGTTTAGCACTTGTTTTGGCGCTCATTATCTTGAGCATGGATATTAGTCTGCCATCAGGTATCGCCGGTGGTGTGCCGTATGTCGGCGTTGTCTTGCTGGGTCTCTGGTTCCCAAACCACTTCCAAATCATCCTTATTACACTAACTGCGGTGATGCTAACTGTTCTCGGTTACTACCTGTCGCCAGAGGATAGCATTTCTTGGGTGGTCATAACCAATCGGGGGTTTGCCGTGTTTGCCATTTTGGCCGCCGGTTTCATTCTCTACGTCGCTAAACCAAAGAATACGAACCCGATAGGCGGATTGGTAGACGTCGAGAATGTAGTTCCAATGGAGACCTGGAGCCCCATCAAAATTATGGGCTCTCGGAGTATTGGAGTCTTCTTGTTAATTTTATTATCTGTGCTTGGGCTTACCCATTACTTAAGTAAAGAGACACAAAAATCAATCTCGGTGATCGTGCAAAGCGAGCGAATTCTAATCGCGCTCGGACAAACGTTATCGCTC
>JBALXM010000071.1:0-2366 GCA_036960695.1 Sneathiella sp.
TCCACCATATCCACCAGGAAGTATTACAGGAGGCACTGAGCCACAGGATTATAATTTGTCTATTTTGATCTACTTTGCTCCCCAACTGTGCAAGATTAATTCGCGACAAGCTCGACTAACCGATAATGCTAAACCAGCAAGCGTGTCGTTGGGCATATTTTTCTTCTATTTTTAAGATTATTCCTTAAAATATGCGCATCACAGGGAGAATGTCTATGCACGCACATCTTTTGAACAAAATATTAATATCCGGCCTTTTGATTGCACTCGGTGTTATGGGGACTTCCCTCACTCTAAAATCAGGGATAGCGGCAGAGAAATCCAATCTTGTACAACTGGGGCCTCGTCCTTTTTTCCTTGTCGGAAAAATGAAAGAAAGCGCATTAAAAGATCGCTTATCAGCGTGCGAAGCAGGTCCGTTTTACAAAACAGATTTTTCGATTGCCCACCGCGGCGCCCCTATGCAATTTCCCGAGCATACTAAGGAATCCTATGAAGCGGCAGCCAAAATGGGGGCAGGCATTATTGAGTGCGACGCAACCTTTACCAAAGATAAAGAACTCGTTTGTCGGCATTCTCAATGCGATTTACATACCACCACTGATATTCTGCTAAGGCCTGATTTAAGCTCTCAATGCAGCCAATCTTTCAGTCCAGCATCAAACGGCGCGAAAGCATCTGCGAAATGCTGCACATCAGATATTACTCTTGCCCAATTTCAAACTTTAAAAGGAAAAATGGACAGCAAGGACCCTCAGGCTAAAACCGTTGAAGAATATGTAAAAGGCGGCGCGGCTTGGCGTACCGAATTATATTCAAATGAAGCTACTTTAATGACCCATGCTCAAAGCATCGACTTAATAGATAGCTTAGGCAGAAAATTTGTCCCAGAACTCAAAACTCCTTCCAGTGATGAGCCTTTCAATAGTCTTTTCACTCGCGAAAGTTATGCACAAAAACTGGTAGATGAATATAAAGAACGCGGCATAGATCCAAAACGCGTCTTCCTGCAGTCTTTTGATTTAAAGGACATTTTATACTGGATCAAGAACGAGCCCGAATTTGGGGAACAAGCTGTCTATCTTGATGGCCGCTACAGACAAATCAAACCAAATGATCCAGCATCCTTTAACCCGAGCATGAAGGAGCTTGCAACAAAGGGGGTCAAAATCATTGCGCCGCCCATTTGGATGTTGCTCGCCCTTGACAGCTCCGGGGCTATTGTTGCTTCTACTTACGCAAAAGAAGCAAAAAAAGCAGGATTGAAAATTATCACCTGGAGCCTGGAGCGTTCAGGACCTTTGGCCAATGGTGGTGGCTGGTACTATAAAACCGTAAGCAATGCCATACAGCGAGATGGTGATATGATGACAGTGCTAGATGTTTTGGCAGAAGATGTTGGGGTAATCGGTGTTTTCTCTGACTGGCCTGCAACAACGACTTTCTATGCAAGTTGTACCAACAGGAATTAAGTCCTGAATTCTATTGCTATAAAGCGCTCAATCGTTGGTCTTTCACGAACGTTGGGCGCTGTAGCACTCTCTCAGTTTGCTCATGAGTGGATCAAAACTGATTGGCTTAATTAGGACAGCATCCATCCCAGCCGCGAACAGCTGCTCGTGCCGCTCAATTGCCTCTTCTCCTGTTAGGCCGACAATTGGCAGTGTTTTGTAGCTTGAATGCTCCCTGATAATTTTGGTCGCTTCGATACCACCCATATTTGGCATCTGAACATCCATAATTATTATGTCATAGGGAGCACTTTCTAACGCTTCCAAGACCTCATTACCATCAGCGACCACTGTCACTGTCTTTGCAAGTGGGACAAGCATGGCGCTTAATAACATTCGGTTTATGGCAACATCATCTGCAACCAAAATGCGTGCCTCCTTAAATTGCACGTCATCCTTTTGGAGACCTTCGCTCCGCGCCTCTTCATTCATAGTCTTGGTAAAGCAGTTTCTTCAATGCCAACTCCCGTATCTTCCACTGTAATAAGCAATGTAGGTTTTCTATGTCGATCACTATAGGAGACATTCAAAATGATGAACCCTTTATGCGTAAATTTAAGGGCATTTCCAATAATATTCATAAGAATCTGACTAACTTTTGCCTGATCGATCTTCTGACTATTCATTTTCCAAAGAACTCTGCCCAATCTCTCGCAGATTTTTAAATGTACGAAAGAACATGTAAATTACTAACCTACTTAATCATAAGAATAGCTGCGTGCATGTAAATATAGTGTTTTTCTTCATGTTAAGGGTTCAATTTTCGACAGAAGCAAGGAGGGCCGCATTGCCTCCAGACGCGGTTGTATCCACACTTAACGTTCGTTCCAAGACGAATTCATGCCAAGTTTTACC
>JBALXM010000071.1:2466-16336 GCA_036960695.1 Sneathiella sp.
CGGTTGTATCCACACTTAACGTTCGTTCCAAGACGAATTCATGCCAAGTTTTACCGCTTAGCAACAGTGGAATTATTGCGCCATCGGTTGCAGCCAATTCTCGGCGAATAGCTTTAAGCTCGGTCCCTTCTATTAACGAGAGGCACACCCCGGATAACGTTTGAAGGTCTTTCAGCGCAGTTTGAAAACCCTCCATTCCGGAGACATTGACGGCGCTTTTAGGAAGGCCTGTTTTGCGGCAAAAATCCACGAATTCAAAGGCGTCCGGGCTCTGGTCAAAAATTGTAATAGAATTCCCGGTGGCAAGGGCAAGGATGCTATCTTCCAGCCAATGACACCCCGCTATGAACAAGTTCCCTTTCTTATGAAACTGCAATTGATTACTCTCCCCTGTGGGGCCGCAAAGCTCAATTACGTCAGATACATACCCATCAAGGCGCTTTTTAATGCGCGCAGGTTCCACTGGAAAAGCAGCCTCCAGCGCAGATAAGTTATCAAAAAGCCACGAAAGCCTGTCTTCCGCGTCATGTCCAGCGCGCACCACGTTCATTGCTCGTGTTTTTGATGTCTCTTCACGGTTCGGGTTCAGGCTTTCTGACAAATGGTCTGGTTTCTTTGCCACAAATTTATGAAGGTAAAGGGGACCGCCTGCTTTGGGGCCCGTGCCTGACAAACCTTCTCCGCCAAAGGGCTGCACCCCAACAACAGCTCCGATTTGATTTCTGTTTACATACAAGTTTCCAACTTTTGCCATTTCTGCCACTTCTTGAACCCGGCGATCAACCCGCGTATGCAGCCCCATCGTAAGCCCATATCCCGCATCATTAATTGACGTGACAACTTTTTTCAGATCACCAGACTTAAAAGTCGCTATGTGCAAAACTGGCCCAAATATCTCTTTTTCCATCTCTTCAATACCGGAGACTTTAAACGCACTGGGTGCAATAAAATGGCCTCGTTCTATTTGGCTCTCGTTTAACGATAACTTTTTAATTAGGTGACCGCTTTTTTCTAAAGCTTGGCAATATTTTTCAATATTCTGTTTCGCATCCGTATCAATGACGGGCCCTAGATCTGTCTCGAAGCACCAAGGGTTCCCAATGGCCAAATCATCCATTGCGCCTTCCAGCATCGGGATAATTTTATCCGCGATATCTTCTTGCACATACAACATCCTAAGGGCGGAGCAACGCTGCCCGGCACTTTGAAAAGCAGAAGCGATAATGTCGCCTACGGCCTGTTCGGGGAGGGCGGTAGAATCAACAATCATAGCGTTCAAACCACCGGTTTCGGCAATTAAGGGGGCGGTTGACGAACCACTCTCGGCCATTGACCGGTTTATTCTTTGAGCTGTCACTGTCGAGCCCGTAAAACACACACCCGCAACAGCCCCGTTGGATACCAGTGCCTGCCCAACGACAGCCCCCCTTCCCGGTAGGAAGTGAAGAACATCGTCAGGAACTCCAGCTTTTAGCATCAGGTTAATGGCAAAGGCAGCGACAAGGGATGTCTGTTCAGCCGGTTTTGCCAGAACGGCATTGCCTGTAACGAGGGCCGCAACCACTTGTCCCGTAAAAATAGCCAAGGGAAAATTCCAGGGTGAGATGCAAACAAATATACCCCGCGCAGAGCCAGAAATCTCTGGATTAACTGAAAGAGCCTCTTGCGCATAATAGTGACAAAAATCTACCGCTTCCCGCACTTCTCCCAATGCATCAAAAGGTGTTTTTCCAGCTTCTCTTGCGAGCAATGCCATCAGCTCATCCCGGTTCTCTTCCAGCAGATCAGCTACTTTTCTGATTATATCAGCGCGTACCGATGGAGACGTTGCCACCCAATCGGGTTGCGCTTTTTGTGCAATTTGAAAAGCGCTGTTTATCTGCGGCTCTGTCGCTTCTACAATTTGTCCAACCAAGTCTGTTTTATCTGACGGATTATAAATCTCTTGAGCGGCGCCAACTTGGACAATTCCGCCAATGACGGGTGCACCGCGCCATGTTTTATTCTGGTATGGCTGCCGCCTTGTCTCGAATTTTTCTAACTCTTCGGGATTTGCAAAATTGATCCCATGAGAATTTATCCTGTCCAGCGGATAAATATTTTCCGGAAGCGGAATACCCTTAGCACCCCTTGCACGCCTCGCGTTTAAACTCTCCTCAGGATCTGAAACCACCAGTTTTGCCGGGACCTTTTCGTCCAACACTTGATTAACAAAAGAGCTATTTGCCCCATTTTCGAGCAGCCTTCTGACAAGATAGGCCAGCAGATCTTCGTGAATGCCTACGGGTGCATATATTCTGCACCGACTGTCATGACGCTCTTTCACTATATTATGCAACGCCTCCCCCATACCGTGAAGACGTTGAAATTCAAAATTGGTTTCTGCGCCGGCAAGATGAAGTACCGTAGCCATAGTATGCGCATTGTGAGTAGCAAATTGCGGATAGATACGGTTCGTCATCGACAATAATTTTTTTGCACATGCCGTATAGCTGATATCTGTCGCCGCTTTCTGAGTAAAAACCGGATAGCCGGACAACCCGTCCACTTGGGCCAATTTAATCTCTGTGTCCCAATAGGCCCCTTTCACGAGCCGTATCATGATCTTCCGATCAAGCCTGACCGCCAGATCATAACACCAGTCCAAGACATGAATTGCTCTTGGACTATAGGCTTGTACAACAAGTCCAAACCCGTCCCAACCCGCCAAATCAGGCACGGACAAAACCGCTTCGATCACATCGAGAGAAAGATCAAGCCTGTCCGCTTCTTCCGCATCAATCGTGAAACCCATATTTGCATTTTTTGCCTGCAAAACAAGGCTGGAGACACGGGGAACTAGCTCATCCATCACCCGCTTCTTTTGGGTAAATTCGTATCGCGGATGTAGGGCTGAAAGTTTGACCGAAATACCGGGGTTGTCGCGTATATCGGCACCCGACGCCCGTTCCGATATTTGTGAAATGGCCCGCGAATAACTCAGGAAGTATTTTTTTGCATCTTCAGCAGTATGGGCAGCTTCCCCCAGCATATCATAGGAATATTGATACCCTTTTTCTTCCATATTGCGGCCGCGCTTCATAGCCTCTTTAATATCCCGACCAAGAACAAACTGATGGCCCAGAACTTTCATGGCACGGGCAACAGCATTCCGTATAACCGGCTCCCCCACCCGCCGGATAAGATGCCTGACATTCTGCACGACATCCCAACTATCAGCCTCTTTTGGTGAGATCACTTTTCCGGTCAACATCAATGCCCAAGTGGACGCATTCACCAAAGGCGACGTAGAATGTCCCAAGTGACGCCCCCAATCCGCCGGCGAGATCTTATCTTGTATAAGGGCATCAATCGTGTCGTCATCAGGAACACGTAACAAAGCTTCAGCAAGGCACATAAGCGCCACACCTTCTTCCGTGCTCAATCCATACTCACTCAAGAAAACTTCCATCAAACCTGGATTTTTACTTCGGCGCAGAACACGCACAAACTCAGCTGCGACATCAACCAACTGCTCTTTGGATTGATTATCCAACTGAGTATAGTCAATAAGAGATTTTACGGCCTCGCTCTCATTACACAGGTATGCATGACGCATTTTTTTCCGAATTGATGCAGCCGCAGATACAGTGTCCATATGCCCGAATACCCTCTTTATGCCGACCCGGCTTGTTACGTAGAACTATTGGAAATAAAGTAGGGCATATTTTTAAGGAATTGAGACTAAATATTCTTCCTTTTTTATATATTTTGACTTTAATTTTGTTATTTTTTATAACTTTGGTCTGAAATTACTTTATTTGGCAGTCACATGGATAAATTTGACAAAAAAATACTAAACGAAATTCAACATCATGGTCGCATCACTATGACAGAACTTGCCAGCCGCACGGGGCTTACAAAAACCCCCTGCATTGATCGTCTTCGAAAGCTGGAAAAACAAGGGATCATATCGGGCTATGGGGCTCACCTTAACCCGGAAAAACTAGACGCTGGACATATAGCCTTTGTCCAAGTCTCCTTGAATGACACGACAACGATTGCCCTTCAGGAATTTAATTTAGCCATAAAGAAAGTTCCGCAAATCCAGTCCTGCCACATGATTGCCGGAAATTTTGACTATCTCTTAAAGGTCAGAACAAAAGATGTAACCGAGTATCGGCATTTTCTGGGGACAACGCTCGCCCAGCTGCCGAAAGTTCAACATACAAGTACCTTCATTGTGATGGAGTCTGTAACCGATCGAATTACCTTTAATATTCCCCAATGAAATATACCGTTAAGACCTCAGAACGAGCAAAGCTGCCTCTAGTCTTTAGAAAACTTAATCAACAACGAAAATCTTAGCGCCGTTTTCTGTCGACGAGCGATGCGCTGCATCTCCATAATCGGAGACCTGATAACTCATACCTGCGGTCAACGTGGTTTTAGGGCCATCTTTCAACTCAGAAACCAATTCTCCTTCTAGAACATAGAAAATATGGCCTCGGTCACACCAATGATCAGCAAGATATCCAGCAGAATATTCAATTTGACGAATACGGATATCGCCAATGTTAATTGTCCGCCACAACGCATCACCCGTTTCACCCGGATGGTTGGTTTCTGGCACATTTGACCAATCGGTTACTGTGAACGGTAGGGCTGGTATTTTCATCGTACATACATCTCTTAAATATAATTCTAAAGCGTGCTCAATTTTCTGCATGCTCTGTGTCTAATGTCATAGCAGGTTCGGACGCCACGCTCTCATCCAAAATCCTGCTAGATCAGTATTATCCTTAACCCGCTCTTCTTATAACGGCCAGAAAAAGAGGATAGAAGGCACTGAAACTATGATAATAAGAATTTCAAGCGGCAAACCCATTCGCCAGTAATCGCCAAACCGGTACCCGCCCGGCCCCATAATCAAAGTATTATTTTTATGACCAATAGGCGTCAGAAAGGCGCAAGAAGCTGCCACGGCAACGGCCATTAAAAACGGATCAGGGTTTGCGTTTAATCTGTTTGCCATATCAACAGCGATGGGCGCACCAACCACGGCTGTCGCCGTATTATTTAAAACATCGGACAAAAACATAATCACGACCATAAGAACGGTCAGCACAACCATCGTCGGCAACCCGCTGGTCAAATCCACTATCCCTGATGCAATGAGCGCCGTTCCCCCTGATTGCTCAAGCGCACTGCCCAGCGGGATCATCGATCCTAAAAGCACTATCACCGGCCACTCAACCTGCTGATATACTTCTGCCAAGGGGACAATATCCAGGAATACGTAGGCAGCGACGACAATGGCAAGCGCCACTGCCAGATATAAGCCCCCGAAACTTGCGACGCCGATCGCTGCTGCAAAAATTCCCGCAGCAAGCCATGCGCGTTTATATTGTGTTACGTTCAAGCCTCTCTCTGCAAGCGGCAGAACACCAAGCCAGCTCACGGCAACATTGACATGCTCAGTCGGCCCTAAAAGCAGCAAAATATCACCCGCCTCTATATCAAGCCGCCGGACCCGTTCGCGAAAACGCACGCCGTTACGAGAAACCCCAAGAAGCGTCACACTGTGACGGGCAAGAAGTCGCAAAGACAGAGCAGAACGGCCTTCAATCCGCGCATTTTGCGGAACAACAACCTCCACCAGAGACATCCCGCCGGACGCAATTTTCTCATGGCGTTTTTCACCATCGAATTCCAGCTTTAATGCGCCTCGAAATTGATCAATAGCTTGTGGGTCGGCTTCAACCACCAATACATCGCCAGCTCGGATTTCCACGTTTCTGGCATATCCTGCAAGGCGCCTGTTATTTCTCACTAGCCCTACGATAGAGACATCATTATCGTCTGCGTCGCTATCCAGATCCCTGACCATTCGCTTTATGGCGGGCGATCCTTCTGGCACAACGAGTTCAGCAACATATCCATCCATATTGCTCAACTCGCCCGCAGGGTTTTTGCCATCATCGATCCGCGGAATAAGCCGCCAGCCAAAAAGGGCTACAAAAGCAATCCCCACCACCGCGCAGGCAAGTCCCACAGGCGCAAAATCAAACATACCAAAGGGCTCGCCCAGCGCCTGTTCCCTATAGGAGGCGATAATGATATTTGGCGGCGTTCCAATTAGGGTAATCATGCCGCCCAGAATGGTTGCAAAGGCCAAAGGCATTAAGGTTATGCGGGGGGAACGGCTCGCCTTTTTCGCAGCTTGTAAGTCCACCGGCATCAGAAGCGCCAATGCTGCAACATTATTCATAAAGGCCGAGAATAATGCGCCCAGACCACTCATGGCCATAATGTGCCCGGGGAGTTTTAACTCCATCGCCGTTAATTTTCGGGTAACGATATCAATGGCACCCGAATTCACCAAACCGCGAGAGACAATGAGAACAAGGGCCACAATAATTGTCGCAGGATGCCCAAACCCAGAGAAGGCTTTCTCTGTCGGGACAACGCCCAATACAAGCGCTGCGATCAAGGCAACGAAGGCAACGAGATCATATCGCCATCGTCCCCAGAGTAGGAATACGAAAACACCCGCGAAAAGACTAAACAAAATGATTTGATCAATAGACACTTTCGGGTGTTCTCCTCAAAATTAAGTTAGAAAGACTTCAAGATCCAGTTTTCAACTGTTGAAGCATTTCTCCCATTTTCTGATGGATCAAATTGACCGCTTTCAACGGCCGTACCATGACCTTAAAGTCCGTAATTAACCCATTTTCGTCGCAATGGATCATATCAACACCATTGAGCGTAACACCGTCGATCACTGTCTGGAATTCCAAGATGGCGTCACGATCTCCGACCACTTCACGCAAATAGCTAAATTCGCCATTGTTCAAAACATTAAAGGCAGCCCCAAGATATAAGGTTGTGATCTGCTTTCCGTGTTGCGGTGAATGAACCACCGGGGAATGAAATACAACATCATCATGCAAAATTTCATCAAGGGCTGCGACGTTTTTGGTTTTAAGGAGCTCATGCCACTTATCAATCGTTTGCTGGATCATCTTTTTCCCTGCTTATTTGTTTTATTCACTTTAACTCTAGTGACTAAAAAATGACAAGTAAACGCTGCCCTAAGGGAAAGCACCACCTCCTATTTAATGAGCTTCGTTATCCTCGCCTGTCCCGGATGAGGCGGGATACCATACCCTTCCTCGGCCTTTCTTGGCGGCAAACTCTTTGCATTGATGTTCCATGCTAAGGTAATGCGAGGGCGATCCCCTTGGTAGGGCGTCACTAAGTGAACAACATCGGATGGAAATATGATCATCGATCCAGCCTTAAACTCTGGCATATATGTATTACTCATATAGTTACCGCCAGCCATACGGCAAACAGCCAATCGAGGGTCGGCAATAGCAAATTTTCCGGCCATAGGATCTATATCATCGTCATCGCCCATAGAGACCACATATACAATTGACCCAACAGATCGGGAGTGCGCATGGGGCAAAATATAATCCCCTTTTTGATACACATTTGCCCAACTTAAATCAGAGACCGCCGTTGGCAGTCCGGTAATGGTTCGAAAGAAAGTCAACGCCCTTTCATGGATAAAACGCGCGCCCGGCACCTCCCAAGCATCCACATGATGGATTTTAGTGCTTTTTGAGGCTGACTGCTTTTCTTCGACAGCAAGTTTCTCCTGTGCACGCTTTACAAGGTAAGTTTCTAATGCCCCATTAAATTCATCCATATCGGGGAAATGAGTCAGGGCAATATTCTTTTCCGGAGTGACAACATCCTGCCCTTTAGGCAGTAAATATTTCCCTTGGAATTTTTGTTTTGTTAGATCGGTTTTAGCCACATTTCACCCGTTAATGTCTTAAATTTCCTCATACCATACCGAGAAAGCCAGAAACTTCAAACTGCACATTTCAGAAAAGCGGAGGCGCAAAAAAGATTACGGAAAGACACGCTTTCGCTTAACTAATGCGGCAATGGGAAATAGGAAGGCAAACATGGCAGTTGCGGCCGTGACAATAGATGGGCCTGTTGGCGTATCAAAATAGGCCGATCCGAAAATCCCCCCAATCACGGCAATCAGACCAAAGATTGCCGCAAGCACTGCCATAGCCTCAGGACTTCGAACCCATTGACGGGCTGTCGCTGCAGGGATCGCGAGCAAAGACGTGATGAGCAAAATTCCAACAATGCGAATAGACACAGCCACAACGATGGTCATAAGCAGCATCAACAACAAATTGACCCAGAATGTTCGAACCCCTTCGGCCTTTGCCAAATCTTCATGAATGGTCATCAGAAGCAACGAGAACCAGTTTTTAAACAACAAAACCAGCGCCAGAATGCCGCCCCCGAATATCCAGTATAAATCTTCGACACGAACGGTAAGGATATCCCCAAATAAATAGGAATGGAGATCAAACCGTTGATTTTCAGCGAAACTGATGGCGACCATACCCAGCGATAAAGCCGCATGGGCTAAAATCCCCAACAAAGTATCCGTTGCCAAAATTCTTGTATGTTGAAGCCACAGCAAAATAAGGGCAAACGCGCTGCAAACAAGAACCGTCCCCAAATTGCTACTGATCCCAGTTAGAAGCCCAAGGGCGATGCCCAGAAGCGCACTATGGGCAAGTGAATCTCCAAAATAGGCCATGCGACGCCAAACAACGAAGCACCCAAGAGGCCCCGCGATCAACGCTATTCCAATGCCCGCAGCAAGGGCTCTTAAAACAAAAGGTTCAAGCATGATCTTTATGTCCAACCGTCGGTGTTACAACGGACGTATGAGAAGCGGTATGACCATGCTGGTGATGTGTATGATCGTGCCCGTGAGTATGGTCATGCCCGTGATTGTGGTTATGATCATGATGCTGATAACTAGCCATTAATTGCGCCATATCATTTCCAAATAAGGAGACAAATTCGGGGTCCCGAGCAACGACCCGCGGCTCCCCCATACAACACACTTCCTTAAACAGGCATAAAACATTTTTTGTAGACGACATAACCAGATGCAAATCATGAGAGACCATCAGCACGCTAATATTGCGCTCATGATAAACACGATCCAAAAGTTTATAGAAACCCAGCTGTCCGGTAATATCGAGATTCTGCGCAGGCTCGTCTAAAACAAGAAGCTCGGGACTATCAAGAAGGGCACGCGCTAAAAGAACCCGCTGTAATTCACCGCCCGATAAAACCGACAAAGGTTTCTCCAGGGACTCCGCGATCCCGGTCTCTTCCACAACGGAAATTAGTTCTTTCTTCGTCACTTTTTTCCGTAAAGTGATAAACCGTTTTGTCGTAATCGGGATTGTTGGGTCCGCTGTAAGCCGTTGCGGGACATACCCAATTTTAAGGCCTTCTCGCGGGGTAACATGCCCAGCGTCCGGTGCATAAAATCCCATAAGACACTTAAGCAACATAGATTTTCCAGCCCCGTTCGGACCGATAATAGTGGTGAAGTCACGCTCCCCGATATCAAGGGAGACATCTTTCAAAACAGGCTGAGAATCGCGATAGACACTCACATGTTTCGCAGAAATAAGAGGCATCATGGGGCTAATTTTTCTTCAAGCAATCCTGACATTCGCCTTCGATTTCAAGGGTCATATGTCTGGGTGAGAATTTGTTTTTGTTTGCCATATCCCGCAGAGTGTCTGCAATATGACTTGCGCAACATTCCTGGACTTCATTGCAGCAAGAGCAAATCAGGAAAAAACAATCTTGATGTTTTAAGGGATGGCTGCATCCGACATAGGCATTGAGACTATTGATCTTATGAACCAGGCCATTATCCTGCAAGAAATCCAGCGTACGGTAAACCGTGGGCGGCTTCGCGCTAAAGTCATCGCCCAGTTTTTCCATAATATCATAAGCTTTGGAAGAGCCGTGATTTTCCCAGATAAGAGATAATACGCGGCGGCGTAAATCCGTGAAGCGCAGCTCACGCTCGTCGCAAATTCGATCTGCGGCGGTCAAAGCCTCTTCCACGCAGAGCGCATGTTCATGGCAAGCGTGCATACTTGACCTCATTTCAAATAAATTATTATGTTATACTATAACATTATTCATCTGAGGTAAACGAGAAACTCAACAGCTAATTTTATGTACCGTTTTTGATAAGTGAAGGAATTAGTCAGGTTTCAACTCAGGCGGCCCCTTGACCATTTCTACCCTTACGTCATGTTGTGGGAAGGGAATATCGATATTGTGATCTCGAAAACTTTGCCACACCGCCAGCAAAACATCACTGATAACGGACCCACAGCCCTTTTCCGGATCAGCAATCCAAAACCGAAGTTCAAGGTCAATAGCACTCTCCCCAAATCCTACCATCAAGCATCTAGGAGCCGGATCGTGAAGAATACGAGATACTTTTTCCGTCGCTTGCTCGATAAGACCAATAACCACAGGGATGTCCGATCCGTAAGCCACACTAATTGGTGTTTTTAGACGGATATTTTTTGAACTATAGGACCAATTGACCACTTGTTGCGTGATGAGGTCTTCATTGGGAATGAGGAATTCCATTGAATCTCGCGTTATAACCGATGCGTATCGAGCGCCCATTGCATGAACCCGGCCGTAAGTCTGCCCAACCTCGATCACATCCCCGGGTTTAATACTTTTATCCAGCAATAAGATGATGCCGCTAATCAAATTGGACACGACTTTTTGTAAGCCAAAACCAATGCCCACGCCTAGCGCACCACCAAAGACAGCAAAGGCCGTTAAGTTAATACCAGAATTTGAGAGGACAATCATAATGGCCGCTGCAATTAGTCCTACCCGGATGAGCTTGGCAAGCAATACCTGAACGGAAGGGGTCAGTGCGTCGGTTTTGTGAACTTGCGCTTCTGCAAATTTTGACAGCCCCAAGGAAATCCAGAAAACAATAATACTGGCAACAATCCCTTTCACCACTTTCAACATGGAGATTTCAGTGTCTCCAAAATTAAAAGCCAGGCTGTCCAAAAAGGCTAAAGTCGGCCCTAAAAAACCTAATATATTAAGGGCGGTAATGATCCAGACGCACAAGGCAACTAAACGCGCCCATGCGGTATTTTGCATCAGACGGGTAAAAATATGTATGCTGACCCAAGCGGTAAGAAGAGAGCAGGTAATGCTTAAAATATAGGATGGATGGCCCGCACCCCGTATAATCGCTAAAACGATAAACTGTATAACCAGCCAGGCGATAGGCAGGCTAACGGAGAAGAGTGCGGACAAGAACCGCCGGAAAACACCCACTGAAATTTTGGCGAGAATGATCGGAAGAATAGTATCTATTTTTGGGCGAATAATGCGCGCTAACCCATACCCAAAAATCACAGCCACAATTTGCACAAGAAATTCTACTTGCAGCACAGCTGTATTACCAGTCACCCATAACTCAGTCACAATTTGGAGAAGCTTTTCTTCAGTCATTATCACCAACCATACTGTAACGAGGGTAAAATCAACGCATCTTGTAAAGAGAGCTTATCTATTTGGGGACACAAATGCCAAGAACAATGTAAATAAGAATATTCTAATTAAAACTTAACTATTTATGGATATGGTACCAATGCGTAGATGTACTGTAGCGTAATCAGTATGAGAGTGGTTAGTATGTGGGCCGGATGGTCCAATCATCCGGCCCTTTTTCCCAAGTAACTAAATACATCGCCCAAGAAATACTCAATCAGCAATTTCGAGCGCCCTATAGAGCTAGAAACGCCTCTAATGCTATTTTCTCGCTTTTAAGCTTGCTCTAACTTAATGTTTTTCCCAACAACAAAAATAATATGAGGGAGAACATAAAATGAGCTGGGAGAAAGAATTAGAAGAACTTCGTTATCGCCAAGATCTTGCGAAGAAAATGGGCGGCGAAGAAAAACTGGCTCGGCACATCAAAGCCGGAAAACTACCTGTACGCGACAGAATTGATGCCATTCTAGATGAAGGTTCCTTTCACGAGGTTGGCTCCATTACAGGTAAAGTAGACTATGACGAGCAGGGAAACCTTACGGATATGCAGCCTGCGAACCTGATAACAGGACGCGGGAAGATTGACGGCAGAACCGTCGTCGTTGCCGGAGATGATTTCACTGTGCGCGGCGGCGCAAATGATGCCGGAATTCGTGAAAAACTGATCCACGTTGAAATGATGGCAAACCAATTACAACTCCCTTTAATTCGACTGGTGGACGGCACAGGCGGCGGCGGATCAGTCAAAACAATCGAGACCGAAGGGAGAACATATATCCCTGCAGTTCGGGGCTGGGACGTGGTGGTGGACAATCTATCGACAATTCCGGTCGTGGGTCTTGCCCTTGGATCAACGGCAGGCCTAGGGGCTGCCCGGGTCGCGGCCTCCCACTATTCCGTAATGGTAAAAGAGACATCGCAAATGTTTGTTGCAGGCCCGCCCGTTGTGGCCCGCATCGGTGAGAAATTGACGAAGAATGAACTTGGTGGGTCAGACATTCACACCCAAAATGGGGCTGTCGATGATGAAGTAAATTCTGAAGAAGAGGCTTTCGAGCAGGCACGAAGGTTTCTGTCCTACCTCCCCCCCTCCGTCCATCAACTCCCTGAACGCACGAAAACTGACGATGATCCGGCAAGGCGTGACGAGTGGCTTATTGAAGCGATCCCGCGCAACAAACGGCAAGTCTATAAAATGCGGAAAATTGTCAAATCTGTTGTCGATGAAGGCAGTTTTTTTGAAATGGGTAAAAAATGGGGTCGCTCTGTCATTACAGGCTTCGCCCGCTTGAATGGCTTACCCGTCGCAGTGCTCGCGAGCGATCCGTACCATTACGCAGGCGCATGGACGTCCGATGCCGCGGATAAAGTCCTCCGTTTTGTTGATCTTGCACAGACGTTCCATCTGCCTGTTGTCCATCTTGTGGATATTCCGGGCTTTCTTGTGGGACGGCAAGCAGAAGAGCAAGCCACCATCCGCCATGGCGTCCGCGCGATGACCGCTATTTTTCAAGCAACAATCCCATGGTGCACTATCATTTTGAGAAAAACATATGGTGTGGCGGGGGCCGCCCACATGAACAGTGCCCGCTTTAACCTACGCTATGCTTGGCCATCGGGTGATTGGGGGTCACTACCCATCGCAGGAGGCTTGGAGGCGGCTTACAAAGCGGAGATAGAAGCTGCCGACGATCCACAAGCCAAACTTCAAGAAATTGAGGACCGCCTCTCCCAATATAGCTCCCCCTTCCGCACAGCAGAGAAATTCATGGTGGAAGAAATTATTGATCCTAGAGACACTCGCAAACTCCTCGTGGAGTTTGCAGAACTTGCAGAGCCATTACGCAAAACGGGCCGGCCAAGTTTTGGTGTTAGGCCTTAGAAAATTAGAGGAGGGGCTGAGCCCCTCCTGTTACAAAGAGAGCCGCAACCATAACAAATGGCGCTTTTTGGCTTCGTCTTTATGGATGACTGCTAGGAGCCCAATCCTACCGGCTTATCGTAGAAAATTAGAAAGCCTTCCTTGCCAGAGAAATGAAATCATTCGATAGGGTGTTTGCAGCTTCAGGATGTCTATAGCTTACAATGCGTATCCCTTCTAATGCGGGCAAACCTTCACTTACGCCAAGGACCTGATAATCTCTCTCCACCGATGCGGCTGGCATGACAGAGATCGCAAGATCGGCACGGATAGCCGCGCGAACTCCTGTGGGGCTGAGGCTGTTCACAGTCATCCGCCATGTTCGTCCTATTTTATCGAGCGCAGAGAGCGCCCGGCTGCGAAATTCGCACCCTACTGGCATGAACGCCAAGGGCAATGGCTCCTCTGTGCCCACATGCATACGCGGGCTTCCGACCCAGACGAGTTCGTCTTCATAAATCAGCACCTTTCCGTCTGATTTTGGCTGATCGGTGACAATCGCAAGAT